>NZ_JBDZYD010000014.1:0-125381 GCF_040064235.1 Amycolatopsis melonis
CCGGTCCCCTCACCCCCCCACCTCCCCATCGGCCAGCTCACGCAGAACGTCCAAATGTCCCGCATGCCGCGCCGTCTCCTGGACCACATGCGCCACGACCCACCGCACGGTGAACCCGGACCGCCGCCGGGTCCGGTCGTCCGGGCCCAGCCCCCGAAGCGCCTTCTCCGCCCTCTCCCACTCCGCCTTGTACGCCGCCACCACCGAGGCCGGGGTGTCGTCCGGGGTCAGGTCCCAGCTCGGGTCCGGGGTGCCCGCCCACAACGACGGCAGGTCCGCCCCGCCCGCCTCGATCGACAGCCACCAGCGCTCGACCGCCGTGAGGTGCTTGACCACGCCCAGCGCGCTCGTCCGTGGCGACGACGGCAACGGCGTGGCCGCCGCTTGCTCCCGGGTCAGGCCCGCCAGCTTGTTCACCACCGTGGCCCGCAGGAACTGCAGGAAATCCAGCAGAAGGCGCAGCTCGTCGCCGGCGAGCCGGGGCGGCCAGGACCGGTGCGTCTTCGAACTCGTGTTCGACATGGGGACAAGCTACCGCGCGGCACCGACAGTTTCCGGACACGCGCCGCCCGGCACACCCCATAGAGTGATCGACATGTGGTGGGGACTGCTCTGCGCCCTCGGCGCGGCATGTGCGTACGGCGTGGCTTCGGTGATGCAGTCGGTCGCCGCGCAGGCCACCGACACCGGCCGCGACGGTGTCGATCCCCGGCTGCTCGTGCGCGTGCTCGGCCAGTGGAAGTTCGTGCTGGGCCTGTCGCTGGACGTCCTCGGGTTCGTCGCTCAGATCGCCGCCCTGCATGTGCTGCCGTTGTTCGTCGTGCAGGCCGCGCTGGCCGCCAGCCTGGCCGTGACCGCCGTGGCCGCGCGGTTTCTCGGCGTCCGGCTCGGCGGCCGCGAATGGGGTGCCGTGGTCGTCGTGTGCGCCGGGCTCGGGCTGCTCGGCGCCGCCGCCGAGAGCGAAGGGTCGGATCCGGTCGGACTCGGGTTCCGGCTCGTGCTGGCCGGGGCGGTCGTCGTGCTCGCCGCCGCCGGGATCGCCGCCGGGAAGGCCGGGCGCCGCATCCGGACGCCCGCGCTGGGCCTCGTCGCCGGGCTGTGCTTCGGCGTCGTCGCCATCGCCGGGCGGATCATCCCCAGCCTCGCCCCGCTCGACCTGCTCACCGACCCCGCGACCTACGTCGTCGCGGTCGCGGGCGGGATGGCGATGCTCTTCTACGCGACGGCGCTGCAACGCGGCAGCGTCACCACCTCGACCGCGATGATGGTCCTCGGCGAGACGGTGTTCCCGTCCCTGGTCGGCGTCCTCGCCCTCGGCGACCGCACGCGGCCCGGCTTCGCCGTCGTGGCCGTCGCCGGGTTCGTGCTCGCCGTGGCCGCCGCGCTCGCGCTGGCCCGGTTCGGCGAGCCGGCGGCCGAACCGGGAACTGAGACGAAGCCGACCGTGTCCCCGTAACTTCTTTACTTAGACTAGCCTTACCTATCCCACGACTGGACAGGGAGGCGCGGGTGCGCACGACCGGACGGGAAGTCCTCCGCCGTTCGATCGCCGGGCAACGCCGATCGGTGGCCCTCGCGGCGCTGCTGACGGCGGGCCACCAGGGCGGCGAGGCACTGGTGCCGGTGGTGATCGGCGTGGTCATCGACCGGGCCGTCGCCGGCGGCTCGGCCGGCACGCTCGTGCTCTGGCTGGCGGTCCTCGGCGTGCTCTTCGCGGCGTTGTCGACCAGTTACCGCCTCGGTGCCCGCTTCGGCGAGCGGGCCGCGGAACGCGCCGCGCACGACCTGCGGCTCGACCTCGGCCGCCGCGTGCTGCACCCGGCGGGCGGCACGGAGTCCGGCACCCTCGCCGGTGAGCTGGTCAGCATCGCGACGTCGGACGCCAAGCGCGTCGGCACGGTCAACGGCGTCCTGCCGTTCGGCGTCGCCGGGCTGGCCGGGCTGCTGGTCAGCGCGGTCGCGCTGCTGACCATGTCGCTGCCGCTCGGCCTGCTGGTGCTGCTCGGCACGCCGCCGATGCTGTACCTGGCCCACCTGGTCGGCAAGCCGCTGGAACGCCGCAGCGAGGCCGAGCAGGAGCGGTCCGCGTTCGCCTCCGGCGTCGCCACCGATCTCGTCGCCGGGCTGCGCGTGCTCAAGGGCATCGGCGCCGAACGCGCCGCCGTCGACCGCTACCGCCGGACCAGCCGGGACTCGCTGCGGGCGACGCTGCGCGCGGCGCGCGCCCAGGCCTGGCACAACGGCGCCCTGCTCGCGCTCACCGGGATCTTCATCGCGGTGGTGGCCCTCGTCGGCGGCACGCTCGCCGCGTCGGGTGACATCAGTGTCGGCGACCTCGTCGCCGCGGTCGGGCTCGCGCAGTACCTGATCACGCCGTTCTCGATCTTCTCGTGGGTCAACGGCGAACTCGCCCAGGGCCGGGCCTCGGCCGCACGCATCGCCGACGTCCTGAACGCGCCGCCCGCCGTCGGTGCCGGGGACGCCACGCTGCCCAACCCGCCGGCGGGGCACGTCAGGCTTTCCTCGCTGAGCCACGGCGTCCTGCGCGACGTCGCCTTCGAGGCCCGGCCCGGCGAGCTGCTCGGCGTGGTCGCCACCGACCCGGCCGCGGCGACGGACCTCCTGGACTGCCTGGGCCGCGCGGCCGATCCAGCGAGCGGCGCGGTGACGGTCGACGCCGTCGACCTGTCCACTGTGGACCCCAGCAGGGTCCGCGAGGTCGTGCTGGTCGCGGCGCACGACGCCGGCTTGTTCGCGGGAACGGTCGCCGAGAACGTCGGAACCGGCCCGCTGGCCGCCGAAGCGATGGCCGCGGCCGCCGTCGACGAGGTGGCCGGCGCGCTGCCCGACGGCGTCGCGACCGCCGTCACCGAACGCGGGCGGTCGCTCTCGGGCGGGCAGCGCCAGCGGGTCGCACTGGCCCGTGCGCTGGCCGCCGACGCGCCCGTGCTGGTGCTGCACGATCCGACGACCGCCGTCGACACCGTCACCGAGGCGCGGATCGCCGCCGGGCTGGCGGAGCTGCGGTGTGGCCGCACCACGATCCTCGTGACCACCAGCCCGGCGCTGCTGGCCGCGGCCGACCGCGTCGTCCTGCTCGACGACGGGCGGGTCGCGGGCGAAGGACGTCATGCCGAACTGGCCGATCGGGCCGACTACCGGGCGGTGGTGCTGTCATGACCCGCGAACTCCTCCCCGTCGCCGACGGGCGCCGGATCCGCGCCGTCGTCGCCGAGCTGGCCGGGCGCGCCAAGGGGCGCACCTCGGCGGCGTTCACGATGCTCGTCGCGGCCACGGCGATCGGCCTGCTCACCGCGCCCCTGCTCGGCCGGGTCGTCGACCTGGTCGCGACGCGGCACCCGGCGAGCGAGCTGGTCACGCCCGTCGTGGGCTTGGTTCTGGTGGCGCTCGGGCAGGCGGTGGCGACCGCGATCGGCGTCTCGCTGGTCGCGCGGCTGGGCGAGACGATCCTGGCCGAGCTGCGCGAGCGCTTCGTCGAGCGGGCCCTCGGGATGCCGCTCGACCAGCTCGAACGCGCCGGGTCCGGCGACCTCACCACGCGCGTGACGAACGACGTCTCGGTCGTCGCCGAAGCCGTCCGGCAGGCGCTGCCCGAACTGGGCCGGTCGGTGCTGACGGTCGTCCTGACGCTCGGGGCGCTGGCCGTGCTGGACTGGCGGTTCCTGCTGGCCGCGCTGGTGGCGGTGCCGATCCAGCTGTGGACCGTGCGCTGGTACGTGCCGCGCGCGAAGCCGTTGTACGCGAGCCAGCGTGAGGCGGTCGGGGCGCAACAGCAGCAGCTACTCGACACGATCGGCGGGGCGAAGACCGTCCGCGCGTTCCGGCTGGAGGACACGCACCTCGAGCGGGTGCGGGAGCGGTCCGGCGTGGCGGTCGAGCTGGCGCTGCGCGGGATCCGGCTGGTGACGCGGTTCTACGCGCGGCTCAACCTGGCGGAGTTCGTCGGGCTGTCGGCGGTGCTGGCCATGGGGTTCGTGCTGGTCGGGGCGGACGCGGTGACGGCGGGCGTCGCGACGGCGGCGGCGTTGTACTTCCACAGCCTGTTCGGCCCGATCACGACGGCACTGGCACTGGTGGACGACGCGCAGGCGGCCGCGGCGAGCCTCGCGCGCCTGATCGGCGTCGCGGACCTGCCCGCCGAGGCGGCACCCGAGCGGCCGGCGCGCCCGGTCGACGCGTCGGTGAAGACGGCGGGCGTCGGGCACTCCTATGTGGATGGTCACCCGGTGCTGCGCGACATCGACCTGGACGTCTCCCCCGGCGAGCGGGTGGCGCTGGTCGGGGCGAGCGGGGCCGGGAAGACGACGCTGGCCAAGCTGATCGCCGGAATCCACCGCCCGGACACCGGATCGGTCACGCTCGGCGGCGTCCCGCTGGACGAGCTGGGCGGCGAGGCCACCCGCCGGACGGTGGCGCTGATCAGCCAGGAGGTCCACGTCTTCGCCGGGCCACTGGCCGAGGACCTGCGGCTGGCGCGCCCGTCGGCGTCCGACGCGGAACTGCGGGCGGCACTGGCGAAGGTGGGGGCACTGTCCTGGGTGGACTCCCTGCCGGACGGGCTGGCGACGGTGGTCGGCGAAGGCGGTCACCAGCTGACGGTGACGCAGGCCCAGCAGCTGGCCCTGGTCCGGCTGGTGCTGGCCGACCCGCCGATCGCGATCCTCGACGAGGCGACAGCCGAGGCGGGCAGCGCGGGTTCGCGGGTCCTGGAGTCGGCCGCCGCGGCGGCCCTGGAGGGACGGACGGCCCTGGTGGTGGCCCACCGCCTGACCCAGGCGGCGGCGTCCGACCGGATCGTGGTCCTGGACGCGGGCGCCGTGGTGGAGTCCGGCACGCACGACGAGCTGGTCGCCGCGGGAGGCCAGTACGCGAAGCTCTGGGCGGCCTGGTCCGGTCACCGTCCCTGACGCCGTGATGCCCCTCCAATCACGAGTGATGCCCCTCCAGACACACGTGATGCCTTTCTGATCACCGGTGATCGCCGTTCCGGCTCACCGATCTCACGTGATCGGAGTCGGAACTGGCGTGATCGCAGACGTAACTCGCGTGATTGAACGCGGAACTCGCGTGATCAAAGACGTAACCCGCGTGATTGGGCGGGCATCTCGCGTGATTGGAAGGGCATCACTCGTGATTGGGACGACGACACGCCGGGAACCTTGCGGGTTCCCGGCGTGTCGGAGGGAAGCGGGTCAGGCGTCCATGGCGTCGGCCAGGGACTTGGGACGCATGTCGGTCCAGTTCGCTTCCACGTGGTCGAGGCAGGCCTGGCGGGCGGCGGGGCCGAAGGTGACCGTCCAGCCGGGCGGGACGTCGGCGAACTCCGGCCAGAGGCTGTGCTGGTTCTCGGCGTTGACCAGGACCAGGTACGTGCCGGAAGGGTCTTCGAACGGGTTGGTCACGGCGGGCCTCCTCAGGCGGTGATGTCCGTGCGGGCGCCCTTGACGACCTCGGTCAGCTGCCGGATGACCGGGGCCGCGAGCACCGGGTTGAAGCGGGGTTCGGTCGACCAGTCGGCGACCTGGTTCGCCTTGACCGCGGGCAGCTGCGCCCACGTCGGGATCTGCGCCAGCTGCTGCCGCGAAAGCGCGTACGTGCGGCTGTCGGTGAGGATCAGGTCGGCCGGGTACTTGCCTGCCTGCTCCCAGCTGAGCGTCTCGAAGTAGTCGTCGGAGCCGCCGCCGTTGACGATGTCCAGGCCCAGGTCGCGGTAGTAGGCCAGGTCGGCGAAGAACTCCGGCTTGCAGACGTACAGGTTGTCCTTGTCGCTGGACACGACCAGCACCTTCAGGCCCGGCTTGGCCTTGATGGCCGCCTTCAGGTCGTCGGAGGCCTTCTGGAAGTCCTCCTTGCCCTTCTTGATGACGTCCGAGTTCGCGTCGCCGCCGAGGGCGACGGCGAGCTGCTCGTAGCGCTCGATCACCTTCGGCAGGGCGACCTTGTACTCCGAGAGCGCGACGATCGGCGCGACCTGCTGGACCTTGGGCCCGAGGTCGTCCTTGAGCACCCACAGGTCGGTCGGCTTGGCACCGGTCAGGCCGGTGATCACCAGGTCCGGCTTGGTGGCGGCGAACTTCTCCATGCTGAAGTCGTCCCACGCGTTGCCGATCGAGGTGACGGCGGCGAGGTCGATGTTGCCCGCCTGGATCTCCTTGCCGCCGTCGGCCTTCTTCTGCGGGCCGAACACGCCGACCGGGCGGACGCCGTAGTCCCACAGCGCGGCCGCGGAACTCACGTAGGCCACCACGCGCGACGGGCGCTGGTCGCGCGAGGCCTTCTGACCGCGGTCGTCGGTGAACTCCCAGGGCCCGGACGCCGCGGCGGCGGGCTTGTCGCTGCCGTTCCCGCACGCGGTGAGGGCGACGGTCGCCGCGAAGCCGCCGGCCCCGATCAGGAATCCACGCCGGCTGAGCCCGGCAGCACCTTCGAACACGGACATGAGAACCTCTCGACCAGATTTTAGGATAGGCACACCTTATTTAGGGCACCCTGCGAAAGCAACTGTGTCAGCGCCCACCCCGGCCCGAGAGCTGGGCTTCCGCGCCGGGCACCGGCTCGGCCGGATCGTGGCCCAAGTGGACCTGCCGGTTGTCCGCGTCGACGTGCACCACCCGCGGCCGGTGGCCCGCCCGCTCGGACTCGTGGACCTGCGCGTAGGTGATGATGATGACCAGGTCGCCGGGGTGCACCAGGTGCGCGGCCGCGCCGTTGACGCCGATGACGCCGGAGCCCGCCTCGCCGGTGATGGCGTAGGTCTCCAGCCGGGCGCCGTTGGTGATGTCGACGACCTGGACCTTCTCGCCTTCGACGATGTCCGCCGCGGCCATCAGGTCCGCGTCGATGGTCAGCGAGCCGACGTAGTGCAGGTCGGCCTGCGTCACGGTGGCGCGGTGGATCTTGGCGTTCATCAGGGTGCGGTGCACGTCTACCTCGCGTCTCGGGTGATCAGCGCGGCGAGGCCCGCCGCGGTGGGGGTACGGAAGAACTCGGCGATCTCCAGCTCGGCACCGAGCCGTTCGGTGATCCGGTTGCGCAGGACCACCAGCAGCATCGAATGCCCGCCGAGGGTGAACAGGTCGTCGTCGGCGCCGACGGCCGCGACGCCGAGAACCTCCGCGAAGATCTCGCACAGGGCCTTCTCCAGCGGCGTTTCCGGCGCCCGGCCGCGTGCCTCGAACTCCGGCACCGGCAGGGCCGCCTTGTCGAGCTTCCCGTTGCGCGTCACCGGGAACGCGTCGAGCGGGACGATCGCCGCGGGCACCATGTACTCCGGCAGCGACCGGGCCAGGAACTCCCGCAGCCGCGCCGGGTCCGCGGCCGCCGGGGTCGTGTACGCGACCAGCCGCTCGTCCCGGACGACGACCAGTGCCTGCGTGACGTCGTCGTGGCGGGTCAGCGCCGTCTCGATCTCGCCCGGCTCGATCCGGAAGCCGCGGATCTTGACCTGGTCGTCGGTGCGGCCGAGGTACTCCAGCTGCCCGTCCGGCCGCCACCGGACCAGGTCGCCGGTGCGGTACATCCGCTCACCCGGCTCGAACGGCGAGGCGACGAACCGTTCCGCGGTCAGCGCGGGACGGCCGTGGTAGCCGCGTGCCAGTCCCGCGCCGGCCAGGTACAGCTCGCCCGGAACCCCGGCCGGGACCGGGCTCAGGCCGCCGTCGAGGACGTACGCGCGGGCGTTGTGCACCGGGCGGCCGACCACCGGGCGGTCCGCGTCGGCGAACCGGCCGACCAGAGCGTCCACTGTGGCCTCGGTCGGGCCGTAGAGGTTGTACGCCGCCGTGCCCGGCATGGACTTCAGCGTCTCCCACAGCGTCTGGGACACCGCTTCGCCGCCGACGCCGACGACGCCCAGCGCGCATTCGCCGTCCGCGATCACCCCGGCCGAGGCCAGCTGCGCGAAGTGCGACGGCGTGAGTTCGAGGAAGTCCAGCTGCCGTTCGCGCACGACCGCGGCCAGCCGGTCCGGGTCGCGGCGGGTGTCGTCGTCGACGACGTGCACCTCGTGCCCGTCGAGCAGCCACAGCTGCGGCTGCCAGGAGGCGTCGAAGAAGAACGCCCACGCGTGCCCGACCCGCAGCCGCCGCCCGCCCGCCGCGGCCACCGCCGGGCGGTAGAGCGTCTCGCGGTGGCTGTGGAACAGGTTCACCAGGCCGGAATGCGGGACGACGACACCCTTGGGCTTGCCGGTCGAGCCGGACGTGTAGAGCACGTACGCCGGATTCGCCGGTGACGGCGGGGTCAGCGCCGCGTCACTGTCCACAATGTCCTCGACGCACAGCGCCCCCGGGACCCGCGAAGCCAGCGCGCGGCTGGTGAGCACCAGCGAGGCACCGGAGTCGGCGAGGATCGCCGCGATCCGCTCCCCCGGCTGGTCCGGGTCCACCGGCAGGTACGCCGCGCCCGTCTTGAAGACGCCGAAGATGGCCTCGACGACCGCTGCCGACCGCGGCAGCACCAGCGCGACGATCTTCTCGGGACCCGCACCCTGCGCCGCGAGCCACCGGGCGAGGCGGTCGGTCCGCGCGGCGAACTCCGCGAAGGTGACGCGCGAATCCGCGTCGCTCAGCGCGATCGCGTCCGGCGTCGCCGCCACCTGCGCGGCCAGCCGGTCGACGACCGTCGGCGCCGGAACCGTCAGCGGCGCGCCGGATCCCCATTCGTGCACGATCCGGTGCCGTTCGGCCGTGTCGAGGACGTCGAGGCGGCTCAGCGGCCGGTCCGGGTCCGCGACGACCGCGGCCAGCAGCCGCACCAGGCGCTCGGTGAGCGTGCGGGCGGTCGGCTCGTCGAAGAGGTCGAGGCTGTATTCGAGGTCGCCGTCGATGCCCTCGGGGGTTTCGACCAGGTCGAAGGACAGGTCGAACTTCGCCTGCCGCAGCCCGGTGTCCCGGTAGGACGCGTCCAGCCCGAGCAGCCGTTCCGGTTCGGAACCCGAGTGGTACACCGCGAGCATGACCTGGAACAGCGGGTGCCGCGCCAGGGACCGCGGCGGGTTGAGCAGCTCGACGAGGTGCTCGAACGGCAGGTCCTGGTGGGCGTAGGCGGCCAGGTCGGCTTCGCGGACACGGGCCAGGAGCTGGCGGAACGTCGGGTCGCCGCCGGTGTCGGTGCGCAGGACCAGGGTGTTGACGAAGAACCCGGCGAGGTCCTCCAGCGCGTGGTCGCCGCGGCCGGCGACCGGCGTGCCCAGTGGGATGTCGGTGCCCGCGCCGAGCCGGGTCAGCAGGGCCGCGAGTGCGGCCTGCAGCACCATGAACGTGCTGGTGCCGTTGCCGTGCGCCAGCTCGCGGAGTCCACGATGGACGGTCGCGGGCACGGTGAACGGCACGGCGGCGCCGCGGTTGGACGAGCGTGCCGGGCGCGGCCGGTCCGCCGGGAGCGCCAGTTCGTCGGGGAGATCCGCGAGGGTGTCCCGCCAGAACGCGGCCTGGCGGCCCAGGAGGCTGTCCGGGTCGTCGGCCCGGCCGAACATCTCCCGCTGCCACAGCGTGTAGTCCGCGTACTGCACCGGCAACGGCGTCCACTGTGGACGATCACCCTGCAGCCGCGCGGCGTAGGCGGTGTCGAGGTCCCGCTTCAGCGGCGGCAGCGACCAGCCGTCGCCCGCGATGTGGTGCACCAGCAGCACGAACACGTGCCGCTCGGGACCCGCCGACACGAGCGTCGCCCGGATCGGAAGTTCGGCGTCCAGGGTGAAGCAGTACGACGCCGCGGCCGCGACACGCTCGTCGAGTTCGGCCTCGGTGACGGTCTCGGTGACCAGCACCGGCCGGGCCTCGCCGAGCACCACCTGGCGGGGCGTGCCCTGGTCCTCGACCAGCAGCGTCCGCAGGACTTCGTGACGCGCAACGACGTCGGTGAGGGCGGCCTGCAGCGCACCGGCGTCGACCGGGCCGGTCAGCTCCCACGCCCACGGGATGTTGTAGGTCGCGTTAGGACCGTCCAGGCGGTCGAGGAACCACAGCCGCTGCTGCGCGAACGACAGCGGCAGCACTTCGGGCCGCTGCGCCGGGACCAGCGCGGGACGGCCGCGGCGGCCCGGGTCGAGCAGTTCCGCGAGCCGGGCCGGGGTCGGCGCGTCGAACACCGCCCGGATCGGCACCTCGACGCCGAGCAGCGCGCGGATCCGGCTGACCAGGCGGGTGGCCAGCAGCGAATGCCCGCCGAGGGCGAAGAAGCCGTCGTCCGGGCCGACCGCCGGGACGCCGAGGACGTCGGCGAACAGGTCGCACAACGCCTGTTCCGACGGCGTCCGCGCCACCCGCCCCGAAGCCCGGACCTCGGGGTCCGGCAGGGCGGCGCGGTCGAGCTTTCCGTTGGCGTTGACCGGAAGTTCGGGCAGCACCACGACGGCCGAGGGCACCAGGTACTCCGGCAGCCGCCCGGCCACCCGGGCCCGCAGCGCGGCCGGGTCGCCCGACGGCGCGACGTAGGCGATCAGCCGGTTGTCCCGGGCGATCACGGCCGCGCGCGCCACCGCGGTGTCCGCTGTCAGCACGGCTTCCACCTCGGCGGGCTCGACGCGGAACCCGCGGATCTTGAGCTGCTGGTCGGCGCGGCCGAGGAACTCCAGTGCCCCGTCGGCGCGGCGGCGGACGAGGTCGCCGGTGCGGTACATCCGCTCCCCCGGCTCGAACGGCGACGCGACGAACCGTTCGGCGGTGAGCGCCGGACGGCCGAGGTAGCCGCGGGCGAGCCCGGCTCCGGCCAGGTACAGCTCGCCGCGCACGCCCGGCGGCACCGGCCGCAGCGCGGCGTCGAGGACGTACGCACGGGTGTTCGCGACCGGCCGTCCGATCGCGACCGGCCCGCAGACCTGGGCGAGGCTGTCGCCCGCGACCTCCGAGCAGCCGTAGAGGTTGACCAGCTTCGCCGACGGCCACCGGGCCGCGACCTTCTCCGCGAGGGCGTCCGTCAGCGGTTCACCGCTGGTGATCCACGTGGTCACCGAGGCCAGAGCGTCCGCGTCGACGTCGGAGACGAACGTGTCCAGCAGGCTCGGCACCACGGTGAGCACCTGCGCGCCGGAGGTCCGGACCAGTTCGGCGAGGGCGTGCGGGTCGGTGGCCGCCGCGTCGTCGGCCAAGACGACCGGGTCACCCGCGACGAGCCCGCCGAGCAGCTCGGTCGAGCCGTCGATGAACGTCAGCGCGCTCTTCGCCAGCCGTACGCCGTGGGCGAGGTCGCGGCCCCAGTGCAGCCGGTTGGCCAGCGCGCGCTGGGTCCCCGCGACGGCCTTCGGGCGGCCGGTCGAGCCGGACGTGAAGATCACGTACGCCGGGCTGTCCGGGCTGATCGCCGGCCAGGCGGCCGGTTCGGCGGCGGTCGCGCCGGGCCGGACCAGGCGGTCGCCGAAGCCGTCCTCGGCGACGACCACGTGCGGATCCGCGTCGGCGAGCATCAGCTCGAGGCGCTCGGCCGGGTGGTTGAGGTCCAGGGGCAGGTAGGCCGCGCCGGTCTTGAGCACGGCCAGCAGCGCGACGACGAGGTCTGCCGACCGCGGCAGCGCGACCGCCACGACCCGTTCCGGCCCGGCCCCGCGGGCGAGCAGCGCCCTGGCCAAGGCCGTGGCGCGGTCGTCCAGCTCGGCGTAGGTGAGCCGGTCGGAGCCGGACACGAGCGCGGTCGCGTCCGGGGTCCGCGCCGCCTGGCCGGCGAACAGCCCGGCCGCCGTTTCCGCCGGGAGCGGCGTCGCCGGATCGGGGGCGAGCTGGTCGTGCTCGGCGGCGGTGAGCAGGTCCACGGCGCCGATGCGGGTGTCCGGGTCGGCGACGACGGCCTGCAGCAGCCTGCGCAGGCGCTCCAGGATCGCTTCGACACTCGCCCGGTCGAAGACGTCGCTGTTGTACTCCGCGGTGCCGCGGATCCCGGCCCGGTGGCCCGGCCGCTCGCCGACGAAGAACGTCAGGTCGGCCCGGGCAGTGCCGGTCCGGACCGGTTCCTCCGCGACGGTGAGGCCGGGCAGGGTGAGGTCGGCGACGGCGTTGTTCTGCCAGGCCAGCATTGTCTGGAACAGCGGCGGGTAGGCCAGCGACCGGACCGGGTTGAGCGCCTCGACCAGCCGCTCGAACGGCACGTCCTGGTGGGCGTAGGCGTCGAGGCTGCGGTCGCGCACGCGGGCGACGAGGTCGCGGAACGTCGGGTCACCGCCGGTGTCCACGCGCAGGACCAGGGTGTTGACGAAGAACCCGACGAGGTCGTCGAGCGCGGCGTCGGTGCGGCCGGCAATGGACGTGCCGATCGGGATGTCGGTGCCCGCGCCCAGCCGTGTCAGCACGGCGGTGAGCCCGGCGTGGACGACCATGAAGACACTGGCGCCGCAGGCCCTGGCCAGCTCCACGAGTCCACTGTGGAGTCCCGCGTCCCAGCCGAAGGCGAACTGCTCGCCGCGGTAGGACGCCTCGGCCGGGTGCGGCCGGTCGGTGGGCAGCTCGATGCGGTCCGGCAGGCCCGCCAGCGCTTCGCGCCAGTAGGCCAGCTGCGGCTCGATCACCCGCTCGCCGAGGACGTCCCGCTGCCACAGCGTGTAGTCCGCGTACTGCACCGGCAACGGAGTCCACTGTGGAGCCTCGCCAGACCGGCGGGCGGTGTAGGCCGTGGCGAGGTCCCGCCACAGCGGCGCGGTCGACCAGCCGTCCGAGGCGATGTGGTGGAACACCAGCACCAGGACGTGCTCGCGGGCGCCGAGGCGCAGCAGCTCGGCCCGCAGCGGGATCTCCGACTCCAGCGCGAACACCGTCGCGGCCACTTCGGACACCGCGTCGGCGAGCGTGGCCTCGGTGACCGTGCGGACGGGCAGCTCGATCGTGACGTCGTCGCGGATCAGCTGCCGGGCCTCGCCGTCGATCTCCGGGAAGACGGTCCGGAGGGCTTCGTGCCGTCCGGCCACATCGGACAGGGCGGTGCGCAGGGCCTCGACGTCGAGGTCGCCGGTCAGCCGGACCGCGGTCGGCATGTTGTACGTCGGCGACGGGCCTTCCAGCCAGTGCAGGAACCACAGCCGCTGCTGCGCGAACGACAGCGGCAGCACGTCCGGCCGGGGCTCGGCACGCACCAGCGCGGGCCGGGCCGCGTCGGCGTCCGAAGTGGACAGCAGGGCGGCGAGCCCGGCCACGGTCGGCGTCTCGAAGACCGACCGCACCTGCAGTTCGACGCCGAAGACCGCGCGCAGCCGCGCGACCAGCCTGGTCGCCATCAGCGAATGACCGCCGAGGGCGAAGAAGTCGTCGTCGACGCCGATCGAGGCCGTGTCGAGGACTTCGGCGAACAGGCCGCAGAGGACCTCTTCGACCGGCGTGCGCGGGGCGCGGCCGGTGGTTTCCGCCTGCCGGTCCGGGCTCGGCAGGGCCCGGCGGTCGAGCTTGCCCGAGGCGAGCAGCGGCAGCCGGTCCAGGATGACGAACGCCGAGGGCACCATGTACTGCGGCAGCCGGTCACGCACGTGCGCGCGCAACGCCGTCACCAGCGCGTTCGTGTCCCGCTGCCCGGCCGGGTGGTTGCCGAGCGCGGCCAGGGCGGCCCGCACCGGGCGGGCGCGGTGGATGCGCACCGGCTCGCCGGTGGTGAACACGGCCTCCAGGGCTCCGGCGTCCGCCGTCAGCGTCGCGAAGACCCGGTAACCGTGACGCTCACCGAGGTCGTGCAGGGTCTCGGGGTCCACGCCGGACCGGTCCGCCAAAGAGGACAGTGCGGCGTCGGCGTCCCCGGCGGCCAGCGCTGCGACGGCGGCGAGTTCGCCGGACAGCCGGGCGTCGGGCACACCGGTCACGCGCAGCCGGTCCGGACGCCCGGCCAGGAGCCGGTCCAGCTCCACAAGGGACTCGAACGCGACAACCTGCTCGTCGGGTGCGGCGGGCTTCGGGGCCTTCCGCAGGACGATGTCGTAGCGGTGGCGGGTCAGCTCGTTGTGGGCGTGACCGCGCTTGACCCAGACGTCGACGTCGCCGAAGCCGTCGAGTTCCCGGGCCAGCGCCGGGAAGAAGTCCGGGTCGAGCACCAGCTCACCCTCACGGGCAATGGCCTGGTCCACCGCGGCGACATCGGCCCGGCCGTGTCGCAGCTCGGTCGCCGTCCGGAACGCCCGCAGCGACCGGAGATTCCGGATGTCCCCGAGGAAGATCACCCCGCCCGGCCGCACGTGCGCGGCGGCCGTGCGGAGGACTTCGGCGAGGTAACCGGTACTCGGGAAGTACTGCGCGACCGAGTTGACGATCACCGTGTCGAATTCCGGCAGTTCGCCCAGGTCGTGGGCGGGCCGCGCGGCGAGGTGGACCTTGCTCGCATACGGCGTCGCCGCGAGTTCGCGGCGCAGGTTCGCGATCGCCTTTTCGGACAGGTCGACGCCCCAGTACTCCTCGGCGTCCGGGGCGATCCGCGACAGGATCAGGCCACTGCCGACCCCGATCTCCAGCACCCGCTTCGGCCGCAGCGAGCGAATCCGGTCGATCGTGGCCGCGTGCCACTCGCGCATCTCGCCGAGCGGGATCTCCGAGCCGTCGTAGCTGGAGTTCCAGCCGGTGAAGTTCTCCTCCAGCCCGCCGGACGCCGCCTCGGTGAAGACGTTCTCGTGCAGCTCACGCCACTCGCCGACGTGCTCCAGCTCGGCTTCCTCGTCGCGGCCCGCCGACGGCACCGCGTAGGCGACGAGCCGCCCGTCCTGCGCGACGACGACCGACTGCCCAACGGACGGGTGCTCCGCGAGCACCGCCTCGATCTCGCCGAGTTCGATCCGGTAGCCGCGGATCTTGACCTGGTCGTCGGCCCGGCCCAGGAACACCAGACGCCCGTCCGGCAGCCATTTCACCAGGTCACCGGTGCGGTAGAGCCGCCCGCCCGAACCGAACGGGTCCGCCACGAACCGCTCGGCCGTCAGCCCCGGCCGCCCGAGATAGCCGCGGGCGAGCCCGGAACCGGCGAGGTACAGCTCGCCCACCACGCCGGGCGGGACCGGCCGCAGCCCCGCGTCCAGCACGTACGCCCGGGTTCCCGGGTCGGGAATGCCGATGGGGACGACCGTCGCGTCCGCCAGTTCCACCGGATCACTCTCGCCGAGGGTCGAGTTGGTGGTCGCCTCGGTGGGGCCGTAGGCGTTGAACATCCGCCGTCCCGGCGCCCACCGCCGGATCAGCTCCGGCGACACGCGCTCGGTCCCCGCCAGCAGGACACTGTCCCGTGGCAGGTCACAGTCCTCGGGCATGGCGTCGAGCAGCGCGGGCGGCAGGATCATGAAGTCGACGTCGTGGGCGAACGCGTACTCGCTCAGCGCCGGGCCCGCGACCCGCCGCTCGGCCGGGACGACGACCAGGCGGCCGCCCGAGAGCAGGCCGAGGCACAGGTCCCAGAACGCGACGTCGAAACTCGGCGACGCGAACTGCAGCACCCGGGTGTGCGGCCCCACGCCGAACCGCTCGACCTGGGTGGCGACCAGTTTCGCCACCCCCGAGTGCTGGAGGACCACGCCCTTCGGGCGCCCGGACGAGCCGGACGTGTAGATCACGTACGCCGCGTTCTCCGGCTTGACCACGACCGACGGGTCCTCTGTGGACATTTCACCGATGGCGGGGTCGTCGAGGAGGACCCGCGGCAGGTCCGCGGGCAGCTTCGCGGCGATCTCCCGCGTCGTCACCACGCAGACCGGGGCCGCGTCCTCGACCATGTAGGCGATCCGGTCGCCCGGGTAGTCGACGTCGATCGGCAGGTAGGCGGCGCCGGCCTTGAGCACGGCCAGCTCCGCGACGATCATCTCCGCCGACCGCGGCACGGCCAGCGCGACCACCCGCTCCGGCCCGGCGCCGTGGGCGGCCAGCAGGTGCGCGAGCCGGTTGGCCTGCGCGTTCAGCTCGGCGTAGGTGAGTTCGACGTCTTCGAAGACCAGCGCCACCGCGTCCGGTGCCTCGGCCACGCGGCGGGCGAACAGCCCCGGGAACGTCTCGGTGCCCGCCGGTTCGAGCGAGCCGGCCCACTCCCCCAGCACCCGGTCGCGCTCGTCGCCGTCGAGCAGGTCGAGCGCGCCGACCGGGCGGTCCGGCTCGGCCAGCGCCGCACGCAGCAGCACTTCGAGACGGCGCAGGATCCCGTTCGCCGTCGGGTAGTCGAAGACGTCGGCGTTGAACTCCAGCACGCCGTCGATCCCGCCGTCGCGCTCGGTCAGCGAGATCGCCAGGTCGAACTTCGACGTCCCGGTGGTCACCGGGACCTCGGTGACGGACAGGCCGGGCAGGCGCACGTCGGCGCGGGCGTTGTTCTGCCCGGCGATCATGACCTGGAACAGCGGGTGGTACGACAGCGACCGCGCCGGGTTCAGCACCTCGACCAGCCGCTCGAACGGCACGTCCTGGTGGGCGTACGCGTCGAGGTTGCGCTCGCGGACCCGGGCCAGCAGCTCGCGGAACGTCGGCTCGCCGCCCGTGTCGACCCGCAGGACGAGGGTGTTGACGAAGAACCCGACGAGGTCGTCCAGTGCCTGGTCGGTGCGGCCGGCGATCGGGGAGCCGATCGGCACGTCGGTGCCCGCGCCCAGCCGGGTCAGCAGGGCGGCGAGCGCGGCGTGCACGACCATGAACACGCTGGCGCCGCACTCGCGGGCCAGCCCGGCCAGCCGGGCGTGCAGGTCCGCGTCCCAGCCGAAGGTGTGCAGCTCGCCGCGGAACGTCGCGACCGCCGGATGCGGCCGGTCCAGCGGCAGCTCGATCCGCTCGGGCAGGCCGTCCAAAGTGGTCCGCCAGTAGTCCAGCTGCTCGCCGAGCACGCTGTCCGGGTCGTCCTCGCGGCCGAGCAGTTCCTGCTGCCACAGCGTGTAGTCCGCGTACTGCACCGGCAGCGGCGTCCACTGTGGAGCTTCGCCGCGCAGCCGGGCACCGTAGGCCGTGGCGATGTCCCGCCACAGCGGCGCCATCGACCAGCCGTCGGAGGCGATGTGGTGGAACACCAGCGCGAGGACGTGCTCGCGCTCGCCCAGCCGGAGCAGTTCCACGCGCATCGGCACGTGGTGCTCCAGGTCGAACGCGCCGCGGACGAGCCCGGTCAGCGCCGCGCCGGGATCCGTGACTTCCCGCACCGGCAGGTCGATCTCCCCGGCGGGGAGAATGTCCTGGTAGGGCACGCCGTCCCGCTGCGGGAACCGGGTGCGCAGCGCCTCGTGGCGGGCGACCACATCGGACAGTGCCGCTCGCAGCGCCTCGACGTCGAGGTCGCCTTCGAGCCGCATGACCAGCGGCACGTTGTAGGTCGCAGACGGTCCTTCGAGGTGGTGCAGGAACCACAGGCGCTGCTGGGCGCCCGACAGCGGCACGAGGTCCGGGCGGCGCATCCGGACCAGCGGCGGCCGCGCGGTCCCGCGGGCGGTGGCGAGCACCCCGGCCAGGCCGGCGGGGGTCGGCGTCTCGAACACCGACCGGACTTCCAGCTCGGCGTCCAGCGCCGCGCGGACCCGGGCGATCAGGCGGGTGGCCAGCAGCGAATGGCCGCCGAGGGCGAAGAAGCTGTCGTCCGGCCCGACCCGCGGCAGGCCGAGGACCTCGGCGAACAGCTCGCACAGCTGCCGCTCGACCGGGGTCCGCGGCTCGCGGTCCGACGTCGGCGCGGCCAGGTCGGGCGCCGGGAGCGCGCGGCGGTCGAGCTTGCCGTTGGCCGTCACCGGCAGCGCGTCGAGCACGACGATCGCCGACGGCACCATGTGCTCCGGCAGCTGCCCGGCGGCCAGCGTCCGCAGGGCCGCGGGCAGCGCGGCGCTCCGGCGCGAGCGGGCCGGATTGCCGGTGTAGGACAGCAGCGGCCCGGTGCCGGGCCGGAAGGCCCCCGCCGGGTCGCCGGTGGTGAACAGGACGTCGACCGAGCCGTCACCGGCCGCGGACCACGTGACGGCGGTGCGGTAGCCGCGGTCGTCACCGAGGGCGTACCAGTCCTCGGGATCGACGCCGCCTTCGGTGGTGCGTGCGTTCGGGACGCCGTCGACGCGGAGCCCGGTGTCCCGGAGAGCCGCCGCGACCTCCTCCACAGTGGACACATCGGTGCCCCAGCTCATCGTGGTGACGGGCTGCGGCTCGGCGGTTCCCGGGCGCAGGACCACGTCGTAGCGGTACTGGGTCAGCTCGTTGACCGCCCGGCCGCGCTTGACGCGGATGTCGGCGGCGACCCCGGCGAGCCCGGCGAAGAACTCCGGGGCGACCAGGAGCTCCTTCTCCCGCAGGAGGTTCTGCTCGACGTCACCGCCGCGGTGCCGGACGACCTCGGCGTGGAAGGCCCGGATCTGGCGCAGGTCACGGACGTCGCCAAGGAACAGCGCGCCGCCCGGGGCGAGCAGGTCCAGGGCCCTGCGCACGACGTCCAGGAGGTAGGCGCCGCTCGGGAAGTACTGGACGACGGAGTTCAGCACGATGGTGTCGAAGAACCCGGACGGCAGCCCGGCGACGTCGGCCGCCTCGCCGGTGCGGAGTTCGACGCGCCCGGCGAGCGCGGGATCGGCCGCGACCCGGCGGCCCAGCGACGCGATCGCCTCGGCGGAGACGTCGGTGCCCCAGTACGTCTCGCAGTCCGGGGCCAGCTCGGCCAGCAGCAGGCCGCCGCCGACCCCGATTTCGAGGACGCGCCGCGGCGCCAGCTCCCGGATCCGGGCGACGGTCGCGTCCCGCCACTCCCGCATCTCCGCCCGCGGGATCGGCTCGCCGGTGTAGCTGGAGTTCCAGCCCGCGAAGCCGTCTTCGGCCCGCGCGTACGTCGAGTCGTACAGCTCGCGCCACTCGGCGACCTGCCCGGTTTCTTCGGCAGGCGTGCCGGGAGTGTCGGCGGGCACGACGTAGCCGACCAGGCGGACGTCGCCCGGGCGGTCCTCACGGGCGACGACGACGGCGTGGGCGACGTCCTCGTGGGCGGACAGGGTCGCGGCGATCTCGCCCGGTTCGACGCGGAAGCCGCGGATCTTGACCTGCTCGTCCCCGCGGCCGAGGAATTCGAGGACCCCGTCGGGGCGGAAGCGGGCGAGGTCGCCGGTGCGGTACATCCGGGAGCCGGGCGCGCCGAACGGGTCGGCCACGAACCGTTCCGCGCTGAGCCCCGGGCGGCCGAGGTAGCCGCGGGCCAGCTGGACACCCGCCAGGTACAGCTCGCCGGGCGTGCCCGGCGGCACTGGGCGGAGGGCGGCGTCGAGGACGTAGGTGCGGGTGTTCCACACCGGACGTCCGATGGGGACGGTCGTGTCCTCTGTGGACGTCCGCCAGGCGGTGACGTCGACCGAGGCTTCGGTGGGCCCGTAGAGGTTGTGCAGCTCGGCGTCGAGCACCCGGGCGAACCGGTCGACGGCGTCCGGCGGCAGGGCTTCGCCGCTGCACAGGACCCGGCGCAGGCTCGTGCAGTCCCGCGCCGCCGGCTCCTGCAGGAAGACCTGGAGCATCGACGGGACGAAGTGGACGGTGGTGATCGCCTGCTCGCGGATCAGCCGGGCGAGGTAGGCGGGGTCCTTGTGGCCGTCGGGCCGGGCCAGGACCTCGGTGGCGCCGGTGAGCAGCGGCCAGAGGAACTCCCACACCGAGACGTCGAAGCTCGACGGCGTCTTCTGCAGCACGCGGTCGTCGCCGGTGAGGCCGTACTCGTCCTGCATCCACAGCAGCCGGTTGACGATGCCCGCGTGCGGGACGACGACGCCCTTGGGGCGCCCGGTCGAGCCGGACGTGTAGATGACGTACGCCGGGTTCTCCGGCCGCAGCACGACGTCGAGCGGCTCGGCCGGAACCCCGTCGAGCGTGGCCGGGTCGTCGAGCAGCAGGGCGCCTTCCACCGCCGTCTCCGCCGTGGCGAGGACGAGGGCCGGGGCGGCGTCTTCGAGCATGAAGGCGATGCGCTCGGCCGGGTAGCCGGGGTCGAGCGGCAGGTAGGCCGCGCCCGCCTTGAGCACGGCGAGAATGGCGGTGACCAGGTGTGTCGAGCGCGGCAGCGCCAGCGCGACGACCTGCTCGGGACCGGCGCCGCGGGCCGCCAGCACCCGGGCGAGGCGGGTGGAGACCGCGTCCAGCTCGGCGTAGGTGAGGACTTCGCCCTCGAAGACCAGGGCCGGGTGGTCCGGGGTCCGCGCGACCTGGGCGGCGAACAGTTCCGGCACGGTGACCGCGGGGACGTCCTCGACCGCACCCGACCAGGTCCTGGCGAGGCCGTCGCGTTCGGCCGGGGTCAGCACGTCCAGCTCGGCCAGGCGCCGGTCCGGCGCCGAAACCACCTGCCGCAGCAGGAGTTCGAGCCGGTCGAGCAGGCCGGTCACGGTGGCCCGGTCGAACACCTCGGCGTTGAACTCGGCCTGGCCGTGGAGGCCGTCGGCCCGCTCGGTGAAGGAGAACCAGAGGTCGAACTTGGCCGTGCCGGTGCCCACCGGCTGCTCGGTGACGGTCAGCCCGGGCAGCTCGACGCCGGCGCCGGGGGTGTTCTGCCAGGCCAGCATGGTCTGGAACAGCGGGTGGTGCGCCAGCGAGCGAGCCGGGTTGAGCGCCTCGACCAGCCGCTCGAACGGGACGTCCTGGTGGGCGTAGGCGTCGAGGCTGCGCTCGCGCACGCGAGCCACGAGGTCGCGGAAGGAGGGATCGCCGCCGGTGCCGACCCGCAGCACGAGGGTGTTGACGAAGAAGCCGACGAGGTCGTCGAGCGCCGGGTCGGTGCGGCCGGCGATCGGGGTGCCGATCGGGATGTCGGTCCCGGCGCCCAGCCGCGACAGCAGTGCGGTCAGTCCCGCGTGGACGATCATGAACGGGCTGGCACCGCAGGCCCGCGCGAGGTCGGTGAGCCCGGCCTGGAGCCCGGCGTCCCAGGCGAAGGTGAAGAACTCGCCGCGGTAGGCGGACCTCGCGGGGTGCGGCCGGTCGAGCGGGAGCGTGATCCGCTCGGGCAGGCCGGCCAGCGTTTCCCGCCAGTAGTCCAGCTGGGCGGCTTCCTCGGCGGCGAGGAGGTCTCGCTGCCAGAGCGTGTAGTCGGCGTACTGGACCGGCAACGGTGTCCACTGTGGAGCTTCACCGCGCAGCCGGGCCCCGTAGGCCGTGGCGATGTCACGCCACAGCGGGGTCAGCGACCAGCCGTCGGCGGCGATGTGGTGGACGACCAGGACGAGCACGTGCCGCCGCGGATCGACCGTCAGCAGGGCCGCCCGCACCGGGACGCCGGCGCCGAGGTCGAACACGCCGCGGACCAGCGTGTCCACTTCGGCGTCCACTTCGGACTCGGGGATCGTCCGTACCGGCAGCTCCACCCGGCTGTCGTCGAGGATTTCCTGGTACGGCACGCCGCCGTCGACCGGGAACACCGTCCGCAGTGCCTCGTGCCGCGCCACGACGTCGTCGAGCGCCGCGCGCAGCGCCTCGACGTCCAGCTCGCCGGCCAGCCGCATGACGAGCGGGACGTTGTAGGTCGCCGAGCCGCCTTCCAGGCCGTGCAGGAACCACAGCCGCTGCTGCGCGAACGACAGCGGCAGCCGCTCCGGCCGCTCGGGGACGCGGGTGAGCGGGCGCCGTTCGGTCCCGGTCGCGGCCCCGGTCAGGAAGTCCGCGAGCGCGGCCGGGGTCGGCGCGTCGAACACCGCCCGCACCGGCACCTCGGCACCGGCGGCCGCGCGGATGCGCTGGACGAGCCGGGTGGCCAGCAGCGAATGCCCGCCGAGGGCGAAGAAGTCGTCGTCGGGCCCGGCCTGCGGGACGCCGAGGACGTCGGCGAACATCTCGCACAGCAGCTGCTCGACGGGCGTGCGCGGCGCGCGGCCCGGCCCGGCGGTGAACCGCTCCGGGCTCGGCAGGGCCTTGCGGTCCAGCTTCCCGGACGCGAGCACGGGAAGCTTGTCCAGCACGACGAACGCCGAGGGCACCATGTACAGCGGCAGCCGGTCCCGCACGTGCGCCCGCAGCGACGCCACCAGCGCCCCGGTTTCCCGCCGGGCGGCCGGGTTGTTGGCAAACGACGCGGGTGCGCCCGCCTGCCGCACCGGACGATAGACCGGACCGTCCTGACCGTCTTCGCCCGGGCGCCCCAATGTGGCCTTGGTTGCGTCCAACGCACCGAAGGCCACATTGGGGCGCTTGAAGACCGCTTCCAGCTCACCGGCGTCGGCACCCCAGGTGACCGCGACCTCGTAACCCGCGCGCTCGCCGAGGCGGTGCAGGTCTTCGGGGTCGACGCCGTCCCGGTCGTCCAGCGCCGCGAGCGCGGCCGCCGGGTCACCGGCGTCGAGGGCGCGGACCGCGGCCAGCTCGCCGGACACCCGCGCGTCCGGAATCCCGGTGACCCGCAGCCGCTCCGGTGTCTCGGCGGCCAGGAACCGTTCCACCGTCGCGAGATCGCCGAACGCGACCACCTGCTCGTCGGGCAGGTCCCGCTTCGGTGCCTTGCGCAGCACAACGTCGTAGCGGTGCCGGGTCAGCTCGTTGTGCGCCTCGCCGCGCTTGACCCACAGGTCGACGTCGAAGCCGTCGAGTTCCCGCGCCAACGCCGGGAAGAAATCCGGGTCGAGCACCAGCTCACCCTCACGGGCAATCGCCTGGTCCACCGCGGCGACATCGGCCCGGCCGTGCCGCAGCTCCGTCGCCGTCCGGAACGCCCGCAGCGACCGGAGATTCCGGATGTCCCCGAGGAAGATCACCCCGCCGGGAGCCAGCAGCCCGGCCGCAGTGTGCACGACTTCGGCGAGGTAGTCCGCGCTCGGGAAGTACTGCGCGACGGAGTTGACGATCACCGTGTCGAACGGCTCGTCCGGCAGCTCGCCCAGGTCATGGGCCGGACGAGCGGAGAGGTGGACGCGGTCGGCGAACGGCGTCGCGGCGACCTCGCGCCGGACGTTCTCGACTGCGCTCTCGGAAAGGTCGACACCCCAGTAGGTTTCGGCGTCCGGCGCGATCCGCGACAGGATCAGGCCACTGCCGACGCCGATCTCCAGCACCCGCTTCGGGCGCAGCGCGCGAATCCGGTCGATCGTCGCCGCGTGCCACTCGCGCATCTCGCCGAGCGGGATCTCCGAGCCGTCGTAGCTGGAGTTCCAGCCGGCGAAGTTCTCCTCGATCCCGGTGGACCCGGCGAGCATCTCCTCGTGGACGTCGTGCCATTCGTCGACGTGCCCCTGCTCGGCCGCGGGATCGCGGTCGGGCACCGGCACGGCGTAGGCGACGAGCCGCCCGTCCTGCGCGACGACGACGGACTGGGCGACGCGCGGGTGCTCGGCCAGCACCGCCTCGATCTCGCCGAGTTCGATCCGGTACCCGCGGATCTTGACCTGGTCGTCGGCCCGGCCCAGGAACACCAGACGCCCGTCCGGCAGCCATTTCACCAGGTCACCGGTCCGGTAGAGACGCTCGCCGGACCCGAAGGGAGAGGCGACGAACCGCTCCGCGGTCAGCCCCGGCCGTCCCAGATATCCCCGGGCCAGCCCGGAGCCGGCGAGGTACAGCTCCCCCACCACACCGGCCGGGACCGGCGCCAGGTACGCGTCGAGGACGTACGCGCGGGTGCCCGGGTCGGGCACGCCGATCGGCACGGCCGAGCCGGGCGCGATCTCCGGGTCGCACAGCCCGAGTGTCGAGTTGGTCGTGGCCTCGGTGGGGCCGTAGGCGTTGAACATCCGGCGTCCCGGCGCCCACCGCCGCACCAGCTCCGGCGACACGCGCTCGGTCCCGGCCAGCAGGACGCTGTCCCGCGGCAGGTCGCAGTCCTCCGGAAACTCGGCCAGCAGCGCGGGCGGCAGGATCATGAAGTCGACGCCGTGGGCGTGGGCGTAGTCCGCCAGCTCGGGCCCGGGCACGCGGCGCTCGGCCGGGACGATCACCAGACGCCCACCCGAAAGCAGGCCGAGGCACAGATCCCAGAAGGCGACGTCGAAACTCGGCGACGCGAACTGCAGCACCCGGCTGTGCGGGCCCACCCCGAACCGCTCGGACTGCGTCGCGACCAGCTTCGCCACGCCCGCGTGGGACACGACGACGCCCTTGGGACGCCCGGTCGAGCCGGACGTGTAGATGACGTAGGCGGCGTTGGCCGGGACGACCCGAGCGCCGGGGTCGGTCGCGGGCGCCGCGGCGAGGTCGAGTTCGTCGAGCAGGAGGACGTCGCCGTCGAAGCGGTCGGCGAGGTCGCTCGTGGTCACCACGCACACCGGGCGGGCGTCGGACACCATGAACGCGATCCGCTCGGCCGGGTAGTCCTGGTCCAGCGGCAGGTAGGCGGCACCGGCCTTGAGCACGGCCAGCTCGGCCACGATCATCGCGATCGAGCGGGGCACGGCGAGCGCGACCACGCGCTCCGGCCCGGCGCCGCGTCCGATGAGGACGTGGGCGAGCCGGTTGGCGCGCGCGTCGAGTTCGGCGTAGGTCAGTTCCTCGTCCTCGAAGACGAGCGCGACGGCGTCCGGCGCTTCCCGGACGCGGGCGGCGAACAGCTCGGGCAGCGTCGACAGCGGCGTGCCGAGGTCCGTGTCGTTCCACTCTTCGAGCATCCGGCGCAGTTCCGCCGGGCCCATCAGGTCCAGCCGGGCGACCGGCCACTGTGGACGCTCGCGGCCCGCTTCGACGAGACGGCCGAGGTGGTCCAGCATGCGGTCCACAGTGGACGCGTCGAGGACGTCGGCGCGGTAGTCGGCGGTGAGCACGCCGTCGTCGAGGGTGAGGTTCAGGTCGAGCGGCAGGTCGGTCTCGGCCCCGAAACCGACGTTGACCAGCACCGATCCCCCGCGTCCCGGCTCCGGGCCCAGCTCGGCGACGAGGTCGCCGAACGGAATCGCGTGAGCCAGCGCCTCTTCCCGGGCCGCCTGGACACGGGTGACGACGTCGGCGAAACCGGGTGCCCCGCTCAGATCCACCCGCAGCGGCACCAGCGAGCCGATGCCGAGCACGACGTCGGTGGTGCCCGCATAGCGGGACAGCAGGACGGTGAACGCGGCGAGGACGTCCGGTTCGCCGGCCGTGATCGGCCGGGTGAGCCGGGCCCGCGGCGCTGCAGGTGCCGCGGGGTACGGCCGGTCGACCGGCAGCGGCAGTTCCTTCGGCGCCGAGCCGAGGCGGTCCCGCCAGAACCCGATCGCCGAAACCTGCTGCACAGCGTCACCGTTGCTCACCGGTAGACCCGCCTCCCGCTGCTGACAGCACCCCGATCGGGGCGCAAACTTAGGTGACCCTAACAAACGGATGGTGAGGACGCACTCCTGTACCATCGGTTAGCCTTACCTAAATCACTACCAGTCGGAGGTGCGGTGCGAACAGACCCCGGAGGGATCGCTCTCACGCGACGCCCGCCACACACGGGCCGCGCCCTCGGTCTGCTGGCCGCCCTCGGCGTCCTGGTTTTCCTGTGCCTGCTGAGCATCTGGCTGGGCTCGAAGGAGATCTCGTTCGGCGCGGTGTGGCAGGTGCTGTGGCACGACGACGGCTCGGCCGACGCCGTGATCATCCACAGTGTCCGGATCCCGCGGACGCTGCTGGCGGTGCTCGTCGGCGCCGCGCTGGGCCTGGCAGGCACGGTGATGCAGGCGCTGACCCGCAACCCGCTGGCCGACCCTGGCCTGCTCGGGGTCAGCGCCGGAGCCGCGTTCGCGATCGTCTTCGCGATCACCGTGCTCGGCGTCGGCTCGCTCTCCGGCTCCATCTGGTTCGCCTTCGCCGGCGCGCTCCTGGCGACGGCGTTCGTCTACTACCTCGGCACCCGCGGCCGCAGCGGGTCGAGCCCGGTCAAGCTCGCGCTCGCCGGAGCGGCCGTCACGGCGCTGCTCGGGTCGTTCACCAGCGCGATGGTGCTGACGGATCCGGTGGCGCTCAACCGTTACCGGTTCTGGTCGGCAGGCTCGCTCGCCGGCGTCGACGGCGGCTCGCTGCTGCGGATCGCGCCGTTCCTGCTGGCCGGCCTGGTCCTGGCGATCACCAGCGGCCCGGCGCTGAACAGCCTCGCGCTCGGCGACGACGTCGCGATCGCGCTCGGCCGCAAGCTGGGCCCGCTGCGGCTGCGCGGCGCGCTGGCCATCACGCTGCTGACCGGGGCGTCCGTCGCGGTGGCCGGCCCGATCGTGTTCCTCGGCCTGGTCGTCCCGCACGCCGTCCGGTTCGTCATCGGGCCGGACCACCGGTGGCTGCTGCCCTACACCGCGGTGCTCGCGCCGTGCCTGCTGCTGGCCGCCGACATCCTCGGCCGGATCCTGGCGCGGCCCGGCGAGATCCGGGCCGGGGTGATCGTCGCGTTCGTCGGCGCCCCCTTCTTCATCCACCTCGTCCGCCGCCGCAAGCTCGTGGAGTCGTGACGTGAGCGTGCTCGACCGCGTCACCTTCCGCGCCGGACCGGTGTCCGGGCGCCTGCGGCCCCGGCTGCTGCTCGTCTCGGCCGTCCTGGCGGTGGCCGCGTTCGTGCTGTTCTGCGCAGGCATGACGATCGGCGACGTTCCGATGAGCGTGTCCGACGTCCTTTCCGGACTGTTCGGCAGCGGTGACGCCGGAACCGGCTACATCGTCCAGGAACTGCGGCTGCCGCGGGCGCTGACCGGGCTGCTGGCCGGCCTCGCGTTCGGCGCGTCCGGCGCGGTGTTCCAGACCATCACCCGCAACCCGCTGGCGAGCCCGGACATGATCGGGATCAACGCGGGCGCGGCGACGGCGGTCGTCGCCGGGATCGCCTTCGGCTTCGGCGGCGGGCTCGGCACGACGACGCTCGGCCTGCTCGGCGGGCTGCTGACGGCGTTGCTGGTGTACGTGCTGGCGTGGCGGCGCGGCACCACGGGGTACCGGATCCTGCTGGTGGGCATCGGGATCTTCGCGATGTGCACCAGCCTGACCGACTACCTGCTCAGCAAGGCGCAGATCACCGAGGCGCAGGCGTCGATCGGCTGGCTGGTCGGCAATCTCGCCAACCGCGGCTGGGAGCACGTCTGGCCGCTGCTGGGAGCGCTGGCCGTGCTGTTCCCGCTGGTGCTGGCGTTGTCGCGGTGGATGGGCACGCTGCTGCTCGGCGACGACGTCGCGGCCGGGCTGGGCACGCCGGTGCAGCCGGTGCGGCTCGGGCTCCTGCTGGCCGGCGCCGGGCTGGTGGCGTTCGCGACGGCGTCGGCGGGCCCGATCTCGTTCGTGGCACTGGCGGCACCGCAGGTCGCGCAGCGCCTCGCGCGGCTGTCGTCCCCGCCGGTCACGGCGTCCGCGCTCACCGGCGCGGTCGTCGTGCTGGGCAGCGACCTCATCGCGCGCTCCCTCACGGCGTCCGCGCTGCCGGTCGGCATCGTCACCGGCGCGCTCGGCGCCCCGCTCCTGCTCTGGCTGCTCGCCAGGGCCAACCGATCCGGTTCCGGAGGCTGAGAAGATGACTCCTTCCCTGCGCGTGCAGGACCTGCGCGTCGCCTACGACGACCGGGTCGTCATCGACGGCCTCGACCTGACGATCCCGCCGGGGCGGATCACCGCGATCGTCGGGCCCAACGCGTGCGGGAAGTCGACGCTGCTGCGCACCCTCGCCCGGCTGCTGACGCCGAAGGCCGGCGGGGTTTACCTGGACGGCCGGTCGATCCACGACCTGCCGACCCGTCAGGTCGCCCAGCGCGTCGGCATCCTGCCGCAGTCTCCGGTGGCACCCGAGGGCATGACGGTGGCGGACCTGGTGGGCCGCGGCCGCGCCCCGCACCAGAGCTGGTGGCGCCAGTGGTCCACATCGGACGAAGGAGCGGTCGCGGCGGCCCTGACGGCGACCGGCATGACAGACCTGGCCGACCGCCCGGTCGACGAGCTGTCCGGTGGCCAGCGCCAGCGGGCGTGGATCGCGATGGCGGTCGCGCAGGGCACCCCGGTGCTGCTGCTCGACGAGCCCACGACGTACCTCGACCTGGCCCACCAGATCGACGTGCTGGACCTGGTGGTCGACCTCAACCGGGAGGAGGGCCGGACGGTGGTGATGGTGCTGCACGACCTCCCCCAGGCCTGCCGCTACGCCGACCACCTGATCGCGATGAAGGCGGGCCGAATCGTGGCATCAGGCGCCCCGGCGTCGGTGATCACCGAGGAGCTGGTGGACGAGGTCTTCGACGTCCGGTGCCAGGTGGCCCCGGACCCGGTGAGCGGGACGCCGATGGTGATTCCGATCAGCCGCCACCACCCGGCCCCGGCGGTTTGACGGCCACTTCCGGGATGCTGGGCTCATGTTCGTGCTGCCCGAAACCACCACCGGCCCCGAGCGGCTCCTGCTGGAAGCCATGCTGGACCGCAACCGCCGTGCCGTGGCCGACACCGTCCGGGGGCTCTCCGAAACCGAGGCCCGCGCCCGGCTCGTCCCCTCGGCGACCACGCCGATCGGCCTGGTCAAGCACGCCGCCATGGTCGAACGCCGGTGGTTCCAGCGGCTCGTGCTCGGCCTCGGCGAGGACGACTGCGACGGCCCGTCGACCCCGGGCGAGGCCAGCTTCGCCGTGGCCGACGACGAAACCGTCGCCGGGGTGATCGCCGAGTTCGAACGGGCGAGCGCGCGCTCGCGGGAGATCGCCGCCCGGTTCGGGCTCGACGACACCTGGACCCATCCCGTCCTGGGCGAGGTCAGCCTCCGGTTCGTCCACCTGCTGCTGATCGAGGACTTCGCCCGGCACGCCGGCCACGGCGACATCCTCGCCGAGCAGCTCAGCTCGCGCTGACCGCGTACTCCCCCGCAGGCTCCGCGACCACCCGGCGGTCCACAATGGACTGGAGGATCTCGCCGACCCGGACCGCGGTGTTCGACAGCAGCGACGAGGTGATCCCGTGCGTGTGCTCGGTCCCGCCCTGCAGGTAGATCCCGCCGCGCAGCGGGAACTCCGTGGCGATCCGGTAGTCGCGCGACACGCGCAGGCGGCCGGACTCGTCGCGGACGCAGCCCGCGGCCAGCTCGCCGAGCAGCGGGGTCGGGTCCGCCGGCCGGTAGCCGGTCGCGTAGACGACCGCGTCGGCCTCCAGGACCGTCTGCGCGCCCGTGGTCAGGGACTCGACCGTCACCGTGCCCGCGTCGGTCACCTCGACCGGGCGCGAGACGTTGAACAGCCGCAGCCGCTCGACGCCGAGCACCTTCTCGCGGTAGACGCGGCGGTACAGCTCGTCGATCAGGTCGATGTCGACGGCCGAGTAGTTCGTCGCGCCGTGGTAGCGCATCAGGCGGTCCTTGACCGGCTCGCCCGCCTGGTAGAACTGGTCGACCGCCTCCGGGTCGAAGATCCGGTTCGCGAACGAGCTGTCGTCGGCGGGGCTGTAGCCGTAGCGGGCGAACACCGCGCACACCTCCGCGCGCGGGAACTCGTCGTGCAGCAGCGCCGCGACCTCGGCCGCGCTCTGCCCCGCGCCGACCACCACGAACCGCTTCGGATCGCTCTGCCGCAGGGTCTCGACGCGGAACAGCAGCTCGCTGTTGTGCCAGATCCGCGGCCCGGCGGTGACGCCGTCGGGCAGCTGCGGCCGCAGGCCCGTGCCCAGCACCAGGTTGCGGGCCCGCAGCGACGTGCCGTCCGAGGCCTCGACGTCGAAGTAGGCGACCTCCGCGCCGTCGTACACCGGCCGCACGGCCACCACCTCGGTGCCGTAGGAGACGACGTCGTCGACCTTCGCCGCCGCCCACTCGAAGTAGTCGTGGAACTCCACGCGCAGCGGGAAGAGGTTCTTGTGGTTGATGAAGTCGACCAGCCGCCCGGCCTCGTGCAGGTAGTTCAGGAAGCTGAACGCGCTGGTCGGGTTCCGCATGGTGACCAGGTCCTTGAGGAACGACACCTGCATGGTCGCGGTGTCGATGAGCATCCCGCGGTGCCAGCCGAACCGCGGCTGCCGCTCGAGGAAGTGCGCGGTCACCGGCTCGCCCTGGCCCCCGTTGTGCTCGGCGAGGGCGATCGCCAGCGCAAGGTTCGACGGCCCGAAGCCCACGCCGACGATGTCGTAGATCGGGACCTCTGCAGTCATGTTGCTCCCTCGCGCGCTCCGGTACGGTTCAGGGAACCCTAACCTAACTTAGGCGAGCCTCGCCTAGTACGTTCGTGGTGATGTTCGTCCCCCGACCCCGAAAGGCACTCTCGAATGCGCGTGGCGATGTTCGGCTACCAGACCTGGGGGCACCGGACCCTCCAGGCGCTCATCGACGCCGGCCACGAGGTCGCCCTCGTGGTCACCCACCCGAAGAGCGACCACGCCTACGAGCGGATCTGGGCCGACTCGGTCGCCGACCTCGCCGAGGCCCACGGCATCCGGGTCCTGCTGCGGACCCGCCCGGACGACGCCGAGCTGCTCGCCGAGCTGAAGGCCGCCGACCTCGACCTGATCGTGGCGAACAACTGGCGCACCTGGCTGCCGCCGGAGATCTTCGAGCTGCCGCGGCACGGCACGCTCAACATCCACGACTCGCTGCTGCCGGCGTACGCGGGCTTCTCGCCGCTCATCTGGGCGATGATCAACGGCGAGCCCGAGGTCGGCGTCACCGCCCACATGATGGACGGCGAGCTCGACGCGGGCGACATCGTCCTGCAGCGCGCGATCCCGGTCGGCCCCGCCGACACCACCACCGACCTCTTCCACCGCACGGTGGACCTCATCGCGCCGATCACCGCCGAGGCCATCTCGCTGATCGAGACCGGCTACACGCCGGTGCCGCAGGACCGGTCGAAGGCGAGCTTCTTCCACAAGCGGGCCAAGCGCGACAGCCTCATCGACTGGACGTGGCCGCCCGCGGACCTCGAGCGGTTCGTGCGGGCGCTGCCGGACCCGTACCCCAATGCGTTCACCTACCACCGCGGCGAAGAGCTGCGGATCATCAAGGCGTCGGTGTCGCAGGGCCACTACGGCGGCACGCCGGGCCGGATCTTCATCCGGGAAGGCGACGGCGTCGTGATCGTGGCCGGGCCGGACGCGCGCCGCGGCCAGTCCCCCGGCCTGCTCGTCGAGCGGGTCCGCACCGCGGACGGCACGGACCTGCCCGCGCACGAGTACTTCAAGACGATGGGCGGGTACCTCACCGACCGGCCCTGACCGGGTCAGCCGTCCTTGCCCCGCCCCGGTTCGGCCACGTTCTGCTCCAGGGCACCGGGCAGGGTACGGACGATCGTGTCCTGCGCCCGGCGTTCGCTGAACCCGGCGAGGAAGGCGAGGCCCGCGAAGAACAGCGTGCCCCGCTCCCCCTCGCCGGGAACGGCGAGCGGCAGCAGCCCGGCGCGCACGAGCACGAACATCGCCGCCCCGAAAACAGCACCGATGATCAGCCGGAAACAGCCGGAAAGAATGATCACGAGCCAGCCCTGGTCGAGGCTCACCCGCACTCTTTCCCGGTTCGCCGTGCGCGTCATGACGCTCAGGATCGCGCCGATCGCCCCCGACACCACGCAAATGATCAGCTGCGATCCGATCTCGACTTTCAACGGCAGGAAATACACCGCGACCGCGACGACGGCCGCGGCGACCACGCCGACGGCCAGGCCGCCGAGATAACGGATCAGCGCGCGGTCGAGTGCCGCCTCGCGGGCATTCTGCTCGATCTGGCGGATCTCCTTCCGCGCCGAGGCGACCGCGGCGGTCACCCGGCTTTCCTTCTGCCCGGACGCCACCATCGCGTCGAGCACGCCCAGCAGGGCGACGGTGGCGGTGTAGAGGCCCTGCACCAGGATCTCCTGCGGCTGGCCGCCGAGCAGCACCGAGTACTTCCGCTCCGCCCGCCGCACCGACCGGAAGACGTCGTCGACGTCCGGGGTCGTTTCGACCGGGTCGTAGAAGAACCGCAGCTTGTGGATCCGGTCCCCGTCACCACCGGATTCCCGGCGGTCGTTGGCGACGAGCAGCAGCGCCGCCTCGAAATGCAGGGCGTAATACTCTTCGACGATCTTTCCGTGCGCCGCCTCGTACGCCTTCCGCAACTGCGCGAACCGCGGGCGGCCCCGTTCCCGGTAGGCCTCGACCAGGTCGTGCACGGACGGGCAGCCGAGCTGAATTCCCGGCTCCGGATCCGCGAGTGCGGTGATTTTCCTGCTGCCGACCACCATGGCGATCTCCCCTCGCCCGGCGACGACGTGACGGCGTCGCCTCTCCCTCGATCTCACTCATTGTCACCACCATTACCCGAAGGCACCAGTAATGCCCGGTCAAGGCCACCCGGATGGCCGTATGGCGTACCGCGGTACCGGTGATCGGGACGTTCCTTGGCGGCGGCCCCGCCGGTGAGCAGGATGTCCGGCATGGCCGGGATCAGCTTCCTCGCCGGGCACCGCACCTGGGTGCTCACCGGCGATTCGTGCACCTACGCGCTGCGGCTCGATTCCGCCGACGTCCCGGTCCACGTCCACTGGGGCCCGATGCTGTCCGCGGCCGAGGTCGTCGAAGTCACCGAGAAGACCCTGCCGTGGTGGGACGGGTTCAACGATCCGAACGAAGGCCTCGGCGAGCTGGCCGAGGGCGGCACCCGGTATTGGCCACCCGCCCTGCAGGTTCGCTTCGCCGACGGCGCGCGCGGCCTCGAGTGGCGCTATCGCGACCGCGCGATCACGGGCACGCACCTGCGGATCGCGTTCACCGACCGGCACTATCCCCTTTCGGTCACCCTGCACTACCGGCTGCGCGGGGACGTCCTGGAGCGCTGGGCCGAGCTGAGTGCGGACATCGACGTCGAGGTCCTGCGTGCGGACTCCGCGACCTGGGCGCTGCCGGTGTCCGAGGACTACCGGCTCAGTCACGTCACCGGCCGCTGGGCCGCGGAAACCCAGCTGCGCCGGACGCCCGTGCCGCACGGCGAGACGGTGTTCGCGAGCCGGCGTGGAATCACCAGCCATCACGCCAATCCGTGGGTGATGGTCGACGACGGCACCGCGACCGAACGCCACGGCGAGGTCTATGGCGTCGCGCTCGCCTGGAGCGGCTCGTGGCGGCTGACCACCGCCCGCTCGCCGACCGGGCGGCTGACGGTGAGCGGCGGCTTCGGCCAGGACGGCGTCGCCCACCGCGTCGGGCCCGGGCGGCCGCTGACCACGCCGGTGTCGGCCGGGCTGTACACCACCGGCGGATTCGGGGCGGCGAGCCGCGCGTGGCACGCGTACGTCCGCCGGTACGTCCTGCCGCATCCCGGCGAACTGCGTCCGGTGCTCTACAACTCCTGGGAGGCCACGGGTTTCGACGTCTCCGAGGACGGCCAGCTCGTGCTCGCCGAGCGCGCCGCGGCGCTGGGCGCCGAGCTGTTCGTGCTGGACGACGGCTGGTTCGGCGCCCGTACCGGCGACCACGCCGGGCTCGGCGACTGGGTGGTCAACCGCGACCGCTTTCCCCGTGGCCTCAAGCCGTTGGTGACGGCCGTGCACGAACTCGGCCTGCGGTTCGGGCTGTGGGTCGAGCCCGAGATGGTCAACCCCGACAGCGACCTCTACCGTGCTCATCCGGAGTGGGTGCTGCACCACGCGCACCGCCGTCGTTCCGAGCTGCGGCACCAGCTCGTGCTCAACTTCGCGCGCCCGGACGTCGCCGCGTGGGCCCACGGCTGGCTCGACCGGCTCGTCGGCGAGCACGGGATCGACTTCCTGAAGTGGGACATGAACCGGCCGTTCGGCGAAGCGGGCTGGCCCGGCGAAGCCGACCAGGACCGGCTCTGGGTGGAGCACACCCGCGTGGTCTACGCGCTCATGGACCGGTTGCGCGCCGGCCATCCGGGGCTGCGCATCGAAAGCTGCGCGGGCGGCGGCGGGCGTGTCGACCTCGGCATGCTCGCGCGCACCGACCAGGTCTGGACCTCCGACAACACCGACGCCCTCGACCGGCTGCGGATCCAGCACGGTCACGGCCAGCTCTACCCGGCGGGCACGATGGCGGCGTGGGTCACCGACACCCCGAACTTCGTGACGGGGCGGTCGGTTCCGCTGCGGTTCCGGTTCCACGTCGCCATGTCCGGCGTCCTCGGTCTCGGCGGCGACATCCTGCGCTGGCCGGAGGCGGACCTCGCGCTCGCCCGGGAACTGGTCGCGCTGTACCGCGACATCCGGCCGGTGGTGCAGCACGGCGCGCTGTACCGGCTCCGGCCGCCGGTCGACGACGGTGTCGTTGCGCTGCAATACGTCCTGGGTGACCGGGCGGTGGTTTTCGCCTACCGGCAGGCCGCGCACTTCAATGCGCCCGAACGGCCGCTGCGGCTCGACGGCCTCGATCCCGCTCAGCGGTACCTCGATCCGGATTCCGGCATCACGCACAGCGGCGCGGTGCTGCTCGCCCGCGGCCTGCCGCTCGGCCTTCCGACCGGCGATTTCGCCAGCACAGTCGTCCGGCTCGAGCAGATAAGATCTGATCTATCTGCCTTACATAGTCCCATTCAGCGGTATTCCTGCCTTGACACTCCCGGATAGGTCCGATCAACTGCGTCGTACATCACATATGGTCGGGATGGGAGACGGCGGGATGAGAAGGTTCCTGGCCCTGGGGGCGGCGGCACTCCTGGCGGTGAGCGCGTGCTCGGTCGGCGCGGGCACCGGCAGCGGCGACGCGGAAATCACGTTCCTGACGTTCGAAACCCCGAACCTCACCCCCGCGTACTGGGACGCCGCGATCGCCCGCGTCACCGGGAAAACGCCGGGGATCAAGGTCAAGAAGCTCGTCGCGCCGACCGCCGACGGGCGGACGTCGTATGCGAAACAGCTCCTGCAGTCCGGCCAGTTCCCGGACGTCATGATCGCCGTCGACTCGGCGGGCTTCGCCGAAGCGGGCCACCTCTACGCCTGGACCCCCGAGGAACTGAAGGACTTCCAGTTCCCGGCGGCCAATCCGGTGCGCGGCAAGTACTACCAGCTGCCCGCCAACACCCAGACGATCCCGCCGATCTACTACAACAAGAAGATGTTCGCCGACGCGGGCATCACTACCCCGCCGAAGACCTGGGCCGAACTCGTCACCGACGCGGGAAAGCTCACGGACAAGGGCTATCCGCCGTTCACCATCGGCGGCGGCAAGGACGGCTTCCCGTCGTCGATGATCCTTTCCGGACTGGTCAGCACCGAGGTCTACACCACGATGCCGGACTGGCTGACGCGGCGGCGTCAGGACCAGGTCAAGTTCACCGATCCGGCGTTCCAGCACGCGTTCGCGAAGCTCGCCGACCTCGCGGCGAAGGGGTACGTGGACAAGACGAGCGTGTCCCGCGACTACGCCGCGACCGAGCAGGCGTTCCTCGACGGCAAGGGCGCGATGTACCCGATGGGCAACTGGTTCGCCGCGAACGCCGACGCGAAGAAGCACGACTTCGAGGTCGGTGTCTTCAACTTTCCCACCGAAGACGGCAAGCTCGCCGTCCCGGCCTACACCGGCGGCGGCATGATCGTGAACGCGCACGCCACGCACCTGGACGCCGCCCGGAAGTTCGCGCTGGCGTTCCAGCTCGACAAGGACCAGCTCGACGCCTCGGTCCGGGCCGACGGCCTGTTCCCGGCGATCAAGGGCTACACGCCGCCGCCGGACGCCGGCCCGGTGTTCAAGGCGGGGTACGACCTGTACGCGGAAGCGGTGCGGCAGAACGCGGTCGTGCACGCCTTCCGCTGGGAGACCGCCGACGACGGGTTGCTGCCCGGCATGAAGGACAAAGTGGACCAAGCCGCCCAGGACGTCATCACCGGCCGCCGGTCCGTGGCCGAGGCGTGCGCGTTCCTGGACACCGAGTGGGCGAAGGCGGGCTGAGGCAGTTGACCGCCGTCGCCACTCCTCCCGAGACCCGCCGTTCCCCTTCCCCGGCCCGGCGGCGCCGGCCGATCCTGCCGCGCGTGTGGCACTTCGCGTCGTTCGGCGCGCCCGGGGTGCTGGTCTACGCGTGTTTCGTGCTGGCACCGATCCTGGTCAGCTTCGGCTACAGCCTGACCAGCTACAACCCGTTCAACCCGCCGGCGAAGTTCGTCGGCCTGGACAACTACCGGCTGCTGTTCACCGACGAGCAGTTCCTCACGGCGCTGAAGGTGACCACGATCCTGACGCTGATCGTGGTGATCGTGCCGAACGTCGCCGGGCTCGGTGTGGCGGTGCTGCTGGACCGGAAAGGGTGGCTGTACAACGCTTTGCGCAGTGTGTTCTTCACGCCGGTGATCCTCAGCTCGGTGGTGGTGTCGATCGTGTGGTCGCGGCTGCTCGACGATCAGGGCCCGTTCAACACCCTGTTGCGCGCACTGGGGGTCGAGCATCCGCCAGGCTGGCTGTCCGATCCGGACGTGGCGCTGTATTCGGTGGCGTCGATCGTGTGCTGGCAGATGCTCGGGTTCTGCGTGGTGGTGTACCTGGCCGGCCTGCAGGGTGTCCCGCCGGAGCTGCTGGAGGCGGCGGAGATCGACGGCGCCGGGCCGCTGCGCCGGTTCCGCGCGGTCACGTGGCCGCTGCTCGCGCCGTCGCTGACGATCACCACGGTGGTGCTGCTGATTTCGGCATTCAAGACGTACGACTACGTCAAGGTGATCACCAACGGCGGCCCGGGATCCGGCGCCACGGCAACAATCGCGTTCGGCGTACTCCAGACGGGCTTCGACGCCAACCACGTCGGCTACGCGTCGGCGATGGCGGTGCTGATGCTGGTGATCGTCGCGGTGGTGACAACGGTGGTGCTGAACATCCTCCGCCGCCGCGAGGTGGACCTGTGACGCGGCGCTTGGTCGCGTTGGTGCTGGGCGCACTGTTCGCGGTGCCGCTGTATTTGGTGCTGGCAAACGTGTTCAAGCGCGGCGACCTGATCGCGAAGGAGCCGGCGTCGTTGCCGCTCCCGCCGACGCTGGCGAACATCCACGCGGTCCTGACCCGCCCGGACGGGCTGTTCTGGGTGAGCCTGGCGAACAGCGTCGTGGTCACCGTGTTGTCGATCCTGGTGCTGACGGTGCTGTCGGCAATGCTGGGCCACTACCTAGCCCGGTCGGCCAGGCGGTGGACGAAGGTGCTGACAATGGTGCTGCTGGCCGGGCTGATGATTCCACCGCAGGTGATCCTGATCCCGATCACCGATGTCCTCCGGGTGACCCACCTGATGGCCACCCTGCCGGGGCTGATCTTGTTCAACGTCGGCTATTACGTGCCGTTCGGCGTGTTCGTGTTCACCGGATTCATCCGCGGCGTACCGGTGGAACTGGAGGAGGCAGCCCGCCTCGACGGAGCAAGCCGCGGGCAGGTGTTCTGGCGAGTGGTATTCCCCCTCCTCCGCCCGGCAACGGCATCGGTGTTGATTTTCCTGGGAGTATGGATCTGGAACGACTTCATCGACCCCCTGATCATCCTCGGCCCCAGCCAGGGAACAACGATCACGACGGGCATCTACCGATCGATCGGCCAGTACCAGGCGGACCTGGGAAGCGTGTTCGCGTTGATGTTCCTGGCGACGTTGCCGGTGCTGGTGTTCTATCTGGCGCTGCAGAAGCAGTTCGTGAAGGGCCTGACGGGAGGAGCGACAAAGGGGTGACCGGCAAAGAGCACCCCCCCCCGGCAGCGAGCAGCGCCCCGCTTTGAGAGCGCCGCTCACACAGCGCATCGAGCCACACTGCGATCCGAGAGCACCACTCACAAGCCACCTGCGCGCAACCCCGCCCTCAAGAGCACTGTTCACACAAGAGGGCGGACACCTCGCGGCTCGAGAGCACCGCTCACACAGGACTCCAGCCACCCTTCAAACGCGAGAGCGCTGCGTCACAGGACGGCAGCATCCTCGATCCAGAAGCACTGCTCATGCCGCCCAGCGAACACTGCTCGACTTCAAGAGCAGCGCTCACCAACCAACAGGAGCGGCCGTCAACTTCGAGAGCACCGCCCACCACCTCGGCAGGCACAGCACTCTCACCACGAGCACCGCTCGCCACCTCAGCAAGCGCGGCGACGCCATGGAGAGCGCCGCCTACTCGCCCACCGGGCACACCCGCTTAGCGAGAGCACCGCTCACTGCCCAACAAGGGAGGCCGCGGCACCGAGAGCGCCGCTCACCATCTCAGCAGGCACAGCAGGTGCAGCAGGCACACGGAGAGCACCGCCCGTCACGTCTGCATGCCCGGGCAACTGCGCCGAGAGCACCGCTCATTACCTCGGCAGACACAGCTCTCACCGTGAGCACCGCTCACTGATCCACAAGCGTGGCGTTCGCACCGAGAGCACTGCTCACTGCCTCAACGAGCGTGACACTCACGCCGAGAGTGCTGCCCACTCTTCCGCCAGAGCGGCGCCCAGAACAGAGAGCACCGCTCACATCAGCCGCGGAACACTGCCCAACTTCAAGAGCGCTGCTCACAGTCCATCCAGACTATCGCTCTCGTCCGAGAGCACTGCTCACCCAACGACCTCCCGGCAGCCACCCCAGCGTCACAGCTCACGCACCTTCCCGCCATCGACTTCCAAACGACGAGTCACCTGAACCGCGTCGAGCATCCGGCGGTCGTGCGTCACCAGCAGCAGCGTTCCCGGGTACTTGTCCAGCGCCGACTCCAGCTGCTCGATCGCCGGGAGGTCGAGGTGGTTGGTCGGCTCGTCCAGCACCAGCAGGTTCACACCCCGCGCCTGCAACAACGCCAGCGCCGCCCGAGTCCGCTCTCCTGGGGACAGCGTTGCCGCCGGCCTCAGTACATGTGCCGCCTTGAGGCCGAACTTGGCCAGCAATGTCCGGACCTCTGCGTCCGCGAACTCCGGGACCTCCCGGGCGAATGCCTCGGCCAGCGGGACGTCGCCGAGGAAGAGGCGGCGGGCCTGGTCGACCTCGCCGACCACCACGCCCGGGCCCAGGGACGCGTCGCCTTCGTTCAAGGGGATGCGGCCGAGGAGGGCTGCCAGGAGCGTCGACTTGCCCGAGCCGTTCGCTCCCGTGATCGCGACCTTGTCCGCCCAGTCGATCTGGAGGTCGACCGGGCCCAGGGTGAAACTTCCACGGCGGACCACCGCACCACGCAGCGTCGCGACCACCGCGCCCGCGCGCGGGGCCGCGGCGATCTCCATCCGCAGCTCCCACTCCTTGCGCGGCTCCTCGACGACCTCCAGCCGCTCGATCATGCGGTCGGTCTGGCGGGCTTTCGACGCCTGCTTCTCCGTGGCCTCGCTGCGGAACTTGCGGGCGGACTTGTCGTTGTCGGGCGCCTTCCGGCGCGCGTTCTTGACGCCCTTCTCCATCCACGCCCGCTGCATCCGGCCGCGCGCCTCCAAGGAGGCCTTCGTCTCGGCGTACTCCTCGTACTCCTCGCGCGCGTGCCGCCGGGCGACTTCGCGCTCCTCGAGGTACGCCTCGTACCCGCCGCCGTACACGTTCACCTGCTGCTGGGCCAGGTCCAGCTCGACGACGCGGTCCACCGTGCGGGCCAGGAACTCGCGGTCGTGGCTGACCAGCACCGTCGCCGCGCGCAGGCCCGTCACGAACCGCTCCAGGCGGGCCAGGCCGTCGAGGTCGAGGTCGTTCGTCGGCTCGTCGAGCAGGAAGATGTCGTACCGGCTCAGCAGCAGCGACGCGAGCCCGGCGCGCGCTGCCTGACCGCCCGACAGCGACGTCATCGGCTGGTCGAGGTCGACCGCCAGGCCCAGGTCGGCGGCCACTTCGGCGGCGCGGTCGTCCAGGTCCGCGCCGCCGAGGGCCAGCCAGCGGTCCAGAGCCGCGGCGTAGCGGTCGTCCGCGCCGGACTCGCCCGCCGTGAGTGCTTCGGTGGCGGCGTCGAGGTCCGCCTGTGCCGCCGAGACGCCGGTGCGCCGCGCCAGGAACGCCCGCACCGACTCGCCTTCGCGGCGTTCCGGCTCCTGCGGCAGGTGCCCGACGGTCGCGGTCGGCGGGTTCAGCCGGATCTCCCCGTCGTCCGGCTTGGCCAGCCCGGCGAGGGTCCGCAGCAGCGTCGACTTGCCGGCGCCGTTGACGCCGACCAGGCCGACGACGTCGCCGGGCGCGACGACGAGATCGAGCCCCGAGAACAGGATGCGGTCACCGTGGCCGGCGGCCAGGTCCTTCGCGACGAGTGTTGCGCTCATGAGGAACCCGAGTCTACGGGGCCCCGGCGAGGTGTCAGATCATGGTCAAAGACACCCACTGTGTGTGTCCGGTGGCGCTTTGATCACTCAGTGTGGGTAACCTGTTGGGTTGTCGATGTCCCGTGCGATGAGGCTGGTGAAGACACATGGGCGAACCCGCTCCCCCGGTCACCCTCGGCCGCAGGCCGAAGCCGAGGGAAGGCCGCCCGTCGGCGCCGCGGCCGACCGTGAGCCGGCGCCGGGAGGTCAGCCACGCCAGCGCGCGGTCGCTGCTGATGACCGTGCTCGGCGAGTACGCGCTGCCCCGCGACAAACCGGTCTGGACCTCCATGCTCGTCGAGGTGCTGGGCATCCTCGACATCGAGGAGAAGTCGGCGCGGCAGGCGCTGGCCCGCTCCGCCGCCGAGGGCTGGGTCGTCTCCGAGCGCGTCGGGCGCCGCGTGCGCTGGTCGCTGACGCCGCCGGGGCGCCGCCTGCTGACCGAGGGCGCCGAACGGATCTACGCCTTCGGCCGCGAGGAACGCCAGTGGAACGGCCAGTGGCTGATGCTCATCGTCTCCGTGCCCGAGGCCAAGCGCGACCTGCGCCACCGCCTGCGCACGCGGCTGACCTGGGCGGGTTTCGGCTCGCCGGTGGCCGGGGTGTGGGTCAGCCCCGACCTGACCCGCCAGCGCGAGGCCCAGCAGATCGTCAACGAGCTGGGCCTCGACGCGCAGGCGATGTCGTTCACCGCGGCCTACGGCGAGATCGGCGAGCAGGAGTCCATGGTCGCCCGCTCCTGGGACCTCACCGAGCTGAAGGACCGCTACGAGGACTTCATCGACCGCTTCACCGGCCTGCACCCGACCGGCGGCCGCGCGGTGCTGCGCGCGCAGACCGAGCTGGTGCACGAGTGGCGCCGCTTCCCCTTCCTCGACCCGCAGCTGCCCGCCGAGCTGCTGCCGGCGAAGTGGAGCGGGACGAAAGCGGCGGAGCTGTTCCATCACAAACACGTCGACTGGCGGCCCGAGGCCCAGCAGTATTGGGACGACATCGTCGAAGCCGAAGAAGCAGGGTGATCATGAGCGAGCAGGTCCGCCTCGATCGCGACGGCGGGCTCGCCGTCCTGACCATCGACGCGCCGCCGTTGAACCTCTACACGGCTTCGCTGCAGGACGCGCTGTCCTCGGCGATCGGCTCGCTGGAAGCCGAGCCCGCGCGGGCGCTGCTGATCCGCGCCGAGGGCAAGATCGTCAGCGGTGGCGTGGACGTCTCGCTGTTCGACGCCCAGGGCTCGGCCGCCGAGGCGAAGGTGCTGTTCGACGCGATGCTGGCGGTGCCGGACCGGATCGCGGCGCTGCCGTTCCCGACCGTGTTCGCCGCGCACGGGCTCTGCCTGACCTGGGCGTTCGAGGTCGCGGTGGCCTGCGACATCGTTCTGGCCGCGGAGCGGGCGAAGTTCGGGCTGGTCGAGAAGGTCGTCGGGCTGACGCCGACCATGGGCGGCACCCAGCGGCTCGCGGCCCGTGCCGGTGTCGGGCGCGCCAAGGAGTTCGTCATGACCGGCGACACCTACGACGCGGCCACGCTGGAGCGCTGGAACGTCGTCAACCGCGTCCTGCCGGACGAGGGTTTCGACGCCGCGGCGCGGTCGTTCGCCGCCCGGCTGGCCGAAGGCCCGACGCGCGCCCACGCCGCGACCAAGCGCGTCCTCGACCACTTCTCCGCCGGTGGCGTCCCCGAGGCGAACGCGCACATCACGACGATCGCGGCGGAGCTGTTCGACACCGAGGATCTCCGCAACGCCGTGAAGTCGTTCCTGGCCGACGGGCCGGGGAAAGCGACTTTCTCGGGACGTTAACAGTCCGTTCGGACACCGGTTGCCGCCGTTCGGGCGTGCGCGGTTCGCCGCGGCCGGGGTTACATTCGATGTGGTCTAGACCATATCGTCCCCGCCTCCCGGAGAACCGCCATGAGACGTACTCCCGCACGACTACGCTCCGCACTGGCCGCTGTGCTCATCGCACTCGGCGGCACCGCAGCGCTCGCGCCCCCGGCCGCGGCGGCCGGTTCCCTGACCGCCACCCTGGCCATGAACGGCACCACCGGCACCTACACCGTCGCCAACACCGGCACCGCGTCGGTGAGCAACTGGGCGATCACCTTCACGCTGCCCGCCGGGATCACCGCCAGCACCGGCGAAAACGGCACGGTGACCCAGAACGGCACGCAGGTCACGCTGACTCCGGCGTACTACATCGCGACGCTCGCGCCGGGCCGGAACACCTACCCGTACAGCCCGACTTTCCGGCTCAGCGCGGCCGCGACGCCGACGCAGTGCCGTGTGGACAACGCCAACTGCGACGGCTCGCCGGACACGCCACCGGGCGCGCCGTCGAACCTGCGGCTGGTCACGAAGACGACGAAGTCGGTTTCGCTGACCTGGACCCCTTCGGCGGCCGGTTCGCTGCCGGTGACCGCCTACGACGTCTACCAGGGCGCCTCCCTGGCCGTCTCGGTGACCGGGACGAGCGCCACCGTGAACGGGCTGACGCCGGCCACCGCGTACTCGTTCACGGTGAAAGCCCGCGACAGCAAGGGAAACACGTCGCCGGTGAGCACGGCGCTGGCCGTCACGACGAACAACCCGGCCGACGACACCCAGCCGCCGTCGGCGCCGGGTGGCCTGCGGGCGACCGCGGCCGACTCGGGCAGCGTGTCCCTCGCCTGGACGGCGTCGACGGACAACACCGGCGTGATCGGCTACGACGTCTACCGCGGATCGGTGCTGGCCACGACGGTGACCACGACGTCGGCGGTGGTGACCGGGCTGGCACCGTCCACTTCGTACACGTTCACGGTGAAAGCCCGCGACGGCTACGACAACGTGTCGGCGCCGAGTGCCGCCGTCACCGCGAAGACCGGCGACATCGTGTCCGGCTACGCGAAGGTCGGCTACTTCGTGCAGTGGGGCATCTACGGGCGCCAATACTTCGTGAAGAACCTGGAAACCTCTGGTGCGGCGGCGAAACTGACGCATCTGCTGTACGCGTTCGAGAACATCGATCCGGTCAACCTGACGTGCCTGTCCGGCGTCACGAAGGGCACCACGGCGAACCCGCAGGACCCGAACCAGGGCGACGGCGCCGGTGACGCCGAGGCCGACTACTCGCGGCCGTTCGCGGCGGCGCAGTCGGTGGACGGCGTGGCCGACACCGGCTGGGAGTCGTTGCGCGGCAACTTCAACCAGCTCAAGAAGCTCAAGGCCAAGCACCCGAACATCAAGGTCCTGGTCTCGCTGGGCGGCTGGACGTACTCGAAGTACTTCTCGGACGTCGCGGCCACCGACGCGTCGCGCAAGAAGTTCGTCTCCTCCTGCGTCGACACGTGGATCAAGGGCAACATCGCGCCCTACGGCGGCGCGGGCGGCCCGGGCACCGCGGCCGGGATCTTCGACGGCATCGACGTCGACTGGGAGTGGCCCGGCAGCGCCGACGGCCATCCGGGCAACCACTGGAGCCCGAACGACAAGAACAACCTGACCGCGCTGCTGGCGGAGTTCCGCGCGCAGCTCGACGCGTACGGCGCGACGACCGGCAAGCGGTACCAGCTGCACGCCTTCACGCCGGCGGACCCAGCCAAGGTCGCGGCGGGCTGGGACGTGCCGCGGATCTTCGAGTCGCTGGACGTGGCGAACGTGCAGGGCTACGACTTCCACGGCGCGGGCAGCGACAACTCGTGGGAGCCGAACCGCACCGGTCACCAGGGCAACCTCTACGCCGACGCGGACGACCCGTATCCGTTCCACTTCAGCGCCGAGGCGGCGATCAACGCGTACACGAACGCGGGTGCCGACCCACGGCGGCTGACACTCGGGCTGGCGTTCTACGGCCGCGGCTGGCAGGGCGTCGCCGACGGCGGCAAGAGCGGCGAATGGCAGTCGGCGACCGGCGCGGCGCCGGGGCAGTTCGCCGAGGAGGCGGGCACGCGCGGCTACGCGAACCTGGTGGCGAGCGTGCCCGGCTGCACGGTCCACCACGACACGGCCGCGGTGGCGACGTCGTGCTACACCGGCAACGGCGGCCAGTGGTGGACGTTCGACGACGCCTGGTCGATCGGCGCGAAGACGGCGTGGCTGAAGTCGCGCGGGCTGCTGGGCGTGATGGCGTGGGAGATGTCGGGCGACACCGGCGTGCTGATGAACGCGGTGAGCGCCGGTCTCGGCTGAGGTCGTTCAGCCCGCTGAACGGGTTTCCGTTCAGCGGGCCGGACGTTGACCGATCGTGGTCTGGACCATGAAACTGGGCTCTCGGACACCGTCGTCTCGAGGAGAGCCATGCGCCGCTTCCGCACCTTGGTCACGCTCGCCGCGGCGGTTCCGCTGGCGCTGGGGCTGCTCGCCGCCCCGGCCCCGGCGGCGCCGGCGACGTTCACCCACCCAGGTGTGCTGGTGAGCCGCCCGCAGCTGGACTTCGTCAAGGCCAAGGTGAAGGCCGGAGCGCAGCCGTGGAAGGCGGCCTACGACCAAGCGGCGGCGAGCGCGTACGCCTCGCTGTCCCGGACGCCGAAACCGCGCGCGGTGGTGGAATGCGGCTCGTATTCGAACCCGAACTACGGCTGCACGGACGAGCGCGAGGACGCGATAGCGGCGTACACGGACGCGTTGATCTGGTACATCACCGGCGACGCGCGGTACGCGCAGAAGTCGATCGAACTGATGGACGCGTGGTCGGCGGTGATCACGAGCCACACCAACAGCAACGCGCCCCTGCAGACGGGCTGGGCGGGTTCGTCCTGGCCCCGTGCGGCGGAAATCATCAAGTACACGTATCCGAGCTGGCCGAACTCCGGCCGGTTCGCGACCATGCTGCGGAACGTGTACCTGGCGAAGGTGATCAACGGCAGCGGCAGCAACGGAAACTGGGAACTGTCCATGATGGAGGCCGCGGTCGGCATTTCGGTGTTTTTGGAGGACAGGACGAGTTTCGACAAGGCGGTGACGCGATACCGCAACCGCGTCGCGGCTTATGTGTATTTGTCTTCGGACGGATCGCTGCCGAAGACGGTCCCGGGCAGCGGCCTGGACACGCGCGACGAGATCGTGGCGTACTGGCAGGGCCAGTCGACGTTCGTGACCGGCCTCAGCCAGGAAACCTGCCGCGACTTCACCCACACGGGGTACGGCATCGCGGCGATCGCGGACGTGGCGGAGACGCTCCGCATCCAGGGCCAGGACGTGTACGGAACGGACGTGGGCGAGCGCCTGAGGCAGGCACTGGGCTTCCACGCGAAGTACCAGCTGGGCGCGGCGGTGCCGTCGTGGCTGTGCTCGGGGACGCTGAAGCTGGGCATGGGCCCGGTGACGGAGGTGGGGTTCAACGCGCTCCACACGCGTCTCGGCCTGACGATGACGAACACACAGACCCTGACCGAGCGCCAGCGCCCGGCGGGGACGAACAACCTGTTCGTGGCATGGCAGACACTGACCCATGCCGGCAATCCGGCTTGATACCGCGTTTTCGCAGGTCAGAGGGAACGGGGACCCTGGTTGCAGGGCCGTTCGGCGGGCACGCTAGAGTACTTCTCACGCACTCAGGGAGTGCGGGTCCGGGCTGTGGCGCAGTTTGGTAGCGCACTTGACTGGGGGTCAAGGGGTCGCAGGTTCAAATCCTGTCAGCCCGACGGACACACTTGCAGGGCCCGTGAGCAGCGAAACCGCTGCTCACGGGCCCTTTGTAATGGTCAGGATCAGCTGTCGTAGTGGATCTTGCGCCGATCGCGCGTTGGACCCACCTTGGACCGGCAGGACAGGCGGCTTGTCCTATACCGCCCGCCGGTGCGAGCCCTCGGGCTTCCTCGGCGCAGACAGATGAGCACTCAGCAGATTGCCTGCGTCCTGGATCTTCTGGCGGTCCGGGTGCAGGTAGCGCTACGTCGTCGAGCGAGCCGTGGCCAGCAATCTTTCGGAGAACATGGACAGGCACGTCGGGGTCCGCCATCCAGGCGGGTCCAGAGTGCCTCAGGTCGTATCGGCACAGGTACCCGTATCCGAGTTTCCTCAGGAGTTCGTCCCAGTGCGTCGCATCGCAAAGGATGGCGGTCGTCACAGGCCCCACCACGGGCCAGTGAAGAGCCTACCCATGGGGTCTTCAACTGCAGCGAGTCGAACCGCCACCAGCGGCCGAATCTCCTCGCTCAGGGGAACTTCCTTGCCTGGCCCCCTTCGTGCCCTTGTCGATGAGACTGCCCGGGCCGGGCGTCGTCTGCCCGCGGAGATTCCAGATCCCCTCCTTCTCGTCGATGTCGCATTTGCGCACGCCCGAGACTTCACCGATCCGCACGGCGGTGCACGCCCCTGAACTTCACAAGGTCGCCCAGCCGGTATACCGGTTTGCTGATCACGCGACGAGGGCGTCGGCCACTTCGGTCAGAGCCTCCCAATTGGACATGGCTAATGCTCGCGGATCGTCGAGTTCGTCCTCGGCCTGCTGGAATTAAGCTTGCCATCCGGTGTTCCGGGCGGGGTTGCGGTCGAATTCGCCGTCATCATGACCGTCATTGATCAACTCGGTTGCCAGTGCTTCAGCCAGGTGAGGCGGACTGGCCTGCGGAGTCCCCACCGTTCGCAGGCCGGACTGGCGCAATCTCCTCAACAGAGGGAAAATTGTCGGTCTCGGAAGCTCGAATGGAGCGACGGACAATCTCTACCTGCTCAAAGTACGCCGCCAGTTGCTGCTGTTCAGTCTGGCCAAATAGCCTTGGCCGGTCCAGCAGCCGCCTGTACAAGTCGTAGAACTCGGACTCGCCGTGCCGAAACGCCTTGTAATTGTTCTCGACCCTGAAGGCCCGCGAGAAAGCCAGCAGGATGGCGGCGTGCGCACCGACGATCGTCAGCAGCCACTTGGACTGGGCGTCGTCAGTGATGGCTTGCGACAGGAACGGCACGGACGCTGTGGCCAGCGTGATCCAGACCAGGCAGTACGTGTGGAACGCCTTGTACTTGCTCGCCTGCGTCTTCCAGTAGCCCAACGTGCCACGAAGGCGTTCAAAGTGCTGTTCGAGCAGCTTCCTGGCCTCTTCGGAGAAGTGCGGAGACTCGTCGAACGACGGGCCACCTGGATGCAGGTCAACCCCCTTGAGCAGGACGCGCCCAACCGGCGCAAAACTTCCGGCGGCCACAGCCGGGTAAAGAATCAAAGCGAGCGTCCAGCCGTTCACCACACGACCTCACTCCTTCATCCGGCGCCGATGTTTGCACCCGCAAGATCGTCCAGACTTCAGTTGACATCGAACTTCTCGATCGTAGTTGCGACCCGCTGCGCGGAGCATCTCGGTGGCCGTCTTTCCCGCAGGTTCAGCGTTACTCCGGACGATCGACCATGCTCACGAACACATGTTCGCTCTGACCGGTTGCACACGCTAGGTAATCTGTGTCTACGGTTGACGTTCGCGGAGGGGCCCCATGGAAGACACGCTGTGGCCGTTGGAGCCAGCGACGGAGGCGAAGCATCGCCTGTACAAGCGCTACCTCGGCGGCTGGTGGGCGAAAATGCTTCAGCCGAATGCCAAGGGCTTCAGCTGGCCAAAGGTGACGTACGTCGACGCGTTTGCCGGCCCCGGCCGGTACGAAGGCGGCGAGGAAGGCTCCCCTGTCTTCGTGCTCAAAGGCCTTCTGGAGCATGCGGCCAGGGACCGGATGGACCTCCGTCGCGACCGGGTACAGCTGGCGTTCATCGAGAAGCGCCGCGACCGGTTCGAGTACTTGAAGGCCGAGCTTGCCCGCAAGTTCGGCGACCTCACGACCCTGCCGGTACGAGTGGAGGTTCGCCGCGGCGACGCCGCAACAGAGACCACCCGCGTGCTCAACAAGTTCAACGCTTGGGGAAATCCGATGCTGACGATCTTCGATAGCTGGGGCAATGTGAACGTGCCACTGTCCCTGCTGCATCGGATCGCGGGCAACGGCGGCAGCGAGTCGATCGTGACGTTCGGCCCCAACTGGTTCAGCCGTCGCGAAGAGCAGAACCCCGACCAGCTCGACGCGGTCTTTGGCGGCCACGAGTACTGGCAACGCGCCGACCGCGAAACAAGCCCAGATGAGCGCTGGCGGGTCTGGCTGTCGACCTACCGAGACGCGTTGGGAAGAGCGGGGTTCGAATATCGACTGCAGTTCCAGGTTGTACCTCGCACCGGGCAACCGCTCTACCTCGTCTACGGCACCAAGCACCCAGCCGGCGTCGAGGTCATGAAGGACGCCATGTGGAAGGTGGACCCCGAAGGCGGCACGCTGTTTCGCGATCCGCGTACTCGCGGGGCCGAAATCATCGGTCAGACGGACCTCTTCGGCACCGGCGGGGCCGTCCATCCCGAGCTCCGTGAACTCGTCGTTCAACGACTCCGGGACGGCAGCGTCACGGTTGGGGTGCTCCGCGATTGGCTGGAGCGGGAAACCTCGCGTTGGCGCGGTACCCACGCCCCGCAAGCGGTGCGCGCTTTGGTGGACGAAGGTGTGTTGCGGATCGACCCGGTCGGCCGGGTCACCCGAGGCTCAGAGGTCAAGCTGCTGTAGCACCGGCCAGCTGGGGCATCTGATCCCAGGTGCGGCCGTCGAGCTCCCGGCCGCCGGCCTTCGGAGTTCGCCCGCCCCACTGCTTGAAGAAGAACGGCACCCGGACGTCGATACACTGGTCGCGCAGGTCGCGGGCCCACACCGCAGCCATCGGCCGGCACCCGGGCCCGGACTCGCCGCCGACGATGACCCACCCGATCCCGTCGAGGTCGAGCTGCTCCAGCGGGCCGAGCAGTGGTTCACACGACAGGAAGCGCACCGCGGCGGGCACCGCCCGCAGGTCGTCGACCCGGTAGGCGGCGTCCTGGTTCTCCACCGACACCCCCAGCCACAGATTGCGGGGCCAGTCCAGGGAGCCAGCGATGCGTCGGATCCGCCGCGACCGCTTGGTCAGGACCTGGTAGGTGTGCTGCGGGGTTGCCTCCATGACCGTGAACACGCGGCGGATGAAGTCGACTGGGACCTTGGCGTGGAACAGGTCGGACATGGAGTTGACGAACACCAGCCGCGGCTGGCGCCACCGGAATGGTTCCGCCAGCGAGGGCGCGTGCGTCGTAACCCCGAAACCGGGGCCACTGGTGTGCGGATCACCGTCGGTCTGATACTTCGCCGACCCCATCGCCTTGAGCCGCTTAGCCAAAGTCAGCGCGTAGCAGTGGTCGCAGCCAGCGGAAATTCGGTCGCACCCGGTGGTCGGGTTCCACGTGGCCTGCGTCCACTCGATGCTGGACCTGTCGCTCACGGTTCACCTCTTCTAGTCGCGTAGCTCCTTGCTCGACGCGGGCATCGGCCGAGCGGGTTGCGCTGCATGGTGGGATGGCTACGCCCCGTACACTCTACTGCGGCAGCGCGACGTGGCGTAACCATCCCCTTCGCCCTGATGACGCGCGATCACGTCTGTCCGCCCGTCAAGAGGACCTTGGCGAGGGCTTGCTCGAGCCAGCGCGCGACGTTGGCGGCGACGGCGTTGCCAGCCTGCTTGGTTTGGTCGGTCGGGCCGCCGGTCATCTCGTAGATGTCGGGGAAGGCCTGCGCTCGGGCCTGCTCACGGGGCTTGAGCATCCGGAACCGGACGGCGTCCAGGTCGACGTCGGCAGCGGGGTGCACCAGGCCGTGCTGTGTCCGTGTCGCCACGGTGGAGACCGGTTCGTCGACCCGGTGCGGCGCGGAGCCGCGCCGGTACGGGATCACCAGGGTGCGATCCCATGCCTCCGGCAGCGTCAGCTCGCCGGCCGGTGGCACCGCCAAACCGTGATAGTTGCCGCCGGCCGCCATCGTCGCCAGCGACCCGGCTGTGGTCAGGTGGTGCCCGCCGTTGCGGCGCAACATAGTGACGAACGGCAGCACAACGAAGCCCTCGCCGATCTTGACCGTGCATGTCGGCAGCAGTGCCGCGCCCACCGGGAAGGCCGGTCGTCACTGCTCGCGCCGTGGGTCAGGGTGACCACCACCGACTCGGCGGCGAGCATCGCCACCGCCTTCTTGATCTTCGCCGTCGTCGGCGCCTTGAGTGGCCTCTTCCGCTCACCGAGCGGGGTGCCCAGCTCGTGCCAGTTGATGCGGCCACGGCTGGCCGGACGTCGGACTCGACCACCCGGCGCTTGCCCGGGTGCCGCGCCACCTGCGGACACACGTAGTCGTACTGTTGGCCGTAATTGCCAACCCGACGACCCCGAACAGCTCCCAGTCCGTCGCGACAGCTGGGACGTTCTCCACCACGACGGGCCTTGTAGCGGTGCACCTCGGTCGCGCGGATGACGTCGTGGAAGGTCGCGCGTGTGCGCACGAACGCCTCGCGGTCGACCTCGTCCTCGTTGCCGAACATGTCCAGCTGCACGATCTTCGACAGCTTCCGCGCCCCGTAGGTGACCGCCGCCGGCTCCCCGGTTTCCCGCAGGAAGTCCTCGAACGTCAGCACCTCGGGCAGGTCGGCAAGCACCTGCATAGCCCCGCTGCCTTGACCTCGGCGTCGAACGCAGCCCGGGCTGCAGCGTCGGCGCGTTCACCGACCCTCCCCGGTGGTCTCGGCGTCGGCCGCGACGCGGCGCAGAGTAGCGCGAACCGGTCCAGGGTTCCCGACGACAGGCTCGGCACGAGACGGCGGGTGTGGGATGATCTCGCCGCGCCACTGCGCCGCGGCGGCGCTGACCGGCACGCCCCGGGCGGCCGCGGGGGCGTTCGTGACAACCCCGGTGCGGCGATTGCGCGTCCGGCCCCCGGCCAGCCGGTGTCCCGCGGAGAAGGGTGTTCGCCTTCCGGTCAGGCTTACGGCCCTCGTAGGTGCGGGGAAAGTCGAGCACGGCGAGCCGGTCAACCAGCAGTCGCACCGCTGAAACGCGCGAAAGCTGACAAAGAGCATCCACAAGCGACAGCCCATCTTGCTCTTTTCGCAGGTCGGGGCGCACCGAAGGCCTGGAGTCAAGGGGTCGCAGGTTCAAACCCTGTCAGCCCGACAGACACACCTGCAGGGCCCGCGAGCAGCGAAACCGCAGCTCACGGGCCCTTTGTGGTGGAACACCGTCAGGCAACGGCAACCCCCGGGGCAGGCGGCCCGGACAGGCGCAGGTCAGACGGCCCCTCAGCCGGGGGTGCATTCAGCCGCTGCCTCCTGGACCTCCTCCAGATGGTGCCGCAGCACCGGCTCCGAACGCGCGGCCAAGGACTTCACCTCCGGGGACCACCCGATCCGCTGCTCCCGCTCCCCCAGCTCGATCGCTCGCACATGCGCCGCAAACTGGTCGCGCAGCCACGCCGCGTCGAAGTCTGGGCCTGAGCGCGATGCCAGATCCGTGATCTGGCCCAGCTGATCCGCCTCCGGGACCGAGTACAACGGGACCGCGACCCGGGTCGCCACCGCCACGAGGTCCGCGTCCAGCTCCGTGTGGTGAGCTGCGAAACGAGGACCCAGCTGCCGTACCCGGGTGCACTCTCCCCGCTCCGCCAGATTCCCCGTCACGATCTCGAAAAGGTTGCTCTGGTGGGCCCGGTTCAGGTACTCCCTGTCCTGTGTGGACACGTCCGCTGCCGATGCCGGGGTGGCGGCCGGCAGCAGGGCGCCCAGTATGGCCGCGATTACTGCGATGGATCGCATCGATTCCTCCCTGTCCGAAAACGGCAGGGCCGATCCTCGGCGATCCTTCGGGGCGCGGGCTATCCGCGTCCCGAAGGATCCGGTCCTCATCTGCTCAACGGCTCCGTCAGCAACGGGAACGACAGGTGCAGATCCCGTTGCCACCACGGCCAGTTGTGCGTTCCCGGGCCGTAGAAGTCCGTTGTCACGCCGGCCCCCAGCTCGCGCAGGCGGGCCGCCAGTGCCGTGTTCATCTCCGCGCACAACGGCTCGATGAACAGGTCCGGGGGTGTTCCCGGCGGGTCGAGAGGACCCGGGGTTCCGTTGCCACACGCCAGGTACAGGGGGATTCCCACCAGGTTGCGGGCCAGGTCGTACGGGTTGTGGGCCGCCCAGATGTCCGCGTTGAGGTTCGGGTCGCCCCACAGGGCCGTCGGGTCGTAGCCGTCCTTCACCAGTACCCCCTGGATCAGGCTCGGGCCGCGGGCTCCCTGGTACCTCGTGTGCACCACTCCGCTGTACGACGCCGCCGCCGCGAACATGCCCGGGTGGCGGGCCGCGTACGCCAGTGCTCCCAGGCCGCCCATCGACAGGCCCGCGATCGACCGGTCCGTTCCCGCCCCGTAACCGCGCTCCAGGATTTCGCGCAGCTCGGTCAGGTGGAACGTCTCCCAGCGCGGGGGGCCGCCCGCGCCCCGGTTGTACCAGTCCGAATAGAACCCGTCGCGGCCACCCGACGGCATCACCACCAGCATCTCCGCGCCGCGGGTCAACGTTGCCACGTCCGTCGAGCGCGTCCACGACGTGTAGTCGTCGCCCGCGCCGTGCAGCAGGTACAGGACCGGCCAGGTGCGGGTCGTGCCGGGTGCCCAGCCTGCCGGGTGCAGCAGGCGGACCATCGCCGTACTGCCCAGCGCCGGGGAATCGATCGTCAGGTCCAGCATCGTGGGGCTCAGCCGCTGCTCCGCCAGCACTCTCGCCCCGCCGGTGGCGCTCGCGGGCCGGGGCCGGGCGAACGCGAGTGCGGACAGCCCCGCGGCCGCCGCTCCGAGGGTGAACGTCCGCCGCGAGAGCGTGGGCTGGATCTGCCGGTCTTCGACGGGCCTGGGCATCGTTGCCTCCAGGGGTGAGGGGTGCGGAGCCTGGCGTCCCGGACGTGCTCGGGCGCGCCGGTGCGACCGGTCAGGGACGCCAGGCGGAGGAAGAGCAGCCGAGAACCCGCGCGGGCGGCGGGATTCAGGCGTGCGTCATCGGTAACGGCAGACCGAAGTGGACAGTCGGCGGCCGGACGGCGGAGCCGGATCGGCGGGTCCTCGTCATGGCGGCCTCCTGCGGCTTCGCGATCCGGCAGCACTGCCGTACCGTGGCAAAAATGTCCCATCGCGCCGGGGACCCAGCTACCCCCGGGTGAGGGGAGCCGTCCCCCGGCGCACGCTTTCGCGAGGAGGCAGGCGTGAACCCGAACGCCACGGCCGACGACCGCCCGGAGATCTACCGCGCGCTCGCCCGGATGCGGGACGCCACCGGGCTTCCGATCACCTTCGGCGGCGAAGTCGGTGCCGCGCGGCAGGTCAAGCTCAGCCAGATCGCCGGCCCGAACACCGGCGCGCTGCGGGGCGTGCGCCTGGAACCCGGGCGCGGGCTCGGCGGGAAGGCCGTCGTCCAGCGGCGTCCGATCGTCGTCGACGACTACGTGCGCTCCCCCGGCATCAGCCACCACTACGACCACATCATCCAGGCCGAAGGGCTGCGCGCGATGGTGGCCGTGCCGGTCGTGGTGGCTCGGACCGTGCGCGGGGTCCTCTACGGCGCCCTGCGCAGCCCGCTGCCGCTCGGCGACCGGGTGGTCCAGACCGTCGTGGAGGCGGCGCGGGAGCTGGAGCAGGGCCTGGCCGTCCGCGACGAGGTGACCCGGCGGCTGGCCTGGCTCGACCGCTACGACGCGACCGACTGCCACCGGCCGCACTGGGAGCTGGTCCGCGAGGCCTACGCCGAGCTGCGGATCCTCACCCAGACCGTGGACGACCCGGTGCTGCGCGGCCGCGTCCGCGCGGTCGCCGAGACGCTGTCGGCGGTCGCGGGCCGCCCGCCGCGCAGCGGGAACGTGCCGGTGCTGTCGGCACGGGAACTCGACGTGCTCGCCTGCGTGGCACTCGGCTGGACCAACCGGCAGATCGCGGAGGATCTCGGGATCACCGCGGAGACGGTGAAAAGCTACCTGCGCAGCTCGATGCGCAAGCTCGTCGCGCGCAGCCGGATGGAGGCCGTGGTCAGCGCCCGGCGCTTCGGGCTACTCCCGTGAGGGTACCGATTGGGGTACGGTAGTACCGTGCGCCGCCTCCACCCGGGGCGTGTGCGAGGCTACGGAACCATGACCGCGAAGCCACCTTGGATGACGCCACCGGGAGCGCGCACGGCGCGAAGCCGACGCATGTCCGACGCCAAGCGCGAGGAGCTGATCCTGCGCCTGGAACGGCTGTTCCTGGACGAGGGCTTCGCCCGGCTGACCGTCGACGACCTGGCCAGCAGGCTCCAGTGCTCGAAGTCGACGCTGTACGCGGTGGCCGGCAGCAAGGAGCAGCTGGTCGTCGTCGCCGTCCGGCACTTCTTCCAGGAGGCGGCCGCGCGGGTCGAGGAGAAGGTCGGGCCGATCACCGACCCGCCCCAGCGCATCGCCGAGTACCTCGCCGGGCTGGGGTCGGAGCTGCGGCGGATGTCCCCGGAGTGCTACGCGGACCTGCTCAGCTTCGAGGCCACCGCCGAGCTGTACGCCCGGCATTCGCTCGCCGCGGCGCACCGGGTGCGGGAGTCCATTCAGGACGGTGTCGCCTCCGGCGCGTTCCGCGCGGTCAACGCCGATTTCGTCGGCGCCGCGGTCAGCCTGCTCATCGACGGCATCCAGCACGGTGAGCTGCTGGACCGGTCGGGACTGTCGATGGCCGACGCCTACACCGAGCTGGGCGCGCTGGTGCTCGCCGCGCTGACCAACCCGGCCGGGAAGTAGCGCACTCCCCCGCGAGGGCTTGCGCTGCCGCCGCGCGTGTGTCTAACGTACGGAATCCGGTACTGAAGTATTGGATCTAGTACCCACGGAGGCGACGATGCCCGCACGCACGGAGACCGACCGGCGCCACGAAGTCGTGCTGCGGCGCGATGTCCGCATCCCCACGCTCGACCCCGGGATCACGCTTTCGGCCAACCTCTTCCTTCCTGCCGGGCCGGGGCCGTTCCCGCTGCTGGTGACCGTCCTGCCCTACCGGCGGGACGTCGCGGTGCTCAACGGCTCGCCCACCGAACGCTGGTTCGCCGAGCGCGGGTACGCGTCCCTGCTCGTCGACCTGCTCGGCACCGGTTCGTCCGACGGCGTGCCGCGGCCGCCGTTCGATCCCGGGGACGCCGACGACGCGCTCGACGCCATCCGGTGGGGTGCCGCGCAGCCGTGGTGCAGTGGCGCGGTCGGCATGTGGGGCGGTTCCTACGGCGCCATCACGACCCTGCGCACCGCCGCCCGGCGGCCCGACGCGCTCAAGGCGATCATCGCGCTCGAAGGCCCGACCGATCCCGGCCGCGACTTCGTCCACCCCGGCGGCTCGCGCGGCGCGTTCTCACCGCTCGCGTCGTGGTCGGTGAGCACGCTGTTCAACCAGCTGCTGCCGCCGGTGGACGACTTCGCCGACGCCGACGAGCAGGCCCGCTGGCACCGGCGGCTGACCTTCGCGCCGTACGTGCTCGACATGTTCCGCCACGGTCCCGGCTCGCCCGTGTGGGCGCGGCGCCGGATCGACGTCCCGGCCGTCGAGGTCCCCGCCCTGTGCGTCGCCGGCTGGCGGGACCTGTTCGTGGACGGCGCGATCCGCGCGTACGAAAGCCTGCGCGGGACCAAGGCACTCATCGCCGGGCCGTGGATGCACGTCATGCCGCAGGAATGCCCGGTCACGCCGATCGACTTCCTCGAGATCGCCCGGTCCTGGTGGGACCGCTGGCTGCTCGGCGACGACACCGGCACCGCGGACGAGCCCGCCGTCCGCGTCTACGTCCAGGGCGAGCAGCCGCGCTGGCTCGCTTTCCCGTGCTGGCCACCGGAAGGCACCGTCCGGACCGACGACCTCTCCGGCTGGCAGCGGTCCGCGCCGCCCGAACCGGATCCGGCCACCGGCCTGCAGTCGGGGCTGTGGGCGACCCCCGCCGGGCAGTTCGGGCAGCCGCAGGACCAGCACGGCGACGACAGCCGCAGCCTCTGCTGGACCTCGCCGCCGCTGCCCCGCCCGCTGCTGATCAGCGGACGGCCCGCGGTGACGGTCACCGGGCCCTGGCCACGGGTGTCGGTGAAGCTCACCGACGTCGACCCGGCGGGACGGTCCCTGATGATCTGCGCGGGACTCGAATGCGACGACCCCGTCGTGCCGCTGACCCCGACCACCTACCAGGTCGCCGCCGGGCACCGGCTGCGCGTGGTCGTCGCGCCCGGCGACTTCCCGCGCGTCTGGCCGCAGGAACCGCCGGAAGGCTGGCCGGTGGTGCGGACGCTGACACTCCCCCTCGCCGATCCCGCACAGGGACGGGCCTGCCCGATGCCGGAGCCGGCCGAACCCGCGATCGCGGACCTCGAAGAGCGGCTCGACGGCGGTGGCGAACCGGAGGCGTCCTGGGAAGTCACCGAAGACCTCCTGCACGACACGGTTTCCCTGCGTCTGGCCGGCCGCAACCGGATCGGGCCGGAGGACGTCCCCGGCGCGCGGCACCGGCTGCAGGTGGACCAGGAACTGGTCGCCACCGCGCACCGGCTCGACCCGGCGGCCTCCACCGTCGCCGGGCGGATCACCGGCACCGTCGACACCGCGACCGGCGCCCACGTCACCGTCGAGATCGCCGTCACCGCCACCGCGACCACCCTCGACGCCACCGGAAAGGTCGTCCAGGACGGCGTTTCCCTGCTCGACCGGCACTGGCGCGGCTGACCGCGTCCTCCCGCGAAAGGTTCCCCATGTCCTCCGCTGCCGTCCTCTCCCGCCGCGAATTCACCGTCGGCGGCCTGCTGCTCGCCGCCGGACTGGCCGCCGGCGCCTGCGGCGGGCCGTCCGGCTCCCCCGCCACCGGCCGCACCCTGCGCATCGGCCAGTACTGGCCGCCGACCAGCCTCGACCCCGGCAAGGCGGGCGGGGAGTCCCAGCTGTTCCTGCAACCCGCCTACGACCCGCTCATCTACCGGGCCGCCGACGGCAGCTACCAGCCGCGCCTGGCCACGGCGTGGCGCTACCTCGGCACCGGCAACACCGCGTTCGAGATCTCGCTGCGCGACGGCGTGACCTTCAGCGACGGCAGCCCGCTGACCGCCGAAGCCCTCAAGGGCAGCATCGAGCACTTCCGCCGCTCCGCCGGCCAGGCGGCGGCCTTCCTCGCCCCGATCGCCACGATGACCGTGTCCGGACCGCTTGTCCTGCGCCTGACGCTGAACCAGCCGCACCCGCTGCTGCCCGCGCTGTTCACCCAGGACTTCCTCGCCGGCGACGTGATCGGCCCGGCCGGGGTCGCCGACCCGGCGCGGCTGGCGACCGGCACCGTCGGCGCCGGCCCGTACGTGCTGCTGCCCGGCGAGACCGTCGCCAACGACCACTACACCTACGGCCCCAACCCGAAGTACTGGAACGCCGAGGGCCGGTTCTACGACCGGATCACCGTCAAGGTGCTGCCCAACGAGAACACCGCGCTCGCCGCGCTCAAGACCGGCCAGGTCGACGTCGTCCAGGGCAGCTACGCCATTGCCGGCGGCGCGAAGGCCGCCGGGCTCAAGGTGGCGTCGAGCCCGGCGATCGTGATGGGCCTGCAGCTCAACGACCGGGCCGGGACACTGTGCCGTCCGCTGGGCGACGTGCGGGTGCGCCAGGCCCTCAACTACGCCGTCGACCGCGTGAAGATCACCGCGGCACTGCTCGGCGAGTACGGCATCCCGGTCGACCAGCCCTCGGCGCCCGCCCAGGACAGCTACTCCGAACAGCCCTTCTACACCCACGATCCCGGCAAGGCGCGGCAGCTGCTGGCCGAGGCCGGGGTGGGCGGCGGGTTCGAGCTGCCTGTGGTGATCCCGTCCACGCCCGCGTTTCCCGGCGACATGGCCCAGGCGATCGCTTCGGACCTGCAGCAGGTCGGTGTCACGCTGCGGATCGCGGCCAAGGACCCGGCCGCCGCCAACGCCGCGCTGACGCAGTTCCCCGCCTCCAGCATGGGCTGGGGCGCGCTGCCCGCGTACTTCATGGGCCGCGGGCTGTGGCTGAAGGACGCCATCGGGATGAATCCCTTCCACAGCAGCGATCCCGAGCTGGAACGCCTCGACCGGCAGGCCGCGGCCGCCGACGAGCACGCCCGGCCCGCGCTGGACAAGCAGATCGTCCGGCGCGTGGTCGAGCTGGGCTGGTTCCTGCCCGTGTGCCTGAGCCCGGGCATGCTGTTCCACCGCGACACCGTCGGCGTCGACGCCATCGCCGGCCAGCCGTTCCCCAGCGTCGACGCCTGGCACCCGGCCGGCTGACATGAGCGAACCGGAGCTGACGTTCCCGCCGGGATTCCGGTGGGGCGTGGCCACGTCCGCCTTCCAGATCGAAGGCGCGTGGAACGCGGACGGAAAGGGACCGTCCACCTGGGACACCCGGGCCCACCGCCCAGGCGGGCTGGCCGGCGGCGCCACCGGCGACGTCGCCTGCGACCACTACCACCGGCTCGCCGAAGACCTGGACCTGATGGCGGACCTCGGCATCGGCAGCTACCGGTTCTCGGTGTCCTGGCCGCGGGTCCAGCCCGCCGGGCAGGGCCGGTGGAACGGCCGTGGCCTGGCCTTCTACGACCGGCTCGTCGACGGCCTGCTGGCCCGCGGGATCGAGCCGCTGCTGACCGCCTACCACTGGGACCACCCGCAGCCGGTGGAGGACGCCGGAGGCTGGGCGGCCCGCGACACCGCGGCACGGTTCGCCGACTACGCCGAAGGGCTCGCCGTCCGGTTCAGCGACCGCGTCCGGCGGTGGATCACGCTCAACGAGCCGCTGTCGGTGATGCACGCCGAAATGGCAGGCCGCCCGCCGGAATCCGCGCGCCGCCACGGCCTGCGGGTGGCCCACCACCTCCTGCTCGCCCACGGCCTGGCCGTCCCGCGCCTGCGGGACCGGGTGCCGGGCGGGGAGATCGGGATCAGCCTCAACCTCGCCGGGATCTCCCCCGCCACCAGTGAGCCCGCCGACGTCGAGGCGGCGGCCCGCGCCGAGGCATACGAGGACCGGCTGTTCCTCGATCCCCTGGTGCGCGGGGAATATCCGCGCCTGGACGGGCAGCCGGTGCTCGACGCAGGCGGCGACGACCTGGCGGTCATCGCCGCCCCGCTGGATTTCCTCGGCGTCAACTGGTATGCCCCCGCCCGGATCGCCGCGGCGCCGTCCGGGGTGTTCGGCTACACCCGGGTGCCGTTGCCCGGCGCGAGCACGAACCTGCTCGGCTGGCCGGTCGCGCCGGAGGAGTTCGGCACGCTGCTGGCCTGGCTGCGCACGCACTACCCGGGACTGCCGCCGATCGAGATCACCGAGAACGGGTACCCCGGCCTCGACGAGCCGGACGTCACCGGCTCGGTCCAGGACCTGCGGCGCATCGCCTACCTGCGGGCCTGCCTGCGCCAGGTGCGGGCCGCCCGCGACGCGGGCTCGGACATCCGCGGCTACCACGTCTGGTCCCTTTTGGACAATCTCGAATGGGAGCACGGCTATCGTCCGCGCTTCGGACTGGTGCACGTCGACTTCACGACGCTCGCCCGCACGCCCAAGGCGTCCTACCGGTGGTACCGGCAGTTCGTCGCCGCCCAGCACCGGGAGGTGCGATGCTCCGGCTGATCGCCCACCGGCTCGTGGTGTCGGTGGTGCTCGTCTTCCTCGTCTCGCTGCTGGCGTTCCTGCTGCAGGCGGCCGCGCCGGGCGACCTCGCGCGCACGATCCTGGGCCAGAACTTCAGCACCGAGGCCCACGAACAGCTGCGGCACCAGCTCGGTCTCGACCAGCCCGTGCTCACGCAGTACGGGCAGTGGCTGCGCGACGCGCTGCACGGCGACCTCGGCTCGTCGCCGATCAGCGGGCTTTCGGTGGCCGGCGAGATCGGCAACCGGCTGCCGGTCACGCTGTCGCTGATCGGCTGCGCCACCGCGGTGACGGCGTTCGTCGGGGTCGCGCTCGGTGTCGTCAGCGCTGTCCACGGTGGACGGATCGGGCGGGTCGTCGACGTCCTTTCCCTGATCGGCTATGCCCTCCCGAGTTTCTGGTTCGCGCTCACGATGGTGACGCTGTTCGCGGTCACCGTGCAGCTGCTGCCCGCCACCGGGTACGTCGCGCTCGGCGCGTCGCCCGCGGGGTGGGCCCGCAGCCTCGTGCTGCCGGTGGCGACCCTGGCACTGCCGGGGATCGCGGTGTTCGCCAAGCAGACGCGGGACGCGATGCTGGACGCGCTTTCCCGGGACTACGTGACGGCGTTGCGGGCCCACGGCGTCCCCGAACGGTCGGTGATCCTGCGGCACGCGCTGCGCAACGCGGCGATTCCCGTGGTGACGCTGGTCGGGCTGACGTTCATCGGCCTGCTCAGCGGGACGGTGTTCGTCGAGTCGGTGTTCGCCATGCCCGGGCTGGGCGGGCTGGCCGTGCAGGCGACGTCGTCGCACGACATCAAGATGATCCAGGGCGTGGTGGTGGTGTTCACGGTGATCGTCGTCGTGGTCAACCTGGTGGTGGACCTGGCCTACGGCGGGCTCAACCCGAAGGCGCGGGTCCGGTGACCGCGCGCATCGAGGAGTTCGTCGCCCGCGGCGTCCGGCCCGGGCGGCGGTGGCGGGCAGCGCTGCGGCGCCCGCTCGCCGTGCTGCCGCTGGCCTACCTCGCGCTGCTGGTGGCCGGTTCGGTGCTCGCCCCGCTGCTCGCGCCGTACAGCCCGGTGGCCGCCGACCTGGACCACGTGCTGGCCGGGCCCAGCCTGTCGCACGTGCTGGGCACCGACGCGCTCGGCCGCGACGTGCTGGCGCGGCTGATGTACGGCGGGCGGGTCAGCCTGCTGCACGCCGCGATCGTCGTCGTCACCGTGGTCGTCGCCGGCGTCGCGAGCGGGATCGCCGCGGGGTACCTCGACGGGTGGTTCGACCGGGCCTTCACGTGGGTGGTCGACGTCCTGCTCGCGATCCCGGTGCTGATGACGCTGCTGGTCGTGCTGGCCGTCGTCGGCGAGCACCAGACGGTCGTGATGGTCGCGCTCGGCGTACTCGTCTCGCCCGGCCTGGCCCGGGTGGTCCGCGGCGCGACCCTGGCCGTGCGCAAGGAACTCTACGTCGCCGCGGCGCGGGTGTGCGGGCTGCCGCATCACCGGATCGTGGCCGCGCACGTCCTGCCGCGGATCGCCGGCCCGGTGATCGTCCAGGTGTCGCTGCTCGCCGGCGGCGCGCTGCTCATCGACGCCGGGCTGAGCTACCTCGGCTTCGGCGCGCAGCCGCCGGACCCGACGTGGGGCGACATGATCGCGCAGGCCGCGTCCGTGATCGACCGGCAGCCGTGGCTGCTGGTGCCGCCGGGTGTCGTGCTCGGGCTGGCGATCCTGGCGTTCGGCCTGCTCGGCGACGCCGTCCGGGACGCGACCGCCGGCCACTCGCCGCTGCCGCAGCCGGCGCGCACGTCGACGTTGACTCCGTGCGCGGAGCCGTCCGCGGCGCTGCTTTCGCTGCGCGGCCTGGAAGTCACCCTGGCCGGCGGCCGGGTCGTGGTGGAGGACCTGTGCCTGGAGATCGGCCACGGCGAAACGGTGGCGCTGGCCGGCGAGTCCGGCTGCGGCAAGTCGATCACCGGCCGGGCCATCCTCGACCTGCTCCCGGCGGGCGGCGCGGTCACCGCCGGGAGCTTCCGCTTCGACGGCGAGGACCTGGCCGCCACCGGGCCGCGCGCGCTGCGCGGCTCGCGGATCGCGCTGATCTCGCAGGACCCGGTGGCCGCGCTGGACCCGGTGTTCCCCATCGGGCGCCAGGTCGGCGAGCTGGTCCGGCTGCGGCACGGCGGCTCCCGGACGTCGGTGCGGCAGCGGACGCTGCAGCTGCTGCGCGACGTCAACCTGCCGGAGGAGGTGGCCCGCCGCTATCCGCACGAGCTGTCCGGCGGCATGGCCCAGCGCGTCGCGATCGCGATGGCACTGGCGGGCGAGCCGAGCCTGCTCATCGCCGACGAGCCCACCACGGCACTCGACGCAGCGGTGCAGGCCGAGGTGCTCGCCCTGCTGGGACGGCTGCAGGCTGAGCGCGGGATGGCGATCCTGCTGATCACCCACGACTGGGCGGTGGTGACGTCGTTCTGCCGGCGCGCGTATGTGATGTACGCGGGACACATCGTGGAGTCGGGCCCGGTCGAGGAGCTGCTGACACGGCCACGGCACCCGTACACCGAGGGCCTGCTCGGGGCGATGCCGAGCCGGGCGCGGCCGGGGACGCGGCTGACCGCGATCCCGGGGTCGGTACCGGAACCCGGGCAGTGGCCGTCCGGCTGTCACTTCGCGCCGCGGTGCACGCTCGCGACGCCCGAGTGCAGTGCGGCGCCGGTACCGGTGTCCGAACCGGACGCCGGGCACCGGACCCGGTGCCTGCACCACGACGAGCTGGCGGGAGGGGAACGTGCCTCTGCTTGAACTCCGCGGCCTGCGCGTCGCCTACCGGCCGCACCATCCGGTCGTCGACGGCGTCGACCTCGTGGTGCGGCCGGGTGAAACGCTCGGGCTGCTCGGCGCGTCCGGCTCCGGGAAGTCGACCGTCGGGCACGCCGTCGTCGGGCTCGTCCGGCCGTCCGGTGGCCGGATTCTCTTCCGCGGCGAGGACATCACCCACGCGACCGCCCGGCGGCGGCGGGCGCTGAGCACCCGCCTGCAGATCGTCTTCCAGGACCCGCACGGCTCGCTGAACCCGTCCCGGACCGTCGGCAGCACCCTGGCCGAGCCGCTGCGCGTGGTCCGGCGGCTGCCGCGGCGGGCGGCCGAGGCCCGGGTCGCCGCGGTGCTCGAACGAGTCGGGATGCCACCCGCCGTCGCGAGGCGGTACCCCGGCGCCTTCTCCGGCGGGCAGCTCCAGCGCATCGCCATCGCCCGCGCCCTCGTGCTCGAACCCGAACTGCTCGTCTGCGACGAGCCAACCAGCGCGCTCGACCTCTCCGTGCAGGCCCAGATCCTCAACCTCCTGCTGGACCTGCAGCACCAGCTGGGCTTGAGCTACTTGTTCATCTCCCACGACGCCGACGTCGTCCGCTTCCTGTGCCACCGCGTGGTGACCCTGCGCGGCGGCCGGATCACCGAGCCCGCCGGTCCGCGGTCGTGAGTGCTTCGAGGACCTTGACCGCCTCGCCCGTTCCGTCCTCCGCGCGGATCAGCTCGCCCAGCTCCCGGGCCCGCGCCGGGAGCGTCCCGGCGACCGCGTCGCCGATCGCCCGGGCCAGGCCGTCCGCCGTCAGCTCCCGCAACGGCTGCGGCGGCGGGGCGACACCCAGTGCGGCCAGCCGCCGTCCGAAGTAGGGCTGGTCGAACATGAACGGGCACACCACCTGCGGGCGGCCCGCCGCCAGTGCCGCCGCCGTCGTGCCCGCCCCGCCGTGGTGCACCACCGCCGCCATGCGGGGGAACAGCCAGTCGTGCGGGGCCTGCGTCAGGCAGAACGTCCCGGGGCCGAGGCCGTCCGGGCGGATGCCGCCCCGGCCCAGCGCGACCACCGCGCGGACCCCGGCCGCGCGCACCGCCGCCGCCACGATCCGGCCGGTGCGGGCCGGGTCGCTGCCGACCATGCTGCCGAACCCGAGGTAGACCGGCGGCTCCCCCGCGGCGAGGAAGGCGGCCAGGTCCGCGGGCGGCGTCCACGGCGACGGCGGCAGGAAGAAGAACCCGGGCGTGTGCACCGGTTCCGGGTACCACGCCCGCGGCGGCAGCACGTGCCTGCTGAACGCCTGCAGCACCGGGGCCGGGCCGCCGTCCGGCCGCCGGAGCGGGTCGTGGGCGAACCGGCGGCGGGGCAGCCCGAGCGCGGCCCGGAACTTCCGGGGACTTCCGGTGAGCGCGCGCACGAACGTCCGCGTCGTCGCGTACGACGCCCGGTGGAATGCGGCGGGCACCGGGAACGGCAGCAGCGGATCCGGGAACGACGGCGTCGGCACCCAGAACGGCTGCAGGCACACCGGCACGGCCGCGACGCCCAGCCGTTCGGCGATCGCGTGCCCGGGAACGTTGACCTGGTGCACGACGACGTCGGCGTCGTCCTGCCCGGCCAGCGCCGCGAGGTCGCCGAACACCCGGGCCATCGCGATCCGGTTCCGCCGCAGCAGCCGCAGGCCGAGCCGTTTCCCGCGCAGGCCACGGAAGTTGCGTTCGACGGCTTCCCACGCGGCGCGGTCGTCGACCAGCTTGTTGGTGCCGTCGTCGAGCGGGATCACCCGCGGGCAGTGCGCCTGCGCCTGCCCGGCCGACGACGCGGGCACGGCCAGCACGACATCGTGCCCGGCACCGGCGAGCGCCGAGGCCAGCGCAGCGAACGGCTGGACGTCCCCGCGGCTGCCGTGGGTGAGGAGCAGAGCCTTCACGAACCGGTTCCTCCTGGAGTAGTGACCGCCCGACGTGGCCCGAACGCGACCCTGGCTAGGCCGAAGCGCCGACGATGAGCAGCTGCTCGTGCAGTTCCCGCACGATCCGGTCGACGTCGCCGCGGGTGAAGAAGCGGTCGGTGAAGATGTGCAGGACCGTCAGGCGGTCGCGGTAGGTCGACACGTAGTAGCCCGGGAAGAACGTGTCGCCCACCGTGTTGAGGATGTGCAGCTCGGTGAACTCCACCGCGGCCGGGGCCGGGAACTCCGCCACCACGCCGAGATTGCTGATCAGCGCGTACGACAGGTTGCGGCCCAGCGTGTCCTCCATCGGCGCCGGGTCGCGGACGCCTTCGGGGACCGCCAGCACCTCGTCCATCCGGGCCTTGATCTCGCGGCCGATCAGCACCGGGCTCTGCCGCGGCGAAACCGCCGTTTCGGCCACATAGGACATCATGAAGTTGGTCGTCTCCAGCTCGCCCACCGGCGGGTCCACCCGGCGGCGGAAGTCCACCGGCGACACGCAGTACATCGGCGCCGGCTCGCGACCGCCGGCCAGGACGCGCTGGGCGAGCAGGATCGCGCCCGAGACCAGGCCGTGCACCGTCGTGTCGTACCGGCGGGCCGCGCGCTTGAGCCACTGCGTCTCCTCGACGCCCAGCCGCAGGTAGCCGCTGATCAGGCCAGCCGTCCCGGCCGGTGGCTCGGGCGGGGTCGCCGAATGGAACAGCCGCCGGTCGTACGGGATCAGGCCGAGGCGTTCGTGGAACAGCGCCGCGGGCGGGGCAGGCAGCGCCGTCCCCGGCTCGCTCACCGGCTCCTCCCCCGACGCGAACGCCGTGAACAGCCGCAGCAGCTCGCGGAACGTGCCGAGCCACGCGTTCGCGTCGGTGATCGAGTGGTCCGTGCGCAGCGCGACGTACCCGTGGCCGTCGCCACGCGCGAGCACGAGGTCGGCGACCCCGGCCGTCGCGTCCCACGGCAGCCCGGCGATCTCCGCCAGGACGTCCGGGCCGTCGTCCAAGACGCGCAGTTCCGGTTCGTGCTCCGGGGAAACCGCCAGCACCGCTTCCGGCGCGGTCCCGCGAACCCGGGCCCGCAGCACCGGGTGGACCGTGCACAGGTGCCGGAACGCGCGCGCGAGCACCTCGGGGTCGAGCTCGCCCGCGTACTCCGCGGCCATGATCACCACTCGGTCGAGGTGGGCCAGCTCCAGGTAGTTCAGCGGACGTTCCAGCCCGGTCAGGTCCATTTCCACTCCCGCGTGAAGAACTGCGTGCCGTTGACCAGCACCTCGGCGGTGACGGCCGCGTCCGCGGCCCCCAGCTCGATCCCGGCCCGGACGACGATCTCCTCGCCGCCGGGGGTGTGTGCGGTCTTCTCCCCCGACGCCGTCATGCGTGCCGACGCCGGGTCGTGCTCGGGGACGCTCAGGCCGACCTGCGTGGTCATCGCCAGGAAGTCGCGGATGCGGTCCCGTTTCTCCACGGTCACCCGGACCGCCGGGCGGAGGTGGTCGCGGGCGATCTCCCAGCGGTCGCCGCCCGCGGCGGGGGCCGCCCGCCGCTCGGGCAGCGGCACCACGACGTCGGTCAGCGCGTCCGGGTCGGCCGCGGGCAGGCTGAGCGTCGTGGCCTGGTGGCCCGCGTACTCCTCGGCGGCCAGGCCGACGTAGTCGCCGGGACCGCGGATCACGCGGACGCCCAGCAGCCCCGGCTCCGCCACCGGCCACAGCCGCGGCAGGTCCGCCTCGGCGACGACCAGCCGGACGCGGTGCCCGGCGGCGAACCGGTAGCACGTCGGGTCGAGCTGAACCTGGACGACGTCGTCGCGCCGGGTCAGGTCCACCGTGCCGGACGCGACGAGCAGCGAGCGGTCCTGCTCGTCGACGTCGGTCACCTTGAGCACGCACCGGGTCGCGGTGGTGCCCGGGCCGAGCAGCAGCCGCACCGACGGCTGCCCGGCGACCAGCAGCGGCTCCGGCAGCGGCGCGCTGGTGAACGCGAGCGTCCGGGCGTCGTCGTCGTGCTGGTCCAGCGGGTAGCCGAACCGGTCGGTGGGGTGTTTCGTCAGGCCGCTGAGCGCGCCGACGGTCGGGTCGCCGCGGCCGGTGACCGTGGCCGCTGCCGACGGGCGCCCGCCCGGCGCCGAGCGGTACAGGTGCCCGGAGCGGGACGCGACGAAGACGTGGTCGGCCTTCTTCGCCGGCGGCCACTGCTCGGCCCGCACCCAGCGGGAACCCGTGCCCTGGACGAAGAACGTCGCGGTCCGCTCGCGGGCACCTGCCTGCGGTGCCCGGCCGTGCAGCCAGCGGTCCCACCACGCGCACGCCAGCACCGCCGACGGGAACGGGCCGACCGGGGCGACGTCGGGGAACGTGTGCAGCCACGGCCCGGCGATCAGCTGCTTGGGCGCCCGGATCCGCCGGTAGGCGGCGATCATGGCGTCACAGAACAGATCCCGCCAGCCCGCGACGCACAGCGACGGCACGGTGATCCGGCCCGGGTCGATCCGGCGGCAGGCCCACACCGGGTGCCCCGGCGGGTGCTCCCAGGCGTCGGCGAACCACGGCTCGAACTCCTCCAGCCGTTCCTTCCACAGGCTTTCGTAGTTCTCGCGGTCGTCGGTCCGCAGCGGGGGCAGCAGCGCGCAGAAGATGTTGTACAGGCTCAGGTGCCCGAACATCCCGATCCCGCCGCGCTGGCCCGCCGGGTGCACCAGGTCGCGCTCGACGTCGGTCCAGCCCATCACCGGGAAGATCGCCTTGAGCGCCGGCGGCCGCTGCGCCGCGACCGCCAGCGTCGTCATGCCGCCGTGGGACAGGCCCCACATGCCGACCCGGCCGGTGCACCACGGCTGCGCGGCCGCCCACTGCACCACCGACACGCCGTCGGCGACCTCGCCCGGGCTCAGCAGCGGCCGCGGTGTCCCCTCCGACGTCCCGATGCCGAAGCAGTCCACGTACAGCACGGCGTAGCCGCGCTCGGCGAAGTACCGCAGGTAGCGGCTCGCCGCGATCCCGCCGAGCCCGTCCTTCCGTCCTGTGTGGAGGGTCACCAGCGCGGGCACGGGCGACGCCGTCCGCGGCCGGTAGAGGTCGGCGCCGAGGGTCAGGCCGCGCTCGCTCGACGGGATGCGGACGTCGCCGAGCACCTCGACCTCGTACCGCGGCGGCCGGGACCGCGGCACCCGCACCGGCGGCCGGATCACCGCGGCTCCCCCGGCTTGCGCGGGCGCGTCCAGCGCAGTGTCGCCCCGCCCCAGCTCATGCCGCCGCCGAACGCCACGAGCAGCACGACGTCGTCGTCGAACAGCCGTCCCGAGCGGACGGCGTCGTCGAGGGTGATCGGGACCGAGGCGGCGCCGGTGTTGCCGTACCGCTCCACGGTCAGGTGCATCTGCTCCGGCCGCAGGTCCAGGGTCTTGGCCAGGTCCTCCAGCATCCGCCCGTTCGCCTGGTGCGGCACGATCAGGTCGACCTCCGACACCTCCAGCTCCGCGGCCTTCGCGACGTCGACGACGAGGTCGGGCAGCACGCGCGCGGCGAGGTCCCGGACCTGCCTGCCGCGCATGGCGAAGTAGTGCTCGCCCGCGGCGAGGGTCTCCTCGCTGGCCGGGCGCCGGCTCCCGCCGCCGGGCACGGTGACGAAGTCGGCCGTCGTCCCGTCCGAGCCCAGCGCGCTCGACAGCAGCCCGCGTCCGCCGCCGCGCTTGCCGAGCACGACGGCACCGGCGCCGTCGCCGAAGAGCACGCAGGTGCGACGGTCCTCGTAGTTCAGGATGCGCGAGTAGGTGTCGGCGCCGATGACGAGAGCGTTGCGCGGCAACGGATCCGCTTCGAGCAGCGCGTGCGCGGTCACCAGCGCGTAGACGAAGCCGCTGCAGACGGAGTCGACGTCGAAGGCCGCCGCGCGCATCGCCCCGAGGTTGGCCTGCACGGCACAGGCGGTGGCCGGGATCGGCTGGTCGGGCGTCGAGGTCGCGACGATCAGCAGGTCGATGTCGGTCGCGGCGAGGTTCGCCGCGCGCAGGGCGTGTTCGGCGGCCCGCGTCGCCAGGTCGGACGTCGCCTCGGCGGGCGCGGCGACCCGGCGTTCGGCGATCCCGGTCTTGTCGTAGATCCACTGGTCGCCGAGGCCGAGCCGGCGGCTCAGCTCGGTGCTGGTGAGGACGGTCTCCGGCAGGTACGAGCCGGTGCCGAGAATGGCGGTGTTCATGGCGCCTTTCCTATTCCGCGAGTTTCGTCCGGTCGCACCAGACGAAGACGGCGCCGTCTTCCGGTACTCCGCGGTGGTTTTCGGGGACGAAGTGCTCGTAGCCTGCCCGGTACGGGATCTTCAGCCGGTCGTGCGCGAGCTCGGCGCAGCGGACGAGCACGGTTTCGGGCATTCCGTCGGGTGCTCCCTTCAAGGTCACTTTCACGGTCGGCTCGGCAGAGCCCATGGCCGGTTTCACCTCTCCGTCATCCGACGCGCCGGTGGTAGGCGCGGATCGCCAGGGGGAAGAAGACGCCCAGCACGCCGGCCGACCAGGCCAGCGCCCCGGTGAGCGGGCCCGCGACGGGACCGCCGTTGAGCAGGCCGCGGACGGCGTCGGCGAGCAGGCTCACCGGGTTGACGCCCGACCAGGCCCGCAGCCAGCCGGGCATGGTCGCGGCCGGGACGAAGACGCTGCTGGCGAAGACCATCGGCATGAACAGCGCGACGGCGCTGCCCTGCACGGCGTCGCGGTCGCGCAGCACCATGCCGAGGAACACGGTGATCCAGCAGAAGCACAGCCCGGCCGTGACGAGAATGGCCGTCGCGGCCAGCACTTCCAGCGGCCCGGTCCGGACCCGGTAACCGAGCGCGGCGCCGGCGGCCAGCAGGACGGCGACGGCCACGAGATACCGGACGGCCCCGGCGAGCACCACTCCGGTCAGCGGCGCCGACCGGGCGATCGGCATGCTGCGGAAGCGATCGAAGACCCCGCTGCCGGCATCGCTGTTCAGCCCGACCCCGGCCGACAGCGTGGCCATCAGCACGCTGGGCACCATCAGCCCCGGCACGAGATCCGGCAGGTAGGCGGCCGGGCTCCCGGCGATCGCGCCGCCGAACAGGTAGCCGAACATGACGAGGAAGAGCAGGGGCTGGACGGTGACGTCGACCAGGTGCTCGGGGTTGCGGCGGATCTTGCGCACGCCGCGTCCGGCCAGGATCAGCCCGTGCCGGACGGCTTGCGCCGGTGCCACGCGGCCGCTCATCGGAGGGTTCCTTTCCGCGCGGCGGGGACTCCCGGCCTGGCCCCGGCCCGCGCCGGTTCGGTCCGCACCACCCTGCCGCTCATCCCGCACTCCCTTCCCTCGCCGCAGGTACCTCCGGACCGGCCGGTTTTCCCGTCAGGGCAAGGAAAACCTCGTCCAGGCTCGGCAGCCGCAGCCCGGCCTCGGCCACCGGCAGCCCGGCCTGGTCGAGCTTCCGGACCAAAGTGGACAGCACCATCGGGTCCGCGGCCGGGGCGGTGAGCAGGCCGGTCGTGAAATCGCGGGCAGGCGGCGTGCCGGTCACCTTGCCGAGGATGCGCGCGACGGCGTCCATGTCCTGGGCCACCGCCGGGCGGACCTGGACCGTGCGGCCGCCGACCCGCTGCTTCAGCTCGCCGGGCGTGCCGTCGGCGACGACCCGGCCCGCGTCGAACACCGTCACGCGGTCCGCGAGGCGGTCGGCCTCCTCCAGGTACTGCGTGGTGAGCAGCACCGTGACGCCCTCGGCCACCAGCTCGCGCACCACCTGCCACAGCTCGCGCCGCACGTGCGGGTCGAGTCCCGTCGTCGGCTCGTCGAGGCAGAGCACCCGCGGACGGCCGACCAGGCTGGCCGCGAGATCGAGCCGGCGGCGCATCCCGCCGGAGTACGCCGACGCGGGCCGGGCGGCGGCGGGCCCGAGCTCGAAGCGCTCGAGCAGTTCCGCCGCCCGGTCCCGCGCCGCGGGGCGGGACAGGCCCAGCAGGCGGCCGAGCAGCACCAGGTTCTCCGTGCCCGTCAGATCCCCGTCGACGGACGCGTACTGGCCGGTCAGCCCGAGCAGAGCGCGAACCCGCGCCGGTTCCCGCTCGACGTCGAGGCCGCCGACCCGGACCACGCCGCGGTCCGGCCGCAGGAGCGTGGCCAGGATCCGCACCATGGTCGTCTTCCCGGCCCCGTTCGGCCCGAGCACGCCGACCACCGCACCGGCCGGGACGGCGAAGCTGACCCGGTCGAGCGCTGTCGTCCGCCCGAACCGTTTGACCAGGTTCTCCACCCGGATCATCGGCGGCACTTTTCCTCCTTCGCGCGTACCCATTTCCGGCCGGGTCCATTTCCCGTCCGGCCCGCTACTCATGATTCCGCCGGAGCCACCGGCGGCGACATCCGAAAACCGAACACTTCTTCCCGGTCCCGTGAAATGAGCCGGTCGCCCGACAAAAAAGGGTGCCGCCCGAATGGACGGCACCCGTTCAGCGCAGTTGCGCTTTCACCGCCGGAGCGTTTCCGACGGCCGTTCGCCGAACCGCTGCTGGTAGCGGGCGGCGAAATGCCCCGCGTGCAGGAAACCCCATTCCGCGGCCACCTCGGTCACCGTGACGGCGTCGGACTGGGCCGCCCGCAGCTGGTCGCGCACCCCGCGCAGGCGGATCTCGCGCAAGTACTCCATCGGGCCCATCTTGAGGTGCTTGCGGAACCCCAGCTGCAGCGACCGCTCGGTGACGTCGGCCTCGCGCGCGAGGCTCGCGGTCGTGTGCTGCCACTTCGGGTGGTTGTCGATCCACTCCAGCGCGATGCTCACCGCACGGGTCGGCGCGGCGGGCACCTCGCCGTCGAGCATCCGGGTGTAGTTGCCGGGCTGGCCCATCAGCAGCGCGGTGAGCAGCGTCCGCTCGAACATCTCCGCCACCGCGTGCCGCTCGATCAGCGATCCCGGCCGTTCCAGCTCGGTGACCAGCATCCGCAGGCCGCGCAGCCAGCTGCGGCCGTCGCCCGAGCCGACGGCCATCGCCGGGGCGAACCGCAGCGGCCTGCGCAGCGGCGCGCCGAGCAGGTCGCTCAGCCGGGCCTCCAGCCCGGTGCGCTCCAGCCGGACGACGAGCTGCGCGCAGTCGCCGGGCCAGCGCAGCACGACCGGGTCCGCCGGGGACAGCACCGCCGCGGTCGCCGGGTTCAGGCGCACCCGGTCGGCGCCGCAGCAGGCCTCGGCTTCGCCTTCGAGCGGGACGAACACGGTGAAGAACGACCCGGCGGGACCGGCGGCGAACCGCACCGGCGCCCCGTAGCGCAGCACGCTCACCGACAGGTCGCGCAACCGCACGTAATGCATTCTCGCGTCGAGCCGGGAATCGGCGCCGAGCACCCGCAGGGTGTGCGGCGCCCAAACCCGGCTCACTTCCTCGCGCACATGATCCGGGTCACAGGAACGGAAGAGCTCGTACCGCGCGAGCGGCAATCCCGACGCGGAGCCGTCTTCCCTGGACAACACCGACCTCCGTCCACTATTGGGGGTGATTTCCGCGCATCACGGCCGGGGTCCCGAATATGGGACCGCGCCGGCCGCGAATCATCGTATGAGCAACGCCGCCGCGGCCGCATCGGTCGAAAGAACGAATATCGACTCTTTCACACGACGCCGAGGTCGCGGGCGAAGGCGGCGAGCTGGGTGCGGCTGCGCAGGTCGAGCCGGGACAGCATCCGCGACACGTGCGTCTTGATCGTCGACTGGCTCAGGCCGAGCCGGGTGGCCACCTCGAGATTGGAGCAGCCCTGCGCGACCAGGCGGAGCACGCTCAGTTCCCGGTCGGTCAGCGGAATCCGCTGCCGGTCGGGGTTCCGCGCGCGGAAGGCGTCGAGCAGTTCCCCGGCCGCGGCCGGGGCAAGCCAGCCGCCGCCGGCCGCGACGGCACGCACGACCGGGGCCCACGCGCAGCCGCCGGAACCGTCGACGACGTAACCGCGGACCCCGGCCTTCGCGGCGGGCACGATGTCGCGCGGGCGGTAGGCGTCGGCCAGCAGCACCACGGCGGGACGCCGGGCGCAGCGCGCGATGTCGCCGGCGACGGTGACGCCTTCGGCGTTCAGCACGGCCCGGTCGAGCACGACCACCGACGGCGTGAACTCCTCGAGCGCGGCGACGATGTCGCTCCAGGTCTCCGGCGCGCGCTGCCGCACCTCGATGTCGGCCTCCCCGGCGAGCTGCCGCGCGATGCGGCGGGAACGGCGCGGGCAGGACAGGATCAACAGGACACGGATCACGGTCGTGGCGGCCCGCTCTCGCCGCGTCTCGCGTATTGGTTCGGACCACTGGCCCCGCTCACCCCGCGTCACCTCCGGAAGTTCGGTACGGCACCGGCTGACGGAAAGTAGCGCAGCGGCGACGTAGCGCACCAGCGGCACACCGTCGATCTTCGTCCCATTCCCGCACATCACCGGTTCGCCGCAGCGCGGATACGCCGTCCGGTTCACCGGTACCCGGCATTAGGAGGCACTCCGGAGGCTGGCTCGCAGCCGCTAAGGTGGTTCCGTGAGCGAGCAGGAAGAGGCGGACTGGATCCCGCCCGGCGCCGACCTGTCCCGGCCCAGCGCCGCCCGCATCTACGACTATCTGCTCGGCGGGGCGCACAACCTCGCAGCCGACCGCGCGGTCGCCCAGCGCCTGGAAGCCATCCAGCCGCAGGTGGCCACGGTCGCCCGGCGCAACCGCGCGTTCCTGCGCCGCGCCGTCCGGTTCATGCTCGGCCAGGGCGTGCGGCAGTTCCTCGACCTCGGCTCGGGCATCCCGACGGTCGGCAACGTCCACGAAGTGGCCCAGGAGGTCGACCCGGGCGCCCGCGTGGTCTACGTCGACTACGAACCGGTCGCCGTCGCGCACAGCAGGATGCTGCTCAAGGACAACCCGAACGCGGCGGCCCTCGAAGCGGACGTCACCGACACGGCCGCCGTGCTGACGTCCGAACCGGTCCGCACGCTGCTCGACCTGACCGAGCCGGTGGGGCTGCTGGCGATCACGATCGGGCACTACCTGCCCCCGGACGTCCGCCCGGTGTTCGCGGCCTACCGCGACGCGGTCACGTCCGGCAGCTACCTCGCGATCACCCACCTGACCAACGACTTCGCGGTGCTGAGCGACCCGCGCGTGGCCGAGACGATGCGCTCGACCCAGGACCGCATCTTCCCGCGCACCCGCGACGAGGTCCTGGCCCTCTTCGACGGCTTCGAGCTGGTGGAGCCGGGCCTGACAACCTCGGCGAACTGGCACCCGGACCGGCTGGCCGCGGTGGTCGACCCGGAGGAGGACGGCCTCTACGCGGGCGTCGGCTTCAAACCCTGAGCGGACGCGGAAGTTCCTTGCCCTCGCATCCGCGGCGGTGCGGCGTCCGTCAGGCCGTCCCCGACAGCTCCCGGTCCCCGCTGAGGAAGGCCGATGTCCAGCCGGCCAGTTCGGTCAGGCGGGCCGTCAGCTGCTCGATTTCGGCCCAGCGGCGGTGTTCGCGTTCCAGGTCCGGCACCAGGAAGTCCTCGACGAGCAGCAGGAGCGTGGCGATCTCGTAGGCGACGTCGGCGAGCTGGAGGAACGGCCGGTATTCGGCCTCGGTGCCCGTTCCGTGCCGGGCGGCCCACTCGCGGGCACCGTGGCCGGCGGCCTGGCACACCGTCACGACCGTGCGCCGCAGGGTGGTGCGCCGGGAACCCGGCTGCCCTTCGGCCAGCGGGGCGACGTTCCAGGCGACCGACAGCAGGCAGCAGCCCGCGTCGTCCATCGAGTCGTTCATCACCCGACGTACTCTGCGGACTCGCGGGCACACTCCCGCCGCTCCGACTCGCCCGGTCACGCCATCGTGTGAAGAACCCGCCCCGTCCGGGTCACTGGCTCGCACCCTTCGCCCGCCCCGCACGACCCGAGCGAAGTACCTAGCTCGCGCCCTTCGCCAGGGCCTGGACCCGGCCGATCGGGCCGTTGTAGTAGTTCTGGTCTCCCGGCAACCCGCCGCCTCGGGCGAACTGCCAGATGCTCTGCTTCTCCCATCCCGCGGGCAGCTCCCCCACCTCCGGTCCGTACCGGGCCAGCCACAGCGGGTCCGTGTTGCCGAACCGCCCCGTGTTGCCCGTGCAGCGCTTCCACCATGCCGTGCTCGTGTAGATCAGTGCGCTGCGGTGCATCTTCGCCAGGTACGTACGCGTGAAGTCCGCGATCCACGCCGTCATGTCGGCCGGGCTCTTGCCGTAACACACTTCGCCGTACGGGTTGTACTCGATGTCCAGTGCGCCCGGCAGGGTCGTGCCGTCCGGGCGCCAGGCGCCGCCGTGGGCGATGAAGTACTCCGCCTGCTCCGCTCCGCCCGACACGTCCGGGCGCGCGAAGTGGTACGCGCCGCGGATCAGCCCGGCCGCGTGGGCGCCGTCGTACTGCTGGCCGAACTGCGGGTTGACGAACCCTGTTCCCTCCGTCGCCTTGACGTAGGTGAACTTCGCGCCCGCGCCGGCCGCCGCCTTCCAGTCGACCGGGCCCTGGTGGCCGCTGACGTCGTGGCCCAGCGTCTGCCTCGGTGGGTCGGCGCGCGGGATTCCTTGCACTCCTTCGTATCGGGCGATTTGCGTGCCCGCGTAGTTCGTGTCCGCCAGGGAATAGTCGGCTCGCGCGGGCGGCGCGGCCACCACGGCCGCGAGCACGGCCAGGACAGCCGCTCCCGTCACGGTTCGGCGCATGCCGGGCCTCCGTTCTCGGTACGTCCGCGGCCCATGCTGCCTGCCGCCGGCGGACCCCGCGAGGCTTGTGTCACCCGATGCAGTGATCTTCAGAACTCGGTGGTGATGATCGCCTCGACGAGCACCTCGCCGGCCGGGGTCAGCTCGACGGTGTCCGCGCCCAGCCGGACCAGTCCACGCTCGGCCAGTGACCGGAACTTGCCCAGCCACGGCTCGGCGAACAGCGAACGTCCGGGAAACCGCGCCCGGTGCACGGAATCCCGCACCGGCTGCAACGTCGTGAGCGCCATCTTCACCGCCCGTGCTTCCTGCGCTTCGGGCGTGAACCGCGTCGCCGAACCCAGCGGGATCCGGCCCGCGGCCACGGATTCGGCGTACCGCCGCGAGTTGACGTCGGTGATCGCCTCGGACGCGCGGCAGCTGGAGCTGCCACCCAGCCCGATCGCCACCTCCGGCTCCTGCCGATCCTGGTCGACCATAATGGACTTCCACTTCTCGGGACCGAGACCGTCACGGGCGAAGTACATCGTCGGGTGCTCGGTGTAGCCCGCCGCGCGCAGGCCTTCGGTGAGCAGCTCCCGCATCTGGTACTGCTCGCCGAGCGTCGGCCAGCGGTGGCCGTCGCGGACCAGCTTGTCCCGATAGGACGGCAGCTGCCACGCCGCGGGCTTCTCGCCGGTGACGCCGGTGCGGGTGTCGCTGTAGGACGCCAGGTGCAGCTTCGTGCACACCACCGCCGTGACTTCGTTCTCCAGCACGACGTCCAGGTCGCGGCGCACGCTGCCGACGGTCTGGTCGAGCAGGCCGTACATGAGGTCGATGCTGACCCACTCGAACCCGGCCGCGGTCGCGTTGCGGACGAAGTCGACGCACGTCTGCGCGGTGTGCTCGCGCCCGCACAGCCGCAGCACGTGGTCGTCGAACGACTGGACGCCGCTGGAGAGCTTGGTGCAGCCCAGTTCCCGTAGCAGGTCCAGCTTGGCCGGGGTGAACGTGCTCGGGTCGCCCTCGAACCGGATCGTGGTGTTCTCCGTGAACCCGAAGCGGGACCGGTAGAACTCCAGCAGCCGCCGGATCTCCGCCTCCGGCAGCAGCGACGGCGTGCCGCCGAAGACGTTGAACTCCCCGACCTCGGCGGAACGCAGGTTCGGCACGGCGTCGAGCCACAGCTGCGCCTCGCGGATGTTGAGGTCCACCCAGTCCGCGGCCTTCCCGATCCGGCCCTTCACCAGCACCACCGGGTACTGGCAGAACCGGCAGCGGTAGGCGCACGTCGGGATGTAGGACCACAGGTGGATCGGGCCGCAGGACGCCAGCTGCGCGTCCAGGTCCCGCAGGAACTCCTCCGGCGTGCCGGGGACGTTGCCCGGGAACACGTGCGCCCCGAACGGGTCCTCCCGCACGAACTCCAGCAGGTGCCGGTTCTCCGGTGCTTCGAGGACGTCGAGCACCGCGGGCCGCGGCCACGCGGGGTCGAGCACGTGCAGTGAGCCGACGGCCTCTTCGTAGGCGAGCGTCATCAGAACACCCCTCCGTTGCCGAAGTAGTCGTGTGCCTCGCCGGATTCGCGGTCTTCGCAGTAGTAGCGGACGAACTCGGCGAACCGCCCGGGCGGGACCTTCGCCAGGCACGGCGGCAGCGGTGGCGGCTGGCCGATGTCCTCGCCGACGTGCCGGCGCAGGCAGGCGAACAGCTCGTCGGCGAACTCGAAGTACAGCCGGTACGACGGCGTCTTGTAGGCGTGGATCGGCGTGAAGTCGACGACGCGCATCTCGTCGCGGATATCGGCGATCCGCCGGGCCAGCCGGGCGGCGAGATCGGCGCCGAAGAACGCGATGACGGCGTCGTCCTCCAGGAGCGCCGGGGTCAGCAGCACCGGCAGAATCATGTTCTTCGGCGTGAAGTCCTTGATGGAGAACTCCCACGCCTGCCGGGCTTCGGCGGCGGTGAGGTCGGTCCGGACGGCCGGGGCCGCCGGGCGGATGTCGCGCATGACGATGGTGCCGCCGGACCCGTAGGCGCGGCCGGCGATCACCTCGTCGATGGCGTGGTCGACGCGCCGCGGGTTGATCTCGACCCGTGAGCGCGGCGCATACGTGATCGCGTCGCCGAGGCTGGCGACCTTGATCCCGAAGTCCCAGTCGTCGGACAGGTGGCTGACGAACTCGCCGTCCCGCAGCTGGTAGAAGATCTCGATGCCGCCGGCCCGCTCGTAGGCGTCGCGCTCGACGGCGAAACCCTTGCCGTCGGGAAAGCCGCCGAAGAGCGAGAACGTCACGGCGCGGCACCGGAGCGTCCGCTGGATGGCGTCCCACAGCCGCGGCCGCCCGGTGAAGTGGTCTTCGTTGTAGTAGTAGTCGCAGACGCCGATCGCGGCCTTGCTCGACTCCATCGCGGCGAACAGCTCGCTCAGCCAGCGCGCGTCGACCCGGCAGTCCGCGTCGGCCGAGACGAGGTAGAACCGCTCCCCCGGATCGCTGTCGGGCCGGTTGCGGCTGCGCGCCGCGGCGAAGTCCATGCCCGCCCGCCGCGCGCACGACACGCCCTGCTCGGGCTCGTGGATGACGTGCAGCGCGAGGTCGGGATGCCGCGCGGCGAAGGAGCGGGCGAGGTCGACGGTGTCGTCGGTGGAGTTGTTGTCGACCAGCACGACCTCGTACCGGCTCCTGTCGATGCCCTGCTGGTCGTACAGCGTGCCGAGGACTTCCCGCAGGTTCGCGGCCTCGTTGTAGACGGGCAGCACGACGCTCAGCCGCGTCCCGGCGCCCATCGGCGGCGGATACAGCCGGTCGACGCGCTCGTCGACCACCCGCGTGCCGAACACCGCCCGCCCGAGTTCGGAGTTCACCCGCACCACGTCCGCTCGTCTCCTCTCGTCGGTGATCAGCTCGGCGACTTCGCGGGCGAACGCGGCGTCCGGCAGGTCGCGGGCCCGGATGTCGAGCACCGGTGCCCGGAACCCCTTGCTGCCGTAGACGACGTCGTACAGCTCGTACCCGCTGGTGAGGTACGGCGTCCCCGACGCGATCGCTTCGCTGATCGGGTTGCCGTAACTCTCGTAGTCGTAGGAGGTCAGAAAGGACACGGCCGTCGCGTGCGCGAGCAGGTCGCGCACCGAGTAGCGGCCGGGAACGGCCGTGTCGTACGGCGTCAGCCAGCCGCCGAACACGACGCGGTCGCGCACGCCGAGCCGGTCCGCGAGGGCGGTGAGCCGGGCGTGCTCGGCCGGGGCCTCGCCGGTGTCGCCCGCGACGAACAGCCAGGCACCCGGCAACAGGGCGAGGAGGTGGAGGTCCCGGTCGAGCCGCTTCTGCGGAATGATCCGGGTGATCCGGGCCAGCAGCGGGACGTCGGCGGGAATGCCGTGGTCGCGCCGGAAACCGGCGTTGCCGTTGTCGATCCGGGCCGGCTCGATGGTGAACGCGTTGGGCAGGACGTCGAGGTTCGCCAGTCCCGGCACCCAGTCCAGCGTCCGGGCCTTCGCCTGCTCGTGCAGCGCGAAGTAGTGGATGTGCGGGGAATTGCGCGGTGCGGGGATGCCCGGGTACGGGAACCGGCCGTACTTGGCGATCCCGGGTTCGCTCTGCCACATGAGGTCGTGGTCGCGCCAGAACACGAAGCGCCCCAGCCGGTGCCGCGCGCCGTAGCGGTCGATCGCGCGGTACAGCGCTTCGGTGTAGGCGATGTTCTCCGGCAGGGTGCCGTTCTCGACCATCACCATCGTGACGCCCCGGCGTTCCCAGGTCGCCAGGATCTTCCCGGCCAGTGCGCCGGCGACGCGGTCGACCTCCGGGCGCAGGGTCTCGTCGCCGTCCTGGACGACCTCGCGCAGCACCCGGACGGCGAACGCGCTGTCGTAGCCGGGGATCTCCCCGACGTCCTCGACGCGGTCGAGGGTGACCCACTCCGGGAGCAGCTGGGCTTCGTCGCGGTAGGGACGGAAGAAGGCGCCCTTGTCGGCCTTGATGTCGTAGCCGAGGTCGAGGTGGACCCGGTGGCCGCGGGCGGCGAACCGGCGGGCCGTCTTGAGGAACTCGACCACGACCCCTGACAGCGGAGTGGCGTCGAACGACACGCCCCAGAGCACTGACATCGATGTCATCCCCCCGCATCGGCTTCGCCGTCGGTTCCAGCGTAAGCGCGGGGACGCCGGACGGCCGCGCGAACAGGTTGACCGCGGCCGCCCGGAGGCTCCAGAGTGACCGCATGAACCGGGCTCTCGCGGTGCTGACCTGCGGCGCCTTCCTCTCCGTCGTGCTCGGGGTCCTCGGTTCCGGGGAGCCCGTGCTCTCCCTCGTGCTGGGCGCCGTCTTCACGGCGTTCGCCACGCTGGGGTTCGGCTGGGTGCGCGGCCGCGGCCGGATCGGCTGGCCTGCCGGGTACGTCGCCGTCCAGCTGCCGCTCGCCTTCGTCATCTTCTCCCTCAATCCCGGCGTCGGGGCGACGCTGTTCCTCGTCGTGCTGGTCAGCCAGTGCGTGCTGCTGCGGCTGCCGCTGCCGGTCGTGGCGCTGGTGATCGCCGTGATCCCGCTCGTGCACCTCGGGATGTCACTGGGCGAAGGCTTGCGCGAAGGCCTCGGCACCCTCGTTTCGGTGCTGTTCGCCGCGGTCATCACCGAACTGCTGCTGCGCGAACAGCGGTCGCGCACCGAACTGGCCGAGGCGCACGCGAAGCTGCGCGACTACGCCGCCCAGGCCGAACGGCTCGCCACCGCGCAGGAACGCAACCGCGTCGCCCGCGACATCCACGACGGGCTCGGCCATTCGCTCACCGTCGTCCAGATGCAGGTCAAGGCCGCGCGGGCGGTGCTGCCCACCGATCCCGGCAAGGCCGACGAGGTACTGGCGAAAGCACAGGCACAGGCGGAAACCGCGCTCGCCGAGGTGCGGCGGTCGGTGCGGGAGCTGCGGGAACCGCGGTCGACGCCGCTGCCGGATGCGCTGCGGGCACTGGCCGACGAGACGTCCGCGGCCGGGGTCCCGGCGCGGCTGTCGGTCTCCGGCACCGAACGTCCGCTGCCCGAGGAGCACCGCGAAGCGCTCTACCGGGCGGCGCAGGAAGGCCTCACCAACGTCCGCAAGCACGCCGGTGCCGGGCAGGCGGACGTCGCCCTCGAATACGCCGAGTCGACCGTCCGGCTCTCGGTGCGCGACGACGGCAACGGCACCACCGCCGGGACCACGACCGGTTTCGGCCTGGTGGGCCTGCGCGAACGCGCCGAGCACCTCGGCGGGACACTGGCCTTCACCTCGCGCCCCGGACAGGGCAGCGCCCTGAGCATGGAGATCCCCGGATGACCCCGGTCCGCGTCCTGCTGGTCGACGACCAGGCCCTCTTCCGCGAAGCCCTCGCCACGCTGCTGGCGACGAACGACGGCATCACCGTCGTCGGCGAAGCGGGCAACGGCGACGAAGCGCTGAGCCGGGTCGCCGCGCTGGCCCCCGACGTCGTCCTGATGGACCTGCGCATGCCGGTGCTCGACGGGGTCGCCGCGACCCGACGCCTGCGCGCCGAGCACCCCGGGGTCCGGGTCATCGCGCTGACCACGTTCGACGACGACGAGGACGTCTTCGCCGCCCTGCGCGCGGGCGCGGTCGGGTACCTGCTCAAGGACGTCTCCTCGGCGCGGCTGGTCGAGGCGGTGCGGGCCGCCGCCCGCGGGGAGTCGGTGCTGCAGCCGTCGGTCGCGGCGAAGGTCGTCGCCCGGTTCGCGCAGCTGCCCGACACTCCGCAGCCGCGGCCGCAGCCGCTGGTCGTCCCGCTGTCCGAGCGCGAGCTGGACGTGCTGCGGCTGCTGGCAGGCGGCCGCAGCAACCGGGAGATCGCCGGCACGCTGTTCCTCGCCGAGGGCACGGTGAAGAACCACGTCACCAACGTGCTCGGCAAGCTCGGCGCCCGTGACCGCACCCAGGCCGCGCTGCGGGCGAGGGACCTCGGCCTGCTGTAGCCGCGGCAGACCATGACCTCGGTCATGACTTCCGGCACGGGGCAGCACGGCCGGAACGCGCGATGCTCGCTCCAGGAACAAACCTGGAGGGAAACCATGACCACCACCGCACCGGCGCGGACCACCGCCCGCAAGCTCGCCCGGTTCGCCGGCCACTACGCCGAAATGGTCGCCGCCATGCTCATCGGCATGGTGGCGCTCGGCCCGCTGTGGCCGTCCGCCTGGCTCGCACGCCCGGACGTCGAGGCACTCGTGATGGCCACGAACATGACCGTCGCGATGGTGCTCGCGATGGCCCTGCGCCGGCACTCGTGGCCGCGGATCGCCGAGATGGCCGCGGTGATGTACCTGCCGTTCGTGGCACTGCTCGTGCCGTACTGGCTGGGCGCGCTGTCCGGGACGGCCCTGATGGTCGCCGGGCACGTGATCATGTTCCCGCTCATGCTGGCCGCCATGGTGTGGCGCCGCGCGGAGTACTGGCACTGATCATGCGTGCCGTCCTGAAGTGGTTCGCGTTCGCCGTCGCCGTCCTCGCGGTGCCCGCCGTGGGTGCGGCCGTCTCCGCCGTCAGCGCGTTCGACGCGCTCTACGCCCCCGGCCCGCCACGGCCCGTCCCGGCCGCGGCACCGCCTGCCCACGACCCGGCCAAGCCGACCGCGGTGGTCGTCGTCGGCGACCACGGTGCGGTGGTCTCCGACGCGCTCGCGCCGTACGAGATCCTCGCCGCGACCGGCCGGTTCAACGTCTACACGGCCGCGCCGCACCGCGGCCCGAAACCGCTCACCGGCGGCCTGGACCTGGTGCCGGACTTCACCTTCGACGATCTCCCGGCGCCGGACCTCGTCGTCGTCCCCGCGCTGCCGGACGTCGACGAGGCCGGCAGCGAGCCGGTGAAGGCGTGGCTGCGCGCGCAGGCCGCCCGCGGCGCGAAGCTGCTGAGTGTCTGCAACGGCGGTGCCGTGCTGGCGTCGGCAGGCCTGCTCGACGGCCGCCCGGCCACCGCGCACTGGCTGAAGGTCGACACGTGGGCCGACCAGTACCCGGCCGTGCACTGGGTGCGTGGACAGCGGTTCGTCGACGACGGCACCGTCGTCACCACCGCCGGGATCCTGTCGGGCATCGACGGGACCCTGCACTGGGTCGAACGGCTGGCCGGGCGTGCGGTGGCGGCCGACGCGGCGGCGGCGATCGGCTGGCGGCGCTACGGCACGACGGTGCCGGTGACGCCACCGGCGTCGATGCCGGACGCGGCCGCGATCGTCAACGCGGCCTTCCGGTGGAACCCGGACCGCATCGGCGTGCTGCTGGCCGACGGCGTCGGCGAAGTCGAGCTGGCCTCGGTGTTCGACACCCAGGGCCAGTCGCTGACCTCGCGCACGCTCGCGGTGAGCGCCGGCGGCGGCCCGGTCCGCTCCCGGCACGGGCTGACGTTCCTGCCCCGCGCGGACCTGACCACCGCACCGGACCTGGACCGGCTGCTCGTGCCCGGCGCGACGCGCGGAGTCACGCCACCGCCCGGCGGACCGGCCCCGGAGTACGTCCACGACCGGCCCGGCTTCGCCTACGACACCGCGGTGAGCGGGCTGGCGCGCAGCACCGACGTCGCCACCGCCCGCTGGACGGCGAAGGTGCTGGAACTGCCGTCCGACGGAATCGCGTTCGAAGGGCGCGCCTGGCCGTGGCTGCCCACCGCGGTGCCGGTCGTGCTGATCCTGCTGGGCACGGCGATGCTCGTGGTGATCGTCCGGCTCAGGGCGGCTCGGCGGTTCAGTCCGGGAGCAGCCGCAGCCGCAGATGGAAGTTGTCCAAAGTGGCCGGAAGCGGGCGCTCCGGGCTGAGCACCGGGCCCGACGCCTGCTCGAAACCGTGGTGGCGCACCAGGTTCGCCAGCATCGTGCTCGCGCAGAACTGGACGAGGTCGCGTCCCGGGCACACCGCCGGGCCCGCGCTGAACGGGACCAGCGCCGGGTTCTCCGCCGCACGGCCGTCGAGCCAGAGGTCCGGGTCGAAGCGGTCCGCGTACGGCAGGTCCGCGTCGCGGTGGAAGAACGGCGCGAAGATCAGCACCGTCGTCCCCGCCGGGCCCCAGGAGGTCTCCTCCGTCGTCTCGCGCAGGATCATCGGCGTCGTCGGCCACAGGCGGACCGAGTCCAGCACGCACGCCCGCAGGTAGGCCAGCTGCTGGGGCTCCGCCGGGTCGGTGCCGCCGAGTTCCGCGCGGGCGCGGTCCATCGCCGCCGGGTGGGTGGCCAGCAGGGCCAGCGTCCGGAACGTCACCATGCCCGCCGCGTCGAAGGCGAACAGCCCGTGCGCGACCTGGTCGGGCGCGTCGACCTCGTCGTCCGCGCCCAGCTCGGCGATGACCGCCGCGAGGCTGCCGGGCTCGGCGCGGCCGAGGTGCGCGGTCAGCCGCTCGCGGAACTGCGCCCGCAGCTGCTTGCGCTTCGGGTGCAGGTACGCCCAGTTCGCGTCGAGCCGCAGCCGGGCCAGCAGGTCGGTGACCGTGTCGTCGTCCCGGGCGCCCGCGCCCAGCACCACGCGCCGGACCAGCCGCCACCACGCGACGTTGAACGCGTCCCAGCTCAGCTCGCCGTCGTGGGTCACCTCGCTGAGCAGGACCGCGGATTCCTCCGCGATGGCCTGGGCGAACGGCGCCGCCAGTTCGTGCAGGGGACGTCCCGGTTCCAGGACGGCTTCAGTGAACCGGCGCCGCGGACGGCGCTCGGCGGCGTCGGAAACCAGCACGCCGTGCGGCTGGAAGTGGCCCAGCGCGGCGCGTTTCTCCACTGTGGACGGACTGAACGGCACCGGGGACGCGGCCAGCACCGCGCCCGCGTCCTCTCCGGACAGTGCCAGTTCCACGGACCGGCCGGGGACACGCAGTTTCAGCGGCCGCGCGCCGTGCCGGTCACGCAGCTGCCGCAGCAGCCGGACGGCGGGCCGGTCGAACTGGAGCTTCCCGGCCACCGCCATCGCCGCCGGGCGGCGCTTGATCACCCCGCCCAGCAGGGCCGGCAGCGCCACTTCGGCCGCGACCCGGACCGTATCGGCCACGGAAGCGGTCTCGGTCTTCCCCTGAGTGGACGTCATACCGCCCGGCTACCCGCGGAAACACGCGCGGAAACACGCTCAGCCACGCAGCGCGACGTTCAGCACATCCCCCGCGTGGTCCAGGCAGTCCACGCAGATCACCGCGTCCCGCGCCGCGCAGTCGACCCGCAGCAGCGGGCGCCGCAGGCCCAGGAACGTCCGCCGCTCACGGCGGCCACAGAAGTCGCAGACGGCGGCCAGTGGGGACGTCACCGCCGCCAGGACGTCGCCTGCCGGTGTCTCCCGGTCCGCGCCGTCGCGGGCGACCCGCAGACCGGCCCGGACGCAGTCCACGCAGATCGGCCCGCCCCTGCCGGGCACCCGTGGATCCCGCCGCCTGCCGCAGAACCGGCACGGCGCACCGGCCCCGTTCGTCGCCGTCACCGCGGCCTCCTCACGGTTTCGCCGCTCGCGCGCCGGGAATCCCGTTCCCGGCGCACCTCTCCCGGCCACGCTACTCCCGCGCCGGGCCCCGGGCCGAGCACGGTGCGCCCAGCGGACCCGGACTCGCGCCCGGCAGCCAGGAGGTGACCTTGTCGTCGTTGACCGTGTTGTTCGGCGTGGCGGGCCTGCTCGCGCTCGCCGCGGCGATCGTGCCCAAGCTGGTCGCCGACCGGCCGTTCTCCGTGCCGCTGGTGATGCTCGCCGCCGGGATCGTGCTGGGCCTGCTGCCGCTGCCGTCGCCCTACGGCGGCGGCTGGAGCGACCCCGCGGCGCACCTGCACGGCGTGGAATCCTTTGCGCAGCTGGGCATGCTGGTCGCGCTCGCCGGGGCGGGCCTGTCCGTCGACCGCCCGGTCGGCCTGCGGAAGTGGGGGTCGACGTGGCGGCTGCTCGGCATCACCATGCCGCTGTCGATCCTGGCGATCGCGCTGCTGGGGTCCTGGTGGCTCGCGCTGGCCCCCGGCGTCGCGTTGCTGCTGGCCGCGGCACTGGCGCCGACGGACCCGGTGCTGGCGGGCGACATCGGCGTACCGCATCCCGACGTCGAGCCGGAACTGGCCAGGGACAACGAAATCCGCTTCACGCTCACCACCGAAGCCGGGCTCAACGACGGCCTCGCCATGCCGTTCGTCCTGCTGGGCCTGGCCCTCACGGCCGGCGCGCCCCGCCTGGATCTCTCGTGGGTGCTGGTGGACCTGCTGCTGCCGGTGGTGATCGGCGGGGTGGTCGGGCTCGCGGCCGGGCGGCTGCTCGGCTGGGCGATCTTCCGCGCGCCGTCGGACCGGCTCCGGCTGGCCGAGTACGCCGACGGGCTGGTCCTGCTGGCGCTGGCGTTCCTGCCCTACGCGCTCGCGGAACTCTGTCACGGCAACGGTTTCGTCGCCGTGTTCGTCGCCGCGGTCGCGGTCCGGACGCAGGAGCGCGAGCACGAGTACCACGGCGTCCTCCACGCGTTCGGCCACCAGCTGGAACGGCTGTTCGTCCCGCTCGCACTGCTGGGGCTCGGGCTGGCGATCGGCGACGGCCTGCTGCGCGGGCTGCGGCCGCTGGAGGTGGTGCTCGCGGTCGTCGCGGTGCTCGTCGTCCGGCCGGTGTTCGGCTGGCTTTCCCTGCTCGGCGCGCCCTCCCCCGGGCGGTGGGCCACCACGGCGATCGCGTTCTTCGGCGTCCGCGGCATCGGCACGCTCTTCTACCTGGCCTACGCGCTCAACCAGTTCCCGGTGCCGCAGCAGGACGTGCTGTGGCGGGTCGGTGCCCTTGCCGTCGCCGTGTCGGTCGTCGTGCACGGCATCCTCGCCGAGCCGGCCATCCAGCGGATCGAGCGCGAGGGCGGTCATCTGCCCGCCGATGTGTAGGCCGCGGCCGAGTGGGTATCAGCGTGTCAAGGCCCTTTTGGCGACAGGCCGATCCGGAAATGTCGCCGCAACGGAAGGTGCACTCAATGAACGACAAACTCGAGAACAAGGGCGAAGAGCTCAAGGGCCGGGCCAAGGAAGCCGTCGGCGACGCCACCGACAACGAGCAGTGGCAGGCCGAGGGCAAGTCCGAACAGGCCAAGGGCTCGCTCAAGCAGGCAGGCGAGAAGATCAAGGACGCCGTGAAGGGCGTCACCGACAAGAACTGACCCGTCTCCCGCTGCCGCGCCCCGGGTTTCCGGGGTGCGGCAGCGTGCGCACGTCTGGGGGTACTGCGTGTTCGAAGGCTTCACGCTCGACCGGGTCGACGTCGGTGAGGTGACGCTGCGGGTCCGCCACGGCGGGTCCGGCCCGCCGCTCCTGCTGCTGCACGGCCATCCGCGCACGCACACGACGTGGCACCGGGTCGCGCCCCTGCTCGCGGAGAAGTTCACCGTGGTGTGCCCGGACACCCGCGGCTACGGCGAGTCGAGCAAGCCGCCGACCGACACGGACCACACGCCCTACAGCAAGCGCGTCATGGCCGCGGACTGCGTCGCGCTGATGCGGCATCTCGGGCACGACAGCTTCTTCGTCGCCGGACACGACCGCGGCGCGTACGTCGCGACGCGCCTGGCACTCGATCACCCGTCCGTGGTCCGCGGCACGGCGATCCTCGACGCCGTCCCGATCGGGGACGCCCTGGCCCGCTGCGACGCGCGGTTCGCGCAGGAGTGGTGGCACTGGTTCTTCTTCGCCCAGCCGGACAAGCCCGAGCGGGCGATCAACGCCGACCCCGACGCCTGGTACAACGTCGGCACGAAGAACACGCCCGAACGGCTCGGCGAGGAGAACTTCGCCGACTTCCACCGCGCGATCCACGATCCGGCCACCGTCGCGGCGATGCTGGAGGACTACCGGGCGGGGCTCGGCGTCGACCGCGCCCACGACGACGCCGACCGGGCCGCCGGACGGCGGATCACCTGCCCGGTGCTGGTGCTGTGGTCCAGCGACGACGACATGGAGGAGCTCTACGGCGACGTCCTGGCCGTGTGGCGCCCGTGGGCGGCCGACCTGCGCGGGCACGCGATCAAGTCCGGGCACCACGTCGCCGAGGAGAACCCCGGGGACCTCGCAGCCGCGCTGAGCGAGTTCTTCGGCTGACTCAGCGGTCCCGGTAGCGCGACGCCAGCTGCGGGCTCTGCCCGCCGAAGGCGGCGAGGTCGGCCCGGAAGACGGCGTCGAGCAGGCCGGTGTCCTCGACCCCGGGCGCGGTGACGACCTCGCCGAGTTCGAAGCCGCGCAGGGAGGCGGTGACGACGTCGGCGGCGGACATCCGCGGCACCGCGCTCAGGTCGAGGCCCTGGCGCTCGTGGAACTCGGTGGCGACCACGCCGGGGCACAGCACCTGGACCCGGACGCCGGTCCCGTCGAGTTCGGCGCCGAGCGTCTGGGACAGGGCGACGAGGTAGGCCAGCGAGCCCGCGTAGACGGCCCGGCGCGGCTGCACGGACTTGTCCGCGGGACCGCTGAAGGCGATCATCCCGGCGACGTTGACGATCCTTCCCGTGCCGCGGTCCAGCATGCCGCCGACCGCCGCGCGGGTGAGCAGGGTGGGGGCGGCGACCTTGACGTGCACGAGTTCACGCGCCTTGTCCGCGGGCAGCTCGGCCAGCGGCATGTAGTGGGCGACACCGGCGTTGTTGACGAGCATGGTCAGCGGCTCGGCCGCACAGAGCGCGGCGAGGGTGTCGACGCCGTGGCCGGTGGCGAGGTCGGCGGCCACGGTCCGGACGTCGACATCGGGGTGGGCGGCGGCGAACTCGTCGAGCCGGTCCTGGCGGCGGCCGGTGACGATGAGGTCGTAGCCGTCCGCGGCGAGGCGTTCGGCGAAGGCGCGGCCGATGCCGGAGGTGGCGCCGGTGACGAGGGCGAGCTGGTTCATGGGTACCACCCTCGGCCGGGAACGCGGCGGCAGGAAGCGGACCGGTCTTCCTGGGACCGGCAGTACCAGGACAATCCGCGGCCGGGCTTGCACAATCGAGGCATGGCGACCACCGCACTCGGCACGGCACTGCGGCACTGGCGCGACCGCGTCTCCCCCGAGGCCGCCGGCCTGCCCGCGGGCGGCCGCCGCCGTGCCGCCGGGCTGCGCCGCGAGGAACTGGCCCAGCTGGCGGGCATCTCGGCCGACTACGTCATCCGGCTCGAACAGGGCCGCGCCACCAGCCCGTCGGCCCAGGTCGTGGAGGCACTGGCCCGCGCGCTGCGGCTCACCGCGGACGAACGCGCCCACCTGTTCCGCCTGGCCGGGCTGCACCCGCCGGGTCCCGGCACGGTCCCGCGGCACATCACGCCCGGCGTCCACCGCATGCTGGACCGGCTGTCAGGCACGCCCGTGGCGGTCTTCGACGCGGCGTGGAACCAGCTGCTGGCCAACCCGCTGTACACGGCGCTGATGGGCGAATGGCGCGGCAGGGACCTCAACGGGGTCTGGCGCAATTTCGTCACGCGGGACAGCCGGGTCCGCCAGACCCCGGAGTCGCGGGGCGCGCTGCAGGAGGCGCTGGTCGCGGACCTGCGCCGCACCGCGGACCGGTACCCGGCCGACCAGGCCCTGCGTGCGCTGGTCGCGGATCTGCGGCGACACAGCGCCCGGTTCGCGCAGCTGTGGGACTCGGGCGCCGTCGCCGCCCACGATTCCGGCCGCAAGACGATCGACCACCCGCAGATCGGCCCGCTGACGCTGGACTGCGACGTCCTCGGCGTGGCGGGCAGCGACCTGCGCATGATGGTGTACACGGCCGAGCCCGGCAGCGCCGACGCCGACCGCCTGGCGCTGCTGGGCGTCGTCGGAACGCAGTCGCTGGACGTGGCGGGCTAGGTCACCGGCTCGTACCGCAGCACCACCGCGCCCGAGCCCAGCTCCGCCCGGTCCACCAGCTTCAGGTCGACGTACTCGGCCAGTCCGGCGAACACCGACGGCCCGTGGCCCGCCAGCCGGGGATGCACCACGAACTCGTACTCGTCGATCAGCCCCCGTTCCGCCAGCGCCAGCGGCAGCCGCACACCGCCGAGGAGGATGCCCCGGCCCGGCTCCCGCTTGAGCCGGCGGACGGCGTCGGCCAGGTCGCCGCGCAGAAGTTCGGCGTTCCAGTCGACGTGCTCCAGCGTGCTCGACACGACGTACTTCTTCGCGTCGTTGATCAGCCGGACGAACGGGTCCTGGTCGCCCGGCTGCCCCCGGAATCCCGCTTCCATCAGCTCGTAGGTGCCCCGGCCGTAGAGGAGCGCGTCGGCGCGCCCGAGGTTCCCGGCGAAGTAGTGGTGCAGTTCTTCGCCGGCGGGGATGACCCGGTGGTCGCAGCAGCCGTCCAGCGTGACGTTGATCGAGTACCGGAGGGGCCGCGTCGCTTCGTCGCGTGTGCTCACCGCGTCACCCTACGGGGCGATCGCCGGGTTTCCGTCCCGGCGCGGCCGGGTATCCGGCGGGTATGGCTGAACCGGACCGAACCAGTCTCGAAGAGCACTTGGCCGGCGCCGAGTACCCGTGCGGCCGCGACGAACTCCTGCGCCGCGCGGCCGCGGCCGGCGGCGGCGACTCCGTGCTGGGTTCGCTGGGCGGGCTGCCCGGCGAGGACCGCTACGAGAACTTCGACGCCGTGTGGGAAGCGGTGTCGGCCAAGCACATCGGCGGGGCACCCTAGCTTCCCGTGAGCTGAAAGGCGCTTTCGTCTCATCCGGCGCGGCGAAAGGGACTTTCGTCGCGCCGGACGCCAGGAAAGTCCCTTTCAGCCCAGCCCCACGCGACTCGACACCGGCCCTCGGCCTCCCGTGCTCGCGGAAAATTGTCGGTGCCCGGCGCTAGGGTCGTCGCCATGACCACACTGACCGACCGCCCGCACACCGCCCTGCTCGTCATCGACGTGCAGAACGGCGTGATGCAGGCGTCCGTGAACTCCGAACCCGTCATCGCCAACATCGCGTCCCTGGTGGAGAAGGCCCGCGCATCGGGCACCGACGTGGTGTGGGTCCAGCACTCCGACGACGGCCTGCCACGGGGCAGCGAAACGTGGGAGTACGTGCCGGAGCTGGTGCGCCGCGAGGGAGAGCCCCTGGTGCACAAGGAGTACGGCGATTCGTTCGAGGACACCGACCTGGAGGAAGTACTGGCGGCACGCGGGATCGGCAGCCTGGTGGTGGCCGGAGCCCAGACGGACATGTGCATCCGCTCGACCCTGCACGGCGCGCTCGCGCGGGGTTACGACGCGACACTGGTGTCCGACGCGCACACGACGGAGGACATGACGGAGTACGGGGCGCCATCGCCGGAGCAGGTCGTCGCGCACACGAACCTGTACTGGCACCACCAGCGGGTCCCTGGCCGCAAGGCGGGCACGGTGAAGACGGCGGAGGTGGAGTTCCCGGTGGCGGCGCGGGCCTGAGCCGGGTCCGGTGGCGTGAGTGGTCACCCGGTGACCACGCACCACCGGCGAGCGCGCTCGGGTTGGCCTTCGGCCGGCGCTTCGCCGAGTACGGCTACGCGTGCCGGTCGAAGCCGTACGCGCGCTCCACTTTGGCCACTTCGATGTGGTAGTTCGCGTACCACTGCTCGCGACCGCGCCGCTGGGCTTCGAGGTGCTCAGGGTGCTGCTGCCACGCCGTGATCGACTCGGCGTCGCGGTAGTAGAGCACCGTCAGCTCGCGGCCGCCGGCGTCGGTGCGGGACTCGCGGCCGAGGTAGCCCGGCTGGGCCCGGCCCAGCTCGGCCATCCGTGCGTCCATTTCGGCGTAGCCGTCGAGGTGATCGGCGTCGAGGGCGCTGGTGATGATCACCGCGTAGTACGGCGGTTCGGGTCTGGTGAAGGGCACTGCCCGAGCCTAATGCCGTTCGCCAAGCGGTTTTCCGGCGTTGCTCAGCCGCCGCGCAGGTGGTCGCGCAGGGCACGGGCGACGCGGGCCATCAGAACGTCGGCCTCGGGCTGGAGGACGGCGGGGACCCGCGACTCGGTGAGCGCCACGACCGCGAACATCCCGCCGTCGGCGTGCTCGACGACGCCTGCCTCGTGCCGGAGGTTGAGCAGTGTCCCGGTTTTCGACGACCACCGTGCGGCGTCCGACGCGAAATCGGGGGTCAGCCGGTGGCGGATCACGTTGTGCGCCATCAGCTCCCGCACCCCGGCGGCCACCGACGGATCGATCTTCGACGGCGTCCACAGGGCCTGGAGCAGGTCGAGCAGCGCCCGCGCGGACGCCGAGTTGGCGCGCGTGACGTCGAGCTGCGCGAGCCGGTGCCCCTGCCCGGCGGTGCCCGCACCGATGGCGAGCGCTTGCGCGAGGTCGGCTTCGCCGTGACCGAAGCGCTCGGCCGGGGTGTCGACGAGGTCGTGCATCAGATGCCGGACGGCAATGCCGGGAAGTCCCCAGGCTTCCAGCATCCGCGTGACATCGGCGGGCGGAGTGAGCCCGAAGAGGACGTCGGCGGCGGCACCATCGCTGAGGGAGGTGCTGAGGTACAGAAGGTCTTCGACGGCAATCCGCGCCGGATGCCGGAACCGGGTGAGCCCGATCGGCCCGGGCGTGGTGACCCCGCCGGGAGCAACCTCCAGCTGAGCCCCACCATCGAGTTCACCGCGGCGGATGCGTTCCAGCGTCGCGGCCGCGAGAGGAACCTTGACCAGCGACGCAATGGGATATTCGCGATCGGGATCGATCCCGAGTTCGGCACCGGACCGCAGGTCACGCACGAGAAAGGAGCCACGCAGCCCCCCATCGTCCAGTTCGGCCCGCAGGGCCCGGACCAACGCTTCGGCACTCACCGGCCTACTCCCGAACACCGCGTGGTGGCCACCCACAGCACCCTCCGCCGACTCACCAACCCGCCCCCGCAGTTACCTGGCCACAGCCCGCGGCTCACAGCAGCCCCAGCGATCATGGCCCGCCCCGGCCGCCTCCCGCCGCTCGGCCCGACCTTGATCCCCCGCCACACGGGAGCCGCGGCTCACCGGCCCACCCCCAAGCAGCGGCCCACCGCGTCGCGCAGCACTGTCCGGAGCCGTTCGGCGTCCTCGCCGAGTGCCGCCGCCACACCATAACCGCGGGCCAGGTGCACTTCGCCCACCGGGCGCCAGTGCAGGCCCAGCTCCTCTGCCTGGGCCACCGAACACAACAGCAGGTCCGCCGACCCGAACACCTCCGCGGCCGCCGAGGTCAAAGACTCCGCGACCGCCACCTGGGCCGGCTGCAGGCCCACCGTGTCGCGGACCCGCAGGACCCGGTCGCGCACGTGCGGGACGTCGTCCTCCGGCTGGATCCACACCCGGCGCCGGGGGCCGGGCGCGCGGCCCGCGCGCAGCGTCTCCAGGTGGACCACCCGCCCCGGCGGGGACACCACCCCGGCCACGCCCAGCGGCACCGCCCAGACCCCGTCCTCCGGGGGCACCGCCGTGAGCGCCGCCCGGACTTCGCTCGTGCGGACCAGGGCCGCCCGCTCGCCCGGCGGGGCCGTGCGGAACTCCAGGTGCACCTCCGACGCGCGGGCTTCGGCCGCCAGTTCGGCCAGCTCGCGCACTCCGCACGTGTCCGGCACCGCCACGCGCATCGGCCGCAGGCGCGCGCGGTGGGCGTCGTGCTCCAGGGCCTCCGCGAGCTGGACCAGGCGTTTCGCCGACGGGAGCAGGTCACGGCCGAACGCCGTCAGCCGGGCCCGGCGGGTCGATCGGTCGAAGAGCGTTTCGCCGAAGTGCCGTTCGAGGGCCGCGATGCGCCGGCTCGCGACCGGCTGCGGGATGCGGGCGAGGGCCGCGCCCGCCGTGAAGCTTCCCGTCTCGCTCACGCACACGAACGCCCTGCAGCCGCCGACCAGGTCCATCACCCCACTTTATGCCGTTTTGGCATCGAACCGGTCGTTTCCGTCTTGGACAGCATGAGCGGAACCGGGCAAAACTGCGGATGTCGATCAAGAAAGGAACTCACCCGTGCCGTTCCCCCACGTCCGGCGGGCCGCGCTCGCCGCACTGGTCCTCGTCCCGCTCGCCGCCTGCGCCACCCCGGCACCGGCCCCCGCTCCGGCCCCGCAGACGTCCACCCAGGTCCGGCAACTCGACTTCGCCCCGCTCGAGCGCGACTTCGACGCCCGCCTCGGCGTGTACGCCGTCGACACCGGCTCCGGCCGCGAGATCACCCACCGCGCCGACGAGCGCTTCGGCTACGCCTCGACGCACAAGGCGTTCTCCGCTGCCGCCGTCCTCCAGCGGACCAGCATGGACGGGCTCAAGAAGGTCCTGACCTACACTCGCGCCGACGTGCAGGCGAACTCGCCGGTCGGCGAGAAGCACGTCGAGACGGGGCTCTCCCTGCGTGACGCGATCGACGCGGCCCTGCGCTACAGCGACAACACCGCGGCCAACCTGCTGTTCCGCGAACTCGGCGGCCCCGCCGGGCTCGCCGCCGCGCTGCGTGGAATCGGCGACACGACCACGCACGTCGACCGGATCGAGCCGGGCCTCAACGACCTGTCCCCCGGCGACGTCCGGGACACCAGCACGCCCCGGGCGATGGCCGCCGACCTGCGGGCGTTCGTCCTCGGCACGGCGCTGCCGCCGGAGCAGCGTGCTTTCCTCACCGACACGATGCGCGCCAACCTCACCGGCAACGCGGTGATCCGCGCGGGCACCCCGGCCGGCTGGACGGTCGCCGACAAGACGGGCACCGGCGAGTACGCGACCCGCAACGACATCGCGGTGGTCTGGCCGCCGGGGCGGGCACCGATCGTGCTGGTCGTGATGTCCGACCGCCGAACCGAGAACGCCAAGCACGACGACCGCCTGATCGCGCAGGCCGCGAAGCTCGTCCTCGACAGCTACCGCTGAGGCAGCGGACGCGGGCCGGGGCGGGACCGCGGGCCGAGCAATGCCGGGGCCTGCACGCCTGGGACGTCTCGAAGCGCCCGCGGACCGCACCGGCCTGGCCCTGAGCGAAGCAGCGCCGCAGCACCCGCGGGCCGGGGCCGGACCGGCAACAGGATCCGCCGGTCCGGCCGGGCAGAACGTCGCCGAAGCGGCCGCAACGCCCGCCGGACGGCTCGGTCAACCGGTCACCGACCGCCGAAAAGCCGCTCCACCTCCGCTTCGACCTCGCCGAGCCACTGAACGCGGCGGTCTGCCGACGCGTCCGCCACCACCCGCAGCACCATCCGGTGCACCTCCGGCTCGCCGAGGTACGGCGCCAGGCAACGCCGCCAGATCGCGTCGAGTGGGTCGCCGAAGAGGGTTCGCTCGCGTTCCTCGGTGGTGTCCGATGTGTTCACCACCAGCAGCCGCCGCAGGGACAGCAGTGACTCCGGTGCGCCGCCGGCGTCGTCAAGGCGGTAAGCGACGCCCGGGACGAGGATCCGGTCGAGCCAGCCACTAAGAATCGCCGGGGGCTTGCCCCACCAGTTCGGGTGGACGGCGACCAGCCCGGCCGCCTCGCGTAGCTCCTCGCGGTGCCGCCGCACCAGTGGATCCGGTTCGGCCGCCAAGAATCCCCGGGCTCCGCTGGTGTACGCCTCGTCGGCGGTCAGTACCGGATCGAACCCCTCGGCGTACAGGTCGTGGAACCGCACGGGCACGCCGAGCCGGTCCAATGCACCGCGAACGCGTTCGGCGAGTGCGTGGTTGAGGCTGCCCGGCCGCGGGTGCGCGAGCAGCACGACCACCGGTCCGGTCATCCCGTCATGGCCACGAGGATGCGCCGCTTGCCGGTGAAGGGTTCGCGGCCGTGGGCCATCAGCATGTTGTTGATCACCATGATATCACCGGCCTGCCACGGGAACGCGTAGCTCACCTCGTCGTAGACCTCGCGGATCTTCTCCAGGTCGTTGAGCGGGATCGGGCTGCCGTCGGCGAAGTAGGCGTTGCGCGGCAGGTCCGCTTCCGGGTACAGCTCCAGCAGCGCCTCGCTCACCTCCTCGCCGAGGCTGGACACGTGGAACAGGTTGGCCTGGTTGAACCACACGGTTTCGCCCGTGTGCGGCTCCTCCACAAAGGACGGACGGACGTGCCGCGTGCGCAGTCCCTCGTCCGTCCACTCGAACGTCTGGCCGTTGCGTGCGCAGTAGTCTTCGACGACGGCGCGGTCCTCGGTCTGGAACGCCTCCTGCCAGGTCAGCCCGAGCCCTTCGCGGAACGCCCGCGTGTAGGTGACGCCGCCGGCGAACCGCTCGCGCAGGTCCTCCGGCAGCCGCCGGAACATCGCGCGGCTGTCCGCGATCGGTGTCGCGCCCCCGGTTTCCGCGGCGGTGTCGCAGAGGAAGAACAGCCGGGACGGCCAGCTCGCCGAGTAGGAGTTCTCGTTGTGCATCGGGATCGACTCGGCGGGCGGGTACTCCGTCGAGGTGTAGATGTTGCCCGCGACCGCCGAGCGCGGCGTCGACCGCTCGGTGTAGGTGAGCAGCGCGCCGCCGATCGTCTCGGTGACGCGGTTGAACAGGTCCAGGTCCACCGGCAGGCCGCGCAGCAGGAACGCGCCGTGGTCGCGCAGGTGCTGCTGCAGCTGGGGCAGGTGTTCCTCCACCCAGGTGAAATCGGTGGCCGGGTAGACGGCGATGCTGGTGTGCTCGTTGCCTTCGAGCTGCCGCAGCGGCGCGAGATCGGCAGTCATGACTCCTCCAGTTCGAATCGGACCAGCTTGGTGGCCTCGGCGTGCAGTGCGGCCAGGTCGTCGGCGTCGGCGAACCCGGCGGCGAGGACGTTGACGGCGTAGATCTCCTGATCGTCGGTGAGCAGCTGGCCCGGTGAGACGATCGTGACGACTTCGAGGACCTCGGGCAGGTCCGCGACTTCGTCGGTGCCGTCGACGCGCACCAGCCGCCCGCGGCCTTCGGCGTAGACGACCAGGTAGCCGACCGGCACGGGCAGGCCGGTGCCCCGGGCGGGCGGCGGGGTGCCCAGGGCGAGGGAGACGGCTTCGGCGGTGACGTCGATGCCGGTGGCGAGCTTGAGCAGGGCGGGCTGGGCGCCGCCGGCGGTGCGGCCGGCGTTCACCTCGACGATCACCGGCCCGAGTGCGACGTCGTCGATGATCTCGACGTGCGCGCACGTGTTGTCCAGTCCCAGTGCCAGCACCGCGGCGGACGCGGCGGCCCGGATCGCCGCCTCGTGTTCCCCGTCCAGCCCGAACGGCGGGACGACCATGCCCAGCTCGAACTTCCGCTCGTCGATGAGCGGCTTGCCGACCACGGCGACGGTCTCGGCGGCACCGTCGCGGACGAGCACGTCGATCGCGTACTCCGGCCCCTGCAGCAGGCTTTCGACGAGGAAGACCCGCAGCGGGTCGATCGGCCCGGGCAGCGGACGATGGTACCGCGGGTCGGCATTCTCCGGGAGCCGGGTGGCCAGCAGATGGTAGGCCGCGACCAGTTCGTCCACTGTGGACACCGTGCGGACGAGGGTGCTCGCCGCGCCGTTGACCGGCTTGACGATCGCGGGCAGGCCGACCTCCGCGGCGATCCGCGGGGCGTCGGCCGGATCGGCGAACAACGCGGCGCGCGGGCCGGGGAGTCCCGCTTCGGCGAGGGCCTGCCGGACGGCGAACTTGTTCTGCGTCACGGTGAACACCCCGGCCGGGCACCGGCCGACGCCGAGCAGCTCGGCGATCCGGGCGGTGCTCGCGACGATCCCTTCCGCCGCGGTGAGCACTCCGGCCGGTTCGCGGTCCCGCAGCACTCCGGCGACGGCCTCGGCGTCCCGGGCGTCGTCGACGACGACGAATCCGTCGACGAGGGGTGCCAGCTCGGCGCGTTCGGCCTCGTCGAGAGGCTCGGTGACCAGCTCGGCCCGCAGCCCCGCGGCCCGGACGGCGGCCGCGAAGTCCCGGATCCAGTGTCCGCGGGTCTCCCGGACGAGGAACGCGGTCTTCATGCGACCTCCAGGCGGATCAGCTTGCTCGCTTCGGCGTGCAGGGCGGCCAGGTCTTCGTGATCGGCAAAGCCCGCGACGACCAGGTTGACCGCATACGTCTCCTGGTCGTCGGTGAGCACCTGGCCGGGCGAGACCGTCGTGACGACATCGATCACCTCCGGCAGCTCGGCGACCTCGTCGAGGCCGCCGATGGCGGTCAGCGTGCCCGAGCCGGAGGCGTACAGGATCAGCATGGCCAGCGGGATCGGCAGCTTCGCCGGTTCCCGCTCGGGCCGCGGCGCGCCCAGTGCCAGGGCGGTCAGCTCGGCGAACACGTCGATGCCGGTGCGCAGCCTGGCCAGCAGCGGCATGATCGACCCCGCCGGGCGGCCCGCGTTGACCTCGACGATCGTCGGACCGCGCTGCTCGTCGTCGATCACCTCGACGTGCGCGACCGTGTTGTCCAGCCCCAGTGCCAGGACTGCCGAGGACGCCGCCGACGCGACCAGCGACGCCCGCTCCGGCGGCAGCCCGGCCGGCGGGCAGGACAGTGCCAGCTCGAACTTGCGCTCGTCGATCAGCGGCTTGTCGAGGATCTCGACCGGCTCGGCGACGCCGTCGCGGATCAGCACGTCCACCGCATACTCGGGGCCACGCAGGAATCCCTCGACGAGGAACGTCGTCGCCGGATCCAGTGTCCCCAGTGGACGGCGGTAACGCGGGTCCGGCGACTCGGGCAGGCGCGCGGCCAGCAGCTCGTACGCCGCGGCCAGCTCCTCCACAGTGGACACGACACGCACGAGGTTGCTCCCGGCCCCGTTGACCGGCTTGACGATCGCCGGGAGCCCGACCCGTCCGGCCACCTCGGTGGCTTCCGCGGCCGAGGAGATCAGTGCGAACGCCGGCCCCGGCAGCCCGGCCGCGGCCAGGGCTTCCCGGACAGCGAACTTGTTCGCGCACAAGGCGAACACCGACGCCGGGCACCGGGCGACGCCGAGCAGCTCGGCGACGCGGGCGGTGCTCGCGATGGCGCCGTCCGACCCCGTCACCACGGCGGCGGGCGGCCCGAACGCCGAGCGGATCGTCGCGGCGACGGCTTCGGCGTCGTAGACGTCGGCGACGGCCACGATCTCGTCGACGACCGTGGCGAGCGACGCGCGCTCGGCCGCGTCCACCGGCGGCGCGAGCAGCACCGGCCGATGGCCGAGGGCCCGCACCGCGGCGGCGACCTCGCCGACCCAGTGCCCGCGGGCCTCCCTGATCAGCACCACGACACTCACACGACCTCCTTCCCGGCGAGCCTGCGCTCCCGTTCCTGTGCCCCGACCAGGTCGTCCGGCAGCGAGTCGGGCACTTCGGTGTCGAACCGGCGCAGCAGGCGGACGCTGAACCCGCCCGCGTTGATCAGCAAGAGAATCAGCGCGTAGACGACGTAGGCGAGCCCGACCCCGCGGCCTTCGCCGGTGCCGAGCACCGCGCCGACCGAGCCGGCCAGCGCCCCGCCGGGGGCGAGCAGCGGCGAGAACCAGCCGACGGCAAGGGGTGCCAGCACAGCGAACCCGATCGGCAGCGTCGACCAGGTGATCGTCTGGTTGATCGCGAACACCCGGCCGTGGAACCGCTGCGGCACCTTGACCTGCACCAGCGTCGCGTAGATGCCCTGCGACACCGCCATCGCCGCGGCCAGCAGGAACACGCCCGCGGCGACGACGGCCAGCGACGGCCGCAGCCCCATCACCAGGCTGCCGAGCGCGATGCCGACGTTGCCCGCGAGGACGCCGACCATCCGCCGCTTGCGCGGGCCGCCCCACAAGGCCATCCCGATGCCGCCTGCCACCGCGCCGATCGCCTCGGCCAGCGCGACCTGGGCGACGTCGGTGACCGTGCCGAACGACAGCACCAGCGGCGAGACGAGCACCAGCGCGGGCGCGAGGAAGACGTTGGCCAGCGCGAAGTACAGCAGCATCGTGCGGAAGCCGCGGTGGTTCCACGAGTACTTCAGCCCGCCCGCGATCGCCGTCAGCAGCGGCTCGCGCGGGCGCCAGCCGAGCAGGTCGGGGAACCGGACGAACAGCAGGCTGACGATGGCGAACACGTAACTGGCCATGTCGAGGACCAGGATGCCGGACAGCTGGATCGCGGCCAGCAGCCCGGCCGCGATCACCGGCATCAGCAGCTGCGCGAAGCCGTTGGACAGCTGCGCGAGCCCCATCGCGTGCCCGAGGTACTGCTTCGGCACCAGCTGCGCGACCGACGACTGGTAGGCGATGCGCTGCAGTGATCCGGCGACCGAGCCGAGCGGGATGAGCACGTAGACGAACCACAGCTGGAAGGTGCCGGCGGTCAGCAGCAGTGCGAGGGCGAGCTGGATGGCCCCGGCGACCGCGCTGGCGGCGATCATGATCCTGCGGCGGTCGCCGCGGTCGACCAGCGCGCCCGCCACCGGCAGCACCAGCACCCCGCAGAGCAGGGCCAGTGCCCACAGCAGGCCGAGGTCGGTGACCGAGCCGGTCTTGGTGTAGAGCCAGATCGGCACCGCGAACGACGTCAGCGCCGAGCCGGTCGAGGAGACCAGCTGGCCGACGGTGACCGTGACGAACCGGGCCATGCTCGGCTTGACCGCGGGCTTGTCGTCCACTGTGGATCGATGGGTGTCGTGCACCGCCCAGCCCGCGTCCTCGCCGCGGGCCGAGACGTGCAGCTCGCCGGGGTCGTCCAGCGCCGGATGGACGCGGGTGAGGATTTCGGCCAGCTCTTCGGCCCGGTAGCGGAGGAAGAAGTGCCCGGCCTGGTCCAGCACGACCAAAGCGGTCCGGTCGGTGAGGAACTCCCATTCGCGGTAGCGCTCGGCGTAGTAGTCGGTGACCGGGTCCTCCGATCCGACGACCGACACGATCGGCGCACGCAGCTTGGCGACGCGGGCGTCGAGCAGGCCGCTGAAGTACTCCTCGGCGGCACGGCTGTCGGCGCGCATGTTGCTGATGATCCGGTCGGCCTGTGCCGGGTCGAGGTCGTCGGTGTCGACGCCCATGCCCTTGAGCCAGTTCGCGTAGTACCGGTTGCTGCGCAGTTTCTCCAGCCGCGTCCGCAGCGTCCCGACCGCGCCCTTGATCCGCGCGAACGGGAAGATCGCTCCGATGTGGACGACCTCCAGCTCCCGGCCGCGTTCCTCCAGCCGCCGGGCCACACCGACGGCGAGGGCGTTGCCGACCCCGCAGTGGCCGTAGATGGCCAGTGGCCCGTCGATGCGCTCCAGGACCTCTTCGGCGAGCCGTTCGACCAGCTCGTCGAACGGCACGGCCTCTTCGGACAGGCCGACGTCGTGGCCCGGGATCGCCACGGAGAACAGCGAATACCCGCTCGGCAGCGCGTCGGCCAGCGGCTGGTAGACGATCGCGCTGCCGCCGCCGTAGGGGAAGCAGACGTAGGTCAGCGTCGGCTTCGCGACCGGCTTGGTCAGCTCGTACAGCAGGTGCCCGGAGTCGTCGCGCTCACCATCCAAAAAGGACGCCAGGTCACGGATCGTGCGGTGCTGGAACAGGTCCATCACCCCGGCCTGGTGGCCGGCCTTCGCGATCCGCGCCACCACCTGGGTGGCGAGCATCGAATGCCCGCCCAGGTCGAAGAAGTCGTCGTCGACGCCCAGCTCGCCGACCTTGAGCACGTCCCGCCAGATGTCCGCGAGCAGTACTTCCAGCGGGGTCGACGGCTCGACCAGCTCGGTGCTCGCGTCGCGCCCGGCGACCGGGGCGGGCAGGGCCTTGCGGTCGAGCTTGCCGTTCGGGGTCAGCGGCAGCTCGTCCAGGGTGACGAACGACGGCGGCACCATGTAGTCCGGCAGGGTCTGCTTCAACGCCGTCCGCAGCACGCCGGGATCGGCGTCGCCGACGACGTATCCGACGAGCCGCTTGTCCCCCGGCGTGTCCTCGCGGACCAGCACCGCGGCGTCGCGGACGCCGTCCTGCTCGCGCAGCGCGGTCTCGATCTCGCCGAGTTCGATGCGCAGGCCACGCAGCTTGACCTGGTGGTCCAGCCGCCCGAGGAAGCCCAGCGTCCCGTCCGGGCGCCAGAACGCGAGGTCGCCGGTGCGGTACATGCGGCCGCCGTGGAACGGGTCCGGGACGAACCGCTCGGCTGTCAGCTCCGGCCGGTTGTGGTACCCCAGCGCCAGGCCCACGCCCGCGATGTGCAGCTCGCCGGGCACCCCGACCGGGCACGGACTGCCCCGCCGGTCCAGGACGTAGATGCGGATGTTGCGGATCGGCGCGCCGATCGGCACGGACGCGACCTCGGCGAGGGCTTCGGGCGTGCAGTGCCAGGCGGTGACGTCGATCGCGGCCTCGGTCGGGCCGTAGAGGTTGTGCAGTGCGCAGTGCGGCAGCCGCCGGATGAACTCTCGCGCGGTGTCCAGCGGCAGCTCTTCGCCACTGCACACGACTCGCCGCAGCGCAGTCACCGATTCGATCCCGGGCTCGGCCAGGAACAGCGTCAGCATCGACGGCACGAAGTGCGCGGTCGTGATCCGCTCGGCCGCGAGGAGTTCCCGCAGGTAGGCGGCATCCTTGTGGCCGCCCGGTTCGGCCAGCACCAGCCGGGCCCCGGTCATCAGCGGCCAGAAGAACTCCCACACCGACACGTCGAAACTCGCCGGAGTCTTCTGCAGCACGCTGTCCGAACTGTCCAAACCGTACGCGCGCTGCATCCAGTCGAGGCGGTTGACGATGCCGCGGTGGCCGTTCGGCACGCCCTTCGGCCGCCCGGTCGAACCCGAGGTGTAGATGACGTACGCGGGATCGTCCGCGGTCGCCAGCGGTGGCACCGGCGTGTCCGGCCCGGTCAGCTCGTCGAGGACGACGACTTCCGCGTCCCCCGGCGGGAGCGTGTCACGCAGCGCCGCCTGCGTCAGCACGACCGGCGCGGCGGCGTCGTCGAGCATGAACGCGAGCCGGTCCGCCGGGTACTCCGGGTCCAGCGGCACGTATGCGCCCCCGGCCTTGAGCACCCCCAGCAGGCCGATCACCAGCTCGAACGAGCGGTTCGCGAACACCCCGACCAGCGTGCCCGGCCCGACGCCCAGGTCCCGCAGCCGGTGGGCGAGCCGGTTGGCCCGGCCGTCGAGTTCCCGGTAGGTCAGCGACGCACCGCGGAAGGTCAGCGCGGGCGCGTCCGGTGTGCGGGCCACCTGCGCCTCGACCAGCCCGTGCAGCGTGCCCGGCGGGATCTCGCCCGCCGTGTCGTTCCAGCGGTTCAGGACCAGGTCCCGCTGCTCGCCCAGCAGGTCCAGTTCGGACACCGGGCGCGCCGGGTCGGCGACGATCGAGCGCAGCAGCGCGACCAGCCGCCCGGCCATCCCGGCGACGGTCTCCGTGCCGAACAGCGCGGTGTTGTGCACGAATTTGCCGATCAGCCCGGTGGAGACCTCGATGGCGTGGAACTCGAAGTCGAACCGGGTCGAGGGCAGGTCCATCGGCAGCCAGCGGAAGTCCACTGCGGACTCCCCCGCCGCGGCCATCCGGCCCATCTCGTAGTTCTGCAGCACGAACATCGCCTGGAACACCGGCGAACGGCTGACGTCACGCGGCACGCCGAGGGCGTTGACCAGCCGCTCGAACGGGACGTCGGCGTGGTCGAAGGCGTCGAGCACGTGCCGCCGGGTCCGCTCCAGCAGCTCGGTGAACGTCGGGTCGCCGCCGAGCTGGGCCCGCAGCGGCAGCATGTTGACGAACATGCCGACCACGCCTTCCAGCTCGGGCAGCCCGCGCCCGGCCGAGGACGACCCGACGGCGAAGTCCTCCTGCCCGGAGTACCGCGACAGCAGGACCTGGTAGGCGGCCAGCAGCGTCATGAACAGCGTGACGCCGTGCTTGCGGCTCAGCTCGCCCAGTGCCCGGGCGAGGTCCTGCTCGACGAAGAACTCGTGGATCGCGCCGTCGAACGTCTGGGTCGCCGGCCGCGGCCGGTCGGTGGGCAGCTCCAGCGGCTCGACGCCGCGGAGGGTGTCCTGCCAGTGGCCGAGCTGCCGGTCCAGTTCGGTGCCGGTGAGCGTCCGCCGCTGCCAGTGCGCGAAGTCGCCGTAGCCGATGGACAACGCAGGCAGCGCCTCGGCCGTGCCGTGGTAGTGCGCCGCGAGGTCGCGCAACAGCAGGTCGACCGACCAGCCGTCGCCGACGATGTGGTGCGTGCACACGGCAAGGAGGTGTTCCCCGTCGGAGATCCGGGCCAGGGTGGCCCGCAGCAGCGGCCCGGTGGCCAGGTCGAACGGCTCGGCCGCGGCGGCGTCGACCACCGCGCGGGCCGCGTCCTCGTCCGCCACGTCCACTATGGACAGCGGAACCCGCACCACCGGTTCGATGTGGACGGACGGCTGCCCGTCCTCCCCGGCCGGGAACCGCATCCGCAGGGCCTCGTGCCGGGCCGGGAGCGCGTCCAGAGCGGACTGGAGGACGCCGACGTCCAGCCGCCCGGTGAGCCGGACCGGCACCGGGATGTTGTACGACGTCGTGCCGGGAGCGAACTGCTCCATGAACCAGACGCGTTCCTGCTGGTAGGACAGCGGGACGGGGTCGCCGTCCGGCCGCCGGGTGATGGTCGCGGCCGGTTCGGCGCGCCGCCGCAGCCGCCGTTCCAGCAGCGCGCGGCGCGCGGCCGCGCTGCTGGTTTCGTCGATCGTGGTCACGCCTGCTCACCTTCGGCCAGCTGGGCCTGCACCTCTTCGTCGCTGAGCTGGTCGAGGTCCTCGGCCAGCCGTCGTTCGACCTCGGCGGCAAGGCCCGCCACCGTGGTGAACGAGAACAGGCCGCGGACCGGCAGGTCGACGCCGACCTGCTTGCGGATCCGGGCCATCGCGCGGATCGCCAGCAGCGAGTTGCCGCCGCTGGCGAAGAAGTCGTCGTGAACGCCGAGCTTCTCGATGCCCAGCAGCTCGCCCAGGACCTCGGCGACCAGCTCTTCGGCCGCGGTGCTCGGGGCCACGTACTCCGTGCCGCCGCCGAGCTGCGGGTCGGGCAGGGCGGCCCGGTCGAGCTTCCCGCTCGCCGCCACCGGCAACGCGTCCAGCGTGACGAACACCGTCGGCACCAGGTACTCCGGCAGGACGGCCCGCAGGGCTTCGCCCGCGCCGTCGGCGTTCCCGACGACGTACCCGACGAGGGTGTCTTCCCGGACGGCCACCGCGGCGTCCCGGATCTGCGGCAGCTCCCGCAGTGCGGCTTCGACCTCGCCGGGTTCGATGCGGTAGCCGCGCAGCTTGACCTGCTCGTCGGTCCGGCCGAGGTACTCGAGGACGCCGTCGCGGCGCCAGCGGACGAGGTCGCCGGTGGCGTACATCCGCCCGTGCGGGCCCTCGGGGAAGCGTTCCGCGGTCAGCTCGGGCAGCCCGAGATAGCCGTGGGCGAGCTGCGCCCCGGCGAGGTACAGCTGGCCGGCCACCCCCGGCGGGACCGGCCGCAGCCGCTCGTCGAGCACGAACACCCGGGTGCCGGGCGTGGGACGGCCGATCGGCACCGGCCCGGCGACCGGGCCGTCGACCCGGTGGATCACGCAGCCGACGGCCGCCTCGGTGGGGCCGTACTCGTTGGTGACGGCGATCCCGGAGAACGGCCGCAGCACCTCGCCCATCAGGGCCTCGCCGCCGAGCACCAGGTCACCGGCCGGGTACGACTCCTCCGGCTGCACGGCCAGATGCGTCGGCGTCGCCTTGACGAAGTCGGGACGGCCGTTGTCCACAATGGATCCACCGGCGGTGAGCGGGCCGAGCAGCGTCGTCACCGTCAGGTCGAACGACGGCGAGGTGTGCAGCAGGGCCCGGCCGCCCAGGCTCGGGTACGTCTCGCGCGCCCAGCCCAGGTAGGTGGCCAGCGCCCGGTGCCCGACCTGCACGCCCTTCGGCCGTCCGGTCGAGCCGGAGGTGTAGATGACGTAGGCGACATCGTCCGGGCCCGCGGCGGCTTCCGGGTTGTCCGCGGAAGCCCCGGCCCACACGGCCGGGTCGTCGAGCGCCAGCGTCTCGACGCCGGGCACGGCCTCCCCCGCGGTGAGGACCACGCGCGCGCCCGCGTCGCCGAGGATCAGGGCCTGCCGCTGCGCGGGGTTGGCCGGGTCCAGCGGGACGTAGGCCGCGCCGCTCTTCAGCGCGCCGAGGATGCCGACGACCAGCTCCGCGGAGTTCGGCGCGCAGACCCCGACCACACCTCCGGCGCCGAGCCGGTGCGCGACCCGGTTGGCCCGGGCGTTCAGCTCGGCGTAGGTGAGCCGGACGCCGCCGAGGTCGACGGCGAGGGCGTCGGGTGTCGCCCGCACCTGCTGTTCGAAGCACGCCACGACGAGCGGGTAGTCCTCAGTGGACGAACCACTCCACTCTTCCACCTGACGGCGTTCGGCGTCCGACAGCAGCGGCAGGTCGGCGACCGCGACCTCCGGGTCGGCGGCCGCGGCCACCAGCAGCCGCAGGAACCGGTCCACCATGGACTCCGCGGTGCCCCGGTCGAACAGGTCGGTGCGGTACAGCAGCCGCCCGCCGGTCGTGGTCAGGTCGATGGCGACGTCGTCCTTGGCCGTGGCGTAGCGGACCGGCTCGATGCCGGAGTCCGGGATGAAGTTGAACCCGATCTGGTAGAGCGCCTGCACCGCGGGGTCGCGTTCCGGCCGCACCGCGTCGGCGACCAGCTGGAACGGCACCCGGCCGTGCTCGATCGCGTCCAGCACGGCGGTCCGGACCCGGCGCACCAGCTCGGCGAACGACGGGTCACCACCGCAGTCGACGCGGATGGCCAGCTGGTTGACGAACATGCCGATCAGCGGCGCCAGTTCCGGCAGGTCGCGCCCGGCGACCGGGACGCCGACCACGATGTCGTCGGAACCGGACAGCCGCGACAGCAGTGCGGTGTAGCCCGCCAGCAGCACCATGAACGGCGACGCCGACAGCTCACGGCCGACTTCGCCGACGCGGTCCAGGAGCCCCTCGGGCAGGGTGAAGTCGACCTGGTCGCCGCCGAACCCGAACTCCGCTGGCCGCGGCCGGTCGGTGGGCAGGCTGTGCACCGGCGGGAGCCCGGCGAGCCGGTCCCGCCAGTAGTCCAGCTGGGCGCGCACCACCGGCAGCTGCCCGCGTTGCCACGCCGAGTAGTCCGGGTACTGGATGGCCAGCTCGGGCAGCTTCGGCAGCCGTCCCTCCGCGGCGGCGTTGCACGCCTCGTTCAGCTCGTTCGCCAGCACCGGCACCGAGCCCGCGTCGAACACCGTGTGGTGCACGACGAAGGTCAGCAGCCAGTCGGCGTCGCCGAGCCGGCACAGCTGGGCCCGCCACGGCGGCGCCGTGTCCAGCGGAATCGGACGGCGGGCGATCGCCTCGGCCAGTTCGACGGCCTTCGCCTCACGGTCCGGGTCGGCGCGCAGGTCGTGCACCTCGGGCTCGATCGGCACCTCGGCGTGCACCACCTGGAGGAGTTCGCCGCCTTCCATCCGGAACGCGGTGCGCAGCACCTCGTGCCGCCCGACGACCACGCCGAGCGCGGCCCGCCACTGTCCTTCGGTGAGCGGCAGGTCCTGCCGTACCTGGCAGGGCAGGTTGTACACCGGCGACGCCGGGTCGAGCTGGTTGGACAGCCAGATCCGCTCCTGCCCGAACGAGGCCGGGAACGTCCATTCCTTCGTGTCGGTCATGGTCTCCTGCTTCAGCGCGCGAGCTTCGGGATGGTGGTGGCGGCCGGCTCTTCGGCAGCGGGTGCCGCGTCGGCGCGCAGCTGTTCGATCCGCTCGACCAGTGCGGCCACCGTGGGGGCTTCGAACAGCGTCTTCATCGCCAGCCGGGCACCGGTGGTCTTGCGAACCTGGGCGATGAGCTGGATGGCGACCAGCGAGTTGCCGCCGAGGGCGAAGAAGTCGTCGTGGACGCCGATGCGCTCGACGCCGAGCACCTCGGCCCACTGCCGGGCGATCTCGGCTTCGAGATCGGTGCGCGGGGCGACGTAGTCGTCCTGGGCCTGCGGCTGCGCCACCGGCTCGGCGGTTTCTTCGGTCTCCTCCAGTGCTTCGGCGGTGACCCGGCGGGCGAACAGGTCGCGCACCGGGCGGGTGCTGATCACCACCTGGCCGCCGAGGCCGGGGGTCATCGCCCGCAGGAACGCCTCGGCGCCGTCGACCGGCCGGATCCCCGCCGACTCCACAGTGGACTCCCTGGCGGCGGCCGCGAGACCGCCGCTCACCGCGCCTTCGTCGACCTGACGCAGCACGAAGTCCTCGATCTCGACGAGTACCCGGCCGTCGTCGGCACACAGCGTCAGGTCGGCCGCGACGACCTGGTCACCGCCGGAGTCCCGGTAGCGCAGGTGGCTGTGGAAGCTCGACGGCAGCGGTGCGTGCACCACGACGCGGCCGTAGCTCATCGGCAGGTAGGTGCCGCTGCCCCGGCCGCGGCCGAACGCGGTCGCGACGTCGAGCAACGCCGGGTGCAGCGCGAAGCCGGTGTCGGCGGCCGCCTCCGCGGGCGCGACCAGCGACGCCAGTTCCTCGTGCTCGCCGACGTGGTGGGTGCGCAGCGCGGCCCACCGCGGGCCGAAGGTGACCATGCTGGTCCGGCCGGTGCCGAAGGCGTTGCCGTCGTCGAGGACGCGGGTCCGCGCCCGCACCGCGTCGAGGTCCACAGTGGACACCGACGGCGCCGGGACCCAGCCAGCGGAGCCGCGGACGTGCACCTTCGTCACCCCGGCCGCGCGGCTGGTCACCGCGAAGCCGTCACCGTCGAAGGCGACCCGGTACTCCGCGACCGTGCCCTCGGGCACCGAGAACGGTTCCAGGAACGCGACGTCCCGCAGTTCGACGACGTGGCCGTCACCCGGCTTCGGCAGTGTGGCCTCGACCGCGGCCCGCACGGTTTCCAGGTGCCCGGTGCCCGGCACGACCGGGACCCCGGCGATGCGGTGCTCGTCGAGCAGCCAGTGCCCGGCCGCCGAGACCAGGCCGTGGCAGCCGTCGGCGGTGCGGGTGGCGAGCACCGGGTGCATGACCGGGCCGTCGGCCTTCGTGCGCGTCGAGCGGATCGTCGTCGGCGCGGCCACCTCGGCGGCCATGCCGACCTCGTCCCAGCCACCCCAGTTGTGCGAGACGACCCGGGCCCGCCAGCCGTGGTCACCGCGGGCGTAGGCGTCGAGGAAGGCGTTGGCCGCGCAGTAGTCGACCTGCCCGAAGTCGCCGGAGACGGCGGTGACCGACGAGCACAGCGCGACGAAGTCCATCGGCAGGTCGCCGAACGCCTCGGCCAGCGCGAGGGTGCCGCCGATCTTCGGCCCGAGCACCGCTTCTGCGGCCGCCCGTTCCTTGACCTCGGCGACGCCGCCGCCGGGGAGCCCGGCCGCGTGGACGATGCCGTCGAGCCCGCCGAACTCCCGTTCGGCCAGCTCGCGGACCTCCCGCAGCCGCGCCGGGTCGGTGACGTCGGCGGCGAGAACGTGCACGACCGCGCCGGCCGCCTCCATCCGCCGGACGGCGAGCATCGCGCGGCCCGCCCGGTCGGTGCCGCCGTGCGCGGCGAGGTGCGCGTCCCACTCCTCGCGTGGCGGCAGGCCGGTGCGGGTCAGCAGGATCAGCTTCGCCCGCACGCGCAGCGCGAAGTCCTCGGCGAGGGTGACCCCGATGCCGCCGGTGCCCCCGGTGATCAGGTACCGGCCGCCTTCGCGCAGCACCGGCGCCGCCTCGGGCACGGTCAGCTGGGTGTGTTCGAGGACCCAGCGGCGGCCGCGGCGGAGGGCGACCTCGGCCGGGGCGTCCGCCGGGCCGAACAGCTCGGCGACGACCTCGCCGGACACGGTCTCGACGTCGATCCGGCGCACGACCGTCCCCGGTACTTCCAGCGGGACGACCCGGGCGAGGCCCGCGAGCGTCGCGTGCCCGGGCCGGGTCAGATCGGTGCCGGTGACATCGGCGGTGCCGGTGCTCAGCAGGTCGATCCGGACCGGCTCGCCCCAGGCCTGGACCAGGTTGAGGACGCTGAAGAACCCGCGGTCCTGTGCGGCCATCCCGGTCTCGGTCCCGCCGAGTGCCCAGGCGTGGACCACCCGCCCGGGACGCTCGCCGAGGGCGGCGACGAGGGCGTCGTAGTCCTCGCGCACGCCGGGCCGGACGGTGAACCCGGCCGGGGTGACCGCGAACGCGGCACCGGGCCGGACCTCGGTGACCACGACCCCCGCGTCGCGCAGCAGGCCCGGGAGGACGTCGTCGTCGACGAACGCCAGGCACGTCTCGAAGGGCTCGCGCCGCAGCTGCGGCCCGGCCTGGCGCCAGGACGGCACCGCGAACCACTCGTCGAGCGGCAGCGGGCCGCTCGGCTCCTCGGGCCGGGTGACCGGTCCCGCCGGGTCGGGGTCCACCCAGTACCGCTTGCGCGCGTAGGGATAGCCGGGCAGCGGCACGCGGTGCCCGGACGCCGTTGACCCGACGGGAACCCCGTGTGTCCACAACAGACCGGCGGCCGCGTAGAGCGTTTCGACGTCGCCTTCGCGGTCGGTGCGGCCGGGCAGGCTCGGCTGCGGCGCGGGCAGGCCCTTGGGCACCTGGCCGCGGGCGAGCCCGGCCAGCTGGTGGCCAGGGCCGCACTCGACGAGCGCCCAGCGCTCGCCGCCGGCGAACAGCGTCCGCACGCAGTCGCCGAACCGGACGGCCTGGCGCAGGTGCGCGGCCCAGTAGGCCGGGTCGGTGGCCTGGGCGTCGGTGATCCAGCCGCCGGTCAGGTTGGACAGGAACGGCACCGACGGCGCCGAGCGCGGCACCGCGGCGACGGCCTCGGTGAACTCCGCCAGGATCGGGTCCATCATCGGCGAGTGGAAGGCGTGCGAGGTCACCAGTTCCCGGCACTGCACGTCGCTGGACTTCAGCAGCGCGGCGAAGTCCGCGACCGCCTCGGACGGCCCGGCGACGACGCAGGTGCCCGGCCCGTTGACCCCGGCGATCGCCAGACCCTCGGGCAGCCGCTGCGTGACGGCCTCCTCGTCGAGCTGGACGGCGAGCATCGCCCCGGCGGGCATCGACTGCATCAGCTCGCCGCGCCGCACCACCAGCTTCACCGCGTCGGCCAGGGTGAACACCCCGGCGACGGTCGCGGCGACGTACTCGCCGACGGAGTGGCCGATCATCGCCTCCGGCCGGACACCCCAGCTGCGCCACAGCATGGCCAGCGCGTACTCGACGGTGAACAGCGCGGGCTGGGTGTACCGGGTCTCCCGCAGCTTCGCGTCGCCGCCGCGGTCGAGGATCAGCTCGCGCAGGCCGGGAATCCCGGCCAGCTCACAGCATTCGTCGACGGCGGTGGCGAACACCGGCTCGGTGCGGTACAGCTCGGCGCCCATCCCGGCGTACTGCGAACCCTGCCCGGAGAAGAGGAACGCCACCTTCAGCTCGCCGGCCTGGGCGGTGATCAGGCGCCGCGGGTCGCGCAGGCCGTCGACGGCGTCCTCGGTGTCGCGGGCGACGACGACCGCCCGGTGCGCGTACTCGGTGCGCCCGGCCGCGAGGGTGTGCGCGACGTCGGCGAGGTCGAGGTCGACGTCCCCGGCCAGCCGGTCGGCGAGCCGGTCGACCGCCGCGGCCAGGGTTTCCGGCGTCTTCGCCGACACCCGCAGCAGGTGCGCCGGGCGGGGACGGCGGTCGCGCTGCGGGACCGGCGCCTCCTCCAGCACGACGTGGGCGTTGGTGCCGCCGACGCCGAACGAGCTGACGCCCGCCCGGCGCGGGGTGTCGGCCGCCTCCCACTTCGTCACCGTGCGCGCGGGATAGAACGGGCTGTTCGGGAAGTCGATGCCGGGGTTGGGTTCTTCGTAGTTGATGGTCGGCGGGATGAGGCCGTGTTCCATGGCCAGCACGGTCTTGATCAGCGCCACCACCCCGGCCGCCTGGGACAGGTGGCCGATGTTGGACTTCACCGAGCCGATGGCGCACCAGCCGGTGTCCGGCACGCCGTGGCCGTACACAGTGGACAGTGAGATGATCTCGATCGGGTCACCCAGCGCCGTTCCCGTACCGTGTGCTTCGACGTAGCCGATCGTGCGCGGGTCGACCCCGGCCATGCCGACGGCCTGCGCGATGGCCTCGGTCTGGCCGGCGACGCTCGGCGCGGAGAAGCCGACCTTGGTGGCGCCGTCGTTGTTGATCGCGTTGCCGAGCACCACCGCGCGGATGTGGTCGCCGTCCTCCAAGGCCTGCGACAGCCGCTTGACCAGCACCACGCCGACGCCGCTGCTCCACACGGTGCCGTTGGCGCCCGCGTCGAACGCGCGCACGTGCCCGTCCGGCGAGGTGAAGCCGTCGACGCCCATGTATCCGATGCCGTGCGGCATCTCCAGGTTCACGCCCCCGGCCAGCGCCATGTCGCATTCGCCGTTGCGCAGGGCCTCACACGCCAGGTGCACCGCGACCAGCGACGTCGAGCACGCCGTGTGCACCGCCAGGCTCGGGCCGCGCAGGTTCAGCTTGTAGGACACCGACGTCGTCAGGTAGCTCGGCTGGTTGCCGGTCGACATCCCGATGCCGCCGTGCTGCGAAGCCATCACCCGCTCGTTGCGCAGCAGGTTCTCGATGAGGTAACCGGTCCGCCCGGTCCCGCCGTAGACGCCGATGGCCCCGGCGTAGCGGGCCGGGTCGTACCCCGCGTCGGTCAGCGCGGAGTGGCAGGCTTCGAGGAACACCCGGTGCTGCGGGTCGGTGATCTCGGCTTCGCGGCTGGTCATGCCGAACAGGTCGGCGTCGAACTCGTCGAAGCCGTCGACCATCGTGGTCGCGTTGACCCAGCTTGGATCGTCCAAAGTGGCCGGATCGGCCCCGCGGGCGAGCAGCTCCTCGCGGGTGGCGGGCTTGATGGACTCCACGCCGTCGACGAGGTTGCGCCAGAACTGCCGGAGGTCGCCGGCACCGGGGACGCGGGCCGCCATCCCGACGATGGCGATGGGTTCGGCACCCGGTTCGAGGTCGTTGGTCACTGCGGTCGCTCCTGTTCCTGGCCGGTCGTGGCGGCACTGCGGCGGGGTCTTCTGGACGGGGTGCGCCCCCGGCGGGCGGCGACCCGCTCGGCGGCACGGGCGAGCTCCGGGTTCGGCGCGGCGCCCGCATGCAGGTGGGTGGCAAGGGCCCGGATGCTGGGGTGGCTGAACAGGTCCACCATCGGGATGCGGCGGCCGAGCCGGGCGGTGATCTCGGCGTGCACCCTGGCCAGTGCCAGTGAATGCCCGCCGACGTCGAAGAAGTTGTCGGTGACACCGACCGTGGCCAGGCCGAGCACCTCCCGCCAGGCCGCCGCGATGACCGCCTCGGTCGCGGCGAGCGCGGCCGGGTCGGCGACGGCGGCCGATGCGGCGGCCCGGACAAGGGCGTCCGCGCCGGGCGCGGCGGTCCGCACCGACGGCCGCGGTGTCGCGGGCGCGCACGTCCCGACCGGCCGGTCCGGCTCGGCCACCAGCTCCTGCAGCAGGAGCGTGTAGTCCTCGGCCAGCGCGGCGATCCGGGCCGCGTCGAAGAGATCCGGGTTGTAGAGCAGCTCGACACCGCGGTCGAGGACGTAGACGGTCAGGTCGAACGGCGATCCCGGCTTCTCGACCGGCAGCCACGCGGCGTCGACGCCCGGCAGGCCCAGCCGCGGCTCGGTGAAGTTGAGGACGTTGAACATCACCTGGACCAGCGGCGCCCGTGCCGGGTCGCGCGGTACGCCGAGGGCGTCGACGAGCCGGTCGATCGGCGCCGCCGGGTGCGCGGTGGCGGCCACGAGTTCCTCGCCGCTGCGGTGGACGTGCGTGGCGAAGTCCGCGCTGTCGTCGGCCCGCAGCCGCACCGGGACGATGTCGACGAAGAACCCGGCGACGTCCTGGGTCTCGGCCAGCTGCCGGTCCGCGACGACGGTGGCGACCAGGTGGTCGGCGCCGCCGGTGAGCCGCCGCAGCAGCTGCCCGAACGCGGCGAGCAGCACGCCCGCCCGCGTCGTCCCGGTGCGGCCGGCCAGCCCGGGGACGGCTTCGGCGACGCCGTCCGGGAACGCCTGGAAGCAGGTCGCGCCGCGGTAGGTCTGCACGGCCGGGCGCGGCCGGTCCCGCGGCAGGTCCACTGTGGATGGTGCACCGGCGAGGTGCCCGGTCCACCACGCGAGGTCGACGGACTCGCGACGGCGGTCGCGATCCGCGCGCCACACGGCGTAGTCCGCATAGGACGCGGCGAGCGGCGGCAGCGGCTCGCCGCGGTAGGCCGCGGTGAGGTCGGCGCAGAGCAGCTCCTGCGACCAGCCGTCGAACACCGCGTGGTGCAGGGTGAAGCCCAGCACGTGCTCCTCGGCGCCCAGTGCGTAGAGCCGGACCCGCCACGGCGGCTCGCGGTCGAGCTGCACCGGCGTCGCCGCGTCGGCGGCCAGGCGGGCCGGGACGGCGTCCGCGGTCACCGGGATCACCGGCAGGGCCACCTCTTCCGGCGGCAGGCACTCGGCCTGCGGCACGCCGTCGACCGGCCGGATGCGCCAGCGCAGCACGTCGTGCCGCTCGGCGACCGCCCGCAGCGCGGCCCGCAGCCTGCCGACGTCCAGCGGCCCGGACAGCCGGAACGCCATCGCGATGTTGTACGGCGCCGCGTCCGGCGCGAGCTGGTCGAGGAACCACAGCCGCCGCTGCGGTGGCGACAACGCGGGCGCGTGCCCGGTCGTCAGGCCCGGCCCGGTGAGCGGGGCGGCCGCGGCGACCCGCTGGGCGAGCCCGTCGAGGGTCCGCGCGGCGAAGACGTCTTCGGCGGAGACGTCGGCGGCCAGTTCCGCACGCAGGGCCGCGACCAGCCGCATCGCGGCGATCGAATCGCCGCCGGAGAGCAGGAAGTCGGTACCGGCGCCGGGGCCGAGTACCTTGCGCCACACCGCTTCCACCGGCGACGCGGGCTCGACGGCAGGCTCTGGCGCAGTTTCGGCGAGGGCACGCAGTGCGGGCCGGTCGATCTTGCCGGTGACGGGGTTGACCGGCAGTGCGGCCAGGCGCCGGATCGCGGCCGGGCGCATCGCCTCGGTGAGCCGGTCGGCCGCATGGGCGTGGAGGTCCACATCGGACGGTGCCGACTCCGGGGTCAGGAACGCGACGAGCCGGGTGCCGCCCGGGCCGGGCACGGCCTCGACCGCGACGGAGCCGACGTCCGGGTGCTCGCCCAGCGCGGCCTCGACCTCGCCGAGTTCGATCCGCTGCCCGCGGACCTTCACCTGCCGGTCGGCACGCCCGGCGAACTCGATCCGGCCGTCCGGGCGCAGCCGGCCCAGGTCGCCGGTGCGGTAGGCCCGCTCCCCCGGCACGAACGGGTCGCCGACGAACTTCCGCGCGGTCAGTTCCGGGTGTCCGAGGTAACCGGCGGCGACGCCGGGCCCGCCGACGAGCAGTTCCCCGACCTCGCCCGGCGGGACGGGCCGCAGCTGGTCGTCGACGACGTACACGCGGTGGCGCGGCGTCGGCGTGCCGAGCGGCAGCGGGTCCGCCGGCATGCCGGTGACTTCGTCGGTGAGCACGACGACAGTCGTCTCGGTCGGGCCGTAGGCGTTGAAGAACCGGCGGCCCGGCAGCCAGCGCGCGGCCAGCTCGGCGGGGACCGGCTCGCCGCCGCAGGCGATGGTCCGCCAGCCCGGCACGTCCTCCGGGTTCAGCAGCGACAGCAGCGTCGGGGTGATGAATCCCCAGTTCACGTCGTGCTCGACGACGAACCGGCGCAGCCGTTCCGGGTCCGCGCGGTCGGCCGAGCCTGCCAGCTGCACCGACCCGCCGGTGCTCAGCGGCACGAAGACGTCCATCGTGAACGCGTCGAAGCCGGGCGAGGCGATGCCGAGCGTGCGGGTGCCGGGCCCGACGCCGAGCCGCCCGGCGAACCCGGTGACGAAGGCGGCGATGTTGCGGTGGGTGGTGAGCACGCCCTTCGGCCGCCCGGTCGAGCCCGAGGTGTACAGGACGTGCGCGGTGGTGTCCGGCGTGGCCGGGCAGACCCCGGGTGGCCCCGGCGGCGGGACGTCGATCCCCGTCGCCGTCCCGAATTCCTCGACCGCGGCGTCGCCGATCACCAGCGAAATCCCGGCGTCGGCGACGATCCCGGCCAGGCGCGCCCGCGGCCCGCCCGGGTCCAGCGGGACGTAACAGCCGCCGGAGAGCAGGACGCCGAGGACGGTGGTGACGAGGGCGGGCGTCCGGCGGGCGCAGACACCCACCCGCGTTTCCGGTCCGACACCCCGCTCACGCAGGACGGCGGCGACTCCCCAGGCGGCGGCGACGAGATCGGCGTAGGTGAGCCGGACGTCCCCCTGGCGCACGGCCAGTGCGTCCGGCGTCCGCTCCGCCTGCGCCAGGACAAGGCCGGCGACCGTGGTGTCCGGAAAGGACAGTGGTGGAACCTGCGTGCCCGCGGCAGGCAGCGTGTCGGTCACGGTGAACTCCCCAGCTGGACACGGGCGCGGTGGCGCCCGGGTGGACGTGCGTGCCGGTCACGGGTGGTGTCCCGGAACCGGTGGGTCGATCCAGAATCTGCTGCGCCGGAACGGATGCCCGGGCAGTGGCACCCGCCCGGGTCCGGCACCGGCGTACCGGGCCGCCCAGTCGACGTCGGCTCCGCGGGCCCAGCGCTCGGCCAGCTCCCGCGCCGTCCCCGGCGGCCCGGCGACATCGGTCCCCTCGGCGATCAGCGTGCCGAGAGCTTCGACGGCCGCCCCCACGGTCGACGCGACCACCGCCGCCCGGCAGGCGAACGCGCGGCGCCCGACGGCGAGGGTGTAGGCGGCGTCGGCCAGGTCCGGCGGGTCGGTGGCGAGCCGGTCGCGCAGCGCGGACAGCGTTTCCCGCAGGGCTTCCGGGTCCCGCGCCGACACCGGCAGGACGTGCGGCCCCGCGGCCGGCACCCGGGGACCGGCCGCCGGTGCCTCCTCGACGACGACGTGGACGTTCGTGCCGCCCATGCCGAACGCGCTGACCCCGGCCACCCGCCGCGGCACCTCCGGCCAGTCGGTGGCCTTGACGGGCACGTAACACGGCCCGCCGGCCAGGTCGACCTCCGGGTGCGGCGCGGTGAAGTGCAGGTTCTGCGGGATCACGCCGTGGCGGACCGCCAGCACCGCCTTGATCAGGCCGGCCACCCCGGCGGCCGCGTCGAGGTGCCCGATGTTCGTCTTGACCGAGCCGAGCGCGCACGTGCCGGGCGGGAGGTCGCGGTACACGCGGTTGAGCGCGGCGACCTCGATCGCGTCGCCCAGCGGCGTGCCACTGCCGTGCGCCTCGACCAGCCGCACCTCGCCCGGGTCGACCTCGGCCACGGCCAGCGCTTCGGCGATCGCCGCCGCCTGGCCCGCCGGGCTGGGCACGGCGTACCCGGCGCGGTCGGCACCGTCGTTGGTCATCGCCCAGCCGGGCAGCACGGCGTGGATGTGGTCGCGGTCGGCCAGCGCGTCGGACAGCCGCCGCAGCACGACGACCCCCGCGCCCGAACCGAACCCGGCGCCGTCGGCCGCCACGTCGAACGAGCGGCAGCGCCCGTCCGCCGACACCATGCCGCCGGCGCGGTACCGCGGCCAGGTCACGCTGACCCCGCCGGCGATCGCCAGGTCGCAGCGGTACTCGGCGAGGCTCTGCGCGGCAAGGCCGACCGCGGCCAGCGAGCTGGAGCAGGCACTCTGGACGGCCACCGCGGGCCCGGTCAGGCCGAACCGGTAAGCGACCTGCCCGGGCAGGTGGTCGGTGAGCTGGCGGCCGAGGAGCCTGCCCTCCCAGTCGTCCGGGTCGAGGCCGCCGCTCACGGCCGGGTTCCCGAACAGGTGGAACAGGAAGTACCGGTTCACCCCGGCGGAGGTGAACACCCCGACCGGGCCGGGTTCGGCCGCCGGGTCGCGGCCCGCGTCCTCCAGTGCCCGCCACGCCGTCTCCAGGAAGATCCGGTGCTGCGGGTCGGTCCGGGCGGCTTCCTCGCCGGTGAAGCCGAAGAACGCGGCGTCGAAGTCCTCGACGCCGTCGAGCCTGCCGCCTGCCCGGACGTGCGCGGGGTCGCCGCGCAGGCCGGGGCCGATGCCGAGGGCGGCCAGCTCGTCGTCGGTGTAGTCGTGGATCGCGTCGGTGCCGGCACAGAGGTTCCACCAGAACGCGTCGGCGTCCGGCGCGCCGGGGAACCGGCAGGCGAGCCCGACGACGGCGATGAGGTCGCTGCCCGGCTCGTCCGCGACCGGCGGCCCGGCGGCGACCGGCGCACTGTCCGAAGTGGATTCCTCCAGATAGGACGCCTGCGCGGCGACGGTCGGGCGTTCCAGCAGGCCGAGCAGCGGAACGTCCGTGCCGGACTCCTCGGCGAGCCGCTGCTGGACCTGCCCGAGCAGCAGGGAATGCCCGCCGACGTCGAAGAAGGCGTCCCCGGTCCCGAACCGGTCGTGCCCGAGCACCGCGCGCCAGATCGCGTGCACGCGCCGCTGCGCTTCGGTCGTCGGCGCCGCCGGGGCCGGGGCGGAGGGGCGCGGGTCCGGCAGGGCCTGCTCGTCGAGCTTGCCGGTGACGGTCAGGGGAAACGCCGGAACCGCGGTGACGGCCGAGGGCACCGCGTGCGCGGGCAGGACGTCGGCGAGCGCGGCCCGCAGCGCGGTGACGTCCGCCTCCTGCGCCGGGACGACGTAGGCGAGCAGTTCGCCGTCGCGGACGATGGCCCGCGCCTCGGCGACCTCGGGCCGTTCGGCGAGCCGGGCCTCGACCTCGGTCAGCTCGACCCGGAAGCCGCGGATCTTGACCTGCCGGTCCAGCCTGCCCAGGCAGACCAGGGTGCCGTCCGGCCGGACCTGGCCGAGGTCGCCGGTACGGTAGGTGCGGAGCCCGTCCGCGGTGCTGCCGAACGCCGGGCTTGGCTGGCCGAGGTAGCCGTCGACCAGGAATTCGCTGCGGACTTCGAGTTCCCCGCCGTCGAGCACGGTGAGCGTGTACCCGGGCAGCGCGGAGCCGATCGGCAGCGGGCCGGTGGCGTCGCCGGCTTCCGCGGCGGTCAGCCGGTACTGGGCGCAGAAGGTCACCTCGGTCGCGCCGTAGCCGTTGACGAACACGCAGTCCGGGGCGAACCGGCCGCGGCGGACGTCGGCGTAGGTGGCCTGCTCGCCGCCGAGCAGGACGGTCCGCACCGACGGCAGGCCGTCGTCGAGGGCGTCGAGCAGGTAGCGGTAGACCGTCGGTGTCGAGTGGTAGACGGTCACCTCGTGGCGGGCGAGTTCGCGGGCCGCGTGGGCGACCCCGTGGGCGCGGACGTCCACCGGCACCACGGCGGCGCCGGTGAGCAGCGCCGGATAGAGGTCAGGGATCGCCGCGTCGAAGCCGAAGGAGGCCAGCAGGCTGACCCGGTCGGCGGCGGTGATGCCGAGCGTGGCGATCTGGTTGTCCACCACGTGCAGCAGGTTGCGGTGGGTCTGCGCGACCGCCTTCGGCGTACCGGTCGACCCGGAGGTGAACAGCACGTAAGCGGTTTCTCCGGGATCCGGGTCGGGCACCGGCAGCGGCGCGGTGTCCGATCCGGACGTGACGACCCGCGCGGAAGCGTTCCGGCACAACGCTTCCGCGAGCCCGATGTGCTCCGGGTCGGCGAGCACGGCCGAGACGCGGGCCGCCGCGACCTGGTGGGCGAGGCGCTCCCGCGGGAACGTCGGATCCAGCGGGACATAGGCGCACCCCGCGGCGAGGGTGCCCAGGATCGCGGCGATGGCCCGCGTGCCGTGCCCGGTGACCAGGCCGACGGCGTCCCCTGGCCGGACGCCGGCGTCGAGCAGCCGGGCGGCGTGCCCGCCGGCCAGCGCGGCCAGCCGGGCATAGCTCACCACCGCGTCCTGCTCGACGACCGCGATCCGGCCGGGCGAGTTCCGGGCGATTTCCGCGAAACGTCGGATGCAACCGGCTTGCGTCATCGCCCGGTGTCGGCCCCCGACGGCGAATGGGCGCGCGGAAACCACGGCGGTGACGTCGACTTCATCTCACTCCCCAGTGCAATTCATGCGAAGAATCACGCAAGGTTAAGGGTCACGAAGTCGCAGCGGGATACGTTATCCGCAGAGTTCATCCGAATGCACCATCGATCCTGGCCCATCTGCCGCACTTCACAACGTGTTCCGGCCTCTGTGAACGCCCCGCGGAACGGAAATGGCCACCGTCGCCACCCGAGTGACTACGATCCGTGACAATGTTGCCGAAGGCGGATTCCCGGTCGGAGATTCACCGACATCCCGTTTCGGGAATTGTGTCCCCGCCGGTCCGCGGTGACGTTTTCACGAAATCGATCCAGCATCGAGGGCCGCCGCCACCCGGGCCGCGGTGTCCACACTGGACTGCGGGTTCTGCCCCGTGACGAGGTTGCGATCCACGACGACGGTGCTCGACCACGGCGTCCCCGGCGTCACCTCGGCGCCCAGCTCACGCAGCCGGGACTCGAGGAAGAACGGGCTCTTCTCCCCCAGCCCGCCCTGGCGTTCCTCCTCGTCGCTGAACGCGGTCAGCGTGCGGCCGCCGAAGACGAACGACCCGTCGTCGCGCCGGGCGGCCAGCAGCCCGGCGACCCCGTGGCAGAGCGCGGCAACGATCTTGCCGTCGGCGTCGGCGCGGGTGAGCAGCCTGCCAAGGACGGGATCGTCGGCCAGATCGGTCATCGGGGCGTGGCCGCCGGGCAGGTAGAACGCGTCGTAGTCGCCGGCGTCGGCCAGGTTCAGCGGCGCGACCAGGCCGTCGAGCGTTGCGAGGTAGGCGCGGAACTTCGCTCCGGCCGCGGGGTCGACGCCGCCGCGTTCGTCGAAGCTGATCGGGTCGGCCGACGGCCGCCGCCCGCCCGGCGTCGCGATGTCGACGTGGTGCCCGGCCTCGGTGAGCACCCGGTGGGACTCGGCGACCTCCTCGGCCCAGAAGCCGGTCGGGTGGTCGGTGCCGTCGGCCAGCCGCAGGTGGTCCGCGGCCGAGACGATCAGGAGAATCCGTGCCATGACAGGGTTTCCTTCCTCGCGGGACCCGGTGTCCCGCACGCCGGGGACAACCGCGCACCCGGCGGCGGTAGTCCGCACGCCCCGGTACGATCCATAACGTCGCTTATGGAAGGTGGCTTGCGTGCCAAGTCTCGATCTGCTGAGCACGTTCCTCGCGGTCTACCGCCGCGGCTCGCTGTCGGCCGCGGCGGCCGAGCTGGGCCTGACCCAGCCGGCCGTCACGGGACAGTTGTCGCGGCTGGAGAAGGAACTCGGCGAGCCGTTGTTCACGCGGTCGCGCCACGGCGCGGCACCGACGTCCCGCGCGGACGAGCTGGCCACGCGCATCGGCACCCGCATCGACGAACTGCGCGGCGTGCTCACGGCGGACCCCGGCGACGCGGCCCTGCGCGACCGCGTCGCCCTCGGCGGCGCGAGTGACGCGATGGCTTCCCGCGTCCTGCCCGCGCTGACCCCGCTGACGACGCGCGGGCTGCAGCTGGCGGTGACGCTCGGCCTGGCCGACGAGCTGCTCGCGGCACTCACCGCGGCCCGCCTCGATCTGGTGGTGTCGTCGGTGCGGCCCCGCGACCGCGCGCTGACGGCGACCCTGATGATCGACGAGGAGTTCGTCCTGGTCGCGGCCCCGGCGCTGGCCCGCAGCGTCGACCCGGCCCGCCTCGCGGCCGAGCCGGTCGCCGCGCTGGCCCACCTGCCGCTGCTGGCGTACGCGGACGAGCTGCCGATCATCCGCCGCTACTGGCGCAGCGAGTTCGGCAGGCGGCCCCCGAACCGGGTGGCGGTGGTGGTCCCGGACCTGCGCGCGCTCCTGTCACTGGCGGTCGCCGGCGCGGGCGCGACGGTGCTCCCCCGCTACCTCGCGGCGGCGGCACTGGAAGCGGGCTCGGTGGAGCAGGTCCACGAACCCGCGGCACCCCCGCTCAACACGTGGTACGTGGTGACGAGAACGGCGGCCCCACCCCGCCCGGCGGTCACCCTGGTCCGCAACCGCCTCCTGGACCGGGCCCGCGCCTGGGGCTCCCTCTGAAAGGGACGATCGTCTCATCCGGTGCAGCGAAAGGGACTTTCCTCGCACCAGACGCCAGGAAAGTCCCTTTCAGCCCGCGTTGGCCAGGACGTTCCGCCCCGCGGGCGTGTTCGCCATCAGGCAGGCGTGGCACGGCATGCCGCGCAGTCCGTCGAGGACCTCGGCCTCGCCGGGGAAGATCGCCTCGCCGCACAGCGCCGTCAGGTGCGCCGGGACCGGGCCGTCGGGTACCGGGATCAGGTGACAGACTCGTCTGCTTTCCCCCACGACACCCCGGCGTAGCCGCACCAGCGCGAGCATTCCACCGTTTTCACCCATGCCAGGACGTTAGGGGAAGATCACGGCGCCGGCTTCGTGTCCGCGACCCAACGATCTTGGGCACCCGTGGTCCGCGGCACCAAAGATCACGCCGGTGAGAGCACCGCCGCCCCGAGCCAGCGGCACAGGCCAAGGGCCAGCTCCGCGTCCAGCCGTCCTTCGCCGAGCCCGCGCGGCAGCAGTTCCTGTGCCTTGCGGACGCGGTACTGCACGGAGTTCTTGTGCATCGCCAGCTCCGCGGCCGCCGCGGTGTAGCTGCCGCCGGAGGCGAGGAACACCCGCAGCGTTTCCCGCAGCCGCGCGCAGTTCTCGTCGTCGGCGGCCAGCCCGCCGAGCGTGCTCGCCACCCACAGCCGGGCCGCGTTGAGGTCGCTGGTCATCAGCGCCACCGTCCCGACCTCGCGGAAGGTCAGGACGCGGTCGCAGTGCTCCCCGGCGGCGAGCGCCAGCGCGTGCACGCGCCGGGCCTGCTGGTGGGTGTCGCGGAAGCCCGCGACGCCGGTGCCGGGATCGCCTGCCGTCACGCGCACGCCGGGTTCCGCCTCCGCGAGCGCCGCGGTGAGGTGCTCGCGGCCGACCGTCGCGCCCGGCGGGAGCGGCAGCCACACCCACGCGCTGGCTTCGTCGCGCGGCACGAACAGCGGACGTCCCTGCCCGCGGACGCGCTCGAACACCGCGCCCGCCACCGATTCCAGCACCGACAGCACGTCGTCGACCAGTGCCTCCGACGCGTGCCAGACGATCATCCCGACGTGCGTGCCGCGCAGCCGGTACCCGATGACCGCTTCGGCGGCGTCGATGTCGGGCGGGCCGCCGTTGCCGTCGAGCAGGTCGGCGACCTTCGCCGCCCGCGCGGCACTGCGGTTGAGCAGCCAGCGGTCGCGTTCGTCCTGGTAGACGCCGACGAGCTGGCGGACGATCCGGGTGATGAACTCGTAGGCGACCCGCAGCAGCCGTCGCATCATGGCCCCGAGCAGGGCCGCGTCGTCGACGAGCCGGGTGCATTCCTGGAACCCGAAGTCCAGCAGCGCGGCCTGCCCGAGGTCGTACGCGCGGATCAGGTCGAACACGGGCGTGCCGCGCTGCGCCAGCCGTCGCGCGTACTCGACCGCCGCGGCAGGCGGCTCGACGGTCGCCGGGTCGATGCCGTGCCGGAAGATCTGCAGTGCCGTCTCGACGTTCTGGTAGACGCTCGACGACAGCAGGCTCACCATGCGCTCGTCGTCGTTGACCAGCTGCGGCAGGTCCGTGGCGTACAGCTGGACCAGGTCCGCGGTGAGGTCCCCGGCGCGGCCCTCCAAAGTGGCGGCAATGTGCCGGATGCGCTCCGAGACGACTTCTTCGTCCACCATGGAGCCACCTTACGGGGTGGGCGGGCGGGCCCCGCGGCGGCTCGTCGATCATGTCGAACGTTTCGGTCAGAGCCGGAACGTACCGCGCCCGCCGCCATCGAAAGAATCGAAAATAATCCGAAAGTCGGTGGCGATTATCCAAGTGGTCTGGACCACATCCGATAATACCACCCATCCGGCGGTTTGCGTTGCCCCATAAGGACGCCTGACCCACCAGGCGGACCGTCCGTCCATTTTCGAAATCCGCTTACCCGACTCCGGGTCCTTGTGACAACTCTCCACGGGCGGTATATCTGAAAGACACAATTCGTAGCGGCCGGCCACCACCGGCCGGTTCGATGCCGCCCGTTCCCCCATCCCCCGGAGGCACCATGCACCGTCTCGACCCAGCCCGCGAACACGTCGTCGGGCTGTACCGCATCGTCATCGGCTTCCTGTTCGCCTGCCACGGCCTCAAGTCGCTCTTCGGCCTGTTCGGCGCGAAGGCCACCGTTCCCGTCGGGACCTGGCCCGGCTGGTGGGCCGCGGTCATCCAGCTCGTCTGCGGCGCACTGGTCTGCGTCGGCCTCGGCACCCGCGTCGCCGCCATCCTCGGCTCGGGTTCGATGGCCTACGCGTTCTTCGTCGTGCACCTGCCGCAGGGCCTGTTCCCCATCCAGAACGGCGGCGAAGCGGCCACCCTGTTCTGCTGGTCGCTGCTCCTCGTCGCGTTCATCGGCCCCGGCCGGTTCGCCCTGAGCGGCCTCGCGGTCCGGCAGCGGACTTCGGAACCGAAGCGGGCGGGCGCGACCGTCTAGGAGCGGGAAATCCCGACGCCGCTGCGCGCGTCGGGACCGTACTTCGCCAGTTCCCCCGCGAGATCCAGCCTGCCGACGGCCCCGCCCTTCGCCCGGTCTTCGTCGGTCAGCAGATCGAGGGGGATGATCCAGACGACTTCGAACTCGATCCCGTTGGGATCCTTGGCATACAACGACTTCGTGGTGCCGTGGTCGGACGAGCCGACCAGAGCGCCGGCCTCACGAAGCCGGACGGCGAGGCGGTCGAGGTCGCCGAGGGTGTCGACCTCCCACGCAAGGTGGTAGAGGCCCACCGTCGTCCGCCCGGCCCCCGAATCCCCGGCAGTGGCGCCGATTTCGAAGAGCCCGAGATCGTGGTCGTTGGTCGACCCGGGCGCCCGCAGGAACGCCGCGCCGCGGTGCGCGTCGCCGCCCTCGACGTAGTCGAAGCCCAGCACGTCCCGGTAGAACGCCACGCTTTCGGCGAGGTCCCGGACGTAGAGCACGGCATGGTTCAGGCGGAAGATCGACATCGGCACCCACATCGGTTGAAGTTTCAACTTCAGGCTAGGCGCGGGTATCGAGAGGGTCAAGCCGGACCACTCTCCGTGGGTCCGGTGACCGACCGGGCGACAAACCTTCGACACCGCATCGAGGCTCTGGCCAGCCAGGATGGCCGCGCTTAGGGTGAGTCCACCGCAGGACACCGTCAGCCGTCCCGCGGGCGGTGATGCCCCCGGATCCGACCTTTCCCCGAAGCCAAGTCCCGGGGCATCACCGCACTCTCGCATTTACATACATACACCATGTATGTAACCTGGCGACATGACGCGAACCGAGTCACTGGGTCAGGAGCACCGGGTCCGGTTACCGGCCGGCGAGGTGCGGTACTTCGAGCGGGGCTCCGGCGCCCCGGTGGTGTTCGTCCACGGGGTGCTGACGAACGCGCGGCTGTGGCGGAAGGTCGTGCCGGACGTCGCCGCGGCCGGATTCCGGTGCCTGGCCCCGGATCTGCCGCTGGGCGGCCACGAGATCCCGATGCGGCCGGACGCCGACCTCTCCCCCGCCGGGCACGCCGACCTGATCGCGGACTTCCTCGACGCGCTCGACCTGCACGACGTCACGCTCGTCGCGAACGACACCGGCGGCGCGCTGACGCAGATCATGCTCAGCCGCCGTCCGGAACGGGTCGGGCGGGTCGTGCTCACGCCGTCGGACTGTTTCGAGTACTTCTTCCCGCCGATCTTCAAGCCGCTGCCGCCGCTCGCCCGGATTCCCGGCTCGATGGCCGTGCTCGCCCGGCTGCTGCGGATCCGCGCGCTGTACCCGCTGCCGCTGCTGTTCGGGTGGGTCGTCAAGCGGCCGCTGCCGGACGAGGTCGCGCAGGCCTACCTCGCTCCGCTGGGCCGGTCCGCCGGGGTGCGCCGCGACCTGCGCAAGTTCCTGCGGCAGGTGCATCCGCGGCACACGCTCGCGGCCGCGGATGTGCTGCGCACGTTCGACCGGCCGGTGCTGCTGGCGTGGGCGGCCGAGGACCGGCTGTTCCCGATCCGGCTGGCCCACCGGCTCGCCAGGGTGCTGCCGGACGCGAAGCTGGTGGAGATCCCGGACTCGTACACGTTCGTGTCCGAGGACCAGCCGGCGCTGCTGGCCCGCCACGTCGTCGAGTTCGCGGGCGTCATGGCAGATTAGGCGGGTGCGACGTACCCAGCAGGACCGCTCCGCCGGCACGAAGGCCGCACTGGTCGCGGCCGCGCGCGAGCTGTTCGCCGAGCGCGGCTACCAGGCGGTGCCGGCGGACGAGATCACCCGCGCGGCCGGCGTCACCCGCGGCGCGCTGTACCACCATTACGCCGACAAGCAGGGCTTGTTCCGCGCCGTGGTCGAGCAGCTCGAACGCGAGCTGACCGAAGAGGTGGCGGCCGCGTTCGGCCGCGCCCCGGACGCGCTCACCGGCATGACGGCGGGCTTGGGCGTGTTCCTCGACGCGTGCCTGCGCAAGGACGTCCAACGCATTTCGCTCACCGACGCCCCGGCCGTGCTCGGCTGGGAGGTGTGGCGCGAGATCGAGGCGGAGCACGGCCTCGGCCTGCTGACCGAACTCCTGGAGTCGGCGCGGGCGAACGGGCTGATCGTCGAGGTCCCGGTACCGGCACTGGCCCAGCTGATCCTCAGCGCGGTGATGGAGGCGGCCCGGATGATCGCCGCGGCGGAGGACCCGGCCCAGACCCGCGCCGACGTCCAGCAGGTCCTGGCCGGCTGGCTGACGAGCCTCCTGCGCACTTAGTTGCCCCCGACTGTCGTGGGGGGGGAAACCAGGTGGGGAACCGGTTTTCACCCACCACAAACCCCCGCCGCCCCCCAC
>NZ_JBDZYD010000014.1:125391-168593 GCF_040064235.1 Amycolatopsis melonis
CCCCCCCTGCCCACTTAGTTGCCCCCGACTGTCGTGAGTGAGAAACAGTGTTCTACCCCTGTTTCTCACACACGACAAGCCACGGCAGACCGACACACCCGCGCCGGGGCTTCCTACGCCGTCACGAGGGAGAGGCCGTAGGTCTGGAGGATCTCGTTCACCGGCTGGAACCACGTCTCGCCGCCGGAGCTGCAGTTGCCCCAGCCGCCGGAGGTGACGCCCTGTGCCTGGTCGCCGGTGATGAACGAGCCGCCCGAGTCGCCCGGCTCGGCGCACACGTTCGTGCGGGTCATCTGGTAGACCGCGCCCTGGGCGTAGTTGACCGTCTCGTTGAGACCCAGGACCGTGCCGCAGTGCCAGTGGGTCGTCGAACCCGAGCGGCACACCGACGTCCCCACCGGCGCGACCCAGGATCCGCGCACCAGCGCGTCGCTGACCGTGCCCCAGCCGAGCACCACCGGCGCGGTCCACCAGCCGTTGCCGATCCGGATGAAGGAATAGTCGTTGCCGGGGAAGGAAGATCCGGCGAACGTGCCCATCGCCGAGCCGTCCCAGCCGACGACCGAGCTGCCCACCCCGCCGCAGTGGCCGGCGCTGACGAAGCCGCCCTGCACCGAGAACCCGATCGAGCACCGGGTGTTGCCGTTGATGTAGTAGGGATCGCCGCCGACGGTGCCTGCCGAGAACGGCGTCGCGGCCGGTGCCGTCGCGACGGTGACCGGGCCCGCCTTCGCCGCCCGGGCGAGGAACGCGTCGACGTCGGCGCCGCGCGCGCCCGGCCGCAGGGTGACCACGACGCTGCCCGCGCGCGGGTCGGTGCGCCAGCCGGTGACCGCCGCCGGTGCGGGGTCGGCCTTGGCGGAGGCGTCGATTGCCGCCTTCGCCGCGTCGAGGCGGGCCGCGCTGATCCGCGCGGTGGCGGGTTCGGCACCGGCCCGCCGGACGGCGCCGGCCGCGGCCGGGTCGGTCACGCCGACGACGAGCTTGCCGAGTGCGGGGTCGAACCACGCGCCGCCGAAGGCAGTTCCGGCGGCGCGCTGGGCGGCGGGCAGCACCCGCGTGGCCGTCATTTCCTGCGCCAGCCGCGTGGCGGCCTGGGCGGCGGTGAGCCCGAAGTCCCGCTGCATCGCGGCGATCAGGCCGGGCGCGGCGAGGGCGGGCGTGGCGGTCGCGACGCTCGCCGCGAGGGCGAGCGCACCGCCGATGGCCAGGGCGATTCTTCGACGCATGGGGACTCCTCCAAGGCCGGGGGAAAGAAACACACTGCCCGCCGAGTGTGCGGGCGGCCACGGGAGGAGGTCCAGATTTGTCCGGTCTTCTGTCCGGAATTCGCGAGGGCGAACGTCGGTCCATTGTGGATTGATGCGTCGCCGCAACGGTTTTCGCGCAGCACAGTGGCGCGAACGGGAGCCGGGCCCGCTCGCGCCGGTAAAGGTCTGGACCAAGTACAGCACGCGCCGGGCCACCCCGGGCCGGACCGGAGTCTGCCGGGCAGCAGAAGTGCCCGGCCGACCCTGGACACGACACCGTCCGGCCACCCCGGAAACGGGTGGCCGGACGGCTCCGTGCCCCGATCAGATTTCGTCGACCCGGTAGGCGACCACCCGGGCGGGCACCAGCAGCGCCCCCGAGCATTCCGCGACGGCCGGGCCGAACCCGTACGGCACCGGATCACCCACGACGTACCAGAACGCACTGCCGGTCGAGCAGTGCGCGATCACCCGGTACCCGTACCCCTCGCCCGGGAAGCAGCTGACGGAAATGCCCTGCCCGAACAGGATTCCGTAACGCTCGCCGAAGCAGCCTGGTGGCGCGAAATCACCACCCGCCGCGGCCGCCGGCACCACCGACAGGCCGAACAGGGAAAACACAGCGATCGCAAAAACCGCCCATTTCCTTAGCATGACCACTCCTCAGCGCGGAGAATCCGACACCGTGAGCGTAGAAGTGCGGAAGAATTACCGGCAATTCATCGGGCCAGTGAATGCGCGCGCAGCGGAAAGTCACGACGCTGCTCCATCCGGGCTAGCCCGCAACCCTGGACGGATGGCGAACGGCCCGGAGTTTTCTCACCGGCCACCGCAAACCCGGTTCCGCCCGGTGTTCTTCGCCGCGTAGACGGCCTTGTCCGCCGCCCCCATCACGGTGTCGACCGGCACCGCTTCCCCGTCCGACACCGCCACCCCGATGGACACCGACAGCCCGCCGATGCGCACCCCGCCGTCCACCACGACGGCCAGGCTGCCCACCGCGTCCCGGATCCGCTCCGCCACGGCCACCGAGTGCTCCCGCCCGATGCCCGGCAGCAGCACGACGAACTCCTCGCCGCCGAACCGGCCGACCGAGTCGTAGATCCGCACCTCGCCCTGGACGGTTTCGGCGACCGCGCGGAGGACGGCGTCGCCCGCCAGGTGCCCGTAGGTGTCGTTGACGCGCTTGAAGTGGTCGAGGTCGATCATCAGGACACCGCATTCGCCGCCGCAGCGCGCGGTCCGGCTCAGTTCCGCCTCGGCCCGCGACCGCCACTCCGCGATCGTCAGCAGCCCGGTCTTCGGGTCGTGGGCCTGCAGTTCCAGGCGCCGCCCGAGTTCGCCGCGGTGCAGCAGCACGACCGGCGGCACCAGCAGCAGGACCAGCCAGGGCCACGTCGCCAGCAGCGCCGCGGCCGTCCCGCCGAGGCACAGCGTCGCCGCGTCGAGGAGGTTCTCCGAAACCGAGCCGGCGAAGGACAGGATCGGGCGCGACGGCTCGTGTAGCTTGAACCCGATCATCACCAGCACGGTGTTGACCAGGAAGAACGTCACCCCGGCGGCGGCCGTCGCGGCCAGGTCCGGCGCCCCGCCGGCGAGGTCGGCGACACCGCGTGCGGCGTAGATGGCGACCGCGTACGTCGCCACCGAGCACGTCACGCGGTACAGCCGCGCGCCCGGCACGCCCGACATCCGCAGCCACACGTGCCCGTAGATCAGCGCCGCCAGCAGGCACGCGAACGCCGGCGGCACCGACAGCGCCGCGGCGAAGAACCAGACCGAGCTGACACTGACGTACGGGTTCCCGGCGAGGAACCGCTGCAGCCGCTCCGCCTTCGCCGACAGCTCGGTCTGCACCACCGCCGCCCCGAGCAGGATCGCCAGGTACAGCCATTCCCGCCCGGACGGCGCCGCCGACGGCACCGCGAACGGCAGGACGACGGCCGTGACCTCGACGGCAAGGTAGTAGGGCAGTACCCCGGGCGGCGCGGTGCGCAGCCGGGTGCTCCGCGACGGATCCACTCGCCCTCCCGTGTCCGTGGATCGGCCGGGCTCCCCCGCCCGGCACCACCCACGATAGGCCCCCGCGGCCGCGGGCGGAAGCCGCCGGGCGTGTGTCCGAAAAGGACGGTCAGCGCGCGAACGCGGTGAGGAAGCGGTCCCGGAACGCGTCCATCTTCCAGACCGGTGCCTGCGGGCCGGGGTGCAGGCCGTCCTGCCAGCCCCAGCCGGCGATGCGGTCGAGCACCTTCGGGTCCTTCGCCACGATCGTGACCGGCACGTCGTGCACCGCGCCCTGCGGGGTCACGACCGGCGGCTGGTGGTCGCCGAGGAACACCAGCACCAGGTTCTCGTCCCCGTACTGACGGACGAACGAGATGAGCGTCTTCAGCGAGTAGTCGGTGGCGTCGCGGTAGGCGTCCCGGATCTTCGCCGGGTCCTTCCAGACCGACTCCGGCGCTTCGCCCGCCGACGGCATCGGGCCGAACACCGAGCCGTCGCCGACCTCGTTCCAGCCGACCAGCCAGGGCCGGGGCGACCACGGCGCGTGGCTGGAGACCAGGTCGACCTCCGCCATCACCGGCCGCTGCCCCGCCTTGGCCAGCTCGTTGCGCTGCAGCATCGAGAACGTGAACTGGTCCGGCATGGTCGCGTAGGCGAACCCGGGGCCGTGGTAGCCGATGTTGCGGGCGTCGTAGTAGGCGTCCGGGTGGTAGAACCGCCGTCCCTCCGGCCAGTCCTTGGTGTGCGCGGGCACGTCCCACACGGTCCGCCAGCCCGCCCGCTGGAACGCCCCGCCGAGGGTCAGCCGGTCGCTGCCGAGCAGGTCGTTGTACCGCTGCTGGTTGTCGATCCACATCCCCGACTGCACGGTCGAGTGCGCCAGCCAGCTGCCGCCGCCGAAGGTCGAGGAGGACAGGAACGCACTGCGCGCGCCGATGCCCGCCGCGCGCAGCTCGGCGGTGCCCGCGTCGAGCGTCGCGCCGATCTTCGGGGCGAACCCGGGGTCGTCGAGCGCGATCCGGCCGTAGCTCTCCACGAACGTGAGCACCACGTTCTTGCCGCGCAGCCCCGCCAGCAGCTGCCTGCCGGGGGTGGCCCGGAACGCGTCGTCGGCGGCCACCTCGGCGAACGGGCGCTGGTCCCGCAGGTCGGCGCCGACCTGCCGGAGGTCGCCGTAGGCCAGCGCGACGGCGTTCTGCGCGGCGACCGGCTGGCCCGGCAGGAGCTCGACGCCGAACGCCGAGCAGGCGATCCAGACCACGCCGAGCACGGCCACGAACCGCGTGGCCCCGGTCCGCCGCCCGGCGGCGACCCGGGTCAGCCGCAGCATGGCCAGGACCATCAGCACCACGACGGCGACGGCGAGCACCACGGCCCCGGCGAGCACGGCGACCATCGCCGCGTCCCCGATCTGCCCGGCGAGGAACTCGACACCGGCGTGGAAGAAGCTCCAGTCGTAGACCGGGTCGAACGGCTTCTCGAGCGTGGCGTAGAAGCCGGTGTCCAGTGCCTTCAGCAGGGTCAGCAGCCCGAGGAACAGGCCGACGGCGACCGCGACGACCCGCCGCGCCCGCGGCGGCAGGACCAGCACGAACGCGGCGACGATCAGGCCTTCGACGGGGATCCGCACGAGTGCCGCGGCGGAGAACGCGGTGAGGTCGTCGGGCGCGAGCAGGCCGAACAGCACCAGCAGCGCGGCCAGCACGGTGAGGACCCGGCCGGCGAGGACGTGCCGTCGCCGTCCGGGCCGCGGCAGCCCGAAGTCGGGCAGGGCCGTCCCCCGCTCGGAGCCGCGGCGGATGCGCCGCAGCGGCGGCAGACCGGTCGTTCCAACCATGGCGGGCCTCACGTCGTGGTTCGCGGTGGTCACCGCCGCGCCCTGCGGCGGGAGCGGCGGCCGTCACCGGATATACGGCCCACGACGGCGGGTGGTTCACGCGGGGGTGCCTGCCGGTACCCGCCGGACGCCGCTTCAAACCCGCGGCGGCGCCTTTCACCCGCGGAAACGCCGGGAATCCCCGCGACAGGTGATCAAGCGTTGCGGGCCGGGGAAGCCGGTGCTCTCCTCGAAGACGTCCGAAGATCGCAGTCCCGAGGATTCCCGTGGGAGGCACGGCACCATGAATCTGTTCGACAAGGCGAAGGAAGCCCTTGGCAAGAACCCGGACAAGGCCGACCAGGGTGTCGACAAGGCCGCCGAGGCCGCCAAGCAGCGGTTCGGCGACCACGCCGACAAGATCGACCAGGGCGCGGAGAAGGCGAAGGACTTCCTGCACAAGCAGGGCGGCGGGCAGCCGCCGCAGTGAGCCGCCGCCGGTGACGCCCGGCCGGCCGGGGGACGCACGCTTGGCCCCCGGCGCGGCTGGGTATCACCGGCTCCGTGGTCGCCACGTATCTCGTCCCGGTCCGGACCGCCCTGCTGCTCTTCCCGCTCGTCGCGCTGGCCGTGATGCTCCCGGCCGCGTTCGTCAGCTACCGCCGCCGAGGGCGGGCAGGCGGGTGGCCGACCTTCGTCTTCTACGCGTTCCTGTTCTACCTGCTGGCCATCGCGACGCAGACGGTCCTGCCGCTGCCCGCCGACCCGGCGTACTGCGCGGGCCACACCTACGCCAGTTCCCCGCAGCTGCGGCCGTTCTACTTCGTCGAAGTCGTCGCCCAGCGCGCCCGCGGCCACTGGAGCCCCGGCGCGCTGCTGCACAACCCGGCGGTCTGGACCACGGTGCTCAACGTCGTGATGCTCGTCCCGCTTGGGTGCTATCTCCGCTACGCGCGCGGCATGCGGCTGGTGCCCGCGGCCCTGATCGGCTTCGGCGTCTCGCTGTTCTTCGAGCTGACACAGCTGACCGGGCTCTGGTTCGTCTACCCGTGCCCGTACCGGCTCTTCAGCGTCGACGACCTGCTGCTCAACACCACCGGCGCGGTCGCGGGCTGGCTGCTCGCCGGTCCGCTCGGCAGGCTGCTGCCCGCCATCGAGCCGGACCACGACCGCCGCCGCTACGCCACGAAGGTGACCTTCACCCGGCGGCTGTTCGCGCTGGTCACCGACCTGCTGGGGTTCGCCGCCCTGCTCGGGTTCCTGTTCGGCCTGCTGACGCTCTTCGGCGAGGACCTGCGCCACCGCGACGCGGCCGTCGTCGTCCTGGCGCTCGTGTGGTTCGTGGTGCTGCCCGCGGTGACCGGCTCCACTCCCGGCAAGCGGGCGATGCTGCTGCGGGTGACGCGCCGGGGCGGGCGGCGGGCGGGGCCGGTCGCCCTGCTGGTCCGCAACGGCGTCCTGTACTCGCCGCTGTGGCTCACCTGGCTGGCGCTCGACCTCGACCGCTGGGACCTCGGCAGGCATCCCGAGCAGCTGCTGCTGCCGGTCGCGCTGGCCGCGTCGCTGTTCGTCGTGGGGGTCTGGACCCCGCTGGCGGTGCTGCTCGACGACGAGCACCGGGCGCCCTACGAACGGCTGACCCGCACCGTGAACACCGCCATCGTGCCGCCACCGGCCGCCGGACCCGCGCCGGAACGCCGCGTGGAAGTCCTCAAAGGACAGTGACGCGGGCGCTGCGCTGCCCGGGACCGGCGGCGCTGGTAGATTGCCTGCGAACGGGTTGAGCCGCCAGCCCGCCTCGCCGTCCCCGACCTGGAGTCTTCGATGACCACCGACGCAGCGCGGCCCCCGCAGCGTGTCGGCGAGCAAGCAGGGGACGGTTTTCCCGCGGGGTCCGGCACCGCGAAGGAGGCGGACGTGCACCTCCGGACTGTCCGGCACGAACTCGGCATCTCCCCGGAGCTCACCGAACTGGCAAGAGTCCGGCACTGGGTCCGCACGGTCCTGCGCGGCTTCCCGGCCGCCGTCGTCGGCACCGCCGTCATGGTGGTGGACGAGCTGACGTCCAACGCGCTGCGCCACGGCCGCGCGCCCTACCACGTCCGCCTGCTGGCGGGCGCCGCCCGGGTCCGCATCGAGGTCGACGACGGCGCGGGCGAGCCGGCCCGCCGCAAGCCCCCGTCCGACCACGGCGGCCGCGGCCTCCTGCTGGTCGAGCGCTGCGCGGCGGCCTGGGGACAGCTGCGCCGGCCCAGCGGCAAGACACTGTGGGCGGAACTGGTCACCGACCCGGGCCCGGCGGCCGCCCACGGCTGACGCGGCGCCGGGACCAGCGTTGCACACGCTGCGTGACGGGCCGCTCGCCCAGCGCACACTGGCGCAGCGCTGCCAGGTCACCGACCAGACGATGAGCCGGACCCTCGACCGGCTGGCCAAGGCGGGCTACGTCACCCGGACGGCGGATCCGGCCGACGGCCGCCACCTGACCCGGCTGACACCGCGCGGACAGGCCGTGCACGAGCACTCGGCGAGGACGAGGCATTCCGGACGCGGCTGCCGGACCTGATCACGCCGTTGTCCACTGTGGATGATTCACCCACGCGGCGGGCGGGCGATTGAGAGGGCGGAGCACTGGGTAGCTCTTCTGACATGTGGATCGCGATGAGCACCCCCGTGGCCGTCCTGATCGCTACCGTGCTGATGGAGCGGTTCGAGCGGCGCTGCCGCCTCGTGCCTACCGCGGAGTCCCGGCCACGCAAGAGTGTGACTTAGACCACACTCACTCCTCCTGAGAACCTCTGCCGCCGTCTCCGGCGACTGACCGGTCAAGACCCGGACGAAGCGGCCGGGTCCAAGGGAGGAGAAACCCATGCGTGGCAGCACGACATCCACCCGCACGGTCCTGGCGGTGGCGGCCGCGGCCGCCCTCGTCGCGGCGGCGAGCATCGCCATCGCCGGCGGCGCGGCCGCGGACCCGGGAACGGCGAGCGCGGGGCTGCCCCCGAAGGGCGCCCGCGCGACGGTCCAGGTGAGCCCCAACCCGACGACCTACCGCGGCCAGGAGGTCACGATCACCGGGAACTGCGGCGGCGGCACGGGCCTGAAGTCGGTCCTCGGCGGCTTCCCCGACCACCCGGCACTGGAGAACATCCGGATCCTGCGGTCCGGTCCGGATCACTTCCTGGCCAAGGCGAACGTGGCCCAGCACATCGGCAACGGGGTGGGCCCGGTGTTCGTCGACTGCGGCGGCGAGGCGGGCGTGACCCTGCTGGTCACACACGTCTAGCCCGGCGAGAGCCGTGAATGGCCCATTCACGGACGTGGTGTCCGGCAATGGGCCATTCACGGACCCGGGGTTTCAGCAGGTCTTCCACGCGAAGTGGTAAATCGTGTCCACGCTCGCGTGTTCGGAATCCATTTCGATGAAGCTCGTGCCCGAGGAGCTGCCCGCGTCCGCACGCAGTTCCGCATTGATGTTCAGGTTGCGGCTCTCGCCGCACGGGGCGAACACCAGCTCGGCCACGTCGGTCGCGTCGACCGCGCGCCACACGCCGTGATACGGGCCGGGGATCGTGTGCCGCACCCGGGCCGTCGGCGCGGTTCCGGTGAAGTAGTAGTTGGCCTGTTCGAGTGCGCTCGCGCCGCTTTCGATGTGCGCGAACCCGCGGTACTCCGCCGAGGCGATCGCGTACGTGAATCCCTGCGGCACGTGGACGAGCACGTTGATCTGACAGTTCTTCCGCGCCTCCAGCGCGGACGCGCCGCCGCCCGCCTTGGCGGTGAAGTTCGTGTAGTGCACCGTGAACGACGTGTTGTCGTTCGCGACATCGGCCGACGCCGCCGCCGTCCCCGCCGGGCAGCCGGAGCCGTTGATGGTCTTGATGTCGAGCGTGATTTTTTCGGCCGGAGCGGATTCCGCCGGGGAATCGACGGGTGCGACGAGTGCGGACAGAACCAATCCGGCTACGATCGACATACCGAGCATGACGCTCCTCCAAATGGGCCACGGTGCCTGGTGGTGACGATGATCGCGCGCGGAGAGGATCGTAGCGCGATCGCAACCTTTCCGATGGCCACTGAACGGAGTAACACGACGACCAAGAGTGCGGGAAATCCATTTCCCCGCCAATAACTGACCTATTCGAAGAATCGACGGCTCAATACTGGTCCGAACCAGTTCGGCGCCGGAGCGAATACGGCGGCGTCGAGCCGGCGAGCAGCGCGGCGGCGTCCAGGGTCCGCGCCCCGCAGCCCCGCTCCGCGAACCGCCGGGCCACCAGCGCCCCCGGGTCGTCGACCGGGTCGGTCCGCCCGGTGAGGAACGCCCACTCGTGTTCGTCGGACCCGAAGTACAGGACGGTCCCGAACACCTCCCCGAAGCGGCGCCACGACGCGCGCAGCGTCTCGTTGCGCCACAGCGTCGGGCAGCCCGCCTGGCACGTCACCACTCCCCCTGGCGCCAGCAGCCGCGCACACTGGCCGAGGAAATCCGTGCCGTACAAGCGGTTGTGCTGGGCGGCGGGGTCGGTGTTCTCGTCCGGCAGGTCGATCACGACGACGTCGTAGGTGTCACCGCGGGTTTCGGCTTCGCCGAGGAAGGCCCAACCGTCCGCAAAGGACACCCGGACCGCGCCGACGCCCTGCACCGCCCGGTCCAGCTCGGCGGTGGTGTACCCGTACGGCAGGTGCTCGGCACAGGCCCGCACGGCCTGTTCGTCGATGTCGACGTGGTCGACGTGCCCGGCACCGGCGGCCACCGCGAGCTGGCAGGCGACACCTTCGCTCGACCCGATCACGAGCACCCGCCGCACCTGCTCGGCCAGCAGCAGCGCGGGCACCATGAGAGCCTCGTGGTACACGAGCTGGCTGGCCTCGGTGCTCTGGCGCTCGCCGTCGCAGAACAGCGAAACCCCTTGCGCGGTCTGCCCGATGAGCACTTCCTGGTACGGCGTGCGGGCGTGGAACCGCACGTCGCCGACGTCCCAGACGCGGGTGAGGCCGGCGCCGACGGGTTCGTGGATCAGGGGCATGGGTGTTCTCCCCGCTGCAGGACGGACAGGCGCACCGCCGCGGCGGCCAGCGATTCGGCCAGCAACCGCAGCGCGTGTTCGGGATCGGCGCGCTCACCGCAGGTGAAGACATCGGCGAACAGCGAGCCGTGCTCGGGATAGGTGTGCACGGTGGCATGCGACTCGGCCAGCAGCGCGACAACGGTGGCCCCGTGCGGGGCAAACCGCCGGGCGACGACATCGAGAACGGTGGCACCCGCACTGGTGACGGCGTCCCGCAGCAGCTCCCCGAGCCGGTCGGCATCGTCGAGCAGGCCGGGATCGACGCCCCGCAGCTCGGCAAGCACATGCCGCCCGGCGAACCGGCCGACGTCAGGCATCTCCGCGCCTCCTCGTGCGGCAGCCCGCGCCCCAGCCGAACACCCGCTCACCGAACCGGCCCACCTCAGACATCTCCCCAGCTCCCCAGGCAGTAGGTCCGCAGCGGCTCGATCCCGTTGAACCCCACCGACGCGTAACTCGCGGTGTAGGCCCCGGTCCCCGGCACGTCGAGCCGGTCGCCGGTCCGCAGCGACAGCGGCAGCTCGTACCGCGTCCGCTGGTACAGCACGTCGTCGCCGTCGCAGGTCGGCCCGGCGAGGACCACCGGACCGCTCGGGCCACCGCCAGAGACCGGCTCGAACCGGTACGCGATCGCCTCGTTCTCGGCCTCGGCGAGCCCGTTGTAGCGGCCGATGTCGAGGTACACCCAGCGCCGGCCGCCGCGGTCGGCCACCAGCACCACCTCCGTGCGCAGCAGTCCCGCGTCCGCGACGAGCACCCGGCCGGGCTCCAGCAGCACTTCCGGTCGCCCGGACGGGAAATGCGTCTCGAGCGCCGAAGCGATCGTCGCCGCGTACGCATCCAGCGGCGGCACAGCGGTCCGGTGCGTGGTCGCGAACCCGCCGCCGAGGTTGAGGCGCGTCATCGTGACGCCCTGGGCCGCCGCCTCCGCGAAGAGCTTCGCCGCCGTGGCGATGCCGATTTCCCAGGCGGTCACGTCCGGTTGCTGGGAGCCGACGTGGAAGGCGATGCCGGGCCGCAGTCCCCGCGCCGCCGCATGCAGCACCAGGTCCAGGGCTTCGGCCGGGGCACAGCCGAACTTCCGCCCGAACGGCGTCACCGAGTCCGGCGCGTCGAGCACGACGCGGATCGACACCGCCGAGCCCGGCGCTTCCCTGGCGAGGTGGTCGACGTCGGCGGCAGCGTCCGAAGTGAACTCCCGGACACCGCGCGCGAAGGCGTCCGCGATGTCGCGCGGCTTCTTGATCGGGTTGCCGTAGGCGATGTCTTCCGCGGCGGCGCCGCGCGCCAGGCACAGCGCCAGCTCGGCGGGCCCGGCGACGTCGAAGCCGATCCCGGCCGCCACCAGCGCGTCGAGCACCGGCGGCGCCGGGTTGGCCTTGACCGCGTACCGGATCAGCGCGCCGGGGAACGCCGAGCGGAACTCACGCGCCCGGGCCGCGACGACGTCGGTGTCGACGACGAGACACGGCGTCGGCGGGTCCCGCTCGTCGAGGAACCGGCGGATCCGGCTGAAGGCGCACACGGGCGCCAGTGTGGCAAACGGCACCGCGCCCCCTCCGGCGGCCCCGACCAGCAGATCGGGGCCGCGAGGGCGTCACCGGCGGCCGGTGCGTCCCACGGCAGGCTGGGGTTCGACGCTCACCCGGGGGCGCAGGGGCAGGTTCTCCAGTCCCTCGACGTCGAGCACCAGGAACCAGTGCGCGTTGGCCGGGATGTGGATCTTGAACATCGGTGCGGTGGCCACCCCGCCGTGCATCCGGTAGTACTGCCGGCGCCGGTAGGCCTGGAAGTTGACCTCCGTCAGGAGCCTGACGTTGGCCATGGCGTCCAGGCGGACGGTGACCACCGAGTCTCTTCGCACCTTCCCGAGATCGAACACGTTGGCTTCCATTTCGTCCCTCTTCCGAGCGTGGTATTCGGTTCTGGTTCTGCGTGCGCGCAGCACGGAGCACGCCGCGGAGCGCACGACGGGGCGGAAGATCGGGACGGGCCTAGCCCGGGCCGGTGCCCGGTTCGCACGGCCGCCACAGCGGCACGAAGGTCCCGGACGGCGCCAGGACCGCCGGCAGATCCCCCGGCCCGCGGCCGGGGACGAGGAAGGCGAGCGGAGCCGCGGACCCGACCCCGCAGGCAACATCGGACACCGGCGCAGGTGCGGGGGCTCGGCCGGGTTCAGTCCGGGTCAGGTATGCCTGGTGGGTCTGCGGAGGTGCTTGCGGCTGGGGTTCCGTGCGGTTCTGACCGGACTTTCGCCAGAGGTGTGCGGCGGCGGATTGCCAGGATTTCCAGATGCGCAGAGACGGCGGCGAACCGGCAACCGGGCCGACGGCGCCGTACCCCGGCACGACACTGGGCCGGGCGACGCCGCCGGCGACCGGAGCAAGGGGGTCGGACACGGGCACGGTGGTGCCGAGGATCGGCTGGAGGGCCGTGGTCAGCGGGGTGAGGAGGTCGGTGACCGGCTTGAGCGCCGGGACAGTGGAACACAGGAGCTGGGAAACCGGCTCGACCACCGGCGCCACGGCGCGTAAGACCGGCGACACCACCGGCGCAGCCGCATCGGCGAGCGGTGATACCACGGTCCCAACGCTGCGCACGACCGGTGACACCACGCCAGCAGCCGCATCGGCCACCGGCGCAGCCACACCGCGCACCACCGGCACCGCAGCACGCGCCACCGGGGCCACCACCCGAGCAGCCGTATCGGCAACCGGCGCCACCACCGCCCCAGCGCTGCGCACCACCGGGGCAGCAGCACGCGCGACCGGTGACACCAGCCCGGCAGCCGCTTTCGGCAACGCCGCGCCCCGAGCCCGCGCCACCGGCCCAGGCGAACCCGGCGCGGCCGTGCCCGCCACCGGCGCCACCACCGCCCCAGCACCGCGCACCAGCGGCGCAACCGCCCGCGCGACCGGCGACACCACGTCCCCAGCACGCGCCACCGGCGCACGCGAACCCACCGTCCGCGGCTCCCGCGCCACACCGTGCGTCACCGGCTCCCCACCCGGCAGCAACGCCCCGACCAGTTCCCCAACCGGATCCCCAGTCCCCCCGGACCCGGCCGCGGAGGCGTGGCCTGCCGTCAGCCACGACACCAGCCAGAGGCCTGCCACCGCCCCGGCCAGTACCAGCAGCCGGCGCGCGGCGACGACCATGTCGCGTGCCCGGGTCACCTCGGCGGACCTCCCCGATGCGAGAACGGATCTGGGACTTACCCCTCAACGGCGCTCACGACACCCCTGCTACGGGCCGGTCGGCGGTTCCACTCGTCCGGCCTAGTCGGCGGTGTCAGCAAGCCTGACTTCGGACTCCAGTCGGGCGTCACCCATCGGCCAGTTGCCGACCCTGCGCTGCACCCTCCGGGGATCAGGCTTCCTGCGAGCGGCGATGGCCGGACAGGGCACCCAGGGTCGTCACTCCGTGTTGCAGGCCCTCGCGGAACGTCGCGCGCTGGCCCGGGCTCAGGTCGGCCAGCAGGGCCCGCTCCAGCTCGGCGACCGCCGGCGCGCAGTCCGCGAGCAGTGCGCGGCCGGCGTCGGTGAGGTCCGCGAGGAGCACGCGCTTGTTGCCCGCCTTCGGCGTCCGCTCGATCAGGCCGCGCTTCTCCAGGGCCAGCACCATCTCGTGCATGGTCTGCGGCCGCAGGAACGACCGGCGGGCCAGCTGCGCCGAGGACAGCGCGCCGCTGGCTTCGAGCACCGTCAGCGCCGTGTACTGCAACGTCGTGAGCCCGAGCGGGCGCAGCGCGTCGTCGAGCAGCGCCCTGATCACCAGCTCCAGCCGTTTGACCAGGTAGAGGGTCAACGGCGCGCCGGCGGGCTGCTGCTCCGCGGAGGTGCTCACGCCGCACATCATGACACGCGGCGGCCGATATGCTCCGATCATGGACCTCGGTCGGCAGAGCCGTGTGCGGCAGGCGTTCGACACCTTCTTCGCGCCACCGGAACCGCCGTCCGAAGGCGACGTCCTCGCCCTGTTCCACCGCACCGCCCGTACCGTGCCCGCGTACCGGAAGTTCCTGCAGGAACACGGGATCGCGCCCGAGAACATCCGGACCCTGGACGAGTTCCGGACGCTGCCACCGGTCGACAAGGCCGGCTACCACCGGAAGTACCCGCTGCCCGAACTGTGCCGCGGCGGGACGTTCGACGGGCTCGACATGATCGCCGTCTCCTCCGGGTCCAGCGGCCACCCGACCGTCTGGCCGCGGGCCCTCGAAGACGAGCTGCACGTGGCGCGCCGGTTCGAGCAGGTGCTGGTGGGTGCCTTCGAAGCCGACCGGCGCCGCACCCTCGCCGTCGTCTGCTTCCCGCTGGGCACCTGGGTGGGCGGCCTGTTCACCACCGCGTGCGTGCGCCACCTGGCGGCCAAGGGCTGCCCGATCACCGTGGTCGCGCCGGGCAACAACAAGGCGGAGATCCTGCGCGTGCTGCCCGAGCTGGCGCCGCACTTCGAGCAGGTCGTGCTGCTGGGCTATCCGCCGTTCGTCAAGGACGTCGTCGACACCGGACTGGCCGCGGGCGTCGACTGGCCCGCGTACGCGATCAAGCTGGTGCTCGCGGGCGAGGTGTTCAGCGAGCAGTGGCGCGACCTGGTGGCCCGGCGCGCCGGGATCGCCGACCCGGTCCGCGACATCGCGTCGCTGTACGGGACGGCCGACGCGGGCGTGCTCGGCACCGAAACCCCGCTGTCGGCGGGCATCCGCCGGTTCTTCGCCGCCCACCCGGACCTCGGACGCGAGGTCTTCGGCGACGCGCGGCTGCCGACGCTGGTGCAGTACGACCCGGCGAGCCGCTTCTTCGAGGTGCACGAGGGCACGCTGATGTTCACCGCGGACGGCGGGATTCCGCTGATCCGCTACCACATCGGCGACGAAGGCGGTCTCCTGCCGCACGACGAGCTGCTCGCCTTCTGCGCCCGCCACGGCTTCACGCCCGCGGACTCCGGCCCGGAACTGCCGTTCGTGTACGTGTTCGGGCGGTCGCTGTTCACGGTGTCGTTCTTCGGTGCCAACGTCTATCCGGAGAACGTCACGGTGGGCCTGGAGCAGCCGGGCATCAGCGACACGGTGACCGGCAAGTTCGTCATCGAGTCGGCCGAGGACGCCGACCGCGACCGGCGGCTGCGGATCACGGTCGAGACGGCCCCTGGCGCGACCGCCGACGCGGACCGGATCGCGGTGGCGGTGCGCGACCAGCTGCTGCGGCTCAACAGCGAGTTCGCCCACTACGTCCCGCCGGAGCGGCAGCTGCCGGACGTCGTCCTGCGCCCCGCGGGCGATCCGGAGTACTTCCCGGCCGGGGTGAAACACCGCTACACGCGGCCGACCTAGGACTTGGCCAGCTTGCGGAACCGCTCGCGCCGCTCGTCGGCCGAGGAGCCGTCCGCGATGTCGTCGTCGAACCAGGAACACAGGGCCGCCCAGAGCTCGGCGCGGGCGGTGAACTCGTCCTCGGCCACCGGTGTGTGCTCCAGCTCGGCGATGTCGACCACCAGCTGGTCGAGGCGGCGGTCGCACAGCCGCACGTACTCGCGGACCACGACGTTCGCGTCCAGGCCCGTCTTCACGCGCGGGCCGGACGCGCCGCGCAGCTGGGCGTGCAGCCGGTCCTCGCAGTACTGCGGGAAGCCCGCGATCGAGCCCGGATACCCCGAGTCCGCCGCCCACTCGCGGAAGGCGCAGATCGCCTGGTAGCGCGTGTACCAGTCCTGCTTGCCCGTGGCCAGCCGGGCCAGCTTGCGCCACGCGTCGCGGTCGGCCGAGCGCCAGCGGTCCAGCGTCCGGCTGTCCGGCGCCGGGCCGGCCGCGTGGACGCGCCAGAAGTGGGCGCGGCAGCCGGCGATCTCCGCGACCAGCTGCCGGACGTAGCTCACCTGCTCCCACACGTGCGCGCGCTGCGGGCGCAGCGGCGCCGCCCGGTCCGGGGAGAACGTCACCATCTCGAAGACGCGGAACAGCTCGTGGCCGCGCAGGGCGGCCAGGTCGGGGTCCTCCCCCATCACCCACGACCGGCGCTCCGGCAACCGTCCACTGTGGCTGATCGTCGCCGCGTGGTACAGCTCGCGGACGGCGCGGCGGGCCACTTCGTCGCGGGATTCGCCTTCCAGGCGCGGGTTGCGGGCCCGGTCGCGCAGATCGCGTTCGCCGCGCGGGCCGACTTCGAGCATCGCCACGGCGTACACGCTCGCCGCGTTGTAGCACTCTTCCCACGTCTTGCGCGGGCCGGCGGCTTCGACGGTCTCGTCGAGCGCCCGCGGGTCCGGTGGCCAGCGCCGGTCCGGGCAGACGTCGGCCAGCCGCCCGCGGCTGCCCGGGTAGGCAGGCTGCGGCTCGGGGACCGCGCCGGTGACCGGCTCGACGTCGGCCATCGCGCGCCGCAGGACCGCCCAGACCAGCGACAGGTCGAGCGCCCGGTTCGTCAGCTGCTGCCAGCTGCGGCGCCAGCGCCTGCCGAAGCGGCGGTAGTCCTCGATCAGCCGCTCGATCTCGTACTGCGACAGCGCGGCGAAGTACGAGCGCATCTCCGCGGCGCGCTGGTTGTACTCGGCGAGCTGCTCCGGCGTCGCCTCGTGGACGACCAGCTCCTCGACCGGGACGCGCAGCATGCGCCGGTGCAGCTGCAGCCGTTTCTCCCGCGGGATCGCGTACGGGCGCGTCCGGACGTCGAGGTCGACGTAGCGGCGGAAGCGCAGCTCGATCGCGGCCCGCAGTTCGGCGCGGCGCTGCGCCCGCGCGTCGTCGGGCGCGCCCGCGGTGGTCCGCCGGACCCACCACGAGCCGGCCACGGAGTCGCCGTGGCCGAGGACGAGTGCGTGCCGGTAGCGCGCGATCAGCAGGGCGACGTCGCGCTCACGTCCTTCGCGGCGGGGCTGGCGGGCGAAGTCGGGCCCGATCCACCAGCGGGCCAGCGACGGGTGGCCGCGGCTGCAGACGGTGATCACGTCGTCGTAGGTGGCGAGCGCGTCGAGGTGCAGGTCGAGCTGCTCCTGCAGGGCGGCGATCTCCAGTCTGATGTAGACGTTCGCGGGGTCGTGGCTCAGCGCGCGGTAGTACTCGGCCAGCGCCTCGTCGTAGCGGCGGTAGGTGACGAAGTGGTTGGCGCGCTGGTAGGCGTCGAACAGGTCGTGCGGGATCTTGGCGTCGCGCCAGGCGGCCCAGTGGATGTTCGTGCGGACGTACGCGCTGCGCGGGATGACCAGCGCGGCGACGGCGTTCGCGGCGCGGTGCAGCACGCGCGGCCAGTTCTCGTCCTCGATCACCAGCGGGCCGGCGGCGAACCGCGGGACGCGGACGAGTTCCAGGATGAGCTGGTAGCGGCCGGTGTTGCCGGGCCGGATCGTGCCGGTGACGGTGAACGCGGCGGGCGGCTGGGCGAGCCGGATCAGCTTGGTGGCGGCCTTCCACCAGCCGTCCTCGGAGTCGCCGGCGTGCTCGACGATCTGGATGAAGTCGTAGGAGCTGCCGACGCCGGGGACCGGGGTCGGGGTGTAGAGGCGGGACTCGATGAGGAACCGCTTGAAGGTGGCGGTCAGCTCGACGGCGGAGTCGATCTCGCGGTCGTGGCTGCCTTCGGGCCGTTCGTCGGCGAAGAGCCGGATGTCGATCTGGTTGGCCCGGAAGGCGGCGGCTTCCAGGCGCGCCCGGCCGACGAAGTACAGCGTGAGGACGGCGGCGACGACGACCGCGGCCGTCTGCAGGACCGTCCAGGTGACGACACTGGCGACCTTCGGCTCGCGGACGAAGGTCCAGTTCTGGAAGAACGGCAGGTAGGGCACGACGGCGAAGCCGGCCGCGACCAGCCCGGCCGCACCGGCCGCCAGCCACCACCGGATCCGGTGGGTTTCGGGCAGTTCGGCCTGATCGAAGCCGCCGTGACGCCGCATGGATCACCCCCTCGTGTCAGCTTACTCGCGGAGAGGGTGCGATTCGTTACGGGCCGTTATCCGCCAGTTCGGCAATCACCTGGGCGTGGCACGGTTCGGGCACGCACCAGCACCCGAGCCGTCGGCCGCGCAGCTCCGGCAGCAGGGCGAGCAGGTCCGGCCGGGAGAGCAGGTGCGCGCGGTACTTGGCGAGGACCTCCTCGCGGGTCCCGTCCGGGCCGGGCCGGAAGGGGCTGGCGAGCTTCGACGCCGGAAGGTGCCAGCCGCCGCGATGCATGGCCCGCCCGACGTAGACGACGTCGGCGTAGTCCGGGTCGTCGCGGTGCCCTTTCAGGTTCACGACGGTGGTGGGCATGGGGCCACCGTAGCCCCCGGTTCGCGGTGCCGCAGGTGGTCGTGAGTGGTAATTCGCGTTCTAACCCTGATTGTCGCTCACGAGCGCGGACCGGCGGCCGTTGCCATGCCCTGTGGTTCATCTAGTGCAGATGCACTATGCTGAAGGCTCACGGTTGAGCCGTCAGCCGCTGCCGGACGTTCCGCGCCCGGGCCGGCAGGCTGCCGTCGCGGCGCCGCCGTCCCGCTTCGTCCGGTCCGCCCCCGCTGCCCGATGAAGCTGCCCGACGAAAGGGTGTGCCGCGATGGTTCCTCAACCGCGCTCGGCCGACCACGAGCTCACCACCGGCTGGCTGACCGCCGGCGGCCACATGGCGCTGCGCGTGCTGCGTCCCGGGCTGCGCACCGTCGTCGTCGAGGTCACCGGCGAAGTCGATCTCGGCACCGCGCGGCGGCTGGACGAAGTCCTGCAGTCCCGGATCCGCAGCCAGGTCGAGGACGTCGTCATCGACCTCTCCGGCGTCACGTTCTTCTCCGTCGCCGGCCTGAACTCGCTGCTGCGTGCCCAGCTGCTGGCCGACACCGCGGGCGCGCACCTCACCGTCGACGTCGGGCGGTCGCGGGCGGTGCGGCGGCTGTTCACCCTGCTGCCGACCGCCTTCGAGGGCATGGCGAACGTCCGCTGACCGCTCACCCGGGCGGCTGACGGCCCAGCCTCCGGACGGCTTCGACGATCGCCGTGTTCGGCGCGCCCTTCACCAGGTACTCGGTGACCCCGGCCGCGGCGAGCCCGGCGATCGACGTGCGGTCGGCGTAGGCGGAGAACGCCAGGATCGCCGTTTCCGGGCTGCGGCGGGCGATCTCGCGGGCCGCGCGGGCGCCGCCGCCCCCGGGCATCCGGACGTCGAGGACCGCGACCGCCGGCCGGTGCTGCTCGGCGAGCCGGATCGCCTCGTCGGCGTCGCCGGCGACCGCGACCACCGCGATGTCGGACTCCGATTCCAGGACCTCGCGCAGGACGTCGCGGATCATCACGTCGTCGTCGGAGATCAGCACCCGCAACGCGGTCACGGCTCGACCCCCGGTGCGTCGGGCAGGATCGGCAGCCAGAACTCGACGGTCGTGCCCTGCCCCGGCTCGCTCGTCACCGACAGCCAGCCGTGCGCCGCCTCGGCCCGTTCGTGCATCTCGACCAGCCCGAAGTGGCCGGCACCGGCGTCGCCGCCCGCCGTGCCGACGCCGTCGTCGCTGATCCGCACCATGGTTCCGTTGTCCACTGTGGACAGCGTGACCTCGACCCGGTTCGCCCGCGCGTGCCGGTGGACGTTGCTGAGGGCCTCCTGGCAGATCCGGTACGCGGTGATCGCCGCCTCCGGCGACGGCTCGGCGGTCAGCTCGTCCCGCACCGTGTGCGCGAGCCCCCAGCGGCCCGCGACCTCGTCGACGTAGGCCGACACCGCCTCCACCAGCCCGTGCCGGTCGAGTTCCGGCGGACGCAGCCGCGACACCAGGCCGCGCAGCCGGGCGATCGCGGCCTGCACCGACGCGTCGAGCCCGCCGACCGCGCTCGCGTGCGGCTCCGGCAGCCGGGAGGCCAGCAGCTGCAGGCGCATGCCGACGGCCACCATGGACTGGATCGACTCGTCGTGGACGTCCCAGGCGATCCGGCGCCGCTCCACCTCCTGCGCCTCGACCAGGTGCCCGACCAGACGGCGTCGTTCGCGCAGGGCCTGCTCGGCGTTGCGCCGCTCGGTCATGTCCCGGGTGACCTTGCCGAACCCCTGCAGCCGCCCCTGCTCGTCACGCAGCGCCGTGATCACGACGTTCGCCCAGAACCGGGTGCCGTCCTTGCGGACCCGCCAGCCCTCGTCCTCCAGCCGCCCCTCCGCGGCCGCGACCTCCAGCTCCCAGGCCGGCTTGCCCGCGGCGACGTCCTCGGCGGGGTAGAAGACCGAAAAGTGCTGCCCGATGATCTCCTCGGCCGCATACCCCTTGATCCGCTCCGCGCCCGCGTTCCAGCTCGAAATATGGCCTTCGGGGTCGAGCATGAAGATGCCGTAGTCCTGCACGCTCTGCACGAGCAGGCGGAAGCGCTCCTCGCTCTCGCGCAACGCCAGCTCGGCCGCCCGCCGCTCGGTCACGTCGCGGGTGACCTCGCCGAATCCCTGCAGCCGCCCCTGCTCGTCGAACAACGCCGTGATCACCACGTTCGCCCAGAACCGCGTGCCGTCCTTGCGGACCCGCCAGCCCTCGCCCTCCAGGCAGCCCTGCTCGACGGCGATTTCCAGGTCCCTGCCGGGTTTTCCGGCCGCCACGTCCTCCGCGGGGTGGAGCACCGAGCAGTGCTGCCCGAGGATGTCCGCCGCCGCGTACCCGGTGATCCGCTCGGCGCCCGCGTTCCAGCTCGCGACCCGGCCCCCGGGGTCCAGCATGAAGATGCCGTAGTCCTGCACGCTCTGCACGAGCAGGCGGAACCGGCTCTCGTCGTCCATGCGCCAACTTTGCCGGATCGCCGCGCGACCGGCACGGCACGGTGGGCGGAAGAGCTCACCCGGCGAGTTCGGCGGACTGGGCGGGCAACGCACACCAGACCACCTTCCCCCGGCCGTGGCGCGCGGTGCCCCAGGCCGTGGCCAGGCGCTCGACGAGGGCGAGACCCCAGCCGCCGTCGGCACCGGCGGGCCGCCGCACGGGCGGGGCCGGGTCGTCGTCGAACACCTCGATGCGGACGTGCGTGCCGTCCACGGTCAGCCGCAGCAGGGCGTGCCCGCCGCCGTGCTGCAGGGCGTTCGTCGCGAGTTCGGTGACGACCAGCAGCGCGTCGTCGACGGCGGTGTCACCGGTCCAGGCCTGCAGGGTGAGCCGGGTGAACCGCCGCACGACGGCGAGGCCGCCCGCCAGGTCGGTCAGTGCGCACTCCGCGATCAGCGGCGCAGGGGTTTCCACGGGACCAAGCCTCGCCGACGGCGGCGGGTTGCACGAGATGCAAACCGGCCCTTCGTCACTGGTGCAGCTGCATCAGCCGATGAGCCCCTCCCGGCGGGCCACGGCGACGGCTTCGAGTTTCGAGCGTGCCCCGAGCTTCTCCAGCACGCGCTGGACGTGGTTGCGCGTGGTGTTGCGGGAGACGCCCAGCCGCCTGCCGATCTCGTCGGTGGTCGCGCCCTCGGCGAGCAGGTCGAGGGTTTCCCGCTCCCGCGCGGTCAGCGTGGCGCCGGTGGGCACCCGGCCGGTGAGCCGGTCGAAGACACCGGGCAGCAGCCCGGGCTCGAAGACCACGGCGCCGGTGGCGACGTCGCGCACGGCCGCCTCCAGCACGCCGAGCTGCGACGACTTCAGCAGCAGGCCGGCCCCGCCCGCCTGGGCCACCTGCGCCGCAACGGACGGTGTCGCGTCGCCGGTCAGCACCAGCACCCGCGCACCACCGGCCCCGAGTTCGGCGATGACGGAGAGCGCGTCACCATCGGCGAGCCGCCGGTCCAGCACGACGACGTCGGGGGCGTGCTCACGCGCGTCGGCAACGGCCTCGGCCCGCGACCGCGCACGGCCGACCACGGTGATCCCGTCGGCCCGGTCGAGGGCCAGCTGCAGTGCCTCGGCCACCATGTCGTGGTCCTCGACGAGAAGGACGCGAACGGGACGGGGCTCATCGGCGCGGCTCACGGAGTTCCTTCACAAGAGGGAGGCGGACAGCCCATCCTAGGCGCTCGACGCGGCCTGCGTCCTGTGGTCACCAGGCCGGGGACCCGGCCGCAGCACCGCGCCGTCACCAGGCCGGGGAACTCGGCCGCAGCAATCCTTCAGGGCCCGTCACCGGCAGCCAGTCGACCAGTTCCTCGTGACGCCCGGCCCGGCGGAACACCGGTGGGCGCAGCGATCCCGCGGGCGGGCCTGCCGCGCGCAGCCGTTCGAGGAAGCGGGCCACCGCGCGGGGCGGGGGCAGGATCTCCGGGCCGCCGAGGTAGCCCAGCAGCTTGGCCGCGCCGCCGCCCGCGGGCTCGACGACTGCCGACCAGCCGTGGACCTCGTCCCAGATCAGGGCCAGGTCGTGGCCGGGCAGGTCCGGCAGGGTGCGGTCGAGCGCGACGTAGCCGGAGGTGGGCACGTCGAGGTCGAGCGAGCAGGACTCGAACCCGACACCGACGGCTCGGGCGACCCGGGCGAGGTAGGCACGCAGGCCACGGGCGAAGTGGTATTCGATGTCCCGGCCGAAGTCGATGAGGGTGTTCATGGTCCCGCCTCCCGCGACGCTGCGTGCCCGGGGATACCCGGTGCGGACGGCGATCACACTTCCGGGTTACTCCTCGATCGCGCCGCCGACGGCACGCAGATGCGCACGGAACGTCAATGCCGGATCGGCCTCGCGTGCCGTGAGGAACTCCCCGAACCGCAGCTGCTGCCGCAAGGTCTCGCCACCCCGGATCCGGTCGGCCTGCCGCCGTTCGGTGTCCCGGATGCGCTCGGCCAGGGTGAACAACTCGGCGGCACGGGCCAGCGGGACGAAGAGCACCCCGTCGTCGTCACCCAGCACCAGGTCCGACGGCCCGATCCGCCAGGTGCCGACGATCGCTTCGGCCAGCCCGCCGTCCACGCGCGGGCCGAGGGAGAGCGGGCCGGTCGGCAGCGAACCCAGGCTGAACACCGGCAGCCCGATCGCGCGGATGTCCGCGGTGTCGCGGTGCAGGCCCCAGATCACCACCCCGGCCAGCCCGGCGGCGCGGGCCTCCAGCACCACGAGATCGCCGACGCAGCTTTCGTCGAGACGGCCACCGTTGTCGACCACGAGCACACCGCCCGCCGGCGCATCCTCGAACGCTTCGAGGAAGACGTCGACGCTGCCGACGTGCCGCGCCGGCACGGCCGGACCGCAGAGACGGCTGCCTGGCACGACCGCGCGCGTCGCCGCCGGGGCGCAACGGACCGGAAGACCGGCGCGGATGCAGGCGTCGGCGAGGTGGGCGGTGGTCAGCGTCGCGAAGCGCTGCCTGAGACCTTCGAGCTCCATTCCCCGACCCTAGCCAGCCGAAAGGGACGTTCCTCTCGACCCGTGCAGTGAAAGGGACTTTCGTCGCGCCAGATGCCAGGAAAGCGCCGTTCAGCACGCGCCGGTCCGCGGGATCCAGGCCCAACGCACCGAAGGCCACCTTGGGTGCGCTCAACGCACCGAAGGCCACCTTGGGGCGCTTTACCCGGCCGGACGCGTTTCGGTGGTCAGCCAGGCCAGGTACTCGGCGCTGCCGCCGGTGACCGGGGTGGCGATCACCTCCGGCAGGTCGTAGGAGTGCAGCTCCTTCAGCCGCTCGACCAGCGCGGGGACCCGGTCCGCCGTCGTCTTGATCTCCACGCGCCACTCCTGGTCGGTCTGCACCGCCCCCTCCCAGCGGTAGACGCTGGTGATCGGGCCGACGACCTGGGCGCAGGCGCCGAGCCGGGCTTCCACCGCCTGCGCCGCCAGCTCGCGGGCCGCCGGTTCCGAGTCCGTCGTGGACGTCACGATCACGTGCTCAGCCGTCATGCCGCGAGATTACCGGCGGACGTTCACCGCGTTTTCGGGACAGCGCAACCAGCACCGGGCCAGGATGGGCGGATGCGTGCACTGACCGGCCTGGCCCTGACCGTGCTCACGGCTTCCGCCCTGCTGGCCCCGGGAACGGCCGGTGCCGCGAGCCCGCCGTTCACCGCGTCGGTGTTCCGGGCCACCCACAACAGCTACTCCGGCAACGTCGACGGTGCCAAGAACTCCCTGACCTACCAGCTGGACCACGGCGTCCGGTTCCTCGAACTCGACGTCCACGACAACGGCTACGCCACGTCCCACGACTACGCCGTCGGGCACGACTCGCCCGGCAACGCCGTCGACCACAGCGGCGGCAACCCCGCGTCGAACAACCTGCGTGACTGGCTGGCCGTGGTGAACACCTGGTCGGCGCAGCACCCGGCCGCCGCGCCGGTGGTGGTCATGCTGGACCTCAAGGACGACCTCACCGACAACCCCTCCGCCGCGGCCGGGAACCTCGCGGCGCTCAACCACGAGCTGGAATCGGTCTTCGGCAGCCGCCTGCTGCGGGCACAGGACTACCCGGCGGGACAGCCGACCGTGGACGCCCTGCGCGGGCGTGTGCTGCCGCTGCTTTCCGGCGACGGCAAGACCCGCGCGGAGTACAAGCGCGACGTCGGCTACCACCCGGCGGTCGCCCTCAACGGCCGCGGCCAGGTCGTCGAGGTGCACGACTCCGGGGCAGGCGCGCTCTGGTACTGGACCGGGACCTACGGCTCCGACGGGCGGGTCACCTGGCTGCGGCACGGGAAGTACGACACCGGCCGGACACCCGCCGTGGCGCTCAACGACAACGGCGACCTCGTCGAAGTCCACCAATCGCCGAGCGCGACCACGCTCTGGTACCACGTCGGCAAGCTCGGCGCGGACGGGGAGATCACCTGGCAGGCCTCCCATCAGTACGACAACGGCGTGCTGCCGACCGTCGCCTTCACCGACGCGACGCACCTGCGGGAAATCCACCAGAGCCAGAGCAGCAGCCAGAACTGGGACTGGGACGGCGTCCTCGCGGGCACGACGGTGTCGTGGACGGGCAACGCCAAGACCGCCGAGGCGCGGTTCCCCAAGGCCACCGCCACCAGCGGCAGCCGCCGCGTGAGCGTGTGGACCGGCGCGGACGGGCCGACCCCGGCCCAGACGCTGCGGGCCGACACCGATCAGGTCGACGGCGACCGCATCCGCTACCGGCAGGTCGCCTTCGACGAGTTCCAGAAGGGCGACAGCGCCGAACTCCAGCAGGGCGCGCTCTTCTACGGCGCCCCGGCGACGGAGTCGGCGTTCATCACCTCGGCCCGGCAGGCGGGCAGGCTGGTCCGCGGCTGGGACTTCGACTCGGCGAGCCAGGCCACCACTCCCCTGGCGAACTACCCGGCGACCAACCACCCGTACGACGCCTGGTACCAGACCCTGCTGACCGGGGCCGCCGAATAGCCGTCAGCGCTTCGCCAGGGACCGGTAAGCGGCACTGGCGAAGCTCGGCGGCATGGACATCCTGATCTCCGGGGCGAGCATCGCCGGTCCCGCCCTCGCCCACTGGCTCACCCGGTACGGCCACACGGTCACCGTCGTCGAACGGGCTCCCGCGGTGCGGCCCGGCGGGCAGGCCGTCGACTTCAAGGGCGCCACCCACCGGACGGTGCTCGACCGCATGGGCATCCTCGACGCCGTCCTCGCGCGGCAGACCGGCGGGCACGACCAGACGATCATCGATGCCGCCGGACGGCCCCGCGCGGTCATCCCCGGCGAGTTCACCGGCGGCGAGATCGAGATCCGGCGCGGCGACCTGGCGGAAATCCTGTACGCGCACACCGACTGCGAGTACCTCTTCGGCGACACCATCACGTCACTGACCGAGACCGCGAACGGCGTCGACGTCACCTTCGCCCATGCCGCGCCACGCCGGTTCGACCTCGTCGCCGGCGCCGACGGCATCCACTCGACCGTCCGGCGGCTGGCGTTCGGCCCGGAACGCGACCACGTCCAGTACCTCGGCTACCACTACGCCCTCGCCGAATTCGGAGACGGCTTCGGCGAGCCGGTGATGTACAACGAGCCGGGCCGGATGGTCGCGGTCGGCGGGCCGAAGGCGTCGGCGTTCTTCGTCTTCGCCTCTCCGGAACTCGGCTACGACCGCACCGACACCGAGCAGCAGCGGAAACTGCTGGCCGACGCCTACCTCGGCGCCGGCTGGCGGGTGCCCGACCTGATGGCGAAGCTGCCGGATTCCCGTGAGTTCTACTTCGACTCCCTCAGCCGCGTGACGATCGACCGTTACTCGGCCGGCCGGGTCGTGCTGCTCGGCGACGCCGCCTACGGCAACACCCTCGGCGGGTTCGGGACCGGCCTGGCCGTCGTCGGCGCCTACGTGCTCGCCGGGGAGCTCCTGGCAGCGGGCGGCGACCACCGGGTCGCCTTCGCCCGCTACGAGGACCAGCTGCGCGGCTACGCCAGGATCGCGCAGCGCGGCAGCGCCGGGCCGTTCCTGGCGCCGCCGTCGAAGCTGCGGATCCGGCTGCGGGACTGGACGTTCAGGTCCCGCTTCCTGCTCGGCCTGCTGCTCAAGGCGACCGACCGGTTCGCCACGGACATCGAGCTGACGGACTACGCGTCCGGGTCGTAGGCCAGGTTCGGCCGCAGCCACTGCTCGACCTCGCCGACCTCGACACCCTTGCGGCGGGCGTAGTCCTCGATCTGGTCGCGGCCGAGCCGTCCGACGGTGAAGTAGCGGGAGTCCGGGTGGGCGAAGATCAGCCCGGACACGCTCGCCGCCGGCGTCATCGCGAACGACTCGGTCAGGCCCATGCCCAGCTCGTCCGCCGCCAGCAGTTCGAACAGCTCGCGCTTCTGGCTGTGGTCGGGGCTGGCCGGGTAGCCGAGTGCCGGGCGGATGCCGCGGAACCGCTCCGCGTGCAGGTCCTCCAGCAGCGGCTGGGCGTCCGGCTCGAACCAGTCGCGGCGGGCCCGCAGGTGGATGTGCTCGGCGAACGCCTCGGCCAGCCGGTCGGCCAATGCCTTGACCATGATCGCGCGGTAGTCGTCGTGCTCGGCCTCGAACCGCGCGGCCAGCTCGTCGGCACCGTGGATGGTCACCGCGAAGCCGCCGAGGTGGTCGCCTGCCGGGGCGACGTAGTCGGCCAGGCAGCGGTTCGCGCGGTCCTCCGGCTTCGCCGTCTGCTGGCGCAGCATCGGGAACCGGACGTGCGCGAAGGCGTCTTCGAGCACGATGTCGTCGCCTTCGCTGTGCGCCGGCCAGAACGCGTACGCGCCCTTCGCGGTGAAGCTGCCGTCGGCGATGATCCGGTCGAGCAGCGCGTTCGCGTCGTCGAACAGCTCGCGCGCGACCGGCTGTTCCAGGATGGCCGGGTACTTGCCCTTGAGTTCCCAGGCCAGGAACAGGAACTGCCAGTCGACCATCTCGCGCAGCTCGGCAATCGACGGCTCGACGACGCGCAGGCCGGTGAACGACGGCGTGGGCAGGTCGTCGAACGACACCTTCTCCGGGTTCGCGCGGGCCTGCTCCAGGGTGAGCATCGGACGGCGCTGCTTGCTCGCGTGCTGCTCGCGCAGCACTTCCTGGTCGGCGCGGTTCTTCTCGGTCAGCGCGATCGAGCGGTCGGGGTCGAGCAGGTCGGACACCACGCCGACGACCCGGGACGCGTCCAGCACGTGGACGGTCGCGTTGTCGTAGGCGGGCGCGATCTTGACCGCGGTGTGCTGGCGGGACGTCGTCGCGCCGCCGATGAGCAGCGGCATCTTCAGGCCGCGCCGCTGCATCTCGGCGGCGACGGCGACCATCTCGTCCAGCGACGGCGTGATCAGCCCGGACAGCCCGACCGCGTCGGCGCCCTCGGTGACGGCGGTGTCGAGGATCTTGCCCGCCGGCACCATCACGCCGAGGTCGATGACCTCGTAGTTGTTGCAGCCCAGCACCACGCCGACGATGTTCTTGCCGATGTCGTGGACGTCGCCCTTCACCGTGGCCAGCACGATCTTGCCCTGGCCGCCGGTCGAGGCGAGCCTGCCCTCCTGACGTGCCTTCTCCTTCTCCGCCTCCATGAACGGCTCGAGGTAGGCGACGGACCGCTTCATCACGCGGGCGCTCTTGACCACCTGCGGCAGGAACATCTTGCCGGAGCCGAACAGGTCGCCGACGATCTTCATGCCGTCCATCAGCGGGCCCTCGATGACATCGAGGGGCCGCGCCATCTGCTGCCGCGCCTCTTCGGTGTCTTCCTCGATGTAGTCGACGATGCCGTGCACCAGCGCGTGGGACAGCCGCTCGCCGACGGTGCCTTCGCGCCAGGACAGGTCGACGACGCGCTTGGTGCCGCTGCCCTTGACGTTCTCGGCGAAGCTCACCAGCCGGTCGGTGGCGTCCTCGCGGCGGTCGAACAGGACATCCTCGACCAGTTCCAGCAGGTCCTTCGGGATTTCCTCGTAGACCGCGAGCTGGCCGGCGTTGACGATGCCCATGTCGAGCCCGGCCTTGACGGCGTGGAACAGGAACGCCGAGTGCATGGCCTCGCGCACGACGTCGTTGCCGCGGAAGGAGAACGACAGGTTCGAGATGCCGCCGCTGGTCCGGGCGCCGGGACAGCGCTGCTTGATCCGGGGCAGCGCGTCGATGAACGCCTTGGCGTAGCCGTTGTGCTCGGCGATGCCGGTGGCCACGGCCAGGACGTTCGGGTCGAAGATGATGTCCTCGCCCGCGAAGCCCGCCTTCTGCGTCAGCAGGTCGTAGGCGCGGCCGCAGATCTCCACCTTGCGGTCGGCGGTGTCGGCCTGGCCCTGCTCGTCGAAGGCCATCACCACGACACCGGCGCCGTAGTTGCGGATGGCGCGGGCCTGGGCGAGGAACGGCTCCTCGCCCTCCTTGAGGCTGATCGAGTTGACCACCCCCTTGCCCTGCACGCAGCGCAGGCCCGCTTCGAGCACGCTCCACTTGGAGCTGTCGATCATCACCGGGATCCGGGCCACCTCGGGCTCGGTGGCGATGAGGTTGAGGAAGGTCGTCATCGCCTGCTCGGAGTCGAGCAGGTCGGCGTCCATGTTGACGTCGAGCAGGTTGGCCCCGCCGCGGACCTGCTCCAGCGCGACGTCCACGGCCGCCTGGTGGTCGCCGGACTCGATGAGCCGCCGGAACCGCTTGGACCCGGTGACGTTCGTGCGCTCGCCGATCATGACGAACCCGGTGTCGGCGCCGATGCTGAACGGCTCCAGCCCGCTGAACCGGGTGTGCGGGCGCGGGGCGGGTACCTCGCGTGCCGCGGCACTCTTCGCCGCCGCGGCGATCGCGGCGATGTGCGCCGGGGTCGTGCCGCAGCAGCCGCCGACCAGGTTGACCAGGCCGTCGCGGGCGAAGCCGCCGATCAGCCCGGCGGTCTCCTCGGGCGTCTGGTCGTAGCCGCCGAAGGCGTTCGGGAGCCCGGCGTTCGGGTGGCACGCGACGTAGGTGTCGGCGATCCGCGCCAGCTCCTCGACATGCGGGCGCATCTCCTCGGCACCCAGCGAGCAGTTCACGCCGACGACCAGCGGTTTCGCGTGCTCGATCGAGCTCCAGAACGCCTCGACGGTCTGCCCGGACAGGGTCCGCCCGCTCAGGTCGACGATGGTGACCGAGATCCACAGCGGCAGGTGCGGGGCGACCTCGCGTGCCGCGGCGATGGCGGCCTTGCAGTTCAGCGTGTCGAAGATCGTCTCGACCAGCAGCAGGTCGACGCCGCCTTCGGCGAGCCCGGCGATCTGCTCGGCGTAGGCCGCCTTGACCTGGTCGAACGTGACGGCCCGGTAGGCCGGGTCCTCGACCTTGGGCGACAGGCTGAGCGTGACGTTCAGCGGGCCGATCGAGCCCGCGACGAACTTCCCGCCCGCCTCGTCGGCCGCCTGCCGGGCCAGCTGCGCGCCGCGGACGTTCATCTCGTGGACGTACGCCTGCAGGCCGTAGTCGGCCTGGCCGATGCTGGTGGCGGTGAAGGTGTTGGTCGTGGTGATGTCCGCGCCCGCGGCCAGGTACTGGCGGTGGACGTCGAGGATGAGGTCCGGGCGGGTGAGATTGAGCAGGTCGGGGTCGCCGGTGACGTCGTGGGTGTGCTCGCCGAACCGGTCGCCGCGGTAGTCGGCCGGGGTGAGCCCGGCACCCTGCAGCATGGTGCCCCAGGCACCGTCCAGCACCGCCACCCGCTGGTCGAGCAGCTCGCGCAGGCGCGCTTCGGAATGGTGTGGGGTGTTCACCGGCAGCCTCCCTCGTCCGGGAGGCGCCCTTGGTTGGTCATTCCCGGCCGAGCGTGGCGGACCCGGTGGTCCGTTGCAGCGCCTCTCGACCCGTGGTCCACGGTATCGGAAACGGGTCCGCGAACGCCATCCCGCCCCGTCCGGACGTCCACACTGTGGGACACGCTCGTCTGTCCACAATGGAGCACCAGGTTCCTCCCGCCCCCGTTCCCGCTCCGGACTTTCCGGCGCCTATCTGGATACCGGACCCGCGTCCAGCACTGCTCGATCGCCGATCGAACAGCAACCCAGTGTAGCCAGCCCAGCACTGCCCGGGGTCACCGGGCTCCCTTGAAAACTGAAACGCGTTCTAATACGCTCCCGTCGTGGACTACGGAATCGTGCTGTTCACCAGCGACCGCGGGATCTCACCCGCCGCCGCGGCCCGCGCGGCCGAGGCGGCGGGGTTCGCGACCTTCTATGTCCCCGAACACACGCACATCCCGGTCAAGCGCGAGTCGCCGCATCCGCGCACGGGCGACGCGTCACTGCCCGACGACCGCTACAGCCGCACGCTCGACCCGTGGGTCGCCCTGGCGACGGCGGCCGCGGTGACGTCCCGGATCCGGCTGTCCACGGCGGTCGCCCTGCCGGTGGAGAGCGACCCGATCACCCTCGCGAAGACGATCGCGAGCCTGGACCACCTTTCCGGCGGGCGCGTCACGCTCGGCGCGGGCTTCGGCTGGAACGTCGACGAGCTGACCGACCACGGCGTGCCGGGGAACCGCCGCCGGACCGTGCTGCGCGAGTACCTCGAAGCAATGCGTGCACTGTGGACGGAGGAGGAAGCCGCCTACGACGGCGAATTCGTCTCGTTCGGCCCGAGCTGGGCGTGGCCCAAGCCGGCGCAGCGGCACATCCCGGTCCTGCTCGGCGCGGGGCCGACCGAGAAGACGTTCCGCTGGATCGCCCGCCACGCCGACGGCTGGATCACCACCCCGGCCGACACCGACCTGGACGGCAACGTGGCGCGGCTGCACGGAATCTGGCGCGAGGAAGGCCGCGAAGGACGGCCGCTGATCTGCGCGCTCGGGGAACGGCCGGACCCGCAGCGCCTGGCACACCTGGATTCCCTCGGCGTCACCGAGACGATCTTCGGCCTCCCCGACCGCGCACCCGACGAAGTCGAAGCCTGGATCAGCCGCCTCGCCGCCAAGCTGAGCCTCGACGAGACGGCCGTCCACCGCGTCAGCTCCTGACGCGCACCCCCTGCCGGACCCGCAGCGCCTGGGACACCTGGACTCCCCCGGCATCACCGAGACAACCTTCGGCCTCCCCGACCGCACACCCGACGAGATCGAAGCCTGGATCAGCCGCCTCGCCGCCAAGCTGAGCCTCGGCGAGACGGCCGTCCACCGCGTCAGCCCCTGACGCGCACCCCCTGCCGCGCCCGCAGCGCCTGGCACACCCGGACTCCCCCGGCATCACCGAGACGATCTTCGGCCTCCCCGACCGCACACCCGACGAAGTCGAACCCTGGATCGGCCGCCTCGCCGTCAAACTGGGCCTCGGCGAGGCGGCCGTCCACCGCGTCAGCCCCTGACGCGCACCCCCTGCCGCGCCCGCAGGTCCAGCTCGATCTGCTCCAGGGTGCGGCCCTTGGTCTCCGGCACCAGCCACTTGGTGAGCACGAACAGCACGACGTTGATGCCGGCGAACAGGAACATCGAGCCGCCGATGCCGAGCGACTTCGGGTCGGAGATGATCGGGAACACCGCGCTCACGACGCCGGTCGCGGCCCACAGGACCACGCTGCTGACGCCCATGCCCGCCGCGCGGACCTTGAGCGGGAAGACCTCGGACATCATGACCCAGACGACCGCGCCCCAGCCGAGCTCGTAGCCCACCAGGTAGAGCACCATCATGACGAGCATGAGGATGCCGCGCAGGCCGGTGTCGTGGACGTTGAGCACGATGATCCCCGCCGCGGCGAGGGTCAGCACCATGATGACGTTGCCGATGAGCAGCAACGGCTTGCGGCCCCAGCGGTCCACGACGAACACGACCCAGGCGGTGAACAGGAACTTCGTCACGCCCAGCAGCACACCGGACAGCAGCGCGGCCTGCGTGGCGAAGCCGAGGCCGATGAGCATCGTCGGGAAGTAGGCGTTGATCGCGTTGACCCCGCTGAACTGCTGGCCGATCGCGAGCAGCACGGCGACGAACAGCATCGGCCGCACCCAGCCGGCGAACAGGTCGCGGAACCGCGGTTTCTGCTCGGTGTCCATCCGGATGACCTCGCGGATGGTGGAGATCTCCTCGTCGAGGTTCACGGTGTTGCCGTGCGCGCTGGCCAGAACGCGCCGCGCTTCCTCCTCGCGGCCGTTCTTGACCAGCCAGCGCGGGGTTTCGGGCAGGAACGCCAGGCCGAGGAGCAGGACCGCCGCCGGCAGGATGGCGCCGGCGAACATCCAGCGCCACGCCGAAAGCGGGCCGAGCCAGTAGCTCACCAGGAACGCGATGAGGATGCCGGTGACGATGAAGATCTGGTTCAGCGCGCCCATCGCGCCGCGCAGCCGCGCCGGCGCCAGTTCCGACAGGTACGTCGGCACGGTCGAGGAGGAAAGGCCGATGCCGAGCCCGATCACCAGCCGCGAAACCACCAGCAACGCGAACGTCGGCGAGAAGCAGGCGGCGAGGGTGCCCACGATGACGATCGCGGCGGCGACCATGATCGTGCGGCGGCGGCCGAGTACTTCGTTGGTACGGCTGGAGAACAGCGCGCCGACAATGGCACCGACCGAAAGACTCGCGGTGATGACGCCCTTGTCCCAGCTGGTCAGCGCCCACAGTTTCCCGATGAACGGGAGCACCCCGGAAATGACGCCGAGGTCGTAGCCGAAGAGAATGCCGCCGAGCGCACCGAAGAAGTACAGGGTGGTCCGGCCGATGTGCCGCGCCGGGGCTGTCTGTGTCATGGCCGGGTCGCCTCTTCCATAGGTCCAGTCCAGCGGCACCACAGTCACACGACGCCCCGGCACCGGCAAGGGAGCATTCGATAACAATTCAGAAACCTGATCGTCGTTCACATATGTGACGCGGCAATCGGCACACAATGGACCGCCGCCCCGACCCGGTGTCCTTTGTGGACAAGTGGGTTCCCGCCGAAATCGTCGAACGCGTTTCCGCAGCTGGCGGAGCTTTACAACGCCGGAAGGGCTGGTTTACCTTCCTCTCTGGAAGCGCTCCCAGAAAGTGGAGGCAGACGTGCACACCGCCGTGCCCAGCACCCGTTCCCGGTCGCCGAAAAGACTTCTCGCGACCCTCCTCGCCCTTGTCCTGCCCGTCGCCGTGGCGGTCACCGTCACCGCGCCCGAGTCGCCCGCCGCACCCGCGCCCTACACCTGGCGCAATGCCCAGATCGGCGGCGGCGGATTCGTCCCCGGCATCATCTTCAACCAGGCCGAACGCGGCCTCGTCTACGCCCGCACCGACATCGGTGGCGCCTACCGGTGGGACTCCGGGCACTGGGTGCCGCTGCTGGACTCCGTCGGCTGGACCGACTGGGGCCACAACGGTGTCGTCAGCCTCGCCACCGACGCGGTCGACCCGAACCGCGTCTACGTCGCCGCCGGGATGTACACCAACAGCTGGGATCCCGGCAGCGGCGCCGTCCTGCGCTCGGCCGACCGCGGGGCCACCTGGCAGGCCGCGCCGCTGCCGTTCAAGCTCGGCGGCAACATGCCCGGCCGCGGCATGGGCGAACGGCTCGCCATCGACCCGAACCGCAACAGCATCCTCTACCTCGGCGCGCCCAGCGGGAACGGCCTGTGGCGCAGCACCGACTCCGGCGTCACGTGGGCGAAGGTGACCAGCTTCCCCAACCCCGGCAACTACGCGCCCGACCCGTCGGACACCACGGGCTACTCCAGCGACATCGAAGGCGTCACCTGGGTGACGTTCGACCCGTCGACCGGCACCCGCGGCAGCACCACGCAGACGATCTACGTCGGTGTGGCCGACAAGCAGAACACCGTCTACCGCAGCACCGACGGCGGCACGACGTGGGCACGCCTGGCCGGCCAGCCCACCGGGTTCCTGGCGCACAAGGGCGTCCTCGACGCGACCGGCGGCTACCTCTACCTGGCCACCAGCGACACCGGCGGCCCCTACGACGGCGGGAAGGGCGACGTCTGGAAGTACGCCACCAAGACCGGCACCTGGACGCGGATCAGCCCGATTCCCTCCGACAGCAGCGACAACCACTTCGGCTACAGCGGGCTGACGATCGACCGGCAGCACCCGAACACGCTCATGGTGGCCACGCAGGTGTCGTGGTGGCCGGACGTGATCTTCTTCCGCAGCACCGACGGCGGCGCCACCTGGTCGCGGATCTGGGACTTCACCAGCTACCCGGACCGGTCGCTGCGCTACACGCAGGACATCTCCTCGGTGCCGTGGCTGACGTTCGGCACGCAGCCCGCTCCCCCGGTGCCGTCGCCGAAGCTGGGCTGGATGACCGAGTCGGTCGAGATCGACCCGTTCGACTCCGACCACCTGCTCTACGGCACCGGCGCGACGATCTACGGCACCTCCGACCTCACGAAGTGGGACAGCGGCGGGAAGATCACGCTCAAGCCGGTGGTCGCCGGCCTCGAAGAAACCGCGGTGCTGGACCTGATCAGCCCGCCGTCGGGCGCTCCCCTGCTGTCGGGCCTCGGCGACATCGGCGGGTTCCGGCACGACAGCCTCGACGCGATCCCGGCCATGATGTACACGCAGCCGGTGTTCACCACGACCACCAGCCTGGACTACGCCGAGCTGAACCCGGCGACGATCGTGCGGGCGGGCACGCTGGACCGCTCGGCCCGCCCGAACGACAACCGGATCGCCTTCTCCACCGACGGCGGGAAGAACTGGTTCCAGGGCGCGGAACCGGCAGGCGGCGCGAGCGGCGGCACGGTGGCCGCGTCCGCCGACGGCAGCCGGTTCGTCTGGAGCCCGGACGGCACGCCGGTGAACTACTCGGTGGGCTTCGGCTCGTCGTGGACGGCGTCCACCGGCATCCCGGTCGGCGCGGTCGTCGAGGCCGACCGTGTGGACCCGAAGCGGTTCTACGGGTTTGCCGCGGGCAAGTTCTACGTCAGCACCGACGGCGGCGCGAGCTTCACCGCGACCGCGGCCACCGGGCTGCCCACCGGCTCGGCGCACTTCAAGGCGATGCCGGGCGTGGCCGGGGACATCTGGCTCGCGGGTGGCTCCGGCGCGACGTACGGCCTGTGGCACTCCACCGACTCCGGAGCGTCCTTCACGAAGCTGGCCGGGGTCACCGAGGCCGACAACATCGGCTTCGGCAAGGCCGCCACCGGCCGGACGTATGCGACGTTGTACACGATCGCGAAGATCGGCGGGGTGCGCGGGATCTTCCGGTCGGACGACGCGGGGGCGTCGTGGACGCGGATCAACGACGACCAGCACCAGTACGGCAACATCGGGGCGGCGCTGACCGGTGATCCGCGGGTGTACGGCCGGGTGTACGTGGGCACGAACGGGCGCGGGGTGATCGTGGGCGACTCCGGCAGCGAGCCGCCGCCTCCGACGTCGACCACCACCACTCCGCCGACGACGACCACCACCACGTCCTCGACACCGCCGACGACCACCACCACTCCGGTGCCCACGGGGTCCTGCACGGCGTCGTACACGATCACCAACCAGTGGCAGGGCGGGTTCCAGGCCGGGGTGAAGATCGGGAACACCGGGACGGCCGCGGTGACCGGGTGGACGGTGGCGTGGACGTTCGCCAACGGCCAGAAGGTGACCCAGGCGTGGAACGCCCAGGTGACCCAGACGGGCGCGACGGTCTCGGCGGTGGACGCGGGCTGGAACAAGTCCATTCCCGCGGGTGGCAGCGTGGACTTCGGGTTCACCGGCAGTGCCGGGACGGCGAACGACAAGCCGGTCTCGATCAGCCTGAACGGCCGGTCCTGCACGACGTCCTGACCGGGGTCTGCCGCGGCTGCTCGTGAGTGCGTAACAGTGTTCTAACCCTGTTACGCACTCACGACCGGGTCGGCGGGGCGAGGAGGGTCCGCCCGGGGGATGGCCGGGCGGGCGCTCCCTCGGCGGCCTTCACGCACCACAGGCGAACAGGCGGGAAGGGGGTTTCAACCCACCCCCAGGCGGTTGAAACCCCCTCCCCGCGCCCCCAGTCAGGACCGCCGGTTCGAGCAGCCGCAGCCTGCTCGGGCGGCGTCCTGTACCTCTCACTCTTCCTGGTGCGGTCGGCAGCCGCCATTCCTGCCGGAAGAGGACTTTTTCTGCTCCATTGAGCCCCGCCGACCTGCGGAAACCTCTCCGCGAAGTGCGGAAAATACCCAGCGGGACGAGCAAAAGTTACCCGGGCGGCTTCAGGCGCCCTCGAGCACGACCTTGCCGACGTGCGTTCCGGACTCCAGGTGCTTCAGCGCCTCGCTGACCTCGTCGAAGGCGAACCGCCGGTCGATCACCGGCTTGAGGCCGGTGCGCTCGATCGCCCGGTTCATGGCCTGGAACGTTTCGCGGGAGGCGTTGGTGAGGCCGCGCAGGGTCAGCTGCTTGACGAGCACCAGGATCGGGTCGGCCGCGCCCTCGTGGGTGAGGACGCCCGCGACGCTGATGTGGCCACCGTACCGGACGGCCAGCATCGACTGGCCGATCGTGCCGCCGCCGCCCACGTCGACGACGTGGTCGACGCCGCCGCCGGTCCGCTCGGCCACCGCCACGCCCCACTCCGGGATCGTCTCGTGGTTGAGCGTCTCGGCCGCGCCGAGGGCACGCAGCCGCTCGAGCTTCTCGTCGGAGCTGGACGTCGCGACGACGTGGGCGCCGCCGAGGGCCGCGAACTGCAGCGCGAACGTCGACAGGCCGCCGCTGCCGAGGGTCAGCACGCGCTGGCCGGGCACCAGCCCGCCTTCCTCGACGACCGCCCGCCAGGCCGTCACGCCCGCGCTGGGCAGCGTTGCCGCTTCGGCGTAGTCGAGGTGCGAGGGCACCGCGACCAGCGCGTGCTCGGGGAAGACGGCGTACTCCGCGAGCACGCCGTCGAGCGTGCCGCCCAGGTCGTCCGCCGTCTTCTCCGGCGTGCCGGGACCGGACTGCCAGTCCGGGAAGTACGTCGCCGCGACCCGGTCGCCCGCCGACCAGTCCCGCACGCCCTCGCCGACCGCGACGACCTCGCCCGCGCCGTCGGACAGCGGGATCACGTCCGGCTTCACCGGCTTCGGGTAGAACCCCTTGAGGATCATGATGTCGCGGGCGTTGAGCGCCCACCCGCGCATCCGGACCAGCACCTGCCCGGGGCCGGGCTCGGGGACGTCGCGTTCGCCCGGAACGAGCCCGGCACCGGGACGGGGCAGGGAAAAGTACTTCACATCGGCTCCCAGGGAGAAGGAAGTTCCTCAACCCCGCCAGTGTGTCGAAGTCGCCAGCTCTCCGTCGACGGTCCGCAGCAGTTCCGGGGTCAGTTCGGCGAGCGACGAGGCCAGGTGCCGCACGCCGGAGGCCGCCATGAACTCCCGCTGCCGCGCATGGGCCGGGCTGGACGGGAACCCGATGAACCCGGCGCCGTGCGCGCGGGCGTCGTCGGCCACCCGGCTCACGTCGTCGACGAACACGATCTCGTCGAAGCCGAGGCCGAGCACGGTCCGGGTGATGTGGTCGACGCCCGGCCGGTGCTCGTTGATGCTGACGTAGGGCACGTCCGGGTCGAGCAGGTCCACGAAGTCGCCGAGGTAGTGGTCGAACGTGTGCTCCCGGGTCCGGCCGCCGTAGCAGACCAGGCGCACCGGCAGTTTCGCCAGTGCCTCCAGGCATTCCCGCGCCCCGTCGGCGACGCGGATGGGGTGCTCGGCCAGGTACTCCTGCCGCGCGGCCCACAGCTGCTTGAGTGTCTCCTCCGGCGGCTGGTCCAGCCCGCAGAGCCGGGTGATCTTCTCGGCCACGACGATGTCGCGCAGCCCGATCACGTCCCGCTCGGCCGCGGCGTCGTACACCCCGCCGTGCTCGGTGACGAAGCGGGCGATCATGGCCAGGTAGGTGTCGTCGATGAGCACGCCGTCGCAGTCGAGCGCGACCGCGCGCAGCTTCCGGAACCCGCTCACCGCTGGGCGAACACTTCGCGCGCGGCCGCGATCGCGTTGAGCGCGGCGGGGAATCCGCAGTAGAACGCCAGGTGCAGGATGGTCTCGACCACTTCCTGCTGCGTGCCGCCGACGTTGAGCAGCCCGTGGACGTGCACCTTCAGCTGCGGCACGGCGGTGCCGAGCGCGACGCAGGCGGCGATCGTGACGAGTTCGCGGTGCCGCAGGCTCAGGTGCGGCCTGCTGTAGATCTCGCCGAAGGTGAAGTCGATGATGTAGTCGGCCAGGTCGGGCGCGATGTCCGCCAGGGCCGCGGCGACCTTCTCCCCCGCCTCGCCGTCGACGGCCTTCATCGCGGCCAGCCCGCGCTCGCGGCGGTCCTCGATGTCCGCCCAGGGCACGTCGGCGGTCTCGGCCGGCGCCTGCTCCTCCTCCGGCAGGCCCTCGAACGCCTGCTTGAGCGCCGTCAGCGCGTTGAGCGTGGCCGGGAACCCGGCGAACGAGCTGATCTGGATGACCGCCTCGACCAGCTGGCGGCGGGTGCAGCCGACGTTGAGCGCGGCCTTGGCGTGGAACTGCAGCTGGGAACCCGCGTAGCCGAGCGCGGCCAGCGCCGCGACCGTCACCAGCTGCCGGTCCGGCAGCTCCAGGCCCGGCCGGTGGTAGACGTCGCCGTAGATGAACCCGACGCACTGCTCGCCGAACTCGGTCTCCCCGATGCTCTCGAACAGGTCCAGCACGGCGGGCCGGTCCGCGCCGCCGAGCTGCTGGATGAGTTTCAGGCCCTGGCCGAAGGAGGCGGAACGGTCCTGCTGCTGCAGGTCGGACATCGTGGTGTGGTTTCCCTTCCGGAGTCGTGGTGCCGCCGCGGCTCAGCCGAGGTAGGCGCGGGTGGCCTGGTCGGCCTTGCGGCGTTCGAGGGTGTCGATGCGGCCCTGCGCGATCATCGAGTACTCGATGACGGCGGTGGCGACGGTGCGGTCCTGCTGCCGCACCGCCGTGGTGGCACGGAACTTCAGGTTGGTCGGCCTGTCGACGTCGGATTCGGCGATCACCGACTCCACCGTGGCGGGCAACGGGAACAGGAAGTCCTCGAAGGACATGTCGATCCGCTTCCACACCCCGGCGTACGCGGCGGGCGGCAGGCCGGGGCGGATCGCGGTCTCGAACTGCGCGATGCAGATCTGCCGCATCGCCTCGATGATCACGATGCCCTGCACGTGCTCGCCGGTGTGGTGGTCGAGGACGAGCTCGTTGTCGCGGTGGATGCGCAGCTCGGCCCGGCAGAGCTCGGGCGATGGGCTGTGCACGCCGGCCAGCAGGACGTTCTCCGGCCGGTCCTTGTGGACGGTTTCCGGCCCGGCGAGCGGCCGCCGGAACGCCTCCGGGTCGGCCAGGCGCACCGTCTCGCCGGACTTCTCGCAGGCGGTTTCGAGCAGGTCGCCGTCGGCCGGGTCGATGCCCTGGCCGAGGTGGACGACCCAGTGGCAGCCGGGCGCGTCCGGGCCGCCGGTGGCGAGCAGGGCCAGCAGGCCCGACAGCGTGAACACGCGGTCGCCGCGGGCGAACCGCGCGAAGCGGTCGGCGACCACGACCACGTCGCGCTGGGTGTGCCCGGCCAGTGCCCAGGCCTCCTCGTGCCGGCTGTCGTCTCTGTTGTCTCTGTCGTCGGGTGCCGTGGGCGGTGTCTCCGCGCGGATTCTCTCGCCCGTCACGGCCGCGCCGCAGCGTGGGCGTCCAGGACGGCCTCGGCGAGGTCGCGCGCCACCGGCGCCGAGCGCCAGCGCGGGCCTGCCAGCTCGCCTGCCAGCACCTTGAGCATGGCGCGCACCATGTCCGGCTGCCTGCGGACGTCGGTGGCCAGCACCGGCTCCACCTGCGCGGCGGCGCCTTCGAGGTCGTCGAGCCGCAGGTGCGCGCGGCTGGTGTCGATCCGGATCATCGGGTCCATGGCTTCCCAGCGGTTCTCGAGTGAAAGCTGTTCGTAGGCTTCGCGGGCGGTGCGGAACTCGCGCAGCGCTGCGCAGGCCTGCCCCACCGACAGCAGCGAGGTGCCTGCCATGTAGTGGCGCCGGTCCTTGGTGATGTTGAAGAACCGGTCCTCGCCGCCCGCGCCGAGATCCGGGTCCTCGATGGTCGTCCAGCGTGCGATCGCGTCCAGCACCTGGCGTTCGGCCTGCACCGACGACCAGCCGCGTGCCTCGGCGAGGATCAGCGGCGCGTCCGTCAGCCGCCCGCCGACGTGGTAGCGGAGGCCGTCGGCGGCCAGTTTCGCCGACTCCACGCCGTTGCCCGACCAGAACGCCACCCGCGCCTGCGAGGTGCGCACCCAGCGCCGGGCGAGGAAGTCGTCGGCGTACTGGGTGTACAGCCAGGCCGCGGAGTTGAGCTCGCGCGAAAGCCGGTACCGCCCGAGGTCGCCGGCGATCCAGGCCATCATCGCGCTCGACTTCGCCCCGATCAGCAGCAGTTCCTGGGTCTGCTTCGGCCGCTGCCTGCCCTTGAGCAGCGAGGCGGTGCGTTCCTCGATGACGGCGAGCTGGCCGAGGATCGAGTCGGGCGCGGTCCGGGTGTAGGCACCACCCAGGAAGTCCAGGTCCGCCCACAGATCGTCGATCTGGACGTCGTCGACGTTGGTCTTGGTCAGCAGGATCGCGTCGTCGAGGGCGCCTGCCCCGATTTCCTCCTCCGGCCGGGTTTCGGCGCGGGCCAGGGTGCGCGCGGGCGGCGACGGCGCCGGGGGCGGCACCGGTTCGGTGTCGCCGTGGTACTCGGCGAGGTCCTTGGCCGGCAGCTGCTCGAGGTCGCGCAGGCCCAGCAGGCACTTCCAGCTGGTGCCGTACACCTGCGCCAGCACCCGCAGGGCGGCGACCGTGGGCCGGACTCCGCGGTCGGGCCACTGCTCGTACTCCCAGATCCGCGTGCCGCGCATGCCCGCGCGGGGGTCGCCGGTGACGGCGTTGTACTGGTGGGCCGCGACATCGAGCGACAGCTCCGACGCCAGCCGCCACGCGGTGCGCGGGGGAACCCGGCATTCGACGATCAGGTTCTCCGCCACCTTCGAGGGAATCACCTCTTCGGGGAACCCCAGCGCGGCCAGCCGGTCGCGCAGCTGTGCACGGTACGGCTTACTGCCTGGCTTGACCTGTCGACTCATCGTTCATCCAACGATTTCCGGCGTACGGGTGCACAAGAACGACACTACCGCAGCAGCGGGGGCCGTGAAGCCGGTTCGGATCTTGCTTTTTCGCCGAAATGTTGAAATTGCAACCAGGATTCCGCCGTCCGGCCCCGCCGGACGTGCGGGCGGTCATGAGAGCGCTCCCAATCGTTCAAGAAAACTCCTCCGGCACCCGCCCACGGCGATCTTGGGCCGGATCCGCAAAATCCACTCCAACGGCCGCATCCGGCCACCCTCGCCGGTCGCGCTCCGCAACCACGGGATTTCAGGCCCTGCAAGGGATTCGGCCGTTCAGGAGCGTTCAGTGCCCGTCGGCGACCCACCGGCGATGGAAAACGAACCACCCGATCGGCCCAGGACCGGGTCACGCTTTACAAGGGTGTCATGCGGGGGTTACCTTCACCGCGGCTGGAAGCGCTCCCATGCCAGGTCGCCTCGTCAGACGCGGCCAACCACCCAGGGGCGCCGTGGTGCAAGCCACGGCGCCCCTGTCTTTGTCCCTGGGAGGAACCCGATGCACAGGCTCGCCGGCGCGCTCGCCGGGCTCTGCCTCGCCGCGGCCGCCACCACCGCCGTCGTCGCCGCCGGTCCCGCCACCGCGGCACCGGCCTGCTCGGTCGCCTACCGCGTCAACCAGTGGCAGACCGGGTACACCGCCGACATCACCCTGACCAACGGCGCGACCCCGCTGACGTCGTGGACGCTCGCCTGGCACTACGGCGGGAACCAGACCGTCACCTCCGCCTGGAACGCCACGGTCCGGCAGTCCGGGACCGCGGTCACCGCGGAGAGCCTGCCCTACAACGGGACGCTGCCCGCGGGCGGGTCGGTCTCGTTCGGCCTCCAGGGCACCTACAGCGGCACCAACGCCGAACCCACGGACTTCACGCTCAACGGCGTCTCCTGCGGCGACCCCGCGCCGCCCACCTCGGCCACACCGACGACGCCGATCACCCAGCCCACCACGACGACGTCCGGGCCACCGCCCGCCGGCTGCGCGAACGCGGCGATCTGCGACGACTTCGAGCAGCAGACCGGCAGCACGCCGGGCGGCCGCTGGACGGTCGGGGCGGCGAACTGCACCGGCACCGGCACGGTCGCCGTCGACGGCACGGTCGCGCACTCCGGCTCCCGCTCGGTCAAGGTCGCCGGCGGCGGCGGTTACTGCAACCACGCGTTCTTCGGCACGAGCGTCTCCGGCTCCGGCGTGCTGTACGGCCGGTTCTGGGTCCGGCACACGACGCCGCTGCCCGCCGGGCACGTGACGTTCCTGGCGATGCGCGACAGCACCGACGGCCGCGACCTGCGGGCCGGCGGGCAGAACCGCGCACTGCAGTGGAACCGCGAGTCCGACGACGCGACCCTGCCCGCGCAGAGCCCGGCCGGGGTCGCCCAGAGCGTCCCGCTGCCGACCGGAACGTGGTCCTGCTTCGAGTTCCAGCTCGACGGCGCCGGCGGCAAGCTGCGGACGTGGCTCGGCTCGGCCGAGGTGCCCGGGCTGGTCGTCGACGGCGTCCCGACCCCCGACATCGACCAGCAGTGGCTCGCCCGCGCCTGGCACCCGTCGGTGACCGACCTCCGCCTGGGCTGGGAGAGCTACGGCGGCGACGCCGACACGCTGTGGTTCGACGACGTGGCGGTGGGCACCTCCCGGATCGGCTGCTGAGCCGGGCGCTGGGCGGTCTGCCGCGGCTTGTCGTGAGTGCGTAACAGTGTTCTAACACTGTTACGCACTCACGACCCCCGCCCCGCCGCAGGTACCCCGCCCCCGC
>NZ_JBDZYD010000014.1:168603-255925 GCF_040064235.1 Amycolatopsis melonis
GGGGGGGGGGGGGGGGGGGGGGGGGGGGGGGGGGTTGGGGGGGGTTTCTACGGGGGGGCGCCCCCCGCCCCCCCCCCCACGACCGCGGACCGGCGGCAGGTACCCGTCAGCGGCCCAGGATGCGGTCGATTTCGGCCAGTTCCTCGTCGGCGAAGTCGAGGTTCGCGGTGGCGGCGACGGTGTTCTCCAGCTGCGCGACGCTGCTGGCCCCGATCAGCGCCGACGTCACCCGGCCGCGGCGCAGGACCCACGCGATGGCCAGCTGCGCCAGCGTCTGCCCGCGCCGCTTCGCGACGTCGTTCAGCGCGCGGACCGTTGCCAGCGTGTCCTCGGTGATGCGGTCGCGGGTGAGGAACGGGCTCGCGCCCGCTGCCCGCGAACCCTCGGGGACGCCGTCGAGGTAGCGGTCGGTCAGCAGGCCCTGGCTCAGCGGCGAGTAGGCGATCGAGCCAACGCCGTGCTCGTCGAGGGTGTCGAGCAGGCCGTCCTCGACCCAGCGGTCCAGCATCGAGTACCGCGGCTGGTGGATCAGCAGCGGCGTGCCGAGGTCCTTCAGCGCGGCGACGGCGGCGGCCGTCTGCTCGGCAGAGTAGTTGGAGATGCCCGCGTAGAGCGCCTTCCCGGACCGGACCGCGGTGTCGAGGGCACCCACCGTCTCCTCGATCGGCGTCTCCGGGTCCGGGCGGTGCGAGTAGAAGATGTCGAAATAATCCAGGCCGGTGCGCGCGAGGCTCTGGTCGAGGCTGGCGAGCAGGTTCTTGCGCGAGCCCCATTCGCCGTACGGGCCGTCCCACATCAGGTACCCGGCCTTGGACGACACCAGGATCTCGTCGCGGTGGGGCCGGAAGTCGGCGGCGAAGTGCCGCCCGAAGTTGACCTCGGCCGCGCCCGGCGGCGGGCCGTAGTTGTTGGCCAGGTCGAAGTGCGTGACACCGAGGTCGAACGCCCGGCGCAGCACGGCCCGCTGGACGTCGAGGGGCTTGTCGTCCCCGAAGTTGTGCCACAGCCCGAGCGACACGGCGGGCAGCTTCAGCCCGCTGCGCCCGGCCCGCCGGTAGGGCATGCCCGCGTACCGGTCTCCGGCGGCGACGTAAGGCGACATGGTTCTCCTTGTCTGGGAAGGGTCTCGGGAGTTCAGTGTGCGGGCCGGAGCGCGCCCGCGAACGACGCCGCCGGCGGCAGGGACGGCAGCAGCGTCGCCTGGTAGGCGTGGTAGATGTCCGGCTTGCCCGCCCACACCGTCGCGGCCGGACGGTTCCGCGGATCGAGTTCGTGGTGCCACGATCCGAGTTCGGCGTCCACGAAGCACCGCTGCGCGTGGTCGCACCAGGCCGTGAACCGCTCGAGGTACGCCGGGTCGCCCGTCTCCTGGTGCAGGGTCCACGCGGCGGCGATCGCCTCCGCCACGACCCAGTGCAGGCGGGTGCGCACCACCGGCGTCCCGGCGAAGTCCGTGGTGTAGACGAAGCCCGGGTGGCCGTCGACCGCCCAGCCGGTGCGGTCCGCCGCCGCGAACAGGGCACGGGCGTCGGGCAGGAGCCAGTCCGGGGCGCCCTCGCCGAGGGCACGCTTCAGGTGGACCACCAGCCGGGCCCACTCGAAGAGGTGCCCGATCGTCGCGCCGAACGGGCGGAACGGGTGGGCGGGCTCGGCGCGGTTGAACTCCGGGCGCACCCGCCACTGCGGGTCGTAGTGCTCCGGCAGCAGCCAGCCGTGCGCGCGGGCCTCGCCGTGCACCAGCTTGTCCACAATGGACAACGCACGCGCCGCCCAGACGCCGTCGCCGGTGACGTCGGCGGCGGCCAGGAACGCCTCGACGGTGTGCATGTTCGCGTTGGCGCCGCGGTAGTCCTCCAGCCGCGTCCACCCGCGGTCCCAGACGTCGGCCACCAGGCCGGGGCCCGGCTCCCAGAACCGGCGCTCGACGACGTCGAGGGCCTCGGCCAGCAGCGGCTCCGCGCCACCGGCGCCTGCCGCCGCCGCGCTCGCCGCCGCCAGGACGACGAACGCGTGCTCGTAGGCACGCTTGTCCGACAACGTTGTCGACGCGTACCAGCCGCCGTGCTCCGGATCGCGCAGCAGGCCCTTCAGCGCCTCGACGCCGTGGGCGACCTGCTCGCCCGCGTCGGTTCCCTGCAGGGCCGCCAGCGCGAAGACGTGCGTCATGCGGCAGGTGATCCAGGTTTCGACGGGCCGGTCGAGCACCGGGTGCCCGGCGTCGTCGAGCCAGGCGAACCCGCCGCCGGGGTGCGCCGCGCGGGCTGCGAAACCGAGCAGCCGGGCGGGTTCGGCCCGCACCCAGGCGGGTACCGATGACGGACTGTCCACGCTGTCCCTTTCTCGGTGATCGACGACCTCGCCAAGGTAGGCCAAGGCACCCACCGCGCTCACCGCGGGCTGTTCCGGAAGTGACCGGCACCGCGTACCCTGAATGTGAGAGCGCTTCCAGTCTTCGACGCACGCTACCCGACGAAGGGACTGACGTGACCAGGAGACGAAGTATCATTCTCGCCGCCGTCACCGTGCTGCTGGCGAGCCTGACCACCGTCCTGCTGAACACCGGCACGGCCGAGGCGCACGGCGCCATGATGAAACCGGGCAGCCGGACCTTCCTGTGCTGGCGGGACGGGCTCACCTCGACCGGCGAGATCAAGCCGCAGAACCCGGCCTGCGCGGCCGCGGTGAACGTCAGCGGCGCCAACTCGCTGTATAACTGGTTCGGGGTGCTGCGCTCCGACGGGGCCGGGCGCACGCGCGGGTTCATCCCGGACGGGAAGCTGTGCTCGGGCGGGAACCCGAACTACGCGGGCTTCGACGGGGTCGGCGACTGGCCGCTGACCCACCTCACCGCCGGCGCGACGTTCGACTTCTCGTACAACGCGTGGGCTGCCCACCCCGGCTGGTTCTACACGTACGTCACCAAGGACGGCTGGAACCCGAACCAGCCGCTCACCTGGGACTCGCTGGAGGACCAGCCGTTCCTGACGATCGACCACCCGCCGGTGACCGGCCAGGTCGGCACGGTGGACGGCCAGTACAAGTGGAGCGGCGCGCTGCCGTCGAACAAGACCGGCCGCCACATCATCTATTCGGTGTGGAAGCGCTCCGACAGCGCCGAGACGTTCTACGGCTGCTCGGACGTGACGTTCGACGGCGGGCACGGCGAGGTCACCGGCGTGAAGGACCCGAGCACCCCGCCGCCGACCTCGACGACCCCGACGGGCCCGCCCCCGACGGGCGGATCGTGCATGGCGATGTACGCGATCACCAGCACATGGAACGGCGGCTACCAGGCAACGGTGACAGTGATGAACCACGGGACGACGGCGTACACCAGCTGGCAGGCGGGCTGGACCCTGCCCGCGGGCCAGACGGTGGCGAGCGTCTGGAACGGCACGCTGAGCCAGTCGGGCTCGGTGGTGACGGTCCGCAACGCGGACTGGAACGGCCGGATACCCGCGGACGGCGAGACGACGTTCGGCCTGGTGGTGAACGCAACGGGCACCAGCCCGGCCCAGCCGTCCCCGACCTGCCAGGGCAGCTGACCGTCCGTTGTGGACAGAGGAGTGCGCCCCCATGTGGCGTTGGGCGAAACCCATGCCACAATGGGGCGCGGACCCTTTCCAGTGCCGGGCTCAGGAGCGGGCCGGCCCCGTACTCCCCCGCGTCACCAGGCGCGGCCGGGAGGCGCACACGTCGGTGACCTCCTCCCCCGCCACCAGATCGCGCACCATCGCGGCCGCGAGGCTGCCCAGTTCCGCGAGCGGGCGGCGGACCGCCGACAGGGCCGGGCGGACCAGGCGGCACAGCGGTGAGTCCTCCCAGGACACCACCGACACGTCGCCCGGCACCGCCAGGCCGAGTTCGCGGGCCGCCGCCAGTGCCGCCACCGCCAGGACGTCCGTGTCGCACACCAGTGCCGTCGGCGGCCGGGGTCCGGTCAGGACTCGTTGGGTCACGCCGGGTCCCGCCTCGGCGGTCCGTCCTGTGTGGACGGTCCCCGCCGAAAGGCCCAGCCTGCCCGCCGCCGCGGTGAACGCCTCCGCGCGGGCCCGCGGGTGGGCGAACGCCGCCTGGCCGGCGATCCGGACCACGCGGCGGTGCCCGAGCGCGGCCAGGTACTCGAGCATCTCGGCCGCCGCCACGCCGTCGTCGACCCACACCGACGGGACGCCCGGGTGGTCCAGCGGCCCGCCGAGCACCACCGCGGGCAGCCCGATGCCGGGCAGCTCGGCCGCGCACCCCGGACCGGCCAGCAGCACGCCGTCGACCTTCCGCTCGCCGCGCCAGCGGCGGTGCACCGCCAGCTCCGCGTCGAGGTCCGGCACCACCTGCAGCAGCAGCGACGCCGGGCCGAGTCCCTCGAGCAACGCCGTCAGGAACGGCTCCGCGCCGAGGACGTCCGGCGGCCGGTCGAGCACCAGGCCGATCGCGCCCGCCCGCCCACCGGACAGCGCCCGCGCGGTGCTGCTCGGTGCCCAGCCCAGCTCGCGGGCGATTTCGGTGATCCGCTGCCGGGTCGCTTCGGAGACGCCGGGGCGGCCGTTGAGCGCGTAGGAGACCGCGCCCTTGGAGACGCCCGCCTCCCGGGCGATGTCGGTGATCGTCGGACGCTTCATCGCACCCCTTCGTCGCACCTCACAGGCCCGGGCACGCGGTGCGTGTCCGCCCGGACACCCGCAGTCGCCCATCTTGACACCCGGATGGCCCGGAACGAGACTCCCTCCCGGGAGCGCTCCCAACCTGCGGGGAGTGCTCCGCTACCGGGGAGGGCTCGCCGATGAGACAGATCCGAAGACGGCTGGCCTGTGCCGCCGCCACCGTCGCCGTGGCCCTGACCGGTGCGTGCGGGCCGGACACGCCGGAGAAGATGACGCTCACGCTGGCGACGTTCGGGCAGTTCGGCTACGACGACCTGCTCCCCGGCTACGAGTTCACCCATCCCGGGATCACCGTCCGCCTGGTCCGCGCCGAGCAGGGCGGACCGTACCACCAGGACCTGCTCTCGAAACTGGAGAAGGGCGAGCAGCTGGCCGACATCCAGGCCGTCGAGGAGGGTCACCTCGCCGACGTGCTGGCCCACTCCGACAAGTTCGCCGACCTGGCCAAGATCGGCCCCGCCGACGTCAAGCCCGGCCGCTGGCTGGAGTGGAAGTACGAAGCGGGCCGCAGCAAGGACGGCAAGCTCGTCGGCTACGGCACCGACATCGGCCCGCTCGCCATGTGCTACCGCAAGGACCTGCTCGAAGCGGCCGGGCTGCCCACCGACCCCGGCTCGGTGAAGACCATGTTCGCCACCTGGGACAGCTACTTCAAGGCAGGCGACCGGTACGTCAAGCGCTCGCACGGCAAGGCGTGGTTCGACTCCTCGGCGCAGACGTTCAACGCCATGGTCAACCAGCTCCCGGTCGGCTACCTCGACCGCGACGACCACTCGACGCTGGAGACGAACGCCGCGCTGAAGGACGCGTGGGACCAGGTCACCGGCGCGGTGAAGCAGGGACAGTCGGCCGGGCTCACCGCCTTCGCCGAAGACGGCAACGCCGGCCTGCGCACCGGGGCCTTCGCGACCAAGGTCTGCCCGTCGTGGATGCTCGGGATCATCGAGCAGGAAGCCGGGATCGGCAACGCGGGCAAGTGGGCCATCACCGACACGTTCCCCGACGGCGGCGGCAACTGGGGCGGCTCGTACCTCACGGTGCCGTCCTCCAGCCCGCACCAGAAGGAGGCCGCCGCGCTCGCGGCCTGGCTGACCGCGCCGGAGCAGCAGCTGCACGCGTTCCGGGTCAGCGGCAACTTCCCCAGCCAGGTCGACGCGTTCACCTCCCCCGACCTGCTCAGCGAGATGAACAGCTACTTCGGCGGCGCGCTGATCGGGCAGGTGTTCGCCGCACAGGCCCGCAAGGTCGGCAAGCCCCAGTACAAGGGCCCGGGCGACGGCAAGATCCAGGAGACGGTGATCGCGCCCGCACTGCGCTCGGTCGAGCAGGGCGCCGACCCGGCCGCGGTCTGGCAGCAGGTCATCCTCGGCGTACACCGCGTCGTCCCCTGAGACAGGCGGCACGACGGAACCGGGCAACGTGACCGGCATGCTTCACCCGCCCAACGATCGGCCGAACAAAGCACCAACCCCACCCCGGTTTGGCAGCAGGTCATCCTCGGCGTACACCGCGTCGTCCCCTGAGACAGGCGGCACGACGGAACCAGGCAACGTGACCGGCATGCTTCACTCCTCCGCCCGCGACGGGTGACGAGAAGGTCCGGCCCCGGCCCACGACGGGCCGGGGCCGGATCGGCTTCCGCTTGGACCTCGATTCCCCACGGGATCGCGGTCCGGGTTGGACCCCGGGCCGGACGGCGGCTGCGCTGCACCGCCCGGCCCGGGAATTCTCACTGCACCGGCGGGTAGGCGTTCTGGACCAGCTGCTCGAACTGGGCCTCGAACCACTTGCCGGACAGCGGGGCGTTCGGCAGCGCACCGGTCAGGTTGCCGCCGTTGGCCTGCTCACTGCCGTGGAAGGTCGGGTCGCACATCGGGTCCGCGCCCTTGCCTTCGTCGTTGGGGATCTGCTGGCTCGCGCCGTCGGACTCGCCCGGCGGCTTGATCCACACGTACGCGTCGAAGTGCGCCGCCGGGGACGCCGTGGGCCGCACGCCCAGGCCCGCCCCGCTCTGGTTGCACCAGTTGCCGCGGTGCAGGCGCCGGTCGATCCGGCCCGAGTCGACGTAGGCGTCCACAGTGGACCCCGAGGCGCCGGTGGGCCGGGCCGCGCCGCCCCAGCCGTTGCGGGAGGTGTCGACCAGCATGCCGATTCCGCTCGGCAGGCCCGCCGCGACGAACGCGTTGTACATCGCCGTGGCGAACGGCACCTCGGCGAAGTACGGGTTCCACTGGTAGAACTTCGCCGACTTCAGCTGCTGGCCACCGATCGTCAGGCTCGGGTCCGGCAGGTTCGGCTCGGTCAGCGGGGTGTAGTTCGCCGTGTCGCTGATGAACCCGTCGACGCTGTTCACCCCGGCCGTGGTGCCCTGGAGCATCTGCTTGACCAGGTTGACGAACGGGCCGAAGTTGCTGTCCCAGCCCAGCCACGCCGAGTGCGCGATGTCCAGGTAGTTGTACACGTTGGGAATCGCGTGCAGCTTGTTCAGCGCGTACTGGATGCCCTGGACGTACGCCCCGCTCGACTGTGCCTCCGCGCACTTGGGCGTCGAGGTGTTGGTGATCAGGTTGGGCAGCGAGTCCGGCTCGACGACCGCCACGATCCGCAGCGGCGCGTACTTCGGGTCGGCCATGATCGACGCGATCGGGTCGATGTACTCGCTCTTGTACCGGGCCAGGCCGTTCTGGGCGACCTGCAGCTCACCGTTGGACGCCAGCGCCGCGCAGTCGCGGTTCGGCAGGTCGTACACGACGATCTGGATGGTCACCGGCGTGCCGCCGGTCGACTGGGCCAGCGCCGCGTCGAGGTGCCCGCGCAGGCCGCGCGAGTCCGCGGTCCCGGTGATCGCCGCGATCCGGTCCAGCCACACCGCGGTCGAGGTGTTGGCCACCTTGGCCATCTGGGCGCCGAGCGTGCCGCCCTTGGCCGCGGCGGCCGCGCTCACCTGACCCGACCAGTCCGGGTTCACGTAGCCCTTCGCCCCGGCGTACGGGTTCTCCACGTGCGTGCCCGGCTGGGTCGGCGTGGTCGTGGTCGTCGGGACGCTCGTCGAGGTGGACGTGGTCGGCGAGGTGGTCAGCGTGGTGGGCGTCGTCGGGGTCGTGGTCGGGCCGGTGGTGCCGTCACACGTGACCCCGTTGAGCGTGAACGACGCCGGGATGTCGTTCGTGCCCGAGTACGAGCCGTTGAAGCCGAAGCTGGCCGTGCCGTTCGCGCCGATCGACCCGCTCCACGACGGGTTCTTCGCGCTGACGTGCTTGCCGGACTGGCTGAACGTGGCGCTCCAGCCCTGCTGCACCTGCTGGTTGCCCCCGAAGTTCCATTCCAGGTTCCAGCCGGACGTGATCGGGTCGCCCAGGTTGGTCACGGTGATGTTGGCGGTGAAGCCGGTGTCCCACTGGTTGACCGTGTAGGCGACCTTGCAGCCGGCGGCGGCGCCGGCGGGGCTGCCGCCGGCCACCAGCAGGCCGGCCACGACGGCCCCGGCCGTCACCGAGGACGCCACGGCGAGCCGTGACTTCCTCTTGGCGGACCAGAAATCACTCTTCATCGAGTGCGCTCCTTCGTGTTTCGGTGTGGATCAGGTGGTGCACGCGGTCGCGCCGACGGCGAAACCGCTGGGGGTGCCGGTCGCGGCACCGGTGGCCTGGATGCCGATCGCCACCGAGGCGCCGGCGGCCAGGTCGGGTGCCCAGGCGGGGGCCTTGGCGGTGGCCTGCGAGCCGGTCTGGGTGACCGTCGCGTTCCAGCCGCCGGTGATCTGCGTGCCGGCCGGGACGGTCCAGCCGAGCGCCCAGTTCTTCAGCGCCGCCGACGCCGTGTTCTTCAACGTCACGGTGGCGGTGAAGCCGCCTTGCCAGGTGTTGTCGACGTGGTAGGTGACCGCACACCCCGCGGGCGGCGGCGGGTCGCCCGTGCCGCCGCCCGATCCCGACGGCGGGATCAGGTACGGCTGCAGGATCGCCTGCTTGGCCTGGTTGACCGTGGTCCAGTCGTCGTTGAGGATGCCGCCGGTGTCCCCGGAGTTCGGGTTCCACGACCAGTACGTGAAGCTCATCCCGGTCGGCCCGGTGCCGGTGTACTTCATCAGCTCCTGCAGCCACACCTTGTCGCGCGGGTCGGCGAGCGTGGTGCCGAACTCGCCGAGCAGCACCGGCGCGATGTTCTGCTTCTGGAGGTAGCCGAAGAAGTGGTCCCACAGCGCGGGCAGGTTCGCCGGGAACGCCGGATCGGAGAACCACTTCTGGGCGAACACCGACGTCGCGTACTCGTGCGCCGAGTACACCAGCTTGTCCGGTTTGGACAGTCGCACCGGGAACTGCTTCGCCCCGGACAGGTTGCCACCCCACCAGCCGCACTGCGGGTCGCCGGTGCCGCTGACGCAGTCGACGCCTTCGACCACGATCAGCCAGTCCGGGTTGGCCGCCAGCACGGCGTTGCCTGCCCGCTCGGCGGCGAGCCGCCAGTCGGTCGCGGTGTCGCCGCAGCCCCAGCACGCCCCGCCGCCACCCTGGATGGAGTGCGGTTCGTTGTGCAGGTCGGCGCCGATCACCGTGGGGTTGCCCTTGTAGTGCTGGGCCAGCATCGTCCAGTCGGAGATCCACCGGCTTTCGGAGTACGCGCCGGTGTACCAGAGCGGGGACTGCGCGCCCGCGTCCGGCCGGTGCCGGTCGAGGAGCACGCGCATGCCCTTCGTGCCGGCGTAGGCGACGATCTTGTCCAGCACCTGCAGGCCGGACAGGCCCTGCAGGTCCGGGTTCGCCACCTGGTCGATGCTGACCGGCTTGGAGCCGGCGTCGAACAGCTGGTTCGAGTACGGCAGCCGCAGCGTGTTGTAGCCGAGGCCGGCCATCTGGTCCAGCATGTCCTTGTAGTTGCGGCTCCACAGGCCGTGCGGCGAGTAGTTGGCCGTCTCCGCGCCGAACCAGTTGATCCCGGTCATCCGGACCGGCGTGCCGGTCGCGTCGACCAGCTGGGAGCCACTGGCGTGCCAGAACCCGGTGCCGGTCCCGGCTGCGGCTTGCGTGGCCGGCGGGGCCGCGGTGGCCGGGGACGCCGTCAGAACGGCGCCCCCGGCCAGTGCGGCGACCACCAAGGCGAGCAGTCGCTTCATTGCGTGCCTCTCAGCCGAACAGGTCCACGTGCGCGGCGAACGCCGTGGCGATCTCCGACTGCGCCCAGAACCGGTGGTAGGTGAACGTCGGCGCGGCGCCGCCGTCCAGATAGGCCTGGACCTTCGGCCACTGCGGGTCGTTCTTGTAGAAGGACCGGATCGACAGGAACGTGGAGTTCGCGTTGATCGGGTCGCCGTTGGGCATGGTGCCCGTCCAGCCCGACGGGATGTACAGCCCCTGGTCGGTGCTCGCGTTGTACTTGTCGTCGAACCGGTCGTAGTCCGACCGGGTCTCCGGCACCGCGATGCCCTTGGCGTCGGTGTTGGCCGACAGGGCGTTCAGCAGCTGCTCACCCACCGTCTTCGCCTGGGCGTTGCCGGACCCCGACGCGTAGTACAGCAGCGTCTTGGCCAGCGAGGCCGCGACCCCGACGTCCTGGCTGAAGTTCTTCACCGCGACGTGCAGGCCGGTGTTCGCGCCGGGGCTGGTGGCGTTCCAGGTGTCCGGCGCGCCGCTCCAGGTCAGGTCGGACGGGATCTGGAAGCTGCCGCCCGCGCCGACCGTGGTGTTGGCGATGGCCCACGGAACCCACTTGTCGAGGATCTTCTTCGCCCGGGCGTCCTTGGTCGCCTGGTAGTACTCGGCGATCCGCTCCATGCCCCAGGTCTGGAAACCGAACCACTGGTTGCTCGGCGGGTCGTGCCAGACCGGCTGCCAGTCGTAGAACATCCCGTAGAACGTCGGCGTGCCCGCGGGCGGCGTGCCGTACTGGCCGTCCCAGCTGTTCGTCGCACCACCGGCGAGAGCGCCTTCGGACGACTGCAGCCACTGCAGGAACTCCAGCTGACGGCCGAGGCTGGTCGCCCAGTCGCTCGCGCCGGTCGCCGAGGTGACCTTCAGGCCCGGGTCCGCCGACAGGGCGTACGCCGCCAGCGGGTTCTGGTAACCCTGGTGCGCCGCGCCGTCCCCGATCCGCCACGCCCACGCGCTGGACGTGTCGGCCGAGCCACCCCACGCGTAGTACCACGAGATGAGGTAGTGCTCGCTGTCCTTGCCGGTACCGGCCGGGCAGCTCGCCGCGCCGACGCAGTTGCCGATCTTCTTGAAGTACTTGTCGAACAGCGAGTACCGCAGGTAGTCGCCCATCTTCGACGCCTTCTTGACCACCGCGGCGATGTCGGCACTCTTGCCCTGCGCCTGCGCCCACTTCTGGGCCTGGAAGGCCACCTGCACGACCCGGGCGTCCGCGTCGGGGGCGTCGGTGTACTTCCACTGCTTCGCGTAGGAGGAGTCACCGGTGAACAGGTCGAGGTACCCGTTCTTGCCACCGAACTTCATCAGGTCACAGCTCGGCTGGGTCACCGTTTCCCAGACCGACTCCTGCGAGCCGCGCTGGAAGGTGTTGATGAACGCCGGCGCCGTGTTCGTCCCGTCCTCGCAGTGCCCGAACTTGTAGATGTTGTCCACGTCCAGCAGCCAGTGCATGCCGTAGACGTCCGGGTTGCCGTACGCGGCCTTCAGTTCCGCCGCGATCGGGTCGCTGCCGACGGAGACGTTGGTCTGCAACGGCGACGGGTAGGACTTCGGGCTCGGGTACTCCGCCGCGTAGGTGGCGGGCTTGCTCGCGTTGTACCCGCTGTTGGTCGGCTGGTCGGCCGCGGACGGGATCGCGTACGTCTCGATCGAGGTCCACGCCTGGTTGAACGGAGCCCAGTCCCCGGTCACCCGCCCGTAGGACGCCTCCAGCCACAAGTAGTAGCTGAACGCCTCCGACGTCGTCTCGTGCCCGTGATCCGGCGCCTCCACGATCAACGTCTCGATCGAGTGGTACGGCACCAGGATGTTCCCGAACTTCCGGAAATACCCGTTGTTCGGATCCTTGATCTTGTTGTACTGCGTCAGGAACGCCAGCTGATAATCCGACGTCGACGACGAAATCTCGTTCACCGTCACCGTCGCCGCCGTGTACCCGCTACTGGACGCGGTGAAGGTCGCGGAACCCAGCGCACCCCCGTTGTCCGCGCTGGTCACCGTGACGTTCTGCGGCACGTTCCAGTTCGACGTCGTGAACGTCAGGCTCACCGGGCTCGCCGTCAGATCCGTGCTGCCCGCCGTCCGCGCCACCGCCACCGTCACCGGCGCCGACGGCGCACCCGCCAGCGACACCGCGAACGTCGTCGTGCCGCCCTGCTTGACCTGCGCCGTCGCCGGAGACGCCACAATCGTCGGCCCCGACAGCACCTTCACACTCACCGGCGACGACGTGGCGCTCGCGCCCTTGTTGTCATACGCCTTCGCCGTGATCGCATACGTCCCCGCCGGAACATTGCCCCAGCTGCCCTCGAACGGCGCCGCCGTGTCCGTCGCCAGCAACGTGTCCCCGGCATAGAACTCGACCTTGCTCACCGTGCCGTCACTGTCCGCCGCCGTCGCCGCCAACGGAATCGTCGCCGGCGCGTAATACGTCCCCGTCGACGACGGCGAAGTCAGCGTGACCGTCGGCGCCTTGTTCGCACCCGTGCACGCGGTGCCGTTCACGGAAAAGTCTGTGGGTGGGCGGTTGGCCGAGCCCTTCGAGCCGTTGAACCCGAACGACGTGCTCGCACCCGTGTCCAGATGACCGTTGTAAGAGAGGTTCGACGCGGTCACCGCGGGGCCGTTCTGGGCGAAGCTGGCGCTCCAGCCCTGCTGGACCTTCTGACCGTCCAGGAACGTCCAGCCGACCTTCCAGCTGTCCAGCGGCGCACCGTCGTTGCGCAGCGACACGTTCGCGGTGAACCCGGTGTCCCAGTCATTGGTGGTGTAGGTGACCGAACAGGCGATATCGGCGCCGAGCGCCGGGGGTGGAGCGACCACCGCGCCCGCGGCGGCCAGCACGGCCGAGGCCAGTGCCAGCGTGCGGGCGCGTTTTCGAGGAGAGGAACGCATGGCTGCGGAACTCCTTTGTCCATGGGGAGCCAGCGGTCTGGGAGCGCTTCCAGAACGCAGACGGTAGCCAGCGGGAAACCTGGATGTAAAGAATCGAGTCAGAAGGACACCGCGGCCACGGACGTCACACCTGCGCGGGCGGCGAACGACTGCCTGCTGAACACTCCTGAACGGACCCACACGAAAGTGGCTCCGTCACCCGTTCAGCCCAGCCACATGGACACGGTGAGTATCGAGAGAACGCCGTTTAGCGCCAACCGCGTACATCTGAACGGGAACGCTCCCACCCACCGGGGCACCCCGCGTCGACGGTCCGGGTGAACCCGGGTACTGAACGTTTCATTCGGGATTCAGCCGTGTTCAGCCGGGCATCACACGTGCGGGAAGGGGCATCACGCGTGATTCGCGGGGCATCACGCCGATGCCTCCCGGATCACGCAAGATGCCCCTCCAGACACACGCGATGCCCCTCCAATCACGCGCGATGTCCCTCCAATCACGCGCGATGCCCTCCGGACACACGAGCCGACCCTCCAGGCACGCGAGTCGACCCTCCAAGTACGCGAACCGACCCTCCAGGTACGCGAGTCGACCCTCCAGACACGCGTGTCGACCCTCCAGACACGCGTGTCGACCCTTCAATCACGCGAGTCGACCCTTCAATCACGCGTGTCGGCCTTTCGTCCCGCGGGGCCCGGCCGTCCCGCGGGGACGGAAGGGTCGACACGCGTGATCAGGGAGTCGACACGCGGGTCAGCTGGAGGCGCGGACCGTCAGGGAGACCGGGAGGATCTGCTGCCGCGGCTTCAGGTTCTGGTCGGCCAGCAGCTGCATGAGGGTCTCCACCATCGCGTGGACCTGCTCGCGGGGGTCCTGGTGGACCGACGTCAGGGGCGGGTCCATGGCCGGGGCGAGGGTCGCGTTGTCGTCGAAGCTGACCACCGCCACGTCCTCCGGGATGCGGCGGCCCGCCGCGTCGAGGGTGCGCAGTGCTCCCACCGCCATCATGTCGCTCGCGACGAACACCGCGTCGAGGTCCGGGTGGCGGGACAGCAGCGCGGACATCGCGTTCGCACCTCCAGACAGCGTGAAGTCGGCCTCTTCGGCCAGGTCGGCCGGGTCGAGGCCGGCGTTGAGCAGGGTCTTGCGCCAGCCGGCGAGCCGGTCTATCGGGGCGCTCTGGTCCTGCGGGCCCGCGACCGTGGCGATCCGCCGCCGTCCGGACGCGACCAGGTGCTCGACAGCCAGCCGGGCGCCACCCTCGTTGTCGAAGTCGACGACGTGGACGCCGCGGCGGATGCCGGCCGCCTGGCCGCCGAACACCACCGGGATGCGCAGCAGGCGCAGTGCCTTGGGCAGCGGGTCGGCGCGGTGCGGGGCGAAGACGAGCGCGCCGTCGACGTGCCCGCCCTCGAGGAACCGGACGGTCTTGCTCAGGTCCTCGCGCGTGTCGCTGAAGATCAGCACCATCTGGCGGCCGACGTCGGCCAGCTCCCGGTAGCCGGCCTTCATGACGGCGGTGCGGTAGTGGTCGAGGAGCAGGTCCTCCGGCTCCGACAGCACCACCGCGACCGCACCGGTACGGCGCGTGACCAGCGACCGCGCCGCCTGGTTCGGGGAATACCCCAGGTCGCGCGCGGCGGTCAGGACCTTCTCGCGCGCCGCCGCGCTGACGTACGCGTCGTCGTTCAACGCCCGCGACGCCGTCGACCGTGACACCCCGGCGAACGCCGCGACGTCCTCCAGCGTCGGCCGTTCTTCATCCCCTGCTCGAGGCCCCACGGCACCGCCCTCGCTCACCACAACCACCCGGACGTCGACAGCTTAACGGTCACGCAGGGCGATGTCCGGGAGCGCTCCTCGCAGGAAACGCTCCGGTTACGAACCCTTGACACCGGTGGGGGCCCCCAGCAGACTCTGCCACACCTGGGAGCGCTCCCAGATAGGCTCCCAGCAGTGAGAGCGCTCATTCCCGTCAACAAGGTGGTTGGACACGTGAGAACGATGCGGAACGGCCTGGTCCTGGCACTGGGCATCACGATGACGGCGCTCGGCGCCTCGGCGTGCAGCGGGGGCGGTGACCAGCAGCAGACGCCGGCCGCGGCGGCCCCGAACGAGCACGTCGAGCTGACGCTGGCGACCTTCACCGAGTTCGGCTACGAGGCCCTTCTCCCGGAATACGAGCGGCTGCACCCCAACATCAAGATCACCCACCGCAAGACCGGGCAGGGCGGCCCCTACCACGAGGACCTGATCACCAAGCTGGCCGCGGGCTCGGGCCTGGCCGACGTGACCGCGGTCGAGGAGGGCCACCTGTCCGACGTCCTGGACAAGGGCTCGAAGTTCAACGACCTGAGCAAGATCGGCCCGTCCGACGTCACCCCGGACCGCTGGCTGCCCTGGAAGTACGACGCCGCCAAGACCAAGGACGGCAAGGTCATCGGCTACGGCACCGACATCGGCCCGCTGGCCATGTGCTACCGCAAGGACATGTTCAAGGCCGCCGGCCTGCCTGACGACCCCGAGGCCGTCAAGCCGCTGTTCGCCACCTGGGACAGCTACTTCGCCGCCGGCGCCGACTTCGTGAAGAAGTCGAACGGCAAGGCCTGGTTCGACTCGGCCGCGCAGAACTTCAACGCCATGGTCAACCAGCTGCCCGAGGGCTACATCAACACCGACGACAAGCTCGCCGTCGAGAACAACCAGGGCATCAAGGACGCCTGGGCCAAGGTCACCGACGCGGTCGCCAAGGGCGAGTCGGCCAAGCTCACCGCGTTCAGCAACGAGTGGAACACCGGCTTCGCGCAGGGCGCCTTCGCCACGAAGGTGTGCCCGGCCTGGATGCTCGGTGTCATCAAGGAGCACGCGGGCCCGGCGAACGCCGGCAAGTGGGCGGTCACCGCGGCCTTCCCCGGCGGCGGCGGCAACTGGGGCGGCTCGTACCTGACCGTCCCGACCCAGTCGAAGCACCCGAAGGAGGCCGCCGAGCTCGCGGCCTGGCTGACCGCCCCGGAGCAGCAGATCAAGGCGTTCCAGGCCAAGGGCACCTTCCCGAGCCAGGTCAAGGCGCTCACCGACCCCGCGCTGCTGAGCAAGACCGACGACTACTTCGGCGGCACGAAGGTCGGCGAGCTGTTCGCCGAGCAGGCCAAGAAGGTCCAGAAGCCGCAGTACAAGGGCCCGGGCGACGGCCAGATCCAGGAGAACGCGACCATGCCGGCCCTGCAGGCGGTCGAGCAGGGCAAGCCGGCGGCGGAAGCCTGGCAGCAGCTCGTCGACGCCGCGAAGAAGATCACGCGCTGAACCGATGACCGTCCTCGACAAGGTCGCGCCAGAAGGGAGTAAGGCCGGGGAGCGAGTGTCTCCCCGGCCCACCTTCCGTCACCGGTTGAGCCGGTGGGACGTCAAGGTCTCGCCGTACCTCTACATCGCGCCGTTCTTCATCGTCTTCGGGATCGTCGGGCTGTTCCCGCTGATCTACACCGCCTACGTGTCGTTGTTCAAGTGGAAGGCGGGCGACGACGAGCCCGACTTCATCGGCCTCGACAACTACAAGGAGCTGTTCTCCGACTCGCAGTTCTGGAACGCGCTGACCAACACGGTCAGCATCTTCCTGCTGTCCAGTGTCCCGCAGATCATCATCGCGGTGATGCTGGCGGCGCTGCTCGGTGCCCGGCTGCGCGGGGCGACGGGCTGGCGGGTCGGCATCCTGCTGCCGTACGCGGCCAGCCTGGTCGCCATCGGCATCATCTTCGCCAACCTGTTCGGCCCGAAGTACGGGCTGGTCAACGGCGTGCTGCAGACCCTCGGGCTGGACCCGGTCGACTGGCAGGCCAGCCGGTTCGGCAGCCACGTGGCGATCGCGATCATGGTCAACTGGCGCTGGACGGGCTACAACGCCCTGATCGTGCTGGCGGCCATGCAGGCCATCCCCAAGGAGCTGCACGAGGCGGCGCTGATCGACGGCGCGGGCATGTGGCGCCGGTTCTTCAACGTCACCCTGCCGCTGCTCAAGCCCACGCTGATCTTCGTCACCATCACCTCGACGATCGGCGGCCTGCAGATCTTCACCGAGCCGAAGCTGTTCGACGCCCAGCCGGGGTCCAACAACGGCGGTTCGACCAACCAGTTCCAGACCGTGACGCTGTACCTGTACCAGACGGCGTTCCAGAACGCCAGCCTCGGCTACGCCTCGGCGATCGCCTGGGTGCTGTTCGTGATCATCGTGCTCATCGCGCTGGTGAACTTCTTCCTCACCGGCCGGATCGCCCGTACCCCGGCGGTGAAGAAGAAATGACCACACTCCAGAGTGGACTGCGCAAGAGCGTCGCCACGCTCGGCAAGCCACGCAAGGCGACCTACGTCGTGCTGGCGATCTTCGTGCTCGGTTCGCTGTTCCCGTTCTACTGGTCGTTCCTGGTGGCCAGCCGGGACAACGCGATGCTCGGCCAGCGGATCCCGCCGTTCCTGCCGGGTGGCAACTTCTTCGCCAACGCCGCCCGGGTGTTCGACACCGTGCCGTTCTGGAAGGCACTGGCCAACAGCGTCATCGTGTCCGGCACGGTGACGCTGACGACGGTGCTGTTCTCCTCGCTGGCCGGGTTCGCCTTCGCGAAACTGCGGTTCCGTGGCCGCAACGGGCTGTTCGTGTTCATCGTCGTCACGCTGGCGGTGCCCACCCAGCTCGGCATCATCCCGCTGTTCATCGCGATGTCGGAACTGGGCTGGGCGGGCAGCCTGACGGCGGTGATCGTGCCGAACCTGGTCACCGCGTTCGGTGTGTTCTGGATGCGTCAGTACACAGTGGACGCTCTGCCGTACGAGCTCATCGAGGCCGCGCGCGTCGACGGCTGCAGCATGATCCGGATCTTCTGGAACGTCTGCCTGCCCGCCGTGCGCCCGGCCGCGGCGATCCTCGCGATGTTCACGTTCATGATGTCCTGGAACGACTTCCTGTGGCCGCTGGTGGTCCTGGACGCGGGCAACCCCACCGTCCAGGTGGCTCTGGAAAAGCTGCAGAGCGGCTACTACGTCGATTACTCCCTGGTGCTGGCCGGCACGACCCTGGCCACCATCCCGATCCTCATCGTCTTCGTCCTCCTCGGCCGCCAGATCGTGGCCGGGATCATGCAAGGTGCCGTGAAAGGGTGAACATGTCCGTACATCCCGACAGCGTTCGGGCGGAGACCGCGTTGATGTTCCCGCCTGGCTTCGTCTGGGGCGCCGCCACCGCGGCGTTCCAGGTGGAAGGAGCCACGACGGCCGACGGGCGCACCGATTCGGTCTGGGACGTCTTCGCCCGCCGCCCGGGTGCGGTCCGGGGCGGCGACAACGGCGAACCGGCGGCCGACCACTACCGCCGCTACAGCGAGGACGTCGCCCTGATGCGGCGGCTCGGCCTCGGCGCCTACCGCTTCTCGCTGGCCTGGCCGCGGGTGCGGCCGGACGGCGGCGCGCCGAACGCCGCCGGGCTGGCGTTCTACGACCGCCTGGTCGACTGCCTGCTGGAAGCCGGGATCCAGCCGTGGGGCACGCTCTACCACTGGGACCTGCCGCAGGCGCTGGAGGACAAGGGCGGCTGGACGTCGCGGGACACCGCGTACCGGTTCGCCGAGTACGCCGAGACGGCGCTGGAGCGGCTCGGTGACCGCGTGGCCAGCTGGTCGACGCTGAACGAGCCGTGGTGCGCGGCGATGCTGGGCTACGCGGGCGGCATCCACGCCCCGGGCCGCACCGACCACGCGGCCGCCGTCGCCGCGACCCACCACCTGCTGCTGGGCCACGGCCTGGCGATGGACGTCATCCGGCGGCACGCCCCGAACAGCCAGGCGGGCGTCACGCTGAACCTGTACCCGGTCGCGCCGCACGACCCGGCGAACGCCTCCGACGTGGACGCGGCCCGGCGCATCGACGGGCTGCAGAACCGGCTGTTCCTCGACCCGGTGCTGCGCGGCGGCTACCCGGACGACCTGGTCGCCGACCTGGAGCCGTTCGGGCTGGGCTCGGTCGTCCGCGACGAGGACGCCGCGGTCATCGCCGCGCACGTCGACTGGCTGGGCGTGAACTACTACCGCGACTACCGCGTCGCGGGCCGTCCGGTGCCGGGCAGCGAGCCGGCGGGCCCGGAGTGGGTCGGCGCCGGCCACGTCCACTTCGTCCCGGACCCGGCCGCTCCCCGCACGGACTCGGGCTGGGAGGTCCAGCCGGCGGGGCTGACGGAGTCGCTGCTGCAGGTCCACCGCGGCTACCGGCCGGTGCCGCTGTACATCACCGAGAACGGCGCGGCCTACCCCGACGTCATCGGCGACGGCGGCGACATCATCGACACCGACCGGGTGGCGTTCCTGGACTCCCACCTGCGGGCGGCCCACGACGCGATCCAGGCGGGCGTCGACCTGCGCGGGTACTTCTACTGGTCCCTGCTGGACAACTTCGAGTGGGCTGAGGGGTACGCGAAGCGGTTCGGCCTGGTCCACGTGGACTACGAGACCCAGCGCCGGACGCCGAAGCGCAGCGCGCACTGGTACGCCGGGGTGATCGGCCTCAACGGCCTCGGCTGAGCCACCCCGGCCAAGTCCGTGAATGGCACATTGAGGGACGTAGCGTCCGTCAGTGTGCCATTCACGGCTTTCCGCGGGAGGGGTGCATCCGGCGGGCCGTGTTGCCAGACTGGCCGGTATGGGACTGCGCAGCGAAGCCTGGTTCAACAACCCCGCCGACCCCGGCATGACCGCCCTCTACCTCGAGCGGTACATGAACTGGGGCCTGACCCGCGAGGAGCTGCAGTCCGGCAAGCCGATCATCGGGATCGCGCAGACCGGCTCCGACCTCACCCCGTGCAACCGCCACCACCTCCAGCTCGCCGACCGGACCCGCGAGGGCATCCGGGAGGCCGGTGGCATCGCGATCGAGTTCCCCGTCCACCCGATCCAGGAGACCGGCAAGCGCCCGACCGCCGCCCTCGACCGGAACCTCGCCTACCTCGGCCTGGTCGAGACGCTCTACGGCTACCCCATCGACGGCGTCGTGCTCACCACCGGCTGCGACAAGACGACGCCCGCGTGCCTGATGGCCGCCGCGACCGTCGACATCCCGGCCATCGTGCTGTCCGGCGGCCCGATGCTCAACGGCTGGTTCAACGGCGAGCGCACCGGGTCCGGGACCATCATCTGGAAGGCGCGTGAGCTGCTCGCCGCGGGCGAGATCGACGACGCCGGGTTCATGGAGCTGGTCGCCTCGTCCGCGCCGTCGCCAGGGCACTGCAACACCATGGGCACCGCCTCGACGATGAACGCGCTCGCCGAGGCACTCGGGATGAGCCTGCCCGGCTGCGCGGCCATCCCGGCGCCGCACCGCGACCGGGCGCGGATGGCGTATGGCACCGGGCTGCGGATCGTCGAGATGGTGCGCGAGGACCTCAAGCCGTCGGACGTCCTGACGCGCGAGGCGTTCGAGAACGCCATCGTGGTCAGCTCGGCGATCGGCGGCTCGACCAACGCGCCCATCCACATCGGCGCCATCGCCCGCCACGTCGGTGTCGACCTGCCGCTGGAGGACTGGCAGCGGGTCGGCCACGCCGTGCCGCTGCTGGTCGACCTGCAGCCGGCAGGCAAGTACCTCGGCGAGGAGTTCCACCGTGCCGGCGGTGTCCCGGCCGTGGTGCACGAGCTGATGCGGCACGGGCTGATCCACGAGGACGCGCGCACGGTCAACGGCCGCACGCTCGGCGAGAACTGCCGCGACGCCGAAGCCACCGACCGGGACGTCATCCGCACGTTCGACACCGCGCTGCTGCCCGACGCCGGGTTCCTCGTGCTCAAGGGCAACCTCTTCGACGCGGCGATCATGAAGTCCAGCGTCATCTCCCCGGAGTTCCGGCGGCGCTACCTCGGCGGCGGCGTCTACGAGGGCACCGCCGTCGTGTTCGACGGCCCGGAGGACTACCACGCCCGCATCGACGACCCGGACCTCGGCGTCGACGAGCACTCGCTGCTGGTCATGCGCGGCACCGGCCCGCTCGGCTACCCGGGCTCGGCGGAGGTGGTCAACATGCGGCCACCGGCGGCGCTGATCAAGCGCGGCATCCACGAGCTGCCCTGCCTCGGCGACGGCCGCCAGTCGGGCACGTCCGGGTCGCCGTCGATCCTCAACGCCTCCCCCGAAGCCGCGGCGGGCGGCGGTCTCGCCGTGCTGCGGACCGGCGACCGGGTGCGGATCGACCTCGCCGCCGGGACGGCGGACGTCCTGATCCCGGACGAGGAACTGGCGCTGCGGCGCAAGGAACTGGCCGAGGCGGGTGGCTACCCGGTGCCCGAGTCGCAGACGCCGTGGCAGGAGATCCAGCGGTCGATGGTCGACCAGCTCTGCGACGGGATGGTGCTGCGGCCGGCGGTGGCGTACCAGCGGATCGCGGCGACCAAGGGCATCCCGCGCGACAACCACTGACTTTCCCTGCTTGGAGACGGTGCGGAGCGGGTATCTCCCCGGTAAGCCGAGGCGAGGAGGATCCGATGCTTCCGGAGCGAGAACGCCACGCCCTGCGCGAGATCGAAGCCGAGCTGCGGGCGAGCGATCCCGAGTTCGCCGCCGCCCTCAGCGGTCGGCCGTCGCGCGAGGCGCGGGGATGGACACTGCTGCTCGTGCTCTGCGACGTGACGGCGGTGGTGATGCTGGTCGTCGGCCTGTTCGCGCGCGACGCCGCGCTCGTACTCTGGGGCACGGTGGGCGCGGGCTCGCTCGTGGCCTGGCACATCGCGCGCACAGAGTCGGCTCACCAGTCCACTGAGGACGGCGCGGCTCCCCCGGTGGCGCCGCACTGAGTTCGCCTGTCTCGCAGGCGGCCCGCCTCGCCTGGTCCGCAACGCTTCGGCGGTGTCCAGGGCGAGGCGGGCCGCCTCGATCGTGCCCCTGCTGGGCGTCATCAGTCGTAGGACAGGGCTTCCACCAGCTCGCCCGCCTTCGGGTTCGACAGGGCACGGGCGACGTCGGCCTGCGCGACGATGCCGACCAGGTCGTGCCCGTCGATCACCGGGAGCCGGCGCACGCGGTGCTCGGTCATGGTGCGCAGGATCTCTTCGGCGTCGTCGTCGGCCCCGATCGTCACGGCCTCGCCCTGTGCCAGCTCGCCGACGTGGACCGCGCGCGGGTCCTTGCCCTCGGCGAGCACCTTCACGACGATGTCGCGGTCGGTCAGCATGCCCTTCAGCCGGTTGTCCTCACCACAGATCGGCAGCGCCCCCACCTGCTTCTGCGCCATGGTGACCGCGGCGTCGTGCACGGTGTCCGAAGCCCGGGCGCACGTCGCGTCCGCCGTCATGATGTCGCGTGCGGTGGTCATCGTGTACTCCTTCCGTTCTGGTGCCTCTGCAGTCCGGCTACCCGCGACGGGCACGTTTACCCGTGGGCCGCGCGGGGAATTTCGGAGCACATGCCGGATTCCCGCGGTGCCGAGCCGCCGGACACCACCGACCTCGACCGCCTGCGGTCGGCGGCGTCCGGCTGCCACGGCTGCCCGTTGTACAAGGACGCGACGCAGACCGTCTTCGGCGAAGGCACGGCGGAGGCGCGGATCCTGGTCGTCGGCGAGCAGCCGGGCGACAAGGAGGACGTGGCGGGCGAGCCGTTCGTCGGCCCCGCCGGCAAGCTCCTGGACCGCGCGTTCGAGGAGGCAGGCTTCGACCGGTCGGCGCTGTACGTGACGAACGCGGTCAAGCACTTCAAGTTCAAGCGCGACGAGCGCGGCAAGCGCCGCATCCACCAGAAACCGGGCCGCACGGAGGTCGTGGCGTGCCGCCCGTGGCTGCTGGCGGAGCTGCGCGCGGTCCGCCCGGACCTGGTCCTGCTGCTGGGCGCGACGGCGGCGCAGTCCCTGCTGGGCCCGAAGTTCCGGCTCACGGCCCACCGCGGCGAGCCGGTCGAGCCGCCGGAGGACGTGGCCGAGCTGGTGCCGTCCGCGGTGGCGACGGTCCACCCGTCGGCGGTCCTGCGAGCCCCGGACCGCGACGAGGCGTACGCGGCCTTCGTCGCGGACCTCAAGGCGGCGTGCAAGACACTTGGCTGACGGGGCTGCTGTTGCCTTGCCCCGCTGCTGCCTTGCCCCGCTGCTGCCTTGCCCCGCTGCTGCCTTGCCCCGCTGCTGCCTTGCCCCGCTGTTGCCTTGCCCCGCTGTTGCCTTGCCCCGCTGTTGCCTTGCCCCGCTGCTGCCTTGCCCCGCTGCTGCCTTGCCCCGCTGCTGCCTTGCCCCGCTGCTGCCTCGCCCTGCCGTTGCCTCTGAAGGCCACCATCAGGGCATCCAGTGCTGCGATGATGGCCTTCACGCTCTTCCGGTGCGGACCTTCCCCCGGCACGAAAGAAACTCCAGGGGGCCCGCGGGGGCGCCCCCCGTTTTCCACGCTACCGGATGGCACCGACAGTTTCCGGCGTCCGCCGGGAAGGTTCTCAGCCCAGCTTGCGCAGTGCCGCCTCCGCCGAGGCCGCGTGCTTGTCCAGGTCCCGCCAGGGATCCGCCTTCCGCGCCAGCCGCTGCTTCTCCTTCGCCAGGCCCCACCCGGCGGGCTCGGCCTTGCCCAGCTCCCGCCAGTCCAGCGGCGTCGCCGCGGCCGCGCCGGGGCGGGCGCGCAGCGAATACGGTGCCACGAACGTCTGCGCGTACCCGTTGCGGTTCGCGTCCAGGAAGATCCGGTCGCCGCGCTTTTCCTTGCGCTGGGCCGTGGTCAGGCGGTCCGGGTCATCCGCCGCCACCGCGTCGGCCAGTGCGCGGGACAGCTCCAGGACCACCTCCGTCTCCGCCTTCGCGTCCAGGGGCGCCAGGACGTGGAACCCGCGGCCGCCGGTGGCCTGGACGAACGCCGTCAGCCCGGCCCGCTCGTAGTGGTCGCGGATGCGCCGCGCGACCGCGCGCAGCTCCGTCACCGGGGTTCCGTCCGGTGGGTCGAGGTCCAGCACGAGCCGGTCCGGCCGCCCCGGCGCGTCCACTGTGGACAGCCAGACGTGGAACTCGATCGTGCCCTGGCCGGCCAGGTATTCGAGCGTCTCCGCGTCGTCGCAGACGACGTACTCGTCCTCGCCTCCGTCCCGCCGGGGGACGCGCTCGGTGCGTATCCGGTCCGGGAAGTGCTCCCCCGGGTGCTTCTGGAACCAGCCCTGGCCGCCGATGCCGTCCGGGAACCGGCGCAGCGTCAGCGGGCGGCCGCGCAGGTGCGGCAGCATCGCGTCCGCGACCGCGCGGTAGTACTCGACGACGTCGCCCTTCGTCAGGCCGTCGTCCGGGTAGAACACCTTGTCCGCGTGAGAAATCATGGCCGCTCCCGCACGACGTCCGCCGCCTTCTTGTCCTCGCGCAACCCGGCGAACCGCGGGTGCCGCAGCCGCCCGTCGCGCGTCCATTCCGAGAAGCCGATCTGCGCGACCAGGTCCGGGCGGACCCAGTGCGCGCCGCGTTCGGGCACCGGCCCGGCGAACGGCGACCGCGTCGTCTCGCGCTGCCGCAGCCGCGCGTGCAGCGACGACAGCAGCTTCTCGTCGAACCCGGTGCCGACCTTGCCCGCGTACTTCAGGCCGCCGTCCTCGTGGTAGCCGAGCAGGAGCGCGCCGAAGCCGTGCCGCGCGCCCTGCGGGTCGGTGAAGCCGCCGATGACCAGCTCCTGACCCAGCGCGCACTTGAACTTCAGCCAGTCGGGTGACCGCCCATGGTGGTACGGCGCGTCCGCCCGCTTGGCGAGCACGCCCTCCCAGCCGCGACGGCAGGCCTCTTCGAAGAACTTCTCGCCTTCGGCGTTGCGATGCGCCGACAGCCGCAGCGGATCCGCGAAGTCGAACGCCTCGCGCAGCAACGCCTTCCGCTGCCGCAGTGGCAGCGAAGTCGTGTCCTGGTCGTCGAAGTACAGCAGGTCGAACAGGTAGTAGTAGACGCGCACGCCGGTCGCCCGCGCCCGGCCCGGGTCACTGACGTGGATGCGCGGCTGGAGCGCGGCGAAGCTCGTGTTCGCGCCGTCGAAGGCGACGATCTCGCCGTCCGCGACGAACCGCGGGCCACCCTGCGCCGCCAGTGCCTCGACGATCTCCGGGTAGGCGTTGTCCATCACCTTGCGGTTGCGCGAGTACAGCACCGGCGGCCCGGAGTCGCGCACGCAGATCGCCCGGACGCCGTCCAGCTTGCGCTCGAAGATCCAGTCCTCGGCCGAGAACCGCCGCTCGGTGAGCGTGGCGAGGGTCGGCTCGCGCCAGCCGGGTCCGGTCACGACGCCTTCAGCGCCTTCTCCAGCTCGGCCCGCGTCATCTTCGACCGGCCCTTCACGCCCTGCTCACGAGCGAGCTTGTCCAAGTCCGATTTGGACAGCTCCGAGAGGTCCTGCTTCTTCTTCGCCGACCCGCCCTTGCGGTTCTTCACGCTGCGCGACAACGCCTCGAAGAGGTCGACGACGTCCGCCGACGGCTCCGGCTCCTCCTCGTGGGTGATCTCCTTGCCCGCCTGCTTGGCCTTGATCAGCTCCTCGACGCGCTCGGCGTACTCGTCGCGGTAGTCCTCGGGCTTCCACGGCGCGGTCATCTCGTCGACGAGCGCGAGCGCCATGTCGAGTTCCCTCGGCTTCGGCTTCGGCAACGCGGGCAGCTTACCCATGACGTCCTTGGGCTTGCGCAGGTCGGCGGCGAAGTGCAGCGTGTTGAGCACCATGACGTCCTCGCCGGCGCGGATCGCGGCGAGGTATTCCTTGCCGCGCAACACGAATTTCGCGACGCCTGCCTTCTCGCTCTGGTCCATGGCCTGCAGCAGCAGGCCGTACGCCTTGGCGAAGTCCTCCTTCGCCGGCTTGAGCCAGTACGTCTTGTCGAAGAACCACGGGTCGATCTCGTCGAGTTCGACGAACTGCTCGATGTCGATCCGCCGCGACCGCTCGGGCGCGAGCTCCTCGAGCTCGTCGGGCTCGACGAGCACGTGGTCGCCGCCGCCGAGGTCGTAGCCCTTGACGATTTCGTCCTGCTTGACCTCCTCGCCGGTCCGCTCGTTGACCCGGCGGTTGCGGATCCGGTCCGACGTCCCGCGTTCGAACTGGTGGAAGTGGATCGTGTGGTCCGCCACCGCCGGGTACAGCTCCACCGGCACGGTGACCAGCCCCAGGCTCAGCGCGCCGCTCCACACCGGTCTGGCCATGTCGACCTCCTCACCGGCAGCGATACCCGCCGCGGATGGTCATGAAACGAGCCCGCCGGAACCGGTCCCGGCGGGCTCGCGGCACGTCAGGCGACTTCGCTGGCGCGACCGCCGCGGCGGTGCAGGCCCAGCATGTCGAGCAGCCGCGCGCAGTCCTCGGGATCCTTCGCCCGCGCCGCGACGGCCAGTGCGGCCTTGTGCCGGGTGCGCTCCTGGTCCGGCGAGTCCCCGCCGTCGGCCAGGAGGTCCGCCACCGGCCGCAGGTCGTTCCGCTTGTCTCGCATCTGTCGCTCCCCTCCGGCAATCCCCGGTGAACCTTGCACTGGCGGGCTACCCCCGATCACCGCAGGCGACACAGGAGAGGTCGACACACTAGGCCGAACGAGTGAATTCCGCTGGTGTAGCCGCTGAAGACCGGCAAGGTAGTGAGACCCACGTCACAGCAGGAGGCCGGATGGGCACCCAGATCCGCATCAGCCGCGAAGACGGCTCCCTGCCCTGCGAAGTGTGCGGCTTCCGCACAATGCACGTGGCCCAGGTCGTCGCCGACGACGGGACGGTCCTCGGCCGCACGCTGATCTGCACGACATGCCAGCGCAGCCGCCACCGCCCGGAGTCCGCGGCCGGGACCGAAGCGCCGCCGGACGAGGTCCCGGCAGGCTAGGAGCACGCTGGGACCGGACGGGCCGCGCACCCGGCCGGCGTACCTGGAGGGTCGGCGGGCGTACCCCGCAGGTCGGCCCACGTGCCCAGAGCGTCGGCCCACGTACCTGGAGCGTCGGCCTGCGTACCTGGAGCGTCGGCCGGCGTACCGAAAACGCTCAGGTCGTTGTTGCTACCGCTGCCACGAACTCCGCGGCCACCTCGTGGAGCTTGCGGTTGCCGTCCTGGGAACGCTTCACCAGGCGCTGGAACGCCTCCTCCGCCGTGATGCGGTGGGCGGCCATCAGGATGCCCTTGGCCTGGTCGATCACCGCGCGGGTCTCCAGTGCGCGGTTGAGCTGGTCGACCAGCTCGCGGGCCGCGAAGTAGCGGCGGGCGCTGCGCAGGCCGAACACCACCGTGGCCGTGTACAGCTCCAGGATCTTCGTCTCCAGCTCGCTGAACCCGTGTCCGGTGAACCCGAACAGGTTGACCGCGCCGGACATGTCCTCGTCGACCGTCAGCGGGGCCGCCAGAAAACTGGCCACGCCCACCTCTTCGGCCGCCGACACGAACTCCGGCCACAGGTCGCCGACCGCGCCGACGCCGACGCGGACCGGCTGGCCCGTCTCGGCGGCGCGCAGGCACGGCCCGTCGCCGATCCGGTACTGCTCGCGGTCGAAGTTCACCGCGCGCTGGTCGGTGCTCGCCACCGTCTCCGGCACGCCGTCGCGGACCAGCGTGATGCTGGCCATGTCGGCGCCGGGCACGACCTGCACGGCGTGGTCGCACACCGCCTGCAGCATCTGGCCGAGATCCAGCTCGGCGTCCAGCATCGCGGTCAGCGACTCCATCGCGACCATGACTTCGTCCAGCCGCGCGGTGAGCTGCTCATCGCCGCCCGTCATCCTGGTGACGCCCCTCTTTTCGCTGTCAGGGCGCTCTCAACCAGGGAGGACCCGGGCGCGCGCCACTAGTGGGCCGCTAGCGCTTTAACGGGTCCAGCGCGAGATTACTGCATCCCGGTCACCCCGGGCACGAGCGGTCACCGCCGCCGCGGGGCGCACGCCCGTTCGGAGCAACGTCGGTTGCGCAGCCCGGACGCGGAGTTAGGCTCGGGGCACGGTTCAACCAGCAGCCAGCCTCGATCCCCCGAGCGCGCGGTGGCCCCGGCTCCGCGCCACACAGGACGGTGGCGAACCGCCATGAACGCACTGAGAAACCGGCATCCGGCCCTGCGGCTGCGCACGACGTGGCCCGCCCCGCACGCGGTGGTGGTCACCGCGCGCGGCGATCTGGACGCCGTGACGGCGCCGGACCTGGCCGCGCTGGTCTCCGACCGCCTGTGGGCGCGGCCCGAGCGGCTCGTCCTCGACCTGTCCGAAGTGGACTTCCTCGGCGTGGCCGGGATCCGGGTGCTGCTGCACACCGCGTTGCAGGCCGAGCAGCAGGACACGGACCTGCTGGTGATCACCGGCACGAACCCGCTGATCCGGCGGGCACTGCAGGTGACCGGGGCGGACCAGCGACTTCCGCTGGCGGTCGAGCGCCGCGAGCCCGCCCCGGCCTGAGCTTTACCCGCGCAGGGCGGGCAGCAGTTCCTTCTCGGCGAAGTCGAGGAACCCGTTCTGCTGGTCACCGCCGATCTGCACCAGCGCGACGTCGGTGAAGCCCGCCTTCTCGAACTCGCGCACGCCCTCGACGATGGGCTCGAGGTCCGGTCCGCACGGGATCGAGCCTGCGACGTCCTCCTCGCGGACGAACTGCGTCGCGCCGGCGAAGGCGGACGGTCCCGGCAGCTCCGCGTTGACCTTCCAGCCGCCGGCGAACCAGCGGAACTGCTCGTGCGCACGCTGGACGGCGGCGTCACGGTCGGTGCCCCAGGAGATGGGCATCTGCCCGATCTTGCGGCTCGGCGGGCCGAGCTTCGTCGCGTCCCATTCCTGCGACAGCTCCATCTTCGGCTCGACGGCGATCATCGCGTCGGCGACCGGGGCGAACCGCCTGATCGACTGCGAACCGGACACCGCGACGCCGATCGGCGTCCGCTTCTCCGGCAGGTCCCACAGCTTCGCGGAGTCGACCCGGAAGTGCTTGCCCTCGTAGTCGAAGTAACCGCCGTCGAACAGCCCGCCGATGATCTGCAGTGCCTCGGCGAGCATGTCGTGGCGGACGTTGGCCGGCGGCCAGCCGCGGCCGACGACGTGCTCGTTCAGGTTCTCCCCCGCGCCGAGCCCGAGGGTGAACCGGCCGTTCGAGAGTGCCTGCACGGTCGCCGCCTTCTGCGCGACCACCGCCGGGTGGTAGCGCATGATCGGGCAGGTCACGTACGTCATCAGCTCGACGCGCTCGGTGGCCTGCGTGACCGCGCCCAGCACGCTCCACGCGTACGGCGCGTGGCCCTGCTCGTCCAGCCACGGCGAGTAGTGATCGCTCATCACCTCGAAGTCGAAGCCGGCGTGTTCCGCTTCGGCGGCGAACCGGACCAGGTCGTTCGGTCCCGCCTGCTCGGTCATCAGCGTGTAGCCGATCCGCATCGGCGCCTCCTCTCTCTCAGCTCGTCGCGTACCCGGCCCCGGCGCGGGGAAACGACGTTTACCGGGTGATCAACGGGGTATTCGTCCCATGAGACGAAGGGAGTGGTCATGCCTCAGTCGTGGAGCGGCAAGCGGGAACGCCAGTACGAGCACATCAAGGACTCGGCCGAGGACCGCGGGGCGAGCACCAAGCGGGCGAAGGAGATCGCGGCCCGGACGGTGAACAAGAACCGCGCGCAGTCGGGTGAGTCCCGGCAGGCCAGCAAGACGTCGCTGAAGGACAAGTCGCCGCAGAAGCGCGGCGGCGAGCGGTCCGGCAACCGCAAGGGCCCGGGCGGCCCGACGAAGTCTCAGCTCTACAACGAAGCGAAGAAGCGGAACATCAACGGACGGTCGACGATGACCAAGAAGGAACTGGAACGGGCGCTGGGCCGGTGACGAAAGCGGAAATCCCCGAACACGAAGTGTCAGGGTTCGCCCGGATGGGTAGTACCCCCGGCATGGAAGAAACGCGAAGCGACTCGTTCGGCGGTAAGCCCACCGTCGACGAGATGCTCGACGAGCTGGTCGAGCTGCGGCTGCCCGCCATGGCGGAGCAGATCCCGCTGGTCCGGATGCTGACCCACGGCGTGGTGTCGCGGGCCGACTTCGGGCTGGACGCGATAGCCGACGCGAAGATGGCCGTCGACGAGGCGTGCGCGCAGCTGGTCCAGCTCGCCGAACTCGGCTCCCAGCTGCACTGCCGCTTCCGGCTGGCCCCCGACGGCCTGCGCGTCATCGTCTCGACCCGGTCCAGCGACCCGCGGCCGCCGAGCGACCGCACGTTCGGCTGGCACGTCCTGACCACCCTGAGCCGGTCGGTGACCGCGCACTGCGACGTCCTTCCCGGTGGAGGCGCGGGCATCGTCACGATCGAGCTGGTGCTGAACCCGGGAACGAGCGCGTGAGCAGCGAGCGCAAAACCCTCCTCCACCGCCCGGACGAATATGCCCACTGCGAGCCGCTGTTCGACGAGCTCGGTGAGCTCGACGCCGACGACCCGCGGCGGGAAGCCGTCCGGAGCAAGCTGGTCACCGAGCTGCTGCCGCTGGCCGAGCACATCGCGACCCGCTTCTCCGGGCGCGGCGAGCCCCGGGAGGACCTGGTCCAGGTGGCGCGGATCGGCCTGATCAACGCCGTCGACCGGTTCGACCCCTCCCGGGGCCACGACTTCCTGTCCTTCGCCGTGCCCACCATCATGGGCGAGGTGCGGCGGCACTTCCGGGACACCGGCTGGTCCGTCCGGGTCCCGCGGCGGCTCAAGGAGCTGCACCTGTCGCTGAGCCAGGGTTCGGCGGTGCTGTCCCAGCGCCTCGGCCGCGCGCCGACGCCGACCGAGCTGGCCGAGCACCTCAACCTCGACGTCGACGAGGTCCGCGAGGGCCTGCTCGCCGGCAACGCCTACCAGGCACTGTCGGTCGACAAGCCGGTCCACGACGACGCCGAGGCGCTGTCGCTGGCCGACACCATGGGGGAACCGGACCACGAGATGGCCATGGTGGAAAACCACGAGGCCCTCCAGCCCCTGCTGCAGGAACTGCCGAAGCGCGAGCGCGCGATCCTGGTGATGCGGTTCTTCGGCGGGCTGACCCAGACCCAGATCGCCGACCGCGTGGGCATTTCCCAGATGCACGTCTCCCGCCTGCTGTCCCAGACCCTGGAGCAGCTGCGCGGCAAGCTCACCGGCGAAGGCTGACCACTCTCCCGCGGCTCGTCGGGGGTGGTTATAAGGGGGGGGGCCCCCCCTAACCACCCACCGCCGGGGGGGCCCCCCCGCGGGGGGGGGGGGGGGTGGGTGTGTGGGGGTCCCCCCCCTAATACCCCCCCACGACCGGTGCGGCAGACCGCTCAGCGCAGCCAGCCGGGAGCCTTGCCCTTGCGCAGCCGGCGCCACTCCCCCGCGAACCGTTCGCGCAGCTGCTCCGCCCGATGGGCGTCGCGGGCGTGGAGCATCCCGAACGTGAACGTGTTCTGGCCCTCGCCGTGCCCGGCGATCGCGAGGTGGTGCAGGACGTCCCGGCCGACGACGGTGTCCTGGTGCGCGCCCAGCGTCTGCTGGACCGCCTTGACGTTCTTGCGCCACGCCCGCATCTTCCTGCCGTACACCGGTTTCACGGTGTCGGCGGCGTACCGGGCCTGCTTCGCCTTCTTGCGGACGTCGTGCAGTGCCTGCTCCAGCTCACCGTCCGTCAGGCCACGCGTTGCCGCTTCGGCGCGGCTCAGCTTCCGGGCCGCCTTGCGCACCGGCTTGCGCAGACCGGCCTTCGCGGGCTTGCGTGCCCGCGCGGTCAGCGGCGGTTCCTCCAGCACCGCGTCCAGCGCGCGCAGCAGTTCCAGATAACGCTTGCCGGTCAGTGCCGCCATGGCCCGCGTGCGGCCTTCCTCGGCCTCGCGGGCGAAATGGCGGGTGAGAAACTGGCTCAGCGGCCCGAAGACCAGCTCCGACGGCACGCCGCCGAGCTGCTCGCGCAGCCGCTCCTCGGTGACCTCGCTGTCCCGGGCCGGGGCGAGCTGCCGCCCCAGCCACTTCAGCTCGGCCACGATGGGCGCGGACTCGTCCTTGTCGACGATCGAGCCGAACGCGCGCAGCGTGCTGCGCAGCTTCCGGGTCGCGACGCGCAGCTGATGCACCGAGTCGTCGACGTCCAGCCGCACGCCGACGTCCGCCCGGCGCAACCGGTCGTAGTGCTCGCGCAGGGACGCCAGCACGACGTCCCCCGCCGTCGGCTTCTTGGCGGCACGGCGCGGGGCCGGGACGCGGTCCCCGATCAGGCGCCGCAGCTTCGACGGCCACTTCGACGCCGCCGCGCCCGATTCGGCCAGCGCGCGGTCGAACTCCCCGAGCCGTCCCGGCTCGGTCGCCGGGTCGAGCTCCAGTTCCAGCTCACGCCACTCGTCGAGGTGGGCGGCGGGCCCGCCCGCCTCGCCGGTCACGTGGTCGTCGGTCAGGGTCGCGATCGTCCGGCCGTCCGCGCCGGCGAGCCGGTGGGCGAACCGGTCGGTACGCAGGTGCGCCACCGGCTTCAGCTTCTCCCCCAGCGTGTACGCGCGGACCAGCCGTCGGAGCCGCCCGGGCACCTTGTGCGGCTCACCGCCGAGCGGCAGCTGGATCTCCTGCCGCTCGTCCGCCGAGACCGGCAGCTTCAGGTGCCAGCCCGCGTCGGGGCCGCCTGCCCGCCGCCGCAGCGTGATGCCGCTGCGGGCCAGCCGGAACGTCTCGGTGTCGTAGTAGGACGCGTCGAGGATGTGCTCGACCGGGTCGTCCTGTGCCACGACGCCGGCGACGCCGACCAGCCGCGGGATGCCGCTGCCCGCGGCGAGTTCGTACTTGCGCTCGCGCTCGGTCACCACCGACGGCGCTGCCATGGTCGTCCTCCCTGGGGGCCGGGTTCGTCTGGAAGGAGTACCCGTGGCGTGCCTGCCCGACACGGGATTCGCGGCCCGAGCAGCGGGTATCCGAAACGAAATCCCGAGCCCGGACCAGGAGAGTGCATGAACGGCAGCCCGCCCGCAACCGACCTGACGACCGTCCTCGACGGGGACCACCGGGAGCTCGACCGGCTCTGCACGGAACTCGAGCTCGGCCAGGGCAGTCCGGAGAACCGCAAGGACCTTGCCGATCACCTGATCGCGGAGCTGGTCCGGCACGCCGTCGCCGAAGAGCCGTATCTCGACGGCGACGGCGACCTCGCCGAAGCGGACCGCCTGATGCGGCAGCTGGAGGGCACCGGACCGCAGGAAACCCGGTTCGAGCGGCTGCTGGGCGGGCTGATCCGGGCGATCCGGCGGCACGTCCGCGAGGAGGGCCCGGCGGCGGTGCGCACGGTGCGGCGCAGCTGTTCGGAGCAGCGGCGGGCCGAACTCGGCAAGGAAGTCCTCGAGCTCCGCGACGCCGCGGCGACCGTGCCGCACCCGGACCTGGCCGACCGCGTACCTCAGGCCCGGCAGCTGTGGCCGGGGCCGGGCTTCGTCGACCGCGCCCGGGCGGCGCTGCGCCCGCCGTCATCGGGTTGAATGGGGGATCGGCCACCCCCGACGTGAGGACAGGACGCATGAGTGTCGGCGAAGACGAGTGGGCCCGTGACCGGGCCGGGTTCGCCCAGGACGGCCGTCCGGCACCCGGACCGCTGGCGCAGCAGTTCGCCGACCTGACGCGCACCCTGCTCGACGTGACGCCGACCGTGGGCGGCGTGCTCAAGCTCGTCGTCGGGGCCGCGGCCGAGATCGTCCCGGACGCCGACCTGGTCAGCGTCACGCTGCGGGACCCGCAGGGCCGGTTCCACACCCCGCTGGAGACCGACCGGGCCGCCGCGCAGCTGGACCGGGTCCAGTACGAGCACGGCGAAGGGCCGTGCGTGGAAGCGGCGCGGCCGGACGGCCCGGCCATCGCGTGGTCCGGTGACCTGGGCGGCGACCCGCGCTGGCCGTCGTTCGGCCCGGCCGCCGCCCGCCACGGCTACCACTCGGTCCTGGCCACGGCCCTGCTGCCGGACGCCCGCCCGCCGCGGCTTTCGGGGGCGCTGAACATCTATTCGCGCAAGCCGGGCGCGTTCGACGCCGGCGCGATCGACGTCGCGCTGCTGCTGGCGACGCACGCGTCCCTGGCGCTGGCCCACACCGAGGCGGTGGCCTCGGCCGAGCTGGAGGCGGCGAACCTGCGCCGCGCGATCGACAGCCGCGACGTCATCGGCCAGGCGAAGGGCATCCTGATGCAGCGCCGCGGCATCACCGCGGACGAGGCGTTCGACGTGCTGCGCCGGACGTCCCAGGACCTCAACGTCAAGCTCGCCGACGTGGCCAAGGCCCTCGCGACGCGCCACACGGAGATGGACCTGCCCGCTTCCGAAGCCTGACCGCGCGTACGCGAGGGCGCCACTTTCACGTGAAAGTGGCGCCCTCGCGGCTGCTTACTGGGCCGTGTACGGGGACCGGTTCTCCAGCGACGGGCTCGCCGCCGGGTAGCGGCCGTCCTGGCCGGGGACCGGGGTGACCGTCGGGGCCTGCTGCTCCGGCTCCACCCGCTGCCGCGGACCGCGGTGGACGACCGCCTCGACCTCCTGCTCGCCGCGGATGCGGGCCAGCACGCCGAGGGTGATCGCGTGGGCCAGCGCGAGGATCAGCAGCAGCACACCGAGCCGCCCGACGACGCCCGGCAGGTCGCTGCCGCCCATCTCGATGGTCGAGATCAGCGCCAGCACCCCCAGCGTCGCCAGGTGGAACAGCACCGTGACCAGGCGCGTCATCGACGCGCCCGCCGCCGGGTCCCCGTAGGAGTTCTCCAGGTACCGGCGGCCGCTGCGGTAGATGACTTGCCCGTCTATCAGGACCAGCGCCACGCCGATCGCGAGAAACGACAAGTACGCGTTCGTGGTCATGCCGGACGCTCCTTCCTGGGGGACCTCGCAGAAGGAATACCCGGGAGGTTGCGCACGGAAACGCCGCGGTCACCCCGTGAAAGTGTCCGGATCCGGCCCGGTGCGGCGGCCTTCGTCGAGCCCGGCGATCGCGGCCATGTCCTCGTCGTCGAGCGCGAAGCCGAAGACGTCGATGTTCTGCCGGATCCGCTCGGGCGAGGACGACTTCGGGAACACGATGTTCCCGAGCTGGACGTGCCAGCGCAGCACCACCTGCGCGGCCGTCCGCCCGTGCTTGGCGGCCAGCCCGGTCAGCACCGGGTGCTCGAGGACCTCCGCCCGCGCCAGCGGGCTCCACGCCTCGGTGGCGATGCCGTGTGCCCGGTGGTATTCGCGCAGCTGCGGCTGCTGCAGCGCCGGGTGCAGCTCGATCTGGTTGACCGCGGGCACCACCCCGGACTCCTCGGCGAGCCGGTCGAGATGGGCGGGCTGGAAGTTCGAGACGCCGATGGCGCGGGCCTTGCCCGCCCGCAGGATGTCCTCGCAGCCCTGCCAGGTGCGGACGTAGAGTTCCTTGTGCGGCAACGGCCAGTGGATCAGGTACAGGTCGACGTAGTCGAAGCCGAACCGGCGCAGGCTGCCTTCGAGCGCGGTGATCGCGTTGTCGTGGCCGTGCGCGTCGTTCGCCAGCTTGGTCGTGACGAACACCTCTTCCCGCGCCAGCCCGGAATCCGCGATCCCGGCTCCCACCCCGGCCTCGTTCCGGTACATCTGCGCGGTGTCGATGTGCCGGTAGCCCGCCTCCAGCGCCGTCCGCACGGCACCGGCGGTGTCCTCCGGCGGGATCTGGAACACGCCGAACCCGAACTGCGGGATCCGCACGCCGTTGTTCAGTTCCACGGTCGGGACGTCGGCAGTCGTGGTCGTCATGCGTGCGGCCTACCCGAGGCCCCCTGACGCGAAACACGGCGGGACGGTGGTGACCGTCCCGCCGTGCGGATTCACCCCGTACGGGTGACTACGTGCCCGGACGGTCCACGTCGCCGCGCCACGCGCCGGTCTCCCGGCCGCGCTGCTCGATGAACTCCTTGAACCGCTTGAGGTCGCCCTTGACCCGGCGGTCGAGCACGCCGAGCTTGTCGGCGACGTTCTCGGCGAAGCCCTCCGGGTCGATCTCCATCTGGGCGGTGACCCGGGTGTGCGAGTCGTCGAGCCGGTGGAACGTGATCACCCCGGCGTGGTCCGGCCCGGAGTCGGACGTCCAGGCGACCCGCTCGTCGGGATGCTGTTCGGTGATCGTCGCGTCGAATTCGCGCGTCACGCCACCGAACCGGGTCACCCAGTGGGTGTGGGTGGCGTCCACCTGGCGGATTTCTTCGACGCCCTCCATGAACTTCGGGAACTCCTCGAACTGGGTCCACTGGTTGTAGGCGGTCGAGACGGGGACCTCCACGTCCACGACTTCGGTGATCGTGCTCATGCACTCCTCCTGATCGGTGGTGGAAATGTCCGGCTACCCGCCGCCGCGGCGGTCAAACCCCTCGTGATTGACCTGCGGCCGTCCGGGTATCCGGCGGTCAGGCGAAGGAGGTGTTCGGTGATCGAAGAGGCAAACCGGAAACCGGCGGCCGACCGTTCGGTCGGCGAGCTGGTGACGGACCTGACCGACGAAGTCAAGCGGCTGGTCCGGGACGAGATGCGGCTGGCGGTCTTCGAACTGCAGCGCAAGGGAAAGAAACTGGGCTTCGGCGCCGGGCTGTTCGGTGCGGCGGGCCTGTTCGCGTTCTTCGGCGCGGGCGCGCTGGTCGCGGCCGCGATCCTGGCGCTGGCGCTCGTGGTGCCGGGCTGGCTGGCGGCGGTGATCGTCGCGGTGGCGCTGTTCCTCGTGGCCGGAATAGCGGCGCTGGCCGGCAAGAAGGAGGTCACGCAGGGGGCGCCGCCGGTGCCCGAGGAAGCGATCGCCGGCGTCCGCGAAGACGTGGACACCGTGAAGCAGGGAGTGCGGACATGAGCGGCGACTTCCCGAAGAACGCCGAAGAGGCGCGGCTCGACCGGGACGTCACCCGGGAAGAGCTGACCGAGACCCTGGAAGCACTCGGGCAGAAGCTCGACGTGAAGACCAGGGTGCGGGAGAACGTCGACGACAAGCTGGACCAGGCGACCGCGAAGGTCGCCGAAGTGACGAACGAGCCGACCGCGGTCAGGTTCCGCCAGGGTGCCGACGCCGTGCGCGCCCACCCGCTGCCGGTCTTCGCCGGCGTGCTGGGCCTGCTGATCGCGATCCGCCTGATCCTGCGCCGGAGGAACTCGTGAACAAGGTGCTGTACAAGCCGCTGAGCTGGGTCGTGGGTGCGCTGGGCGGCATCCTCGCCGGCCAGGCGTTCAAGCAGGTGTGGAAGCGCGTGTCCGGCGAGGAGGACGCGCCGGACGCGACCGACCGCGACTACACCTGGCGGCAGGTGGTGATCGCGGCGGCGGTCCAGGGCGCGATCTTCGGCGCGGTCAAGGCCGCCACCGAGCGCGCCGGCGCGGTCGGCTACCGCAAGGCCACCGGTGACTGGCCCGGCGACGACTGACCACTGTGGACGGTGGGAGGCGTGGCCGTCGCGGTCACGCCTCCCGGCCGGGTCCCGTTCAGCTGTTCAGCGAACGGGCGGCTTCGCAGCCGCCGTCACGCCTCGCGGCCCGGCTCGGGAACCGCCGGTGCCAGCACGGCCAGCGCCGCCCCGACCTCCGGATGGATGCTCAGCGCCACATCGGCGCCCGTGGCTTGCAGCGATCGGGTGACCGCGTGGCCACCGGCGACCACGGCGAGTCCGGTGCGGGCGTTCGCGTGCAGCAGCGCACGGACGCCGGCGCAGCTGAGGAAACTCACCCGGGACAGGTCGGCCACCAGCGGCCCGCCGGTGGCGAGGGCGCTTTCGAGGGTCCCGACCGTGGCGGCGTCGATATCGCCCACCAGGGTGAGGACGCGGATCCCGCCGGGCCGGTCGGTCGACGTGACCGTCAGCCCCGACGGTTCGTGAATCGTGCGGAAAAGGTCTTGCATGGCGCTCCCTTTCTCAGCGTACAGGGGCGCTGACCGGAGCACGTGTCTGAACAACAGCCAACACCACTGACCGTACGCCCCTGTGCCCCCAGGTCAACCCCACGCGTTTCCCGCCTCCGACCTCGGGTAATCGACGCGGGACGGATATCCGCCACCCTGGAAGGAGATCCATGCGTGTCGTGATCGTCGGCGGCGGCTTCGCCGGGTACCACGCGGCCAAGAGCCTCCGTAAGGAGGCGGGTGAGGACGTCGAAGTCGTCGTGCTGAATCCGACGGACTACTTCCTTTATCTGCCGCTGCTGCCCGAGGTGGCGGCCGGGATCCTCGACCCGCGGCGGGTCACGGTGTCGATTCCGCAGACGCTGCCGGGTGTTCGCCTGGTGCTCGGCGTCGCCACCGGGGTCGACTTCGACGCCCGCGCCGTCTCCTACACCGATCCCGAGGACAACGAGCGCACGATCCGCTACGACCGGCTCGTCCTGGCCGTGGGGAGCGTCAACAAGCTGCTGCCGATCCCGGGCGTCCCGGAGAACGCGCACGGTTTCCGCGGTGTCCCGGAGGCGCTGTACCTGCGCGACCACATCACGCGGCAGATCGAGCTGGCCGCGGCGGCCGACGACCCGGCCGAGCGCGAGGCGCGCTGCACGTTCGTGGTGGTCGGCGCCGGTTACACCGGCACCGAGGTCGCCGCGCAGGGGCCCGCGTTCACCGAGGCCCTCGCCGCGCGCCACCCCGAGCTGGCCGGGCAGCAGATCCGCTGGCTGCTGCTGGACGTCGCCGAGCGCGTGCTGCCCGAACTCGACTCTCGGCTCGGCCGGACCGCCGACGAGGTCCTGCGCTCGCGCGGGGTCGAAGTGCTGATGAAGACGTCGGTGGACCACGCCGACGCCAAGGGCGTCACGCTGACCAACGGCGAGTCGGTGCCGACGCGCACGCTGGTGTGGTGCGTCGGCGTGCGGCCCGATCCGCTGGTCGAGCAGATCGGGCTGACGACCGCCAAGGGCAGGCTGGTCGTCACCGAGCAGCTGAACGTCCCGGGCCGAGACGACGTCTTCGCCTGCGGCGACGCGGCGGCGGTGCCGGACGCGACCCGTCCCGGCCAGTACACCGCGATGACCGCGCAGCACGCGGAACGGCAGGGCAAGCTGGCCGGCCGCAACGTCGCGGCGTCGCTCGGCTACGGCCGCCCGGCCGGCTACCGGCACCACGACCTCGGCTTCGTCGTCGACCTCGGCGCCGGTGCCGCGGCGGCGAATCCGTTGCACGTGCCCCTGTCCGGCCGCCCGGCAAAGGCGGTGACGCGCGGCTACCACCTCATGGCAATGCCGGGCAACCGCATCCGCACGGCGGCCGACTGGGCACTGGAGAAGCTGACCGGCCGCCAGACCGTCCAACTTGGACTGGTCCGGTCGGGTTCGGTCCCGCTCGACACGGACTCGCCCGAACTTCCCCGTCGTTGAGTCGTTGAAAGGAAAGCGCATGCCTCTCGAGCCCGCCCGTTCCGAAGGCCCGTCCGTCGTCACCGCCGGCGACGCGTCGGGCCCCAAGGTGATCGTCCTGGACCCGGCGGGAGCCGGGAAGCACGACGAGCTGCCGGCAACCTGGCGCCCCCTGTCGGAAAAGCGCGCGATCTTCTGGTGCCGGGTACCGGCGGGCGGCGCCCTCACGGAAGCCGACGACGTCCTCGCCGACGCGGGACCGGACGACCCGCAGATCGCACTGGTGGCCTCCGGCCCGTTCGCGGCCGAGGCCCTCCAGCTGGCCGAACGCCACGCCGGCGCGGCATCCCAAGTGCTGCTGGTCGACCCGGCCTCGGACGCCTTCCTGCCCTCGGGCGACGCGGCAAAGGCCAACGAAGCGTGGCTCGCCGAGCACGAGGACGCCGTGACGAAGCTGCGGGAAGCGGGCACGCAGGTGCGGGTGGTGGCGTCGAGCACCGACGGGCCGGAGGACCGGGTGCCGCCGCCCCTGCCGCTGGGCCGCCCCTGCCGCTGGGCCACCCCACCGTGGTCGCCGCGGTGCGCATGGCCCTCGGGGAGGACTAGCTCCACTGCCGGGGCTCTCGGCTAGGGATAACTCGCTGCCGGGCCACGGGTGGCACGCCCCCGACGGCGGGCCCCACGCTGCCGGGCCCTCCGGCGGCGGCAGGCCTCTTCGGCGGCGGGCCTCTTCGGCGGCCTGGTCGATGTGCCGGTGCCCGCGCTGAGCCAACCGGGCAGTGCGCCCCAAGGTGGCCTTGGGTGCGCTCAACGCACCCAAGGCGGCCTTCGGTGCACCCAACGCACCCAAGGCGGCCTTCGGTGCACCCAACGCACCCAAGGCGGCCTTCGGTGCACCCAACGCACCCAAGGCGGCCTTCGGTGCACCCAACGCACCCAAGGCCGCCTTGGGGCGCCTGAAGCTACCTCCCCGCGGCCTGCCGCGACAGCTCCACAAACCCCCGCACCACCGGCGACACCGCACCCGCCCGCCAGGCCAGTCCCAGATCGATCCGCGGCACCGGGTCCTCCAGCCTCCTCAACACCACCCCGCGGCGGCGCAAAGCCCGGGCCCGGTGTTCCGGGATCGCCGCAATCCCCGCCCCCTCCGCCACCGCGCGCATGAGCTGCTCGTCCTCCGGTTCCTCGCGGACGATCGGCGGCACCCCCTCCGGCCAGACCTGCCCACTGATGGCGTCGTACTGGCCCGGCCCGTTCTCGCGCGGCCAGAACACCACCGGCTCCGTCGCGATCCAGGCCCGCCGGATGCGGCCGCGGTGGCGGGCCAGTGCGTGGCCTGACGGCAGCGCCAGCAGTACCTCCTCCGATCCCACCACCGCCACCTCGATGCCGGGCGCCGTCAGCGGGGGCCGGACGAAACCCACGTCGATCTCGCCCGCTGCCAGGCGGGTCAGGTTGAGGCTGGTCCAGCCCGTCTCCAGGGCCAGCTCGACGTCCGGGTGGCGGGACCGGTACGCCGCCACCAGGTCGGCGGCCAGCGGGCCCGGTGCCGAACGCGTGTAGGCGATCCGCAGCCGTCCGGCGTCGCCGCGGGCGGTTGCCGCGATCACGCCTCGGGCGCGCTCCAGGTGGTCCAGCAGCTCCCGGGCCTCCGCCGCCGCCACGCGGCCCGCCTCCGTCAGGGCGAAACGCGGTCCCGAGCGGTCGAGCAGTGCCACCCCCAGCTCGGCCTCGAACGCGCGGATCTGCTGGCTCAGCGACGGCTGCGCGACGAACAGGCGCGCCGCCGCCCTGGTGAAGTTCATCTCCTCGGCGAGCACGGCGAAGTAGTGCCATCGGCGCAGGTCCACCCAGCCACTATAGGACAAACCTATGGATCGAGAAGGACGAAGTCTTGGACCGCGCGCCCCGGCCGCTGCTGTCCTGGACAGCATGACGACCCGCACCGACCGCAAGCTGCTCGCCCTCGCCGCCGCCGCGGACCGGCGGCTCGCCGACCCCCTGGCCGGGTTCGTCGACCTCGCCGGTGTCCGGGAGGCCGTCGAGGACCTCACCAAGGCGTTCGCCCCGCTCGGGCGCGTCCAGCACACCGTCGCCGTCAAGGCCTGCGGGCTCGCGCCGCTCCTGCGGTTCCTCGGCGATCTCGGCGTGGACGCCGAAGTCGCGAGCCCGGGCGAGACGGCGCTGGCCGAGGCCGCCGGCGTCCGCGGGGAGCGGCTGGTGCTCGACTCCCCCGCCAAGACCACCGCCGAGCTGGCGCACGCGCTGGCCGAGGGCACGGCGGTCAACGCCGACAACTTCCAGGAGCTCGCCCGGCTCGACCGCCTGGTCGGCGCGACGCCGCCGCGGTCGGTGCTGGGCCTGCGGATCAACCCGCAGGTCGGTGCCGGCCGGATCGGCGACACCAGCACCGCCACCGCCGCGTCGAAGTTCGGGATTCCCTTGCGGGACAACGGAAACCGCGCATTACTACTGGAGGCGTTCGCGCGGCGGCCGTGGCTGACCCGGCTGCACGTCCACGTCGGCTCGCAGGGCTGCCCGCCCGGCCTGATGGCCGAGGGCGTCGCCGCGGTACACGAGCTGGCCGAGGAGATCAACGCCGAAGCCGGGTACCGGCAGGTGACCAGCCTCGACCTCGGCGGCGGACTGCCGGTGAACTTCGCCTCCGAGGACCAGGGCCCGACCTACGCCGACTACGTGGCGACGCTGCTCGCGCGGGTCCCCGCCCTCGCCGACGGCCGCTACTCCTTCGTCACCGAGTTCGGCCGGTCGCTGCTGGCCAAGAACGGTTTCCTGGTCAGCACGGTGGAGTACACGAAGACCGCGGGCGGCAGGCCCATCGCGGTCACGCACGCGGGCGCGCAGGTGGCCGCCCGAACGGTGCTCCAGCCGGAGCACTGGCCGCTGCGGCTCGGCGCGTTCGACGCGGCGGGCCGTCCGAAGACCGGGCCCGCTGTGCCGCAGGACATCGCCGGTCCGCTGTGCTTCGCGGGCGACCTGCTCGCCCGCGAACGGCCGCTGCCCCTGCTCGAACCCGGCGACCTCGTGGTCGCCCACGACACCGGCGCGTACTACTTCGGCGCGCACTACGCCTACAACACGATGCCGCGCCCGGCCGTGCACGGCTTCACCGTGTCCGGCGAGGACGTCGAGTTCACGCCGATCCGCCGCGCGCAGTCCGTGGCCGAACTGGTGGCCGACGCGGGCGGCGAATTCGTCGGAGTGCTCCCGGCGGCCTGATCTCCGGCGTACGATCCCGGGCACGCCGAGGGGAGACTGCCATGGGGGCCGGTCGTTCGCTACCGCGGTTCGCCGCGCGGGAAACCGGGATCGTCGTCGCCGTCCAGGCGGTGGTGCTGACCGCGCTGTCCGGCCGGTACGGCTTCCACCGCGACGAGCTGTACTTCGTCGCCGCGGGCCGCCGCCCGGACTGGGGCTACGTCGACCATCCGCCGATCACGCCGTGGCTGGCGCGGGCGTCGACGGCGCTGTTCGGCGAAACCCCGGCGGGACTGCGGGTCGTGGCGACGCTGCTGGGCATGGCGACCGTCGTGGCCGTCACGCTCGTCGCCCGCGAGTTCGGCGGCGGCCGCGGTGTCCAGCTGTTCACCGCGATCGCGACGGCGTCGTCCACCTACGTGCTGGTCGTGTCGCACATGCTGGCCACCAACAGCGCGGACGTCCTGCTGTGGTCGCTGATCACGTTGTCGGGACTGCGGTTGCTGCGCACCGGCGACGGCCGGTGGTGGCTCGCCGTCGGCGCCACCGCGGGCCTCGGCCTGGCGAACAAGTGGCTGGTCCTGCTCCTGCTGTCCGGGCTGGGCATCGGCGTGGCCGTCGCCGGGCCGCGCCGGGTACTGCGGTCCTGGTGGCTCGCGGCGGGCGTCGCGGTCGCCGTCGTCCTGGCGGCGCCGGTCGTGCTCTGGCAGGCGTCGCGCGGCTGGCCGATGCTGTCCGTCGCGGGCGGGATCAGCGAGGACGACGGCGCGGAGAACCGCGTCCTGTTCGTGCCGATGCAGCTGGTCCTCCTCTCCCCCGTGCTCGTGCCGGTGTGGGTGGCCGGGCTGGTGCGGCCGTGGCGCGAACCCGCCCTGCGCTGGGCCCGGCCGCTGGCGATCGCGTATCCGGTGGTGTGCGGGGAACTGCTGGTGCTGGGCGGCAAGCCGTACTACGCAGTGCCGTTGCTGCTGCCGCTGATGGCCCTCGGCGCGGAACCGGTGCTGGCCTGGCTGCGCCGCGGCACGACCCGGCGCGTGCTCACCGGCGCGGCCGCGGTGGTGTGCGGGGCGGTGTCCGTCCTCATCGGACTCCCGGTGCTGCCGCCTGCCGCGCTGGACCCGGTGCTGGCGATGACCAAGGAGCCCGGCGAGCAGGTCGGCTGGCCTGAGTTCGCCGTCAGTGTCGCGGACGCGTGGGCGAAAATCCCGGCGGCCGACCGGGACACGGCCGTGATCCTCGCCGGAAACTACGGCGAGGCAGGCGCGATCGAGCGCTACGGGCCCGAGCGCGGGCTGCCGCAGCCGTACTCGCCCCACATGTCCTACGCCGACTGGGGTCCGCCCCCGGACCGGCTGGTCGGGCCGGTCCTGCTGGTCGGGCGGATCGCGCCCGGCTCCCCGGCCGCACGGCTGATCACCGGGTGCCGCCCGGTTTCGGCGCATCGGAGTCCCGCCGAGGTGAACAACGACGAGAACGGCGTCCGGCTTTCCCTCTGCACGCTGACGCGGCCGTGGTCGCAGGCGTGGCCGCAGCTGCGCCGCTTCTATTGAGCAGTTGGCCCGGTTACGCTCGGGCTCACGCCGACTTCTGAGCCGCCGCGTCAGCTCCAGGCGACCTTGAACACCCAGGCGTAACGCCCTGCCTCGCGGGCCGCGGCCGGGACGTCGATCACCAGCGAGCCGTTCTCCACCGTCCACTGCAGACTGCCGCGGTACCCGAGCAGCGTCACCCGGTCACCGGCGCGGATCGGCACCGGGGCGTCCACGACCAGGCGGCTGCCCGGCGCGGTCAGGGAGTGCACGTAGAACGCCTCGTTCTGCCGGACGGTGAACCGCAGGTGGCCGAGCTGGGCCATCCGGGACCAGTACGTCGTGCCGTGGATCGCTTCGCCGTTGACCTTCAGCCACGCGCCCACGTCCCGCAGGTGGCGCTGCATGACGTCCGGGATCGTGCCGTCGAAGTCCGGGCCGATGTCGAGCAGGAAGTTGCCGTTCTTCGACACGATGTCGACCAGGGTCCGGACCACTTCCGCCGCCGTCATGTAGCGGTCGTCCGGGGTCGCGCGGTTGTAGCCGTAGGAGAACGGGTCGAGTCCGCGGCTCGCCTCCCACTTCGCCACCACGGTGTTGGGGTAGGTCGTGTACTCCGGCGTGGTGAAGTCGTGGTCCGGGATGCCGCCGCGGTCGTTGTAGGTGACGTCCTTGGGGCGCTTGCGGTTCTTCGCGCGGTTGAAGTACTCGGTGAGCACGGCCCGGCTGTCGTTGACCCCGCCGATGTCGAACCACAGCACGTCCGGGTCGAACTCCCTGATCAGTTCGAGCACCTGCGGCGCCTGGTAGTCCCGCACGAAGTCCTTCCCCGCGGTGTACCCGGTGTAGGGCAGCGGCGCGCCGGTGTAGGGGTTGCGCGGCGCGTGGCCCATCCACGGGTTGTCCGGGTTGAACCACTCGGGCAGCGAGAAGTACAGGCCGTTGCGCAGCTGCGGGGTGTACCTCCGCGACGCGGCGAACAACTCCGCGACGATGTTGCGCTTCGGCCCGAGCTTCACGGAGTTGCGGTCGCTGACCTTCGTGTCCCACAACGCGAAGCCGTCGTGGTGCTTCGACGTCAGGACGTAGTACTCGGCGCCCGCGTCCGCGATCAGCTGCAGCCACGCGCGCGGGTCGAACTTCGCCGCGGTGAACATCGGGATGAAGTCGTCGTAGACGAAGTTCTCGCCGTACTTCTGCCGGTGGTAGGCGTAGGTCGCGCCGTTCGGGTCCTGCTGGTTCTGCCAGTACCACTCGGCGTACTGCTGCCCCACCGGCGCCCACGCGGGCACGGCGTACACGCCCCAGTGGATGAAGATGCCGAACTTGGCGTCGGAGAACCAGTACGGCGCGCGGTGGGTGGACAGGGACGCGTCGGTCGGCCGGAAGTCCGGGATGCCGAGCGTGACCGGCACCTGCTGGGTGGCGAGCGTGGCCCGGCCCGCGGTGACGCGGAGCTGACCGTTCGCGGTGGTGCCGGGCGGGACGGACGCGTTCGCCGCGATCCCGAGCCGCACGGTCGCCTGCTCGCCCGGCGCCAGCGCGCGGATGGCCGCGGGCACGGTGGTCCGCCCGCCGGGGACATCGACGGTGACGCTGACCCGGTCACGCGCGCCGAGCCAGACCGTCCCGGCGTTGACCACGGTCACCTCGGCCGCCTGCGGGCCGCCGTCGGTGAGCAGGTTGGCCGTCGAACGGCCGTCGAGGATGAGCGCCGAACGGCCGACGGCCACCGGCTGCAGGGTCAGCGCGAAGACGTGGAGGCTGGCGACGTTCGGCGCCGGGTTCGCGGTCTTCGGCAGGGTCAGGGCGACGGCTTCGCGGGCGGAGTCGATCCAGACCTGGCCGGTGGCCAGGGACACCGGGTTGTTGTCGACGACGCCGCCGGGTGCGTAGCGGAACGGCGAGACGAGGGCGCCGGTGCCGGTGTACCAGTCGGGGCCGGACAGCGACCCGGTGCTCGTGCTGCCGTCGGCGTAGTGCACGGTCGCGGTGCCGCCGGTGGCGCCGTAGCTGGACGCGACCAGGAAGTACGCGACGAAGTACCGGCCCTTCGGCAGGTCGATCCGCTGGCCGGTGGCGGCGATGTTGTTCTTCGCGCCGGCGGCCGCCGAGCCGAGCGTGAACGGGATGCCGCCGACGGTCGCGGTCCGCCCGGCGGGCAGGTGCTCGGCCGGGAAGGTGTAGCCCGACCCGTCGAAGTCGCCGCCGGGCGCCGACGCGCTGTCGATGCCGTCGCCGGTGAACCAGGCGTCGAGGGCGACGGGAACCGGTGGCGGGGGCGGGACGATCGGGGTGCTGTCGGCGTTGTCGGCGCTTCCGGTGCTTTCGCGGGTGGCGGCACCGGCCGGGGCGAGGCCGGCGGCGCCGAGCACCACGGCACCCCCGAGGGCCATGCCGAGGGCTTGACGGCGGGGGAAGGTCGTCACTGAACCTCCAGGGATCGGATGAGTACGGCGAACTGTTGCCCACGTTCGGGCTCAGCTGTCACAATTGGGTGTGATTCATCCGATGACTGACCCTGCTTGACGGCTCCCCCGGTGTCAAGAGGGCACCCGAAATGAACCGGGTTCGCGGTCGGCTCGTACTACGGGGTAACGAGCCGCAGCACCCGCCGGACCGAGAGGCCAGACCGATGCCCACCCTCCCGAGCGCGCTGACCCACCGCGCGATCGCCATGCTCAAGGCGGTCGGCGAGGGCCGCGCGGAGCTGCGCTGCAGCTGCGAACCCGACCTGCGCGTCGACGGCCTGTCGTGCTGCGACCAGAGCACCGCCCACGACCTGGCCCGCGCGGGCCTGATCCGCGCGGCCACGCTGGTCGCCCCCGGCCAGTGGGCCCCGGCCGAACTCACCGACGCGGGCCGCCGCGCCCTCACCGGGCTGCCCACCGCCGCCTGACCCGCCACGGAAGTTCGTGAAGGTGGCGCATCCCGGCCCCGCCCTGCCGGCCAACCTGGCCCGCCCGGCCGAGGTCTTCCCCGCGCGACGGCGGCGGAAGCGTTGCGGCCACAGAACCGGCCGCGCGCTTCCTGCGACCCCAAGCTCCGGCTGCCCCCGCGCGAAAGCCCGGCCGCCCGCTTCCTGCGCCCCCAAGCCCGGCTGGCCAGCGCTCCCTGCGCTCCAAGCCCGGCCGCCCGCCGCCGCACCCCTCGAAAGGCCGGTGAAAGCCTTCACCGGCCGTAATAGCCCGCAAGAAGAACCTCACGGCCGCATCCCGGCCCGCCCCACCCCGCGAAAGCCTCTTCACCGGCCGCGCGCTTCCCTGTACCCCAAAGCCCCGGCCCGCCCGCCGTACCCCACTCAAAGGCCGTGAATGGCACATTGAGGGACTTGAAGGCCGTCAATGTGCCATTCACGGCCTTTCCCGGTCCGCCCAAGCTGCAGGGTCAAGAATTCCGGGCCGGCGCTGAACCGGGGCGGGGCGGGGGCCGTGCTCTGGGTGAGGGCGTCTCGCACACGCCCTCCGGGGTTGCCACGATGCAACGATCCGGGCCAGCCTCCGCCCGATCGGGACCGGGTGCCCCGGCGAGCGGCCGTCGCGGCAACGGCCACCTCGCGCGGGCCCGTCCGGCATCCCCAGAATCCCGGACGGGCCCGCCCCTTTCCCCGCCTGTCCGGAGATCTTGTCCGCCTCGCTCACCTGATCAGCGGTCGCCCCTTCGGCGATCACCAGCCACCGTGGGATCATGCGACGTTTCCTGGCCGTGGGCGCGGCCGTCCTGGCGGGTCTGGGCATCCTCACCTCGCCGGGCAGTGCGAATCCGGAAAGCGCTCTCTTCGAGCACGCGATCGGCGGCTGGGTCGGCACGTGGGCCGCGGCGCCCGCGTCGGCCGTGGCGAACACTCCGGACGGCTACCCGGGTTACTCGATCCGCAACGTCGTGCACACCAGCGCCGGCGGCGGGCGCGCCCGCGTCCACCTGTCGAACGCCTTCGGGGCCTCGCCGCTGACCTTCGGGCACGTCACGATCGCCGTCCAGGGCGCCGGTGCCGACGCCGTGCCCGGCACGCTGCGGTCGCTGACGTTCGGCGGCGCGCCGGAGGTCGTCGTGCCCGCCGGGGCCGAGGCGCTGAGCGACCCGGTGAACCTGCGCGTGCCCGCCGATGCCAACCTGCTCGTCACGACGTACGTGCCGGCGAAGTCCGGCCCGGTCACCTACCACCCGGCCGCGGCGCAGACGTCGTACTTCACCCGCGCCGGCGACTTCGCCGCCAGTGAGTCCGGCGCGCCCTACACCGAGCAGACCTCGGTGTGGCACTACGTTTCCGGGGTCGACGTCCAGGGCGGCGCCGAAGCCTCGATCGTCGCGCTGGGCGACTCGATCACCGACGGCGTCGGCTCAGTGGCCGGGGCGAACCACCGCTGGCCGGACTACCTCGCCGACCGGCTGCACGGCCGCTTCGGCGTGCTGAACGCGGGCATCAGCGCCAACCGGCTGCTGCTCGACGTGCCGGGGTCCGGCGCGGGCCAGAACGCGCTGTCGCGCTTCGACCGGGACGTGCTCAGCGTGGGCGGCGTGCGGACGCTGATCGTGCTGGAAGGCATCAACGACATCCAGCAGACCCCGCACCAGACCGACCCGGCCGCGATCACCTCGGCGTACCGCCAGCTCGTGGCGCAGGCCCACGCGCGCGGCATCCGCGTCCTCGGCGGCACGCTGACGCCGTTCAAGGGCTGGCGCGTCTACGACGAAACCCTCGAAGCAACCCGGCAGGCGGTGAACGAGTTCATCCGCACGAGCGGGGTGTTCGACGCGGTGATCGACTTCGACGCGGCGGTCCGCGACCCGGCCGACCCGCTGCGGATGCTGCCCGCCTACGACTCGGGCGACCACCTGCACCCGGGCGACGCGGGCTACGAGCGCATGGCCGCGGCGATCCCGCTGCACCGCCTCTAGCGGCGCGGGATGAACGCCACCGCGAGCAGGCTCAGCAGCGCCACCGCCACCAGGTAGAGCGCCACCGACAGCGAAGTGCCGGTGGCGGTCTGCAGTGCCGTCGCGATCAACGGTGCGAAGCCTCCACCCAGCACCGCGCCCACCGCGTACGAGAACGACGCCCCGCTGTAGCGGTAGCGCGGCTCGAACAGCTCGGCGAACAACGCCGACTGCGGCCCGTACGTCGCGCCGAGGCCGACGTTGAGCACCACCACCGCAATGATCAGCGCCGCCACCGCGCGCGTGTCGACCAGCAGGAAGAACGGCACCGGCCAGGCCACCAGCAGCACCGAGCCCGCCAGGTACACCGGCTTGCGGCCGATCCGGTCCGACCACGCCGCGGTGAGCACGATGGCCGCCAGCCAGGTCACGCTGCCCACGATCACGACGACCAGCATCGTCGCGCGGCCGATCTTGAGCACCGACGTGCCGTAGGACAGCAGGTACGCCAGGAAGATGTAGCCGATCGCGGTGTTCGCGACGAAGCTGCCCGACGCGACCAGCAGGGCCCGCGGCCGTTCGCGCAGGACGTCGAGCATCGGGCGGCTGCTGCGGGCCTCCTCCGCCCGCAGCCGGGCGAAGACCGGCGACTCCTCGATCCGCAGCCGGATCACCAGGCCGACACCGACGAGGACGATGCTCGCCAGGAACGGCACCCGCCAGCCCCAGGCGGCGAACTGCGCGTCGGTCAAGGCGCGGCCGAGCACGAAGAACACCAGCTGGGCGAGGATCAGCCCGGCCGGGACGCCGATCTGCGAGAACGCGCCGTAGGTGCCGCGGCGGCCCGCGGGCGCGTGCTCGACGGCCATCAGTGCCGCGCCGCCCCACTCGCCGCCCGCGCTCAGACCCTGCAGCAGCCGCAGGACCAGCAGCAGGACCGGGGCCCACACGCCGATCGCCGCATACGTCGGCAGCAGGCCGACCCCGACCGTCGCCACGCCCATCAGGACCAGCGACAGCACCAGCATCGCCTTGCGGCCGACGCGGTCGCCGAAGTGGCCCCACAGGATGCCGCCGACCGGGCGGGCCAGGAACCCGACACCGAGCGTGGCGAACGCCGCCAGCGTGCCGGACGCCGGCGAAAGCGACGTGAAGAACAGCTTCCCGAACACCAGCGCCGTCGCGGTGCTGTAGATGAAGTAGTCGTACCACTCGATCGTGGTGCCGACCGCGCTCGCGACGGCGACCCGTCGCAGCTGCCGGGCCGCGACGGGTGGCGCCTCGGTGCTCACGAACCGGCGAGCGCCGCCGCGGGCACCAGGTCCTCGGCCAGCAGGTCCATGAGCAGGCCGTCGTGCCAGCTGCCGTCCGGCCCGCGCTCGTACGAGCGCATCGTGCCGACCGGCCGGAAGCCGAGCGAGCGGTACAGCCGGATGGCGGCCTCGTTGTCCGCCGCGGGGTCGATCACCAGCCGGTGGTGCCCGCAGGTGGTGAACAGGTGCTCGGCCAGCGTCCGGATCGCGTCCGAGCCGAGGCCGCGGCCCTGCCAGTCCGGGTGGACGGCGATGTCGATCCCGGCGTGCCGGTACTGGGGGTCGGCCTCCTCGAAGGCGAGTTCGATGCCGACGACGACGTCGTCGTGCTCGATGGCGTAGGTGGTGGTGCCCTCGTCGGGGTCCAGGAGGTAGGACACCTGGGCGGACACGGGCTCCTCGGCGTCGGCCCACCAGCGGGCGACTTCGGGGTGCGACAGGATCTCCTCGAACCGGGCGGCATCCGAGGCGGCGGCAGGCCGCAGCCGGACACGGCTACCGGTGATCAGGCCGGTCATCGGCCCAGTGTCGACCACCGGAGGACCGCTGTCGAGTCCCGGAAGGGGCGTAACGCGGGACCCGGCAGCGTGCCGGACGGCGCTTTCCCGGCTTCTCGTGAGTGGTAATTCGGGTTAGAACCCGAATTACCACTCACGACGGCTCACCAGGGGTTGTTGTCCTCGTCGTCGGTCTCCGCCGCAGGCCGACGCGGTGGGGGCGACGCCTGCGGGGCCGACGGTGCCGGTGGGAGCCCCGCCCCGCCCGCCGGGGACGGCGGGACCGGGCCCGGGGGTGCCGGGGGCTGCTGGTCGTCCGGCTCGTCCGGGTCGGGGAAGCGGCCGCGCAGGGTGTCGAGCAGGGCCGTGCGGGTTTCGCGGTCCTCGTCGCCCAGCTGCTCGGCCATCACCCCGGCCACGCGGTCGGCGATGCCGGACTGCGCGCGCCGCATCGTCGTGAGGATCTGCCGGGACAGCTCCTCCAGCGGGAACGACTTGACCTTGTTCGTGAACGTCAGGTCGGTGACCGTGCCGTCCGCGCCGACCGTGACGCTCACCGCGCCGTCGGCGCTGGTCGCCGTCAGCCGCAGCCGCTCGGTCTGCTCCTGGGCCGCCTGGTAGCGCTGGGCCTTGGCCGCGAAGCCCGCCACCCAGTCGTCCATCCGGCGGATCGTCTGCTCCGGGTCGCGCATCAGGTCGCCCAGCCCGTTCGGCCCTGTCATGCCTTCGCCCTCGCTTCCGTGCGCGGCGCGGCCGTGAGCTGGCGCTCGAACGGCTGCGCGTTGCCTTCTTCACCGTCGCGATAGGACTGTGCGGCGGTACGGACGTTCTCCGAAAGCCCGCGCACGCCTTCGGCCGACGCGTTCAGCGCGTCCTTCGCCTGCTCGCCCGTCGGCCGGATGATCGGCGGGAGGAACGCGCACAGCAGCCCGTACGCGTGGTCCGACATCGCCGTGTCCGCCGCCGACGCCGCCGTGTTCAGCCGGTCCACCAGGCTGTCGACGTGACTCGCGTGCGCGACCAGGTCGTCCGGTTCGACCTCGAAGCCGCCGGCAGTCATGCGCTCACTTCCAATCCTGGTTCTTCCAGTCGCCGATCACCGGCGGGGCCACGACCTGCTCGCCCGCGAAGAAGTCCGGGTCGTCGCTTTCGAGGTAGTCGGCGGCCTTGTGTTCCTTGTCGTCGTCCTTCTTGCCGCCGCGGGCCCCGGCACCCATGCCGCCCATGCCAGGGGTACCCGCCGCACCGGCCGCACCGCGCCCGGACGCCGCACCGCGCGCCGCCGCCGCTTCGGCCTCCGCAGCCACACCGGACGCCGCGCCACCGCTCAGGCTGCCCGCGCCGCGCGCCCCCGCCGCGGCGCCACCGGCTCCGCCCAGGGAACCGCCACCTGCTCCGCCGCCACCGCCGAGACCACCCAAGCGGCTGGCGATGCTTTCGCCGTTGATCCCGCCGCCGCGGCCGATCGTCGGCAGCTTCGCGCCGCCGGGGGTGCCGGTGTTGATGGGAAGGCCGGTGAGCGGGTCGATGCCCGGCGGGGTGAACCCGGGCAGCGGACCACCGCCGCGGCCGCCGCCACCCGGGACGTCGGGCACGGGGATGTTCGGGATGTTCGGCGGTGTGAAGCCGCTGCCGCCCGTCCCGCCGCCGGGGATGCCGGGCGGGGCGAAGCCGGTCGTCTTCGTGGTGTCGTCGACGTGCGGGACCGAGGCGCCGGGAATCCCGGCACCGCTGAAGTTGCCACCGGCGGGCAGGTCGGGGGCGTCGAACTTCGGCGGCGTGAAACCGGCACCACCGCCGCCGCCACCACCGCCGGCGGCCGCCGGGATGCCCGCGCCGGAGAATCCCGAGCCACCGCCGGAGAAGCCGCTTCCGCCCGTGCCCGTGGCGTCCGGGATCCCGGGACCGGAGAATCCGGCACCACCGGCACCACCGGGAATCCCGGCACCGGCCGCGGCACCACCCGGGCCGCCCGGACCGCCGGTTCCGGCCACGTCGGGACTCGCCGGGGTTCGCGTCGCCATGTCGGGCAGGGCAGGCGCCATCATCGGCCGGGCGACAGCCACGTCCGCGGCAGTGCCGCCGCCCGCGGCAGCGCCACCAGCGGGCATCCGGCGTCCCTGGGTCGCGACGTCGGCCGTCGGCAGTTTCGGCGGTGCCGGGAACCTCGGCGTCGCGACCGCGGCGCCGATCGTCTCGTCGTACTGGGTCATGATCTGCGCGGCGTGCTCGCGGGCGGCCTGCTGCGCCCGGTAGGTCTGCATTGCCTCGCCCGCCGCCGCGGCGTACTGCACCGGGTCGGTCATCGACATCAGGCGCTGGTTGGTGGCCTGCAGGTCGAACTGCACCGGCGGGTTGGCGGCCATCTGCCGCTGGGTCTCGTTGAGTGCCTGGGAGTGGATTTCCTGCTGGCGCCCGGCGAGCGTCGCGCCCTGCGCGGTCGCGCCCAGCCACTTCCCCACCCCGGCAAGGTGCTCGCGGACGGCGTCGCCGGCGTCACCCTGCCAGTTGCCGGTGCTCGCGGCGATCGCGTCGGCCAGCGTCTTCTGGTGCGTGCCCAGCTCGTTGCCGACGCGCACCCACTCCTCCGAGGTCTCCGCGACGGTCGCCGAATTGGCGTCCCGGGTGATGGCCTCGTTCATCTGCTCGTGGCTGGCGTTGCTCCACAGCGTGCGCGGCGCCCCGCCGGTCTCGCGCAGGGTGAGGCCCTCGTCGAGGCCGTGCCGGGCTTCGGCGAGGTGCTGTTCGTACCGGTCCTGGATTTCCCGGTCGCGCAGGACGGGGTCGACGACCGGGCCGAGCCAGCCGCGCCGGATCTCCTCGTCGATCTCCTGGGTGGCCCGTTCCCGGATCTCGTCGCCGGACGGCGCGTCGTTCGTGGTCAGCGGACCGACGTAGTACTTCGACGACGGGTCGGCCGTGACGTCGTAGAACGGGCTGCGCGGGTCGTAGTCCGGCGACGACGGGTCCGACACGGACTCGGCGGTGGGTGCCACGGTCTCCCTCAGCTCTGGTGGTCGGCGGGCGGGATCGCCGCGAGCGTGGCCCGCGTGTTCTCTTCCCGGGACTGGTAGTTCTGCTTCGCCAGCTTGATCGCTTCGATGTAGGTCGGGAACTCCTGCCGCGCCGCCTGCAGCTGGGTGACCAGGCCGTGCTCGTCGGCCGCGGTGTTCACCATGTGCGCGGACACCCACTGCCCGGTGGCGGTGCGGCCCATCGCGGGGGCGTCGTGCAGCCGCTGCAGCGCGGCCCAGCGCGCTTCGAGCGACTCCAGCACGCCTTCCAGCGCCTCGATCATCTGGTTGCCGGTGGTGTCGTCGACGGCGAAGCCGCCGCTCTGCGCGAGCCGCTTCAGCTGGGCACCGGCGAGGCCGACCCGGACCGCGGCCATCGCCTTCTGCGCGGGTGCCTGCGCGGTCTCGTACTCCTTCATCGCCTGAACCGCCTGGACGGTCGCCGCCACGGTGTCTTCGTTCATCAGGGCGTTCCTTCCGGGGTCAGTAGACGGCGGCGATCGCGGCGCGGATCGCGCGGGCGAGGTCGGCCCGGCCGGCCGGCACGTACTCGGCGGTCAGCTCGCCGGCGTCGCCGGTCGTGGTGTGCACGAGGTAACGGCCGTCGGCGGTGTCGAGCCAACTCAGCGGCTCACCGGCCACGCGCTCGCCGTGCCTGCCCTGCGCGGTCACGGCGATGTGGCCGCCGCCGAGCCGCGGTTCGGCGAGCACGCGTTCGAGCACCGCGACGTCGGCGGGCTTGCGGGCAGGCGGGCGGCGGCCCGGCCGGACCACGGCCTTGACCTCGATCATGCCGAAGGCGTCGGTTTCTTCCTCGTCGAACTCGGCCTCGGCAATGCGCTTGGCCGTCATCGCGGAGACTTCGCGCCCGGCGGCGCGGTGCACGACGTGCCTGCCGGTGGTCGCGGCCGGGGCGGGCGGCAGCACGCCGGTGACGACCTCGACCAGGTCCTCGTCGGCGAACAGCGAGAACAGCAGCTCGTCGGTGTCCGGGGCCTGGGTGATGCCGAGTGCCTGGGCACCATCGGTGACCACGAGCACGGCGACGTCGGCGCCGAGACCGTCGATGCCGCTCACCGCCACCGAAACGCGGGGCTCGGCCAGCAGCTCGAACGCCGTCCGCACACCCGGGTGCAGCTCACCGGAGACCGACAGCCGCCGCTGTTCGAGCGCGTCGTACACCTGGCGCGCAACCCGCACGAACCGCACGGGATCGGCCGGGAGGTTCCCGGCGCGCAACGGGTACCGCCGGACGTCGCCGCCGGTCGCCCGGCCGACGACGAGGGCTTCGACGATCTCGAGGACGAACTCGAACCGCTCCGCCATTTCCCCTCGCCGATTCTTTCGTCAAGCCTTCAAGCAACGCTCCTTACGAACAGTAGCAGTGCCGGAAGACCTCGCGTCGGCGCCGCCGCGCGCGTGCCCGAAAGACCACCATCCCTGGACTGTGCGGGCAAAGCCGCCGCGTCCCCTGCCGGGTGGGCTGAAGGGGACGTTCGTCTCGTCCGGCGCGGCGAAAGGGACGTTCCTCGCGTCAAACGCCAGGAACGTCCCTTTCAGCAAGCGCCGGCCGGTCAGCGGACCGGGGCGATCTCCCGTGCCCGGTCGATGTCCGGGCCGCGGTAGAGCCGCTCCGGAATCCTGGCCAAAGTGGACGGATGGACCTGCGGCCCCAGGCCGTAGAGCTTCTGGAAGCTCATGATCAGCGGCCGCCAGGCGTCCGGGTCGATGTGGTCGTCGCTGCCTGGCAGGCGGATCGAGTCGTGCACGAACACGCGCTGCACGCGCACCTCGAACGCCAGGATTCCCCCGCGCTGCGCGGGATCCTCGTCCGCGACCGGGTGCACGGCCGAGACGACGGCCTCCATCGCCACCGGGCACTCCGCGACCCGCGGCGGCGCCACGGTTTCCGAGGGCACCGGCGTCAGCCCGGCCCGGCCGAACTTGTCCGCCACGTGGAAGTAGCCGCGCTCCTGCTTGCCGGGCGGGACCGGGTCCGAGCCGGTCGTGAGCGCGAGCCGGTCGACCGCCGGGGCGAGGGCGTCGGAGGGCAGGTTGAGCACGCATTCGCCGGTGCGCCGCAGGTTACGGGCGGTCTTCGATCGCGCGCCGAGGCCGAGCACGGCGCGCCAGCCCAGCCAGAACGCCGACGACATCGGGGCCAGGTTGGGCGAACCGTCCTCGTTGGTGCTGGAGATCAGGACCACCGGGGTGCCGAAGTACAGGATGCCGGGCTCGATGGCCGTGTGCACAGGAGTCTTCACACCGGTGAGCTTGCCGTCGCGCGGGGACACCCCGCTGGCGGAAATCGGCCGTCGCGATCATCCACTCCGGCGGGCGTCCGCCCGCGTCAGCGCCCGGCGCGTCAGCACCCGTGCCAGGTGACGCCGGTACTCCGCCGTCGCGTGCGGCTCGTCCGGCGGGTTCGTTCCCTCGGCCGCCAGTGCCGCAGCCTCCTCGATCGACGCTCCCGCAGCCAATGCCTGCTCGGTGGCCGTCGCCCGCAGCGGGACGCCGCCCATGTTCACCAGGCCGACGCGGCCGCCGGTGACCGTCACGCCCACCATCGCCCAGTCGATCGCGCGGCGGGTGAACTTCTCGAACGCCCACCCGGCGCCGGTCTGCCGGGGCACCCGGACCTCCGTCAGCAGCTCCGCGGGGTCCAGCGGGGTCGTGAACGGCCCGAGGAAGAACTCCGCCGCCGGGATCCGCCGCTCGCCGTCCGGGCCGCGCGCGACCAGGGTCGCGTCCGAGGCCAGCACGGCCGCCGGGAGGTCCGCCGCCGGGTCCGCGTGGGCCAGCGAGCCGCCGATCGTGCCGCGGTGGCGGACCTGGCGGTCACCCACCGAGCCGGACACCTCCGCCAGCAGCGGCGCGTGCTTCAGCAGCACCGGATCCAGCGCGAGATCGCGGTAGCGGGACAGCGCCCCGATCGCGACCTCGTCGCCCTCGATGCGGACGTATCGCAGCTCGCCGACCGGGCCGATGTCGACCACGTACTCCGGGGCGGCCAGCCGCAGTTTCATCAGCGGCAGCAGGGAATGCCCGCCCGCCAGCACCTTCGCCTCGTCGCCGTGCGTGGCGAGCAGGTCCAGCGCTTCGTCCACTGTGGACGCACGCGTGTAGCGGAACTCGGCGGGGATCACCGGTCCACCTCCTGGCCCGAGGCGTCGATCACGGCGCTGACGATGTTGTGGTAACCCGTGCAGCGGCACAGGTTGCCTTCGAGGCCGGCCCGCACCTCGTCCCGCGTCGGCTTCGGGTTGTCGGCCAGCAGCGACACCGCCGCCATGATCATCCCCGGCGTGCAGAACCCGCACTGCAGCCCGTGCTGCTCACGGAACGCCTCCTGCACCGGGTGCAGCGTCCCGTCCGAGCCTTCCAGCCCCTCGACGGTCGTGACGGCGTGGCCGGCGGCCTGCGCGGCCAGCACCGTGCACGACTTGACGGACTCGCCGTCGAGCAGCACCGTGCACGCACCGCAGGACGTCGTGTCACAGCCGACGTTCGTGCCGGTGAGGCCGGCGGTGTCCCGCAGGAAGTGCACCAGCAGCGTCCGGTCCGGCACCTCCCCGGCCACCGGCCGCCCGTTGACCTCGATCGAAACCTTCACCGCGCGCTCCCCTTCCCAGCCTCTTCGAGTGCGGCCCAGACCCGGATCGGGGTCGCGGGCATGTCCAGGTGCCGGACGCCGCGTGCGCTCAGCGCGTCGACGACGGCGTTGTGCACCGCCGGGGTGGAGCCGATCGTCGCGGCCTCGCCGATCCCCTTGACGCCCAGCAGGTTCCGGTCGGTCGGGGTGGCCATGTCGACCAGCTCGAAGTCCGGCAGCTCCGCGGCCGTCACGAACGAGTAGTCCGCCAGCGTCGCGGTCGTCGGGTTGCCGTCTTCGTCGTAGCTGACGACTTCCAGCAGCGCCTGCGCGACGCCTTGGGCGAGCCCGCCGTGCCGCTGCCCGCGGAAGGTGAGCGGGTTGACGATCGGGCCGGCGTCGTCGACGGCGACGATCCGGCGCAGCTCGGCCTTGCCCGTCTCGGTGTCGACCTCGACCACCGCCAGGTGCGCGCCGAACGGGAACGTCGGCTTGGCACCGCCGAACCAGACGTCGGCGGAGAGCTTGCCACCGGCGGCTTCGGCGACCTGAGCCCAGCCGAGCACGGTGCTCGACGGCGCGCCGCGGACCTGCCAGACACCCCGCTCGACGTCCAGTTCGAGGTCGTCCGGCGCGGCTTCCAGCAGTTCGGCCGCCAGCTCGCGGGCCCGCGCGATCACCTCGTCGGCCGCCTGCCGGATCGCCGAGCCGCCCATCTGCAGCGACCGGGAGCCGAACGTGCCGATCGCCTTGGGCACCTCGTCGGTGTCGCCGTGGCGGACCGTGATCTTCTCCAGCGGGACGCCGAGGGCGTCCGACAGCAGCATCGCCAGCGTCGTCCCGAGCCCCTGCCCGTGCGGCGAGCTGCCGGTCCAGGCCACGACCGAGCCGTCCGGGTGGACGTCGACGCGGCCACTCTCGCCGGCGGCGTCGCTGCCGGTGATCTCGACGTAGGCGGCGATCCCGAGGCCGAGCTCGACCGGGTCGCCCGCTTCGCGCCGCCGCCGCTGTTCGGCCCGCAGCTCCGCGTACCCGGCGGCGTCCAGGACCTTGTCCAGCGCCGCGGCGTACTCGCCGGTGTCGTAGGAAGCCCCGGTCGGCGTCTGGTACGGGAACTGCTCGGGCCGGATGAAGTTGATCCGGCGCAGTTCCGCCGGGTCCATCCCGATTTCGGCGGCGAAGCAGTCCATGGCCCGCTCGACCGCGGCGGTCGCCTCGGGACGGCCGGCGCCGCGGTAGGCCGCGATCGGCGTCGTGTTCGTGACGACCGCGCGGCTGCGGGTCTGGACGTTCGGGAACCGGTAGACGCCGACGGCCATCATCTCGGTCAGGGTCGGCAGGAACAGCGCGCGGGGGTAGGCACCCGAGTCCTGGACGACGTCGAGGCGGTACGCCAGCACCGTGCCGTCGCGTTTCCCGCCGAGGGTGACGGTGTTCCGCTGCGCGCGGCCGTGCGTCATCGCCGTCAGGTTCTCGCTGCGCGACTCGACCCAGCGCACCGCGCGGCCGGTCCGTTTGGCGGCCCAGCCGAGCACGGTCGCTTCGGGGTCCGCGCCGATCTTCGCGCCGAAGCCGCCGCCGACGTCCGGCGCGATCACCCGCACCGTTTCCTCGCCGACGCCGAGGCTGCCCGCCAGCTGGGACCGCGCGATCTGCGCGTTCTGCGTGGAAAGCCAGACGGTCAGCCTGCCGTCCTCGCCCCAGGCGCACGCCGCGCCGCGGACTTCCAGCGGCGCGGGCGCGACACGCGGGTTGAGGATGGTCTGGGTGACGACGACTTCGCAGTCGTCGAAGATCGTGTCGTCGAACTCCGCCATGCCGTGCACCTGGACGATGTTGCTGCCGGTGTCCGGGAACAGCAGTGTCCCGCCGTCCAGTGCCGCGTCGATGCTCGCGACCGCGTCGAGCGGGTCGTAGTCGACGTCGACGAGCTCGGCCGCGTCCGCCAGCTGGTAACGCTCTTCGGTGAGCACCAGCGCGACCGGTTCCCCGACGTAGCGCACGATCCCGTCGGCCAGCCACGGTTCGCGGACCGGCCCGGCCTCGTGCGGTTCGAGCCCGAGATCGGCGGCGGTGAACACGCCGACCACGCCCGGCGCCGACGCGGCCGCGGCGACGTCGATGCCGGTGATCCGCGCGTGCGCGACCGGACTGCGCACGAACACCGCGTGCACGGCCGTAGCGAGCGCTTCCTCCCGCAGATCGTCCACGTAGGTTCCGCCGCCGGTGATCAGGTTCCGATCTTCCCGGCGGACCACCCTGGTCCCGACAATGCTCATCTGGCCTCCTCGCCGACGACCCCGCCGATCATGCCCTGCGGCGTCAGGAAAACGCCAGCACGACGGCGAGAACGAGCCCGGCAATGCCGATCCCGATGCGCAACGGCGTCCCCGGCAGGTGCCGCACGAGGATCGAGCCCAGCCAGGAACCGGCGAGCGAGCCGAGGCAGACGGCGAGCGCGGCAGGCCAGACCACCTTCCCGGTGACCGCGAAGACGATCGCCGCGAGCAGGTTCGCCGAGCCGGTGACCAGGTTCTTCGCCGCGTTCGTCCGGGCGAGCGGCTGGGTCCACACCGAGACGAGCAGCGCGAGCATGAGCACGCCCGCGGCGGCACCGAAGTAGCCGCCGTAGACGCCGATGAAGAAGGCAGCCACGCCGGTGGCCGGGCTCAGCCCGTGGTGCTCGGCGCCTTCGGCCAGCCGGCGCAGCCGCGGTCCCGCCATCAGCACCAGCGACGCGCCGCCGATCAGCCACGGGACGATGGCGGTGAACGCGCCGGCCGGGGTCAGCAGCAGCACCACACCGCCGCACGCACCGCCGACGGTCGTGATCAGGCAGAGCGGCACGAGCCGCGACCGCTGCCCGGCCAGCTCGGGCCGCGCCCCGGCGGCGGCACCCACGGTGGTGCCGAGCATGGCGACAGTGTTGGTGACGTTCGCGGTCACCGGCGGCAGCCCGGCGGCCAGCAGCGCGGGATAGGAAACGAGCGAGGCGAGCCCGGCGGTGGCCCCGACCAGCCCCGCACCGGCACCGGCGAGCACGAGCAGGAACAGGACGGCGGGGTCGATGATCACCCCGTCATCCCATCACGGCCCCTGTCGATCCACGGGGCCGCCGTTCGTATAGGCGGTGAGTACGGCACCGGAACCGGAAGGACAGCACCCATGCGATCGGTCAACGTCACCATGAGCGTCACCCTCGACGGCGTCGTCCAGGGCCTCGGCCGGCCCGACGAGGACACCCGCGGCGGCTTCGCCCACGGCGGGTGGGGCACCCGCTACCAGGACGAAGTCATGGCGCGGGAGATGGGCCGCGGCCTGGACCGGCCCGGCGACATGCTGTTCGGCCGCCGCACGTGGCAGGACTTCGTCACCGCCTGGGCGCACCGCGACGACGGCAACCCGTTCACCACGCACATGAACGCCGCCACGAAGTACGTCGCGTCCACCACGCTCGGCGACGTCACGGCGTGGCCGGGCTCGATCCTGCTCCGCGGCGACGCGGCCGCCACGGTGGCCGCGCTGAAGGCGCAGCCGGGCAACGACCTTTCGGTCATCGGCAGCGCTTCGCTCGTCCGCCGCCTCCACGCCGCCGGTCTCGTCGACCGCTACACGCTGCTGATCCACCCGCTGACCCTCGGTTCCGGGGCACGCCTGTTCGCCGACGGCGGCCCGTTCACCGAATTCGCTCTCACCAGCAGCGTCACGACCACGAAAGGCGTCGTCATCGCCTGCTACGAGCGTCGGGTATAGGCCGTTATACAACCCAGTGTCCACATCGGACATCCGGGGGTGCGCCGATCCGGCTTGATCGATCTCGCAGCGGTCGCGGCGGGCGCGGGGGCGAGTACCTTGGCAGCACGGGGGTGGCCACCGCTGCGCCGGGAGGACGGATGCGCGTCACGATCGCCGAGGTCGCCCGCCGGGCCCGGGTGAGCAAGACGACCGTGTCGAGAGTGCTCAACAACAAGGCCGACGTCGACGCGGCGACCGCCGTCCGGGTGCGCGAGGTGATCGCCGCGACCGGCTACATCCCCAGTGCCGGCGCGGTCGGGCTGGCGCGCGGGGTCACGCGCACGGTCGGGATGCTCGTGCCGGGGCTGACCCCGCCGTGGCTGGGTGAGCTGCTGCAGGGCGCCGCCGACGTCGTCGAGTCGAAGGGGTACGGCCTGCTGCTGTCCACCGCCCACCGCGGCGCGGCCGCCCTCGACGAGTTCTCCCGCCGGGTGTCGGCCAAGGCGTTCGACGGCCTGCTGCTGGTCGAGCCGCCGGATGCGCTGCGGCACCTGCGGGTGCTGCACGACTCCGGGCTGCCGGTGGTCCTCGTCGGCGACCGCGTCCGACATCCGGCGTTCCCATCGGTGGGCGCGGACAACCGGCAGGGCGGCGCGGCCGCGGCCCGGCACCTGCTGGGCACCGGCCGCACCCGGCTCGCGACGGTCACCGGTCCCCGCGCCGCGGGCTGCACCGCGGATCGGCTCAACGGCTTCAACGACGCCGTGCGCGCGGCGGGCCTGACCCTCGACCCGCGGCTGATCATCGAAGGCGAGTGGACGAGCGAAAGCGGGGAGGCGGCGATCCGCCAGCTGCTCGCCTCGGGCCCGGCGTTCGACGCGGTCTTCGCCCACGACGACCTCACCGCGGCCGGCGTGCTGGCGGCGCTGCACGCCACCGGCCGGTCGGTACCCGGCGACGTCGCCGTCGTCGGCTTCGACGACATCCCGCTGGCGGCGCACACCCAGCCACCGCTGACCACGATCCGCCGCCCGCTGCGCGACATGGGCGCGGCGGCCGCGCAGCAGCTGCTCGCCCGGCTGGGCGGCGCGGCGCCGCCGGAGGGACCCACGATCCTGCCGACGTCACTGGTCGTCCGCGGCTCCACGACCGTCCACGATGGACACTGAAACCTCACCGGCACCCTGACGCCCGGCCCAGCGCTCCCAGCACTTCAGCCGTCGACGGCTCGGACAACACCGCGGCAACATAGGCGTCCGGCCGGACCAGCCACACCTCCCCCGGCCGCGCCCCCAGCGCACCACCGACGGGAATCTCCACCGCCCGCAACCCGGCAGGCAGCGCCACGCCCGGCGTCGTCAGCAGCAGAAACCCCTGCCGGGCCAGGCCGCGCAGCCGTCCGGCGGGCACGGTCACGTCCGGCAGGAGAATGCCCGGCCCCGGCGGCGGGAGCGTGCCCCGCGGCGGCCGTCCGGGGAACGGGCGGCTCGGATCCGGCGTGGTCAGCGGGGAATCGGTGTACCAGAACGGCTCGGCGAGCCGCCCGGAGTCGACCTGCGCGTGCGCGGCCGGGTCGTCGGCGGCGCGGGCCAGCACCTCGGCGCGATGCCGCCGCTGCCGGTCGTCCTGCGGCACCAGGAACTCCATCGTCGCCGTCGTCACCTCGGCGTTCTCCACCGCGGCCGCGTGCCGCTCGGCGTGGTAGCTGTCCAGCAGCGCGTCCCCGGCTTCGCCGCGCAGCACGCTCGCCAGCTTCCACGCCGCGTTCTCCGCGTCCGCCACCCCGGAGTTCAGCCCCCGCGCCCCGAACGGCGCCACCAGATGCGCGCAGTCGCCGGCGAGCAGCACGCGCCCGGCCCGCATCCGGCGGACCAGCCGGGTGTGGAAGCGGTAGACCGACCGCCAGACGACCTCGTACGGCCGGTCCCCGACGATGGCCCGGATCCGGCGGCCGAGCGCGCCGCCGGTCTCCTCGGCGGCGAGGTCGTAGCCGTCGGGCACCTGCCAGTCGATCCGGAACTGCGAGCCGGGACACGGGTGGATCAGCACCTGGCGGCCGGGGTTCCACGGCGGGTCGAAGTAGAAGCGCCGCTCGGCCGCCCACCCGGGGAGGTCGGCCCGGATGTCGCAGATGAGGAACAGGTCGTCGAAGGAGACGCCGTCCAGCCGCTCCCCCACGGCCCGCCGCACGACGTCGCCGTGCGCGCCGGTGCAGGCGACGGCGTAGTCGGCCTCGATCAGGCGCGGCCCGTCCCTGGTGACGCAGGCGATCTCGACGCAGCCCGGCTGGGTCAGCCCGGTGATCCGGTGCCCGCGGCGGACGTCGATCAGCGGCTGCCGCGCGATCAGCTCGTCCAGGACCTGCTCGACGCGGGACTGGGACAGGTTGACGAACGGCGGCAGCGCGGATCCCGCGTCGGGCAGCCGGACGGCGAACAGTTCCCGGTCGCGGTGGAAGGTCCGCGCGGTCGTCCAGGTCAGGCCTTCCCCGGCGAGGCAGCCGGCGCCGAGGGACGCCCAGACGTCGAGGGTGTCCCGCTGGTGGCAGATGGCCTTGGAGCCGACGGGCTGCCGCCGCTCGTGCTCGTCGACGAGGATCACCGGCACGCCCCGCTGCGCGAGCAGCAGCGCGGCCGTCTGCCCGACCGGGCCGCTGCCGAGGACGGCGACGGTCATCCCTGGAGCTGGTCCCAGACTTCGCGGTCGCGGTCGGCGGTCCAGACCACCGGCCGCTCGATGCCGGACAGCTCGTCCCACAGGCGGGAGACGTCGAAGGGCAGGCAGTGCTCGAAGATCGGCCAGTGCCCGTACCGGTCCGCCAGCGCGGCGTGCGTGCGCTCGAAGGCCTCCTTCAGCGTGCCGCCTGCGTCGTGCACGGCACCGACCTCGCGGATCATCGTGGTCAGGAAGTGCCGGGTCTGCGCGATGGCGGCGTCGACCCGCTCGCGGCCCCGGCTGACCCCGCCGCGGCCGCCGACGAGCACCTCGGCCCCGAAGGCGGCCACGCGGTCCAAAGTGGACGAAGCCCACTCGCGGTGGAAGGCGTCGCCGGTGTACAGCGCGGCTTCGGCTTCGACGAGGTCGCCGGCGTAGAGGATCTTGTGCCGGGGCAGCCAGGCGACCAGGTCGCCCTCGGTGTGGCCGCGTCCGCAGTACTGCAGCACGAGGTCGCCGCGGTCGCCGCCGAGGTCGATGGTGAGCCGGTCGGAGAAGGTCAGCGTCGGCCAGGTCAGGCCGGGCACCGATTCGGCACCCTTCGCCAGCCGCGGCATCCGGCCGAACTCGCTTTCCCAGTCCTCCTTGCCGCGTTCGGCGATCAGCGCCCGGGTGTTCTCGTGGGCGACGATGACGTCGGCGCCGAAGGCGGAGGCGCCGAGCACGCGCACGGCGTGGTAGTGGCTGAGCACGAGGTAACGCACGGGCTTGCCGGTGTGCTGCCGCAGTTTCGCGAGCCACTCGGCGGCCGCGACCGGCGTGGCGAGCGCTTCGAAGCAGACGAGGAAGTCCTCGCCCTCGACGGCGCCGATGTTCGGGTCGCCTTCGGCGGTCAGCGCGTACACGCCGTCCGCGAGCACTTCGAGGGTCTGTGCCTTCTCCGCCAGGTCGGCCGAGGAGGCGAAGGCTTTCTTCGTCACGGCGAGCTCCCTTGATCGTCAAAGGCTTGACTATCTCGACGGCCAGGCTAGCCCGCCGGGCCGTCACGGGGAACCCTCGTCTCGCCTAACCTGGGCCGCATGACGGACCGACCGGCCGACCTCGACTACCTCTCGTTCGTCGACTACGCGATCGGGAAGACGCAGGCCGAGCTGCCCGCGACCGACCCGGTGGCGATGCGCCTCGGCCTGACCCTGCACCGGCTGGCCGGCGCGCTGGTCTACGACTGGGAGTCGACGGTCCACCGGCCACGCGGCTGGAGCTGGAGCGGCTTCCGGGTGCTGTTCGTGCTGTGGCTGGCGGGCCCGCTGGAATCCCGCCACGTCGCCCGGCTCGCCGGAATGAGCCGGGCGGCGGTGTCGGCACTGGTCAAGACCCTGGAGCGGGACGGCCTGGTGACCCGCACCCAGGTACCCCACGACCGCCGGGCGGTCGAGCTGGCCCTGACGGAGGCAGGCCACACGGCGGTGGCCGAGGCGTACCAGGAACACAACACACGCGAGCAGGCCTGGGCGGCGTCGCTGACGCCCGCCGAGCGGACTGTCCTCATCGGACTCCTGGAGAAGCTCACGACCGGCCCGGCCGCGGCGGCGGCCCAGCGCCTCACCTGAGGGGAAAGCCATGGGTTCGGACTGGTCATGGACGTTGACCCTGCCCACGGGCACGGTGGCCCCGGTCCGAAGAGGACATCCGGCTCGGTGCTGCCGCCTGCGGACGCCGGGTCCCCGGGCGGCCCGGTTCCGCGCACTGCACCGGCCGATGGCGGTGATCGAGCCACTGCCCGACCCGGCGGCCGTCGACTCCCTGGGCCGCGAGTACCGGAACGCCCTCGCCACCGGCCCCGATCCGGCGCGGGCTGAAAGGCGCTTTCCCGGCGTCTGAGGCGACGAAAGTCCCTTTCGCTGCGCCAGACGAGACGAAAGGGACGTTCAGCCCACCCGGATGCTGCAGTGGCCGGGCCCGCCGTCGGCCGGGTGGGAACGCACCCAATGTGGCGTTGGGTGCGCTGGACGCCACATTGGGTGCATCCGGACCCCGCCAGGCCAGGCTAGCTCCCGAGCTGCGGGAGCGGGTCAGCTGGCGATGCCGGGCAGGGTGAGCGTGTGCCCGGTCTGCTCGGCCTTGGCCCGCAGGTACCGGACGTTGCTGTCGGTCGCGAACACCCCGGTCGGCACCTGCTCGCGCACCGCGATCCCGGCCGCGCGCAGCTGGGCGGCCTTGTCCGGGTTGTTCGACAGCAGGTCGACCCGGTCCACGCCCAGCGCGCCGAGCATCTGCGCGGCGACCGTGTAGTCGCGGCCGTCCTCGGGCAGGCCGAGTGCGGCGTTCGCGGCGTAAGTGTCGAGGCCGCCGTCCTGGAGGGCGTACGCGTCGAGCTTGTTGTACAGCCCGATTCCCCGCCCCTCCTGCCGCAGGTAGAGCAGGTATCCGCCGGTCTCGCCGATCCTCGCGACGGCCTCGGCCAGCTGCGGCCCGCAGTCGCAGCGCGCCGACCCGAAGACGTCCCCGGTCAGGCACTCCGAGTGCGGCCGCACCAGCGGGACCTCCCCGGGCGTGCCGAGCACGAACGCCAGATGCTCACCGCCGTCGGCCAGGCCACGGAAGGTGACGACCTCGGCGTCGACCGCGACACCGCCGTCGAGCCGCAGCGGGATACGCACCCGCGTCCGTACTTCAGCGGTCATGCCGGCCCCCCTGGATTCACCCACAAGATCGACCCTACACCCGTTCAAATTCGAACATCCGCAGCGGCGAAGTGTGCGGGAAGCGACGACCCCCGTGATCAGAGGGACGACACGCCGGAACCCACCCACCCCGCGCCGTGTCGTCCCGGGAATCACGCGTGTCGTCCGGGGAATCACGCGTGTCGGCACGGGAATCACGCGTGTCTGCGGAGGCATCACACCCGGGCATCGCCAGGGCCGGACGGGAAAACCGGTGGTGCCAGCCTCCTATTCTCGGGACATGCTGCCCGCCGCCACCGCTGCTTCGTTTCTGCTGGTCGTCGTGCTCGGGGCGATGTCGCCCGGGCCGGACTTCGTCGTCGTCACGCGGTCCTCGCTCACCGGGGGCCGGGCGGCCGGGATCGCCGCCGGGGCCGGGATCGCGCTCGGGGTGTTCGCCTGGGTGGTCGCCATCGCGCTCGGCGTGGCCGCCGTGCTCACCGCCTCCGCCGTCGCCTTCACCGTCGTCAAGCTGGCCGGGGCGGGCTATCTCGTCTTCCTCGGCGTCCGGGCCTGGCTGGCCGTGCGCCGCGGCGAATACCGCGACCTCGGCGAGGCGGCCCCGGGCCACCGGCTCGAGCCCGGGGCCGCCTTCCGGCAGGGGGTGTTCACGAACCTCCTCAACCCGAAGGTCGCGGTCTACCTGCTGGCCCTGCTCCCCCAGTTCCTGCCCGCCGGCGGCTCGGCCCTGCAGACCCTCGAACTGGCCGTGATCGCCACCGCGGGCACCCTGCTGTGGTTCGTCACCCTGGCCGTCGTCGTCGGGACGCTGAAGAAGTTCTTCCGGGACGGCCGGGTCCGCCGCGGGCTCGACGCCGTGCTGGGCAGCGTGCTCGTCGCACTCGGCCTGAAGGTCGCCGCCGAGACCGCGTGAAGCCCGTCAGCCGAGTGCTTCGGACGCCAGGCGGGTGCCTTCGACGCGGGCCTTGATCTTCGCGAACGCGATGTCCCGCGACGTCGACGTGTCGTCGGCGAACGGCGAGAACCCGCAGTCGTCGCACGTGCCGAGCCGGTCGGCGGGCAGGTACTTCGCCGCGGTGAGCACCCGGTCGCGGACCTCCTCCGGGGTCTCCACCCGCGGGTCGATCGGGTCGGTGACGCCGACGAAGACCCGCTGGTCCGCCTTGACGTTGTCGGCGATCACGCGCAGGGCGCGCTCGGGATCGGCTTCGCTGGCCAGCTGGACGAAGAAGCGGCCCGCCCGCAGGTCGAACAGCGACGGCAGCAGGCCCGCGTAGTCGACGTCGAGGCTGTGCACCGAGTCCTGGTCGCCGCCAGGGCAGGTGTGGACGCCGATCTTCGCGCGCTCCTCGGCCGTGAACCGGTCGAGGACGGCGTTGTTGAGGTCGACGAACTGGCGCAGCAGCCCACCGGACGGGTCGAGCTTGAGCGAGAGCCGTCCCTCGGTGAAGTCGATCTGCACGCTGTCGGCGCCCGCCTCCAGCGCGCCGCGGATGTCGGCCTCGGCCTCGTTCACCAGGTCCGCGACGAACTGCTCCTGCGGGTACCCGTCGATGCCGTCGGCCGGGTAGATCAGCGACAGCGCGGACGCCGCGATCACCGCCTGCTTCACCGGCCTCGCGGTGAGTGCCTTCGCCCGCGTCAGGTAGGCGTCCGCGTGCGTGGCGTACCGGAACGGGCCCGCGGTCAGCCGCGGCAGCTGCCGGGTGTGCCCGTCGGCGAACGGGATGACGACGCCGTCGGGCGCCAGCGCCGCGAGCCCGGCCAGCGGGTACGTCGCGAAGCTGGGCTTGCCCTGCTCGCCGTCGGTCAGCACCGGGGACCCGGTCTCCTCGAACCGGCGGATCGTGTCGGCCAGCGCCCGGCTTTCCAGCTCGGCGAGCGCGGCGGCGTCGATCCGGCCCGCGGCGAACTCGCCGAGGCCGTCGACGAGGTAGGCGGGGCGCGGGATGCTGCCGATCGGTTCGGTGGGCAGGGTCATCGAGTCCTCCGGTGCTCGAGCGGGCTGACCGGCACCGGCCCGGCACGGAAAGGATGTCGTGGCCATTCCCCAGCCCCCAACGGCCGCCCGGGCGGGCGTCCCCCTCCTCGTCCGGGACCGTCCCCGGCCACGTTCCCGGGCAACATAACGTGCCCGGAAGCGGTCACCGAGCGCAGATCACCCGGTCGGAGCAGCAAAAAGCACGAAATCAGAAGACGTTCGGCGGTTCGCCGGGAGGACGATTGGGTATTCGCTCTGGCGATACGGCGCGTCCGGCGCCGAAGGAGTGCCCGATGCTCAGTCACCACGATCGCACCGAGCTGGAGAAGATCGAGCGCAGTCTCGAGCTCAGCGACCCGGACCTGGCCGCCGCGCTGCGCGACGGCAGGCGGCCGAGGTCGCGCGCGCTCCGCGGCGTCTTCCTGGTCGTCTTCGACGTCATCGCCGTGACCCTGCTGGTCACCGGGCTGGTCGTGCCCGATCCCGGCGTCACGCTGTGCGGGATCATCGCCCTGACCGGCACCGTCTGGACGCACGTGGCGCGGCACCGGATCTGACGCGAGACTGGGCCCTGTGAAATGGGTCCTGCACGTCGATCTCGACCAGTTCATCGCCGCGGTCGAGATCGCCCGACACCCGGAGCTGGCGGGCCGGCCCGTCGTGGTCGGCGGCAACGGCGACCCGGCCGAGCGTGCCGTCGTCGCGACCGCGTCCTACGAAGCCCGCGAGTTCGGCATCCGCTCGGGCATGCCGCTGCGGATCGCGGCCAAGCGCTGCCCGGATGCGGTGTTCCTGCCCAGCGACCCGGACGCCTACCTCGAGGTGTCGGCCCGGGTGATGGCGGTCGTGCGGGAGTTCCCGGTCGTGGTGGAGGTGCTGGGCTGGGACGAGGCGTTCGTCGGCGCCGAGACCGGCGATCCGGAGGCGCTGGCCGCCGCGATCCGCGCGGCGATCGCGGAGAGGACGGGGTTGTCCTGCGCGGTCGGGATCGGGGACAACAAGCTGCGGGCCAAGCTGGCCACCGGCTTCGGCAAGCCGGGCGGGATCTTCCGGCTGACCCAGGAGAACTGGTGGGAGGTCATGGCCGCCCGCCCGCCGGACGCGCTGTGGGGCATCGGCGGCAAGACCACGAAGAAGCTGGCCGAGCTGGGCATCCGCACGGTCCTGGACCTGGCGGGCGCGGACGCGGAGGAGCTGGCCGCGCGCTTCGGCCCGAAGGCGGGCCCCTGGCTGCGCCTGCTCGGCGGCGGCATCAGCGACGCCGACGTCAGCGCGACCCCGTACGTGGCCCGTTCCCGCAGCCGCGAGACGACCTTCCAGCGCGACCTCACCGACCCGGCGGAGCTGGCGGCGGAACTCTCGGCGCTGGCGAAGCGCGTCGCCAAGGACGTGGCGGAGGAAGGCCGCCCGGCGGCCAGGGTGGCGGTCAAGGTGCGGTTCGTGCCGTTCCTGACCCACACGCACAGCATCACCCTGCCCGAACCGACGTCGGACGCCGCCGAGATCGACCGCGCCGCCCACGAGGTACTCGGCATGTTCGAGCTGACCCGGGCGGTCCGGCTGCTGGGGGTGCGCGCGGAGTTCCCGCGGGAGGACCAAGAGTCCTGACCACTGGGGTGGTCTGCCGCGGCTTGTCGTGTGGGGGGTTCACCGGAGTTTAAAAATTAAACACACACACCCACCCCCGCCGCGGCCGGTGGTCTCCGGGGTTTGGTGTTTTGGGTTTACTGTGTTTCTAACACTGTTACGCACTCACGACACCCGGAGCTGGGTCAGCCGAGGCCGTCCGGCAGCGGCAGCGGGCGGTCCGGGTCCAGCTCGACCCCGCCCGCGCGCAGCGTGTGGTCCAGCATCGCCCAGATCGTCCCGGTCAGCTGGCCGGTCAGCTGGGCGCGGCTGAGCGCGCCCGGGTGGTCGAGCCAGCGGGTCGTCGCCGACTCGACGTAGCCGACCAGGCCGAACGCCATCGTGTCGGCCGGGGCCGGGTCCAGGCCGAACGCCGTCAGGTAGCCGGTGAACAGCCTGCTCAGGTGGCGGGCGATCGCGCCGCGCAGGTCGGGGCCGTCCGGGACGCCGCGGGCCAGGTAGCGGTGCAGGGCCGCGTGCTCGGTCAGCCAGCGCAGGTGGGTCGAGATCACCGTCGCGATCATCTCGTTCGGGGACCCCTCCGGGTGCCACAGCGGCGCCAGCTCGGCCGTCACCAGCTCGGCGGCCCGCTCGGCGATCGCCCGCCGGAGGTCGGCCGCGCCGTCGAAGTGCCGGTACAGGCGGGTGCGGGCGACGCCGGCGCGCTCGGCGATCTGCTCGGTCGAGACGTCCGGGCCGTGCTCGGCGATGGCCGCCAGCGCCGCGTCGACGAACTCCGCGCGCCGCCGTTCCTGCTGGCCCGCCCAGCGCGCCGCCCGCCCGTCGACCTTGGTCACGGCGAAAGCCTACTCACCGGCCGCGCACCGGTGTTACGCTGCCGGATGTAAGTAGTACACCGTGTACCCCCTACTTGCCGGAGGGTTCCATGAGCGTCCAGGACCAGGACGTCACCGCGGCTCGCCTGCTCAAGAGCTCCGCGAAGAACTCCTACGACCCGTACGTCGACGTCGACTGGGACGCGCCGCTCGCCGAAGGCAAGGCGTACATGCCGCTGGAACGCGTTTCCCTCTACGGCACGGACCTGTGGGCGAAGCTGACCCCGGAGCAGCGGATCGAGCTGTCCAAGCACGAGATCGCCAGCATCATGAGCGTCGGCCTGTGGTTCGAGATCGTCCTGATGCACCTGCTCGCCCGGTACGTCTTCGACCTCGACGCCCGCACCGAGCACGCGCAGTACGCGCTCACCGAGATCGGCGACGAGACGCGGCACTCGGTGATGTTCGCCCGCACCGCCGAGCGGCTGGGCGTCCCGCGCTACGGCGTCCCGAAGGTCGTGCACCGCGCGGCGAAGGTGTTCGGCGCGACCGCCTCCGGGCCGTCGATGTTCGCCAGCGTGCTGGTCGCCGAGGAGACCACCGACCGGCTGCAGCGGTCGATGATGGACGACGACAGCATCCAGCCGCTGATCCGCTCGGTCAACCGCATCCACGTCGTCGAGGAGGCGCGGCACGTCCGGTTCGCGAAGGAAGAGGTGCTGCGGGAGACGCCGAAGCTGTCGAAGGCGGCGCTGCGGCGCCACCGCGTGCGCACAGCACTGGTCGCCTACGGCGTCGTCGACGCCATGGTCGACCCGCGGATCTACCGCAGCGTCGGGATCGACCCGCGGGCCGGCCGCGCCGCGGCGCTGGCGAACCCGCACTTCCACGAAACGCGCCGGTGGATGGCGGAGAAGATCGTGCCGTTCCTCCGCGACGCCGATCTCATCGGCGGCCGGTCCGAGGCGATCTGGCGGCGCGCGCACCTGCTCTGAAATCCCCTCGCGCGCCACCTGCGGTTCGGCCAGGATGCCCCGGTGATCACGATCAGGACCGCCCGCGCCGGCGACGACGCCGTGCTCGCCGAAATCGACGAGCGCACCTGGACCCCGGCCGTGTCCCCGGCACCCGCGCCGCCGCCCGGCACGCCGTTCTTCGACGACGGCACGCGGCCGGAGAACGTCCTCGTCGCCGAGCACGACGGCGTGGTCGCCGGGTACGTCCGGCTCGACGAGGGGTTCGGCATCCCGGCCCATCGGCACGTGCTGGTGCTCGGCGGGCTCGCGGTCGCCCCGGACCGGCAGGGGCAGGGCATCGCGCGGCAGCTCGTCGACGCCGCCGTGGCCGAAGCCCGGCAGCGCGGCGCGCGCAAGGTGACGCTGCGCGTGCTCGGTCACAACACCGCCGCCCGGCGGGTCTACGAGCGCTGCGGTTTCGTCGTGGAAGGCGTGCTGCGCGGGGAATTCCGCATCGGCGGCGCCGACGTCGACGACGTCCTCATGGCCCGTTCGCTCGCTTGACAGCTTCGCGGCGGCTTTGCCATCCTGGTCGCCGGGCCGAGAGGCGCTGCGACGGAAACGATTTCCGCCACGCTCGGCCCGCGCGATCACGAACCAAGGGCGCCTCCTGCGAGGGAGGTGTCCTTTTTTGCTGCCCTGCCAGGGCTTTGCGGCCTCCCGCGCACTACCGCAACCGGCCGTAGAGAAAGAGCCCGAACCATGAGCGACAAACTGCAGACGCGCAACGGCCTCGACTTCGCCGTCGCCGATCTTTCCCTCGCCGACGCCGGCCGCACCCAGCTGCGGCTGGCCGAGCACGAGATGCCCGGCCTGATGGCGATCCGCCGCGAATACGCCGCCGCGCAGCCGCTGAAGGGTGCCCGCATCGCCGGGTCGCTGCACATGACCGTGCAGACCGCCGTGCTCATCGAAACCCTGGTCGCGCTCGGCGCCCAGGTGCGCTGGGTGTCCTGCAACATCTTCTCCACCCAGGACGAGGCCGCCGCGGCGGTCGTCGTCGGCCCGGAGGGCACCGTCGACGCCCCGGCGGGCACCTCCGTGTTCGCCTGGAAGGGCGAGACGCTCGAGGAGTACTGGTGGTGCACCGACCGGCTCTTCAGCTTCCCCGGCGGCGAGGCGCCGAACATGATCCTCGACGACGGCGGCGACGCCACCCTGCTCGTCCACAAGGGAGCCGAGTTCGAGGCGGCGGGCGCGGTGCCGCAACCGTCCGAAGAGGACTCCGAGGAGTACCGGATCGTCCTCGAAACGCTGCGCGCGAGCCTCGCCGCCGACGGCAGCCGCTTCACCCGCATGGCCAAGGAGATCCGCGGGGTCACCGAGGAGACCACCAACGGCGTCAAGCGGCTCTACAAGCTGGCCAAGGACGGCGAGCTGCTGTTCCCCGCGATGAACGTCAACGACTCCGTGACGAAGTCCAAGTTCGACAACAAGTACGGCATCCGGCACTCCCTTGTGGACGGCCTGAACCGGGCCACCGACGTGATGATCGGCGGCAAGCGCGTCGTCGTGTGCGGCTACGGCGACGTCGGCAAGGGCGCGGTGGAGGCGCTGCGCGGCCAGGGCGCCCGGGTCGCGGTCACCGAGATCGACCCGATCTGCGCGCTGCAGGCGGCCATGGACGGCCTCGACGTGGTGGAGCTGGACGACGTCGTCGCGACCGCCGACATCTTCATCACCACCACCGGGAACTTCGGCATCATCTCCGCGGACCAGATGAGCCGCATGAAGCACAACGCGATCGTCGCCAACGTCGGGCACTTCGACAACGAGATCGACATGGCCGGCCTGGCGAAGCTGCCCGGCGTGGTGAAGAAGGAGATCAAGCCGCAGGTGCACGAATGGACGTTCCCGGACGGCCACGCGATCATCGTGCTGTCCGAGGGCCGCCTGATGAACCTGGGCAACGCGACCGGGCACCCGTCGTTCGTCATGTCGAACTCGTTCACCAACCAGGCGATCGCGCAGATCGAGCTGTTCACCAAGCCCGGCGAGTACGCCACCGATGTCCACCGCCTGCCCAAGCACCTGGACGAGAAGGTGGCCCGGCTGCACCTCGACGCCCTCGGTGTGAAACTCACCAAGCTGACGAAGGCGCAGGCCGAGTACATCGGCGTCGACGTCGAAGGGCCGTACAAGCTCGATCACTACCGGTACTGACCCCGATCGCATCGGTATCGATCCAAGGTTGCTCCATTCGCCGTAGTTTGGTTTATCGGGAAACTGGCCATCCTCCGGACGAGAGCGCATCCGCCCGGCCGGCACGGAGCCGGGCCGGGTCTCATGCGAAGGAGTGTGTCAAGTGATCATTCTCGGTGTGATTCTCCTCGTCATCGGGTTCATCGTGGGCATCCCGGTGCTGTACACCATCGGCATCATTCTTGCGGTGGCCGGCGTGGCACTGGCCATCCTGGGCGGCACGGGCCGCCGGATCGGTGGCCGGGCGCACTGGTACTGATCCCGAAGACTCCGCGACGGCCTGGCGCGCCGGCAGCAATGCCGGTGGCGCCAGGCCGTTCGGCCGTCTGCGGCGAATAGCGCCGGAAATTCCCGGAATTCCGGCGCGTCGCCGGAAAGAAACACGCCACCGGGCGGAAATGGCGATCGCGCACCCGGGGCGGGAAAAGTAAGGGTCCTCCGGCTCCGAGGGGGAGGGAGAGCCGAAGGACCCCGTTATTGTTAGCACACTGCCAAGCCGGTGTACACGGCTGCATACACGATCGTGTTACACGCTTGACGCCGTCCGGGCACCGTGCAGGCCTTCCCGCCGGGCAGGGAAACCCGGCAGGAAGACCCGCACGCATCCTGGCGGGAGGCTCAGGAAACCTGACGCAGCAAGGCCTTTCCCGGCAAGGCGGCGCAGGCGCAGCCGCCGCCGAGCGCCTGGCAGTCGACGATCAGGGCATGCCGCACGCGGTCACCGTCCCGGCAGGACGGATCGGTGCACTCGGCGAATCCGCCTTCCGGGTGCACCACGAGCGTGCCGTGGCAGTGATCGATCCGCGCGTCGCACGACGAGCACTCCATGACCGGGCCACCTTTCCGCGATCGTGCCCTCCTTGGTACCACCGGAAAGCAGCGGATCGCGGCACGGCGGCGGCGTGTCGGCACAGTCACCCGTCCGTGACCCCGCCGGTCGTGTGTGGTAATTCGGGTTAGACCGCGAATTACCACCCACGACCAGCCGCGGCAGATTCGCTCAGGCGGACTTGGGTGCCCGCTTCCGGGCCGCGGGCTTCTTCTTCGCGGCCGCCGGCTTGGCGTCCTCATCGGACTCCCCGGACCCGCCAGAGGCGTCCGAAGAGGACGCGGCGGACTGCCGCGACTTCTTCGCCGCGTCGACGCTGGCCTGCAGCGCCGCCATCAGGTCGACCACCTCGGCCTTGGCGGTGACCGCCGCCGGCTTGGTCGTCTGCTCCCCCGCCACCTTGGCCTCGATCATCTCCTCGAGGGCCTCGCGGTAGTGGTCGTGGTACTTCTCCGGCTCGAACACCGGCTCGGCCAGCGACTCGATCAGCGAACCGGCCATGGACAGCTCCTGCGGCCGGATCTGCGGCGGGTCGTCGCGCAGGAACGGGAAGTCGGGCTCGCGGACCTCGTCCGGCCACAGCATCGTCGTCATCACCAGCACGTCGGCGTGCACCCGCAGCACCGCCATGCTCTCCCGCTGCCGGACCGCCACCTTGGCGACCGCGACCTGGCTCGACTTGTGCAGCGCGTCCCGCAGCACGACGTACGGCTTCACCGCGTTCTTCTGCGGCTCCAGGTAGTAGGTGCGGTCGTACTGGATGGGGTCGATCGACTCCAGCGGCACGAACTCCAGCACGTCGATCGTGCGCTGGGTGGGCAGCGGCAGCTCGGCCATCTCGGCGTCGGTGAGCACGACCATCTCGCCGTCGGGCAGCTCGTAGCCCTTGGCGATCTCGGCGTACGGCACTTCCTGGCCGTCGAGGGTGCAGAACCGCTTGTACTGGATGCGGCCGCCGTCGGCCTCGTGGACCTGGCGGAGGGAGACGTTCTTGTTCTCGGTGGCCGCGTACATCTGGATCGGGATGCTCACCAGCCCGAACGACACCGAGCCCTTCCACATCGCCCGCATGCCACGTCCCTCCGGAGTCCGCCTTCACGCTACGTAACTACGGTAGCCCGAATCGTCCCCGGGCGACAGTCCGATCGGGACCCCTGCCAGGTATTTCTCCCACCGTGCTCGCGGAGCGCCACATTCGTCCGATCGGGTGACAGGCGGACACGGCAAGCTCGGACAAACTTGCGTGGGAGGCACTTTTTTGCGTGGCACGCAACTTTCTGGCTAGACTGCGCCCATGCCGCCGGAAGAACCACCGAAGCTGACGCTGCGCGAGCGGAAGAAGCGGGAAGCCCGCCGGGCACTCGGGCAGGCCGCGCTGCGGCTCACCCTGGAGCGCGGGCTGGAGAACGTGCGGGTGGAGGACATCGCCAACGAGGTCGGCGTCTCCCCGCGCACGTTCAACAACTACTTCTCCAGCAAGGAGCAGGCGGTCTGCTCCTTCGTCGAGGACCGGCACGAGGGGATGCGCGAGGCGCTGCTGGCCCGGCCGGAGGGCGAGCCGCTCTGGGAGTCCGTCAAGCAGGCCGTGCTGACCCAATATTCGCGTGAGGGCGAGCCGGATCGGGCGTATGTTGCGCGTATCCGGGAGCTGATGGGCCAGCTCGCGCTGCGTGGGGAGTTCCTGCGGTCCCACGCGGCGGTCGAGCAGGTCCTGGCCGAGACGATCGCGAAACGGGTGGGCGGTGTGGACCACCTGCTGTGCCGGCTGATGGCAGCCTCGGTGGAAAGTGCCGTCCGCGTCGCCTTCTTCAACTGGTTCACGACCGAAGGCGAGCTGCTCCTGCCGACCCTGGAGCGGCTGCTCGACGAGCTGGCCACCGGGATGCCCACCCTGACCGGCGGTGTACCGAAACCCGAACCGACCACCACCACACTGGGGGAACCGTTGTGCTAGTCAAGCTCCTGCGCAGCCACCTGCGCCCGTACTCGGGCACGCTGTGGGTGATCGTCGGCCTGCAGCTGGTCCAGACGATCGCCATGCTCTACCTGCCGACGCTGAACGCCGACATCGTCGACAACGGCCTGATCAAGGGCGACATGGACTACATCCTGCGGGTCGGCGCGGTGATGCTCGCCGTCACGCTGGCCCAGATCGCCGGCTCGATCGGCGCGGTGTACTTCGGCGCCCGCACGGCGATGGCGATCGGCCGGGACATCCGCGCCGGCGTCTTCCACCGCGTGCAGGACTTCTCGGCCCGCGAGGTCGGGCAGTTCGGCACGCCGTCGCTGATCACCCGCACCACCAACGACGTCCAGCAGGTCCAGATGCTGGTCCTGATGACGCTGACGCTGATGGTGTCGGCACCGATCATGTGCGTCGGCGGGATCATCCTGGCGCTGAACCTCGACGTGCCGCTGTCGTCGCTGCTGCTGGTCATCGTGCCGGTGCTGGCGGTCGCGGTCGGCACGATCATCGCGAAGATGCGCCCCGCGTTCCGGCTGATGCAGGAGCGCATCGACCGGATCAACCAGATCCTGCGCGAGCAGATCATGGGCATCCGCGTCATCCGGGCCTTCGTGCGCGACAAGCACGAACGGGAACGCTTCGACGTCGCCAACGACCAGCTGCTCACCGTGTCGCTGCGGGTCGGGCGGCTGATGGCGCTGATGTTCCCGATCGTGATGCTGGTCATGAACGCCTCCAGCGTCGCGGTGCTGTGGTTCGGCGGGCAGCGCATCGACTCCGGCAGCATGCAGATCGGGGCCATGACGGCGTTCCTGTCCTACCTGCTGCAGATCCTGATGGCCGTCATGATGGCCACGTTCATGTTCATGATGGTGCCGCGCGCGGAGGTCAGCGCCGAGCGGATCAGCGAGGTGCTCGACACGCCGTCGAGCGTCCGCCCGCCGGTGACCCCGGTCCGGCCCGGCGCGGTACACGGCCACCTGGAACTGTCCGGTGTGGAGTTCCGCTACCCCGGCGCGGAAAAGCCGGTGCTGTGCGACATTTCGCTGGTCGGGCGGCCGGGCGAGACCACGGCGGTGATCGGGTCGACGGGCACCGGGAAGACCACGCTGCTCAACCTCATCCCCCGGCTGATGGACGCCACCGCAGGCACGGTGAAGGTCGACGGCGTCGACGTCCGCGACCTCGACCCGGCGGTGCTCGCCCGCGCGGTCGGGCTGGTGCCGCAGAAGCCGTACCTGTTCGCCGGCACGGTGGCGAGCAACCTGCGGTACGGCAATCCGGACGCCACCGACGAAGAGCTCTGGCACGCGCTGGAAGTGGCGCAGGGCAAGGACTTCGTCGAGGCGATGCCCGAAGGGCTGAACGCGCCGATCGCCCAAGGCGGCACGAACGTCTCGGGCGGCCAGCGGCAACGGCTCGCGATCGCCCGGATGCTGGTGCACAAGCCGGAGATCTACCTGTTCGACGACTCGTTCTCGGCACTGGACTACGCGACCGACGCGGCGCTGCGCCGCGCGCTGGTGGCGGAGACGAAGGACGCGACGGTGGTCATCGTGGCCCAGCGGGTCAGCACCATCCGCAACGCCGACCGCATCATCGTCCTCGACGAGGGCCGCGTCGTCGGCACCGGCACCCACCACGAACTGTTCGACGGCAACGAAACCTACCGGGAGATCGTGCTGTCCCAGCTGACCGAGCAGGAGGCGGCATGAGCACCACGGAATCGCCGAAGGCCGCCGTCACCGACGCGGGAGAACGGCCGACCGCCCAGCGGCACCGCAACACCGGGGCCGCGGCCGCCGGGCCCGCCGCCCGGTTCATGGGCGGCGGCGCGCCGCCGGAGAAGGCCCTCGACTTCAAGGGTTCCCTGAAGCGGCTGCTGCAGCTGCTCAGACCCCAGCGGGCCGCGCTGATCGGGGTCCTCGTGCTCGGCGCGGCCAGCGTCGCGCTGACCGTGATCGGGCCGAAGATCCTCGGCCAGGCCACCGACGCCATCCTCGCCGGCGTGCTCGGCAAGCAGGTGCCGCCGGGCGTCACGAAGGAGCAGATCGTCGCCGGGCTGCGTGCCCGCGGCGAAAGCACGCTCGCCGACATCTACAGCCGCGTCGACCTCGTGCCCGGCGTCGGCATCGACTTCCACAAGGTCGGGCAGATCCTGCTGCTGGTGATGGCGCTGTTCGTCATCTCGTCGTTCTTCGGGCTGATCCAGGCGCGGCTGACGACGACGCTGGTGCAGCAGGCGGTGTACCGGCTGCGCGAGGAGGTCGAAGCCAAGTTCGCGCGGCTGCCGCTGAAGTACTTCGACCGCCAGCCGCGCGGCGAGGTGCTTTCCCGCGTCACCAACGACATCGACAACCTGGCGCAGTCGCTGCAGCAGACGCTGTCGCAGATCGTCTCGTCGCTGCTGACCGTCGTCGGCGTGCTGATCATGATGCTGCTGATTTCGCCGCTGCTGGCGCTGATCGCGCTGCTGACGGTGCCGGCGTCGGCGATCATCGCGGCGAAGATCGGGAAGCGGGCGCAGCCGAACTTCATCAAGCAGTGGTCGACGACCGGCAAGCTCAACGCCCACGTCGAGGAGATGTACACCGGGCACTCGCTGGTGAAGGTGTTCGGCCGCCGCGAGGAGTCGGCGGCGATCTTCGACAAGCAGAACGAAACCCTGTACCAGGCGAGCTTCCGGGCGCAGTTCATCTCCGGGATGATCCAGCCGGCGATGATGTTCATCGGCAACCTCAGCTACGTGCTGGTGGCGGTGATCGGCGCGCTGCGCGTCGCGTCGGGCAACCTGACCCTCGGCGAGGTGCAGGCGTTCATCCAGTACTCGCGCCAGTTCAGCCAGCCGGTCACGCAGATCGCCAGCATGGCGAACCTGCTGCAGTCCGGCGTCGCTTCGGCGGAACGGGTGTTCGCGCTGCTGGACGCCGAAGAGCAGGAGCCGGAGCCCGCCACGCCGCAGCGGCCGTCCCCGGTGCGCGGGCGCGTCGAGTTCCACGACGTGTCGTTCCGCTACCTGCCGGACAAGCCGCTGATCGAGAACCTGTCGCTGACCGTGGAACCCGGCCAGACGGTGGCGATCGTCGGCCCGACTGGCGCGGGCAAGACGACGCTGGTCAACCTGCTGATGCGGTTCTACGAGCTGGACAGCGGGAAGATCACGCTCGACGGCGTCGACATCGCGAAGATGAACCGCGAGGAGCTGCGCGACCAGACGGGCATGGTGCTGCAGGACGCGTGGCTGTTCGGCGGCACGATCGCGGAGAACATCGCCTACGGCGCGGACAACCCGAGCCGCGAGGAGATCGTCGAAGCGGCGAAGGCGACGCACGTGGACCGCTTCGTGCGGACGCTCCCGGACGGGTACGAGACGGTCCTCGACGACGAAGGCGGCACGGTCAGCGCGGGCGAGAAGCAGCTGATCACGGTGGCGCGGGCGTTCCTGGCCAAGCCGGTGATCCTCATCCTGGACGAGGCGACCAGCTCGGTCGACACGCGCACGGAGGTGCTGATCCAGCGGGCGATGAACTCCCTGCGCAGTGGCCGCACGAGTTTCGTGATCGCCCACCGCCTGTCGACGATCCGCGACGCGGACGTGATCCTGGTGATGGAACACGGCCGGATCGTCGAGCAGGGCGACCACGAGACGCTGCTGCACAGCGGCGGCGCGTACGCCCGGCTGTATGCGGCACAGTTCGCCGAAGCGATGGCGGAGACGGACTGACGGGCTGACCGGCGTGGGGGGGGGGGGCCCCCGCCGGGGGGCGGGGGGCCGGCCGGGCCCCCCCCCCCCCCCCCCCCCCGCCGAAGCTCGGGTAGGCGGTCTGCCGCAGCTTGTCGTGAGTGGCAATTCGGCACGTGAATGAGCCGTTGAGGACGTCCCGGCCCCGTCGGCGGCCGCACCCGGTAGCCTGGAAGCTCCCGAGCGGAAGGGGGACCGGGGCGGCCATGGCCGACAGACTCGAGGAATACCGCGGCAAGCGTGCTCGCGACCGCACTCCCGAACCCTGGCCGGACGGCCCGCCCGAGCCGGGCGCGAACGACCTCTTCGTCATCCAGGAACACCACGCCACCCGCCTGCACTGGGATTTCCGGCTGGAGCGCGACGGCGTGCTCGTTTCGTGGGCGGTGCCGAAGGGCCTGCCGCGCTCCCCCGGCGTCACCCGGCTCGCCGTGCACACCGAAGACCACCCCATGGAGTACCTGACCTTCGAAGGCGAAATCCCGAAGGGCGAATACGGCGGCGGCCGGATGACGGTGTGGGACACCGGGAAGTACGAAACGCTGCACTGGAACGACCACAAGGTCGAGGTCGTCTTCCACGGCACGCGGGCGCGCGGCAAGTACCTGTTCCTCAACCGGCACAACCCGGACGACGACAAGGACTGGACACTGCGCCGCCTCGACCCGGCCGACGACGGCCACCAGGACTCGCCGGAGTTCCTGGAGCCGATGACGGCGGAGCCGGGCGAGCTGCCCGCCGATGACGACGACTGGGCCTACGAGTTCGCCTGGGGTGGCCTGCGCACCATGCTGCTGGTCTGCGGCGGGCGCGTGACCGCGCACGACGACACCGGCGCCGACGTCACCGGCCGCTACCCCGAGCTGCACAAGCTGGGCGAGCAGCTCGGGTCCATCGAGGTGCTGCTGGACGGCGAAGTCGTCGTGGTGCGGGACGGCAAGCCGTACCCGGCAGGCCTCGACGAGCGCCGCCGGGCCGACGACTCGACCGCGAAACGGCTCAAGACGAGCTGCCCGGTCTTCTTCTTCGCCTCGGACGTCCTGCACCTCGACGGCAGGCCGACGCTCGACCTGCCGTACACGAAGCGCCGCGAGCTGCTCGACGGCCTGGGCATCGAGGACCGGCACTGGCAGCTACCGCCGTACTACCGCGGCGGCGGCGAGGCGGTCGCGGAGGCCAGCCGCCAGTACGGCCTGCCCGGCATCGTCGCGAAACGGCTCGACAGCCCGTACCGGCCTGGCGGCGGGCCGGGCGACTGGCTGCTGATCGCGAACTGAACCGGCCCGGGCAGCAGGACCGGCTCAGTGCATCCGCGGCACAGCCGCCAGCGTCCCGCGGTGCGCCCGGCGCAACAGCACGAACGCCACCACCACGCCCGCCGCGCCGAATCCCGTGCAGGCGGCCATGCCCGCGTGGAATCCGGCGAGCGCGCCTGACGGGCCGGGGGTTGCCGCCATGTTCGCCGCGATGATCGTCGACACCACCGCCACCCCGAGTGCGCCGCCGATCTGGAACGCCGCCACGTTGATGCCCGACGCGATGCCCGCGTCGGCCGGGGTCACGCGGTTCAGGGCCGCCGCCGCCAGTACCACCGGGCCGATGCCGAGCCCGAGGCCGAACACCACCAGCCCCGGCAGCACCGTCGTCAGGTACCCGGCGCCGGGCGAGATGCCGATCAGCAGCGCGCTGCCGGTCCCGAGCAGCACGAACGCCGCGACGGCCACCGGGCGGACAGTCATCCGGGCCAGCGCCTTCTGCGCCGCGTAGGCGCCTGCGACACACGCGATCGGCATCACCGACTGGCTGAGCCCGAACCGGATCGGCGTGTAGCCGAGCACGCCGAGGGAGTACTGCGACAGCACGACGGACATGCCGTAGGCGAGCATCGCCATCAGCACCGTCAGCAGGTTGCCGCCGAGCACGATCGGCGAGCGGAACAGCCGCGCGGGCAGCATCGGCGCCGCCGACCGCCGGTCGACCGCGATCGTCACGCCGATCAGGGCCGCGAAGACCACGGCGAGCCCGAGGACGGGGAAACTGGTCCAGCCCAGCGTGGGCGCCTCGACGAGCAGGTACACGAGCAGGCCGAGCGACGCCGTGCTGAGAACCGCGCCCGCGACGCCGAGCGAGCGCTGCGCGGAGGCGTCCCGGCTTTCCCGCAGCAGCACCGGGCTCAGCACCAGCATGAGGACCGCGACCGGCACGTTGACGAAGAACAGCGACGGCCACCCGAACCAGCCGAGCAGCGCCCCGCCGAGCAGCAGCCCGATCGTCGCGCCCATCGCGGCCAGCGCGGACCACGCGGCGAACGCCCGGTTCCGTTCCCGGCCTTCGGGGAACATGTCGGTGAGGATCGCCAGCGCGGTCGGCGCCATCAGCGCGGCCGAAACGCCGTGCAGCGTCCGGGCGACGAGCAGCAGCGGACCGGCGGTGGCGACCGCGGACAGCACCGACACCGCCAGGAACAACGCGGTGCCGAGCATGAACACCCGGCGGCGGCCCAGCAGGTCCGCGGCCCGGCCGCCGAGCAGCAGCAGCCCGCCGAAGGTGAGCAGGTTCCCGGACAGGATCCACTGCGCCTCGACCGGCGAAAGCCCCAGATCGGCGGCGATCACCGGGACGCCCATGATGACGGCCTGTGCGTCGAGGATGACCATGAAGTTGGCCGTGCAGAGCAGGACGAGCGCCGCCCACCGGCGGGGATCCGCGGGGCGTGCGGCCACCTGTGGCCGCGCCGATTCTGCGAGAGTCATCCGCGCTCCTTGTGCCGATCCGACTCGGGTGCGCCCCGACGGTACGAATCAGGAGGCGGTCAGCTCTTCTCTCCCGCTGCGTAAGTGCCCGGGTCAGTCGCGGCGGACGAGCGCCGCGGCACCGGCCACCAGAACCACCGCGCCGGCGACAACGTTGCCGGTGAGCGCGGCCGCCGACGGCGGCGTCTCCCCCGGATGATCCAGCAGCCACGGCGAAACCGCCGCCCAGGCACCCAGCACCGGGATGACCCAGCCGAGCAGCCGGACCCGGCGTGTCGCGGCCCTGGCGATCGCCAGCGCGACGAGGACCAGGCCGACGAGGGTGTTGCTCAGCGCGAGCACGCCCGCGCCGCCGAAACCGGTGACCCAGGGCGCGAGCACGAGGTAGAGACCGGCCAGCAGGACCAGGCCCGCCGCCACGCCGAGCACGACGCTGCGCTGCCGTGCGGCCGGAACGTTGTGGGTTGTCATCTCTTCACCTCCACCCGGAGAGGTACCCGCCCGTCGCACCGGGTAACCGGGGCCTGCCCGCCGCCCTCGAAGCGGGCAGGCCCCGGCTCAGCAGCCGCAGGTGTAGTAGGTGATGTCCCAGTGGTTTCCCTCGTCGCAGTAGAGGTTGCCGGAGGCGGCCTTCCACTGCGGGTAACCGTCGCCGCGCAGGCCGATGTAGCCGAAGTTGTTCTTGATGTAGGCGTCGATGCAGCTGTTGTGCGAAATGTCGACCTTGTAGCCGTTCCAGTGGCTGTAGGTGCCGGACGCGTGCCCGGTCTCCGTGCCGCCGGTGATGTTGATGGCGCAGCCGCTCGCCCGCTTCAGCGTGATCACCCCGCTGACCGTGCTCTGGTTGATCTGCTCGTACGACGTGCACGTCGAGTTGTAGCGGTCCGTGCAGCCGCCGCTGGACGAGTGGGTCACCCCGGCCGCCGACAGCTGCGACGCCGCCTGCGCCTGCGTGAGCTTGGTGACCTCGACACTCGCCGACGCGGTGCCGATGGTCGCGGACACCACCGTCGCGGCCGAAGCGGCCAGCCCCAGTGCCACCCGCGCGAGCATTCGTTGTCCCCGCATGCCTTGCCTCCTCGCCTGCGTTGCTCCGACGGCGGTGAGCCAAAACGGGACGGCCATAACTTCGCCAAACACCGCCGCCGGATCCGGCGGCGGTGGCGGGGTCAGCTCCTGATCTTCGTCAGGACTTCACGAGCCCGGTCGCCTGCCGGGGAAGCACTGCTGACGGCGTTCAGCTCCCGCAGCGCCCGCAGCTCCCACAGCGGGAACCCCAGTTCCCGGAACAGGTCCGCCGCGGTGCGCAGCAGCCGGGCCGCGTCCGGCGCGGCGCCCTCCGCCGCCCGGGTCCGGCCGAGGCCGAGCAGGACGTACCCGGCACCGCGACGGTCACGCAGCTCCCGGAACACGCCCATGGCGGTCAGGAAGTGCCGCCGCGCGCCTGCCGGATCGCCCGCGCGGCGGCGGGCTTCGCCGAGGCTGCGGTGGGTGTAGGCGGCAGCGTGCCGGTGCCCGATCTGCTCGAACAACGCCAGCGAGCGCGTCAGGCACCGTTCCCCGTCGGCCGGTTCGCCCGCCTCGGTGTGCAGGTCGCCGAGGCTGCGCAGGACGTGGGCTTCCCAGTGCCGTTCCCGCGTCCGGACGGCGCCGCCGAGCGCGGCGGTGAGCAGGTCGGCCGCCCGGTCGCAGCTTCCGTGCCGGCGCAGGACGTCGGCGTAGCGCTTCGCGGCCTGGTCGTGCCAGCGGCCGTCGTCGCAGTCCCGGGCCAGCAGCATGCTGGCCTCGAAGCTCTCGACGGCACGCCGCACGTCGCCGACGTCCTCGGCGAGCGAGCCCAGCTGCGCGGCCACGGCGGCCTGCCCGCGCCGGTCCCCGCACTGCCGCAGCAGGTCGAGGGCTTCCCGCAGCTCGGCCTCGGCGGCCTGCGGGTCGCCACCGTCGAGGTGGACGTCGGCGAGCGCGGCCAGCACGACCCCGGTGCGGCGCGGGTCGGCCAGCCGCCGGAAGCGGTGCTCGGCCATGCCGAAGTAGGTTCGCGCGGGCCGCCACCGGCCGTGCTGCCAGTGCACGGCACCGAGGTTGTACAGCTTTTCGGCTTCGGCCCGCGGATCGTGACGCCGCCGGGCGGCGGCCAGGCCCAGCACGGAAACGGCGCGGGCGGTGTGGCCGAGCCACGGGCTGCCCGCCAATGCGGTGCAGGCGTCGGCGAGCCGTTCGGTCAGTTCGTGCCAGCCGCGGGCCCCCGCGAGCCGGACGGCGGCGGCGAGGTGGCCGGTCTCCGCGGCGGGGTCGGCGGCGAACCGCCGCAGGACCGCCGGGTCGGGCACGGGCAGATCGGACGCGGGACGGCCGCGGACGTGTTCGGCCAGCGCCAGCGCGGTTTCGCAGGCCCGGCGGAGCGCGACCGGGTCGGGTTGAGCGGCCTGCTCGGCCAAGGTGAGACGGACGAGCGGGGCCACCAGCCACCCCGTCCCGGCGACGTCGAGCAGCTGGACCGTGGCCAAGGCGTCGAGCCGGTCGCGGGCCTCCGCCACGGGCCGGTCCAGCAATGCCGCGGCGCACCAGTCCGGGACCGGTCCGTCGAACGCCGCCAGCAACCGCAGCAGCGGCACCTCGGCCGGGTTCTCCCGCAGCGCCGACGTCACCACCGCTCGCACGCTCAGCTCCCCAGCCGTCAGCTCGTCGAGACGGCGGCGGTCGTCGGCCAGCCGCGCCGCCAGGTCCGCGACACGCCGGTCCGGCCGGGCCGCGAGCCGCACCCCGGCGATCCGGACCGCCAGCGCGAGCCCGCCGCAGTACTCCAGAACCTGGTGTGCCGCCTCACCTTCCGCCGCCAGCCTCGGCTCCCCCGCGATCGCCGCCAGCAACGCCCAGGCGTCCTGTGTGGACAGTGGACCCACCGCAACCGGGCGCGCGCCGCAGAGACCGGGCAGTTCCCGACGTGTGGTCACCAGCGTCGCGCAGCCGGGGCCGCTCGGCAGCAGAGCCCGCACCTGGGCCTCCGACGCGGCGTCCTCGAGGAGCACCAGGAGCCGCCGGTCCGCGGTGTAGCTGCGCCACAACCCCGCCAGCCCGGCGCGGTCGGCCAGTTCCGGCGGCGTTGCGCCGAGCGAGCGCAGGAATCCCGTCAGCACGCTCGCCGGCTCGGCGGGTGTCCCGTCGCGGCCGCGCAGGGAAGCCGTCAGCTGCCCGTCGGGGAACCGGCGACGGGCCCGCCACGCCGCCTGGACGGCCAACGCGGACTTCCCGACGCCCGCCGCGCCGTGCAGTACCACCGGTGCCGGGCTGCGCAACGCGCGTCCGACGACGGCGAGTTCGGCCGCGCGCCCGGTGAAGTCGGGCACCGCGGGCGGCAGCTGGGCGGGCGGGCCCGGCGTCGTCCACTCCGTGCCGGCGACCCGGCGGTACACCGCGACGAGGTCCGCGCCCGGCCAGACACCCGCTTCCTCCCAGAGCGCCCGCCGTGTCCGGCGCAGCACCTCCAGCGCCGCCTCGCGGCGGCCGACCGCGCCGAGCGCGTCCGCGAGCCGGGCGGCGAACCGCTCGTCGGCCGGGCGCGCCGCGACGACCGGGCCGAGCCGCTCCACGACCGACCCGCCGTCGCCGTCGGCGAGTTCCAGCTCGACCAGCTGCAGCAGCGCCGCCGAGCGCCGGTCCTCCAGCCACAGCTTGTGCGCTTCGAGCAGCGGGCCGCCCGCGACGTCGGCGAACGCGTCCCCGCGCCAGCACGCCAGTGCCCGGTCGAGCGCCCGGCGCCGCTGGGCGCGGTCGTCGGCGCCGGCGGACAGCAGCGTCAGGAAGTCGTCGGCGTCCAGCTCCCCCGGCTCGACGGTCAGCGCGTAGCCCCGCGGCCCGGACCGCAGCCGCTGCCCGGCCTCGGCGGCCCCGAGCCCGGGCGAGAGCGTCTTGCGCAGCTTCGACACGGTGACCTGGACGACGGCCGCGGCACTCGGCGGCGCACCGTCCGGCCACAGCTCGTCGATCAGCGTGTCGCGGCCGACGAACCGGCCGGCCCTGGCGAGCAGGACGGCCAGCAGCCGCCGCGGCTGGGCCGCCGACGGCAGCGGGACGGAGGCCGCCAACGGGCCGAGCACCTGGAACCGCACGGCTCCACCCCACCCGCGCAATCACCCGGCCGGGAACCCCGCTCACCCGGATGGCCGACGACGTTCGCCCCGCGCGCGTGCTGAAAGGGACGATCCTGGCGTCTGATGCGACGAAAGTCCCGTTCGCTGCACCGCATGAGACGAAAGCGCCTTTCAGCCCACCGGGCACACCCCGCGGGCGCCCTGCTCGGCCGGGTGGCCGGGGCCGCCAGTCCGCGGTCGTGGGGGGGGGGTGGGGGGGGGAAACAGGTTACCCCCCACCCCACACCCCCGGCCCCCCCCCCGCCGGGGCG
>NZ_JBDZYD010000014.1:255935-339287 GCF_040064235.1 Amycolatopsis melonis
TACCCCCCCCCGGGCACCCCCCGGGGGCGCCCTGCTCGGCCGGGTGGCCGGGGCCGCCAGTCCGCGGTCGTGAGTGCGTAACAGTGTTAGAACACTGTTACGCACTCACGACAAGCCGCGGCAGATCGCCCGGCGTGGCCTCAGGCGTGCGCGAGGAGTTTCTCCAGCAGCGCCGGATTGGCGGCCAGGCCCTCCCGGAGGGTGTGCTCGCGCAGCGGCTTCAGGTCGCCGTAGGGCTGGTTCGCCCAGTCCAGCGCACCCTGCGGCGGCTCGGGGTCGTACTCGATGGCGAACTGGACGTTCGTGGCGACCTGCCGTCCGGCCAGCCGTTCCACCAGGTGCAGGGCCAGGTCGATGCCCGCCGAGACGCCCGCGGCGGTGATCACCTTCCCGTCCTCGACCCACCGCCGCGCGACCGGCGTCGCGCCGAGCGCGGCCAGCACGTCGCGCAGGATCCAGTGCGTGGTGGCCTGCTTGCCGTCCAGCAGCCCGGCGGCGCCGAGGATCAGCGAGCCGGTGCAGACCGACGTCACCAGCTCGGCACTCGCCGCCGCGGTGCGCAGCCAGGACAGGAGCGTTTCGTCCGACATCGCGCGCATCGTCGGCACGGTGCCGCCGGGCACCAGCAGCGCGAAGGGCGACGGCACCTCGTCGAACGTGTGGCTCGGGGCGACCTGCAACGGCGTGTCGGTGCCGACGGTGTCCTTCGTGGCGCCCACGACCACGGTCCGGTACTCCGGCACGAACTCGGCCAGCGCGCTCAGCACCTGCAGCGGGCCCACGAGGTCGAGGGGCGTCAGGCCGGGGTACACGACGAAGGCGATGGTCTTCTGCTCATCGGTCATGCGGTTCAGCGTGGCGGGAACCGGGCCGCGGGCGGACGCCGATGTCCGAATTCCTGCGAACCGCGTCCCAGCGCCGGGCCGGGCTGCTAGCGTTCGATCATGCCAGGGTCACCCAGACGGGTCGTGCTCGTCGGATACGCCGACGCCGAGCTGCTGGACATCGCCTGTCCCGCCGATGTGTTCGACGCGGCGAACCGGCTCGGCGCGCGGCCGCCGTACGAGCTCCAGCTCGCCTCGGTCGACGGCCACGGCATCCGCACCTGCGCCGGGCTGGTGCTGCAGCCGCACCTGCGGCTCGACCAGGTCGCCGGCGATCTCGACACGCTCGTCGTGGCGGGCGGCTGGGGCAGCACGGCCGCGGCGGCCGACGAGCGCGTCCTGGCCCACGTCCGGCGGCTCGCCCGCACCAGCCGCCGCATCGCGTCGGTGTGCACGGGCGCGGAGGTGCTCGCGGCGGCGGGGCTGCTCAACGGCCGCCGCGCGACGACACACTGGCGGTACGCCGACCGGCTGGCCCGGCAGTACCCGGCGGTGACGGTGGATCCGGTGCCGTTGTACGTCCGGCACGGCAACGTCTACACGGCGGCGGGCGTGACGAGCGGGCTCGACCTGACGCTGTCGCTGGTGGAGGCCGACCACGGCCCGTCACTGGCCCGCGAAGCGGCCCGGATGCTGGTCACCTACCTGCAGCGGCCGGGCAACCAGGCCCAGGTGAGCCTGTTCCTGTCCGGGCCGCCGCCGGAGCACGGCGAGGTCCGCGACCTCACGGCGTACATCACCGAGAACCTCGACGCCGACCTGGGCACCCCGGCCCTGGCGGCCCGCGCGGGGATCAGCACGCGCCAGCTGACCCGCCTGTTCGACGCCCACCTCGGCACCACCCCGGGCCGTTACGTCCGGACGGTCCGCACGGAGCACGCGGCCCGCCTGCTGTCCGGCACGGACCTCCCGCTGGCCACGATCGCCCGCCGCTGCGGCTTCGGCTCGACCGAGACCCTCCGCCAGGCCTTCCTCGACCACTTCGACACCCCGCCCTCGGCCTACCGCCGGGTCCACGTCCGCCAGTCCGGCGCGTGATGCCCCTTCAATCACGCGAGATCCGCCTTCGATCACGCGAGTTCCGGCTCTGATCACGCGAGATCCGCCTTCGATCACGCGAGTTCCGGCTTCGATCACGCGGGTTCGGCGGAACCGATGCACCCGGACGGACGACACGGCCGAAACCGGGCGCGACGGCGGCCCGTTGCGAGCACGGCGAAAGCCGCTGCGAGGATGTGCGGGTGGACCGCCCCGACCTCGACGACGACGCAACCGGCCCGATTCGCCGGGTCCCGGACGAGGTGCCGCCTCCGGCGGCCCGGCCGGCGGCGGGAACGTCCCATTCGCCCAGAACCCCGGCCCGCCGCACGCCCCCACGCCGCCGCACGGACACCGGAGCGCAGCCGATCCCCGCCGAGGGACGGCGTGGCGACACCGGCCCGCAGCGCCTCCCCGCCGAGCGGCGACGGGGCGACACGGGGCCCCAGCGCACGGCCCGCCCAGCCGACACCGGCGCCCAACGCCTGCCCGCTGAAGGGCGACGCGGCGACACCGGCCCTCAGCGCGCCACCCGCCGTGCGGATACCGGCCCCCAGCACCTTCCCGCCGAAGAACGACACGGCGACACGGGCCCCCAACGCGCCGCCCGCCCAACCGACACCGGACCACAACGCGCCACCCGCCCGGCGAAGAAACCCCCCGAAACCGGCCACGGTCATGGCCATGGTCACGGCCACGGCCCAGCCGCCCCGGCGTCACGCCGGGTCCGGCTTCTCCTGATCTGGCTGCTCGCCCCGCTCGCGCTGGCCACCGTAGTCGCGATGGCCGTCCTCTACCCCTGGGGCAAGCCATCGCCGAAAAGCGTTGTCCCGCAAGGGACTCCCGTTGCCGCTTCCATCGGCGCCACCACGACCGGCCCCTGCCTCGCCCAGGGACAGGTCCAGGTCGGTGACCAGACCGACCCGAACGCCAAGCCCTGCCTGACCGTCGAACTCACCATGACCGACGGCCCCGCGAGCGGGAAGCCGCTCAAGCTGACCGTGCCGATCGAACCCAGCACGCCGCGGTTCGCCGCCGGGGATGCCGTTGTCCTCTCCTACAACGGCGGGAACCCTGCCGATCCGGCCAGTTTCCAGCTCGTCGACTTCCAGCGTGGCACTCCGCTGCTGGTGCTGGCCGCGCTGTTCGCCGTTGCCGTGCTCGTGCTCGGGCGGTGGCAGGGGGTCGCCGCGCTCGTTGCGCTCGGGCTTTCCTTCGTCGTCATTGCCCTGTTCATCCTCCCGGCCATCCTTGCCGGGGAAAATCCGCTGGTCGTGGCCATCGCCGGGGCGGGGGCGATCATGTTCGTCGCGCTCTACCTGACCCACGGGCTCTCCGCGCGGACCTCCGCGGCCGTGCTCGGCACGCTGGTCAGCCTCGCGCTCATCGGCGTCCTGTCCGCGATCTTCTCCGTCGCGGCGTCGCTCACCGGCCTCGACGACAGCACCTCGACGCTCATCGGCTCGCTCGGGCACGGCATCGACGCCCGCGGGCTGCTGCTCGCCGGTGTCGTGATCGGTGCGCTCGGCGTGCTCGACGACGTCACCGTCACCCAGACGAGTGCTGTTTGGGAACTTCGCCGCGCCAACCCGGACCTGACGTGGCGCGAGCTGTACCACTCGGGCCTGCGGATCGGCCGCGACCACGTCGGCTCGGCGGTGAACACGCTCGTCATGGCCTACGCCGGGGCCGCGCTGCCGGTGCTGCTGTACTCCTCGATCTCCGGCGTCGGGCTCGGCGCGCTGCTCGGCAGCGAGGAGATCGCGCAGGAGATCATCCGGACGCTGGCGGGCAGCGTCGGCATCGTCGCGGCCGTCCCGGTGACCACCGTCCTGGCCGCGCTGATCGCCTCCCGCGAGCCGGCCGGGCACCTCAGTCCAGCGTTGCCACGAACCGGCTGACGGCCTCCATCGTGAAGCGCTGCACGTACTTGCCCGACGGCGCCACCGACGCCAGCCGGTAGAGCGGGCGTTCGGCCATCGCCGCGTCGTGCGCCTCGGCCTTCAGCTCCGCGACCAGCAGCTCGCCGAACACCAGGCCGTTGGCCTCGGTGTTGTTCATCAGCGCGTTGGCCAGCTTCCGCAGCTGCAGCACGCCCAGCTCGCGCCCGCCGGTCCCGGAGAACACCGCGAGGTCGACCTTCGCGACCTTCCCGCGCTGTCCCGCGTTGACCAGCAGGCTCACCGTCCGGTTGCCACGGACGTCGCCGATCACCAGGTCCAGGCGGGTCGCGGTGACCAGGTCGACCCGGCGCAGGCCCCACGTGCGCACGACCAGCGTCGTGCCCTCCAGCCAGACGCGGCGCCGGAGGCTGACCGCCATGACGTACAGCAGCGGCAGGGCGACCACCAGCGCGACGACCAGCCCGGCCACGGTGCCGCCGATCAGGCCCGCGATGCCGCCGAACGCGGCGGCGACGATGACCACGCCGACCAGGCCCGAAATCCCGCGGCGGCGGCGCCCGCGCGGGTCCTCCTCGAACAGCGGCAGCCGCTCGGTCACGCTCACGCCCCCGTCCCGGCCAGGAACGGGTTGCCCGCGCGTTCCCGGCCGATCGTCGTCGCCGGGCCGTGGCCCGGCAGCACCACCGTGTCGTCCGGGAAGCCCGTCAGCAGGTCCCGGACCGCCGCCGCGACGTCACCGCGGCCCACCGAGCCGGCGAACAGCGTGTCGCCGGTCAGCGCGAGCCGCCCGCCCTCGGCCGTCTCCAGGGCCAGCACCACCGACCCGGGCGTGTGACCCGGCGCGTGCCGGACGTCGACGGCGAGCCCGGCGTACGTGCCGGGTTCGAGCGGGACGCTGTCGCCGTCGTACAGCGCCGCGTCGCCGGGGTGCAGGTGCAGCGGGACGCCGTGCTCGGCGGAAAGTTTCGCGGCCGAAGCGACGTGGTCGGGGTGCCCGTGGGTGGCCAGCAGGGCCCCCGGGACCAGCCGGTGCTCGGCGAGCGCGGCGGCCAGCGGCGCGGCGACGTCCTCCCCCGGATCGACCACCACGCAGGGCCCGCCGGCGGCCTCCGCCAGCAGGTAGCAGTTGGCCTGCAGCGGGCCGCTGCCGAACCCGACGACGAGCACCGAACGCCTCCCGGACATCCGCGCCGGATGGCGCCGATCACGATCGGGTTGAGACTAGCGGGCCCTGTACATGGTCCTCACAGGCTGTGCCCATACACTGCCGCTACCTCAAACGTGTGAGACGAGCGGAAACCTGGAGGGTACGGGGTGGCGACCAACCAGCAGCGCCGCGAAGCTGCGAAGCGCAAGCTCGAGCGTCAGCTCGAGCGCCGATTGGAGCAGCAGAAGCGACGCCGGATGATCGGGGCTGGTGTGGTCGGCGTGGCCGTCCTCGTCGTCGCCGGTGTCGTGGTGTGGATCGTGAGCGCGAACAGCGGCGACAGCAGCACCGACGCCGCGGCTTCGTCCTCGGCCACCCCGCCGCCGACCGAGATCCAGATCCCGACGCAGCGCACGGCGCTGCCGAAGCGGTCGAAGCCGCTGCCGAATCCGACGACGTGCGACTACAAGGCCGACACGACCGGCAAGGCACCGAAGAAGGTGAATCTGCCCGACGGCAAGAACGTCCCGTCGACCGGCACGGTGAACGTGACGCTGAAGAGCACCGCGGGTGACATCCCGCTGACGCTCGACCGGTCGCTGGCGCCGTGCGCGGTGCAGAGCTTCCTCAGCCTGGCGAAGCAGAACTTCTACAACGACACGATGTGCCACCGGCTGGGCACCGAGGGCCTGCAGATGCTGCAGTGCGGTGACCCGTCGGCCACCGGCGACCCGACGACGGACGGCCAGGGCGGCCCCGGCTACACGATGCCGGACGAGGCGTTCCCGGAGATCAAGTACGGCCGCGGCATCCTCGCCATGGCCAAGACGCAGGCCCCGAACTCCGGCGGCAGCCAGTTCTTCATGGTCTACGGCAGCGCGGAGCTTTCGCCGGACTACTCGGTGTTCGGCAGCATCAGCGACGAGGGCCTGAAGGTGCTCGACTCCGTCGCACGGGCCGGCATCGCGAACCCGAGCCCGCAGGACGGCACCGGGGCGCCGACCAAGCAGGTGAAGTTCACCGGGGTCACCGTCCAGTAGCACGCACGCCGTGAACGACTCGTTCAGGTCGCCGGACGACCTGAACGAGTCGTTCACGGCAGTTCGCCCGGGCAAGATCTGAACCGCGTCCGCACCGGCCCCGTGTAGAGGGGCAACACCGCCAGACCCGCCGGGGTCGCCGGGGAGAGGTGCCGACGATGGCCGACAACCGCGTTCTCGCGCTGCGCCGCGTTCTCGGGCGGGCCGGCCAGGCCGGCTGCGCCGGGGTCCTGTTCGCCGTGCTCGCCGGTGGCCCGGCGCTCGCGCAGGACGCGTCGCCGCCGCCGTCGGTCAAGTACTTCATCGTGCCCCACGCCGACAACCCGGACGACATCACGTTGTTCAAGATCGCCGAACGCGCGCTCGGCGACGGACGGCGGTTCCCCGAGATCTTCCTGCTCAACCAGGGCAGACCGCGGCCGGACGGCACGCCGTTCACCGATCCCGCCGCGATCGAGCCGGGTCAGGTGCTCCAGCTGCCGGAGGACGCGCAAGCCCCGTCCGTCCAGTACGGGCCCTTGCCCACCACTGCCCCGCCGCCCGCGCAGGCCGCCCAGGTGCCCGCTGCGGCCGCGGCACCGGACGGCCTCGGCGCCGGGACGGCGTCGGCCCTCAGCGGCGCGGCCGGCCTGCTGGCCGGCCTGCTCGGCGGGCTCTGGTGGCGGCGGCGCCCGCAGCTGCTCCCGCCTCCGCCGTTCGAGCCGGACACCCGCGAGGAGCACGACGACGGGTCCGGCTCGGTCAGCGGGACGCTGCCCCTGCCGATCGTCGTCCCGGAGCCGCGGGCGGACGTCGTGCTGCGGCCGGAGCCGATCACCGCCGAACACTCGATCTTCGTGCTGGACACCGCCGGCGTGCAGGTGATCGCCGCTGTCCGGCCCGGCTCGCGCTTCCGGGTCTCCCTGGACGCCGAGCCGGAATTCGCCGACAGCTCGACCGTGCTGGTGGTCGACGAAGGCGACGGAAAGTGACCGCCGTCCGTGTGCAGCGGGTCACTCTGCGCTGAACGGCTCAACCCCCGCCGGAACACTGGCCCCGGGGCCGCCGGTGCCGCAATAGTCGAACGATGACCTCGGATCCGTTCGGGACCCTGCGCAGGACGCTGTGGATCGGCGGCGCGCCGTGGACCGGCAAGTCCACCGTCGCCCGGCTGCTGGCCGACCGGCACGGCCTGACCACCTACCACCACGACGAGCGGGCGCGGCCCGTCACCGTGCCGGACGGCGACGTCCCGGCCGCCGAGCAGCTGACCGCCGCACAGGCCGAGTTCCGGGAGCGCTTCGAGCGTGCGCTGGCCGACCTGCGCGGGCTGACGTCGCCGCGGCCGGTCGTCGCCGAGGGCCGGGCGCTGTGGCCGGACCTGGTCGCCCCGCTCGTGGACTCGCCGGACCGGATGGTCGTGCTGGTGCCGACGGAACTGTTCCGCCAGCACCAGCTGCGGCACCGGCCGGACGCGCCCGCGATCCCGCAGCAGCGCACCCGGCTCACCCGCGACCGGATGCTCGCGGCGGAGGCGGTCCGCTCGGCCAGGGCGTTCGGCATCCGCGTCATCGAGATCGACGGCAGCCTCGACCCGGCCGGGGTGACCGACGTCGTCGCCGAGCACTTCCGCGCCTACCTGTGAGCCCGCTCAGCGGAAGGTGAACCGCGGCGGGCGTCGCTCCAGGAAGGCGGCGACGCCCTCCGCGTAGTCCTCGCCGTGCAGGGCCCCGGCGCGGATCTCCGCCACCTCGGCGTCGGAGGTTTCCTGCCCGGCCACGATCTTTTCGATGATGCGGTTCATGCCGCGGACCGACGCCTGCGAGCGCGCGCAGAGTGTCGCGGTGAACTCGGCCGTCGCGGATTCGAGGCGCCCGGCCGGGAAGACGTCGTTGAGCAGGCCGATTTCGCGGGCGCGGGCCGCGCTGATCAGCTCGCCCGACAGCAGGAAGTACTTGGCGTGCGCCGGGCCGACGAGCGAGACCAGCTGGCGTGTCGAGTCGAAGTCGTAGACGATGCCGAGCTTGGCCGGGGTGATGCCGAAGCGGGCGTCGTCGGCGGCGAAGCGGAAGTCGCAGGCGACCGAGACCTGGCAGCCGCCGCCGATGCAGTTGCCCCGGATCATCGCCACCGACGGCTTCCGCATCGCGGTCAGGGCCGCCACCGCGCCCTGGACGGCCTTGTCGTAGCTCGCCGCGCCGTCGGCCGTCGTGCGCAGGTCCCGGAACTCGCTGATGTCGGCACCCGCCGAGAAGTGCTTGCCGGCGCCCGCGACCACCAGCACCTTCAGCGCGGGGTCGGCCTCCACCTCGGCCACGACGTCCGGGATCGCCGCCCACATGCCGTAGGTGATGGCGTTCATCTTCTCCGGACGGCTCAGGGTGAGCCGGGCGACTTCGCCGTCGCGCGTCAGGTCGAATCCGTCGGTCATGGTCGGCACCCTAGCTTCTCGCCCTCAGCGAAACGTGCGGTGTGTGACGCGGTCGGGTCGCTAGCTTGGGGCCATGGCGACGATCGAAGTGAACGGGACGGCGTTCGGCTACGACGAAGCGGGTGCGGGACCCGCGCTGGTCCTGCTGCACGCCGCGATCGGCGACCGCCGCATGTGGGACGCGCAGTTCACCGCGTTCGCCGCCACGCACCGGGTGATCCGCTACGACCGCCGCGGGTTCGGCGAAACCGGCGGCGAATCCGGCGAACACGCCCACTACGAGGATCTGCTGGCCCTGCTCGACGCCTGGGGGGTCGAGCAGGCCGCACTCGTCGGGGCGTCGATGGGCGGGGCGTGCGCGCTGGACGCCGCCCTCGCCGCGCCGGAGCGGATCACCCGGATCGCGTTGCTCGGCTCGGGCCTCACCGGGCACACGTGGCCGGACCACATGCAGGCGGACATCGCCCGCGTGACGGCCGAAACGGTCCCACCCGAACGCCTCGCCCGCTACGCGGCCCGCGAGGCCGACGTCGACCCGGCGGACGTGCGGGGCATGGCCGAGGCCAACATCCGCTACCTGGTGGCGGGTCCGGACCGCGACGTGTCGGTGCTCCCGGCCGGAATGCTCGCGCTGGTCCGGGAAATGTGCGAGCAGGTGTACCGGCACGACTGGACGGCTCCACAGTGGACGGAGCGGATCCCGGACACCCGGCACCGCCTCGGCGAGGTCACGACCCCGGCGCTGGTGGTGATCGGCACGTCGGATGCCCGGGGCCTGGTCGAGCTGTCGGAGCACCTGGCGGCGTCGCTGCCTGCCGCGGAACTCGTGGAACTGGCCGACACCGGGCACCTGCCGTCGATGGAACGGCCGGAGGAAGTGAACACGCTGCTGCGGAAGTTCCTCGGGGGGGGGGGGAGTAACGGCTCTGGCAGACCGCTCAGGTGAAGATCTTCTGCACCTGCTCGGAAATCTTCGCCACCAGCTCCGAGAACTGCACCGCCCCGCTCAGCAGGCCCTTGACCTTCTCCCACCGGCTGCGCACCACGGCCGGCTCGGCCGCGTCGCCTGCGCGTACGTCGGCTGCCAGGTCGGTCAGCGTATCCTCCAGGACCTCCTGCTTTGCCAGGTCCTTCCCGCGGACCTCGGCCGTCAGCCGCTCGATCAGGTCCAGCAGCGATGTCATCGCCGCTTCGGTGCCGCCGCCCTCGATGCCGGTCTGGGTGATGCGGCCCGAGTTGTCGCCGCCGATGCTCACCTTGTTCGTGATGCGGTGTCCCATCAGGCCTCCGTCCTGGTCGGGCGGCCGGGGGTGCGCAGGCGCGGGCCGCGCAGCCCGGTCTGGGTGATCGGGGCGCGGTTGTCGCCACCGATCGTGATGTCGTTGTTGATCACCACCGCCGCCTGTTCCTCGAACTTCGCCGTCGAGTACCCGGCCTCTTCGAGGAGCCTGCCGATCGACGGCAGCAGGCGGCTTTCGATGATCTTCTCGTACCGCTCGATGTCGACGAGCTGGAAGTAGTCGGTGAACAGGTTCACCGACGCCAGCTCGCGCAGGGTGTTCGCGGCGCCGTAGCGGTCCGGGTCGAGGACGCCGGGCTCGCGCTTGGGCTGCCGGATCCACGACGCGAGGTTCGCGATCCGGCCGACCAGGCTCGCCGGCATCTCCAGCCAGGCCAGCAACCCCTGCCAGAACGGGCGCAGCGAGTCCTGGCGCATCCGGTCGACCGCGCGGTACTCCGGCCGGATCGGCGGCAGCATGAACGGCGTCCACTCGACGTACAGCGTCGTGTCGTCCACCGCGACGTGCAGGAACGTCGTGAGCACCAGGTCGCGGTCCCACGTCTCCACCTGGAAGCACAGGTAGTAGCGGGCCCACTCCTTCGGCTCGGTCCGCAGCCGGGCGACGTGGTCGGCGGTCAGCCGCGTGTGCGGCGGGTACTCGATGTCCGGCAGGAACGCCGCCGCCTCCGGCTCGGCGAGGTGGTCGATCAGCTCGGCGGCCGGGGTGTACACCGCCTCGGTCACGGTCAGCCCGGCCAGCCTGCGGTCCGGCGACAGCGCGCTCGACTCACGCAGGTTCGCGATCGCCGCGCGGATTCCCTCGTACAACGCTTCGGTGGTCAGCTCCGGCCGCTCTTCCGGGGCGTCCTCGTCGTCTTCGAGCCGCTCCAGCGGGATCGCCATGGACCACGCGTCCCGCCGGAACCCGGCGCCCACGAACGGCTTGTAGCCGCGGTAGACCACCAGCGGCGCGCCCGGCGCGCCCGCGAACTCGTCCTGCCGCTGGTAGCGGGCGAGCTCGTCGCGGAAGTCCTCGGTGAGCAGCCCGGTGAGGCTGCCGCTGTCGGGGGACGGCGGGGCGAGGCGCTTGAACCGCGTCGTCAGCAGGTTCCACAGCGACCACCGCTCGATCGTGACGACCACGAGCACGACCACGGCGAGCACGATCCCGACGACGATCCGGGCGGTGTCGCCGCCGGAGGACGCGCCGTAGTAGTCGTCGTCGTAGTAGCGCGAGGAGTACCGGCTCGACCCGAAGATCTCGTCCGCGTAGGTCAGCAGCAGCCAGCCGAACACGGCCACGACCGCGAGCACCAGCAGCACCTTCGGGTTGACGGTGCTCCTCCCCGCCCGCGCGACCACGAGCACGATCGACAGGACGATCCAGCCGTACAGCCACGGGTTGTCCCACGACAGCCCGATGACGACGGCCATCAGCCCCACCAGCAGCCCGTCGTAGTTCTTCCGGCGGGCCCGTGCCCGCACCGCCTCGGTCAGCACGCGGCCCGCGTCCAGGCCCGGCGACGGCGGCACCGGCCGGGTGGGCTCGACGAGGAACTCGGTGATCGCCCGCCTGCTGTAGCCGGGATCGAGATAGGACGCCGCGCACAGGTAGCGCGTGGTGTCGTCGGCCATGCTGCTCCTCGGATCGGGGACGGGTTTCGGTCGGGGTCAGGGCGTGGCTTCGTCGAGCATCCGCTGCACCAGCGCGGTGGTTTCGGGCCGGCTCGACTCGGGCCCGTGCGCGTAGACGTAGTACTCGATGCCGCCGCTGCGCCAGTAGAAGGCGCGGACGTGCCGCCGTCCTTCGGGGGCGTCCCAGGCGAACTCCCAGTCGACGGCGTCGTACCCGCGCAGGGTCGTGGGGTTCAGGCCGTGCAGCACGTATCCCTTGCGCTTGGCGATCTGCTGCTCGTAGCGCTGGTGGTAGGTCAGGATGTCCGTGTCGTCCGACGGCGGCGCGCCGCCGAACTTGACGATCCGGCGCGCGTCCGCGGGGTCGGTCGCCTGCATGCTGCCCGGCTCCGGCAGCGTCTTCGTCGACCAGCCCCGCGGGAGGACGGTCGCCAGCCCGGCTGGTCCGGTCACGCGTTCGAGGGTGTCCGGTAACGCTTCGGTGGTCTGCGACGTCTGGGAAAGCGGCGTCTCCGAAACAGGCGTGTCCGGCGGAAGGGTGGTGGCCGGGATGGTGGTGCCCAGCGCGAGGCCGGGCTCGGCCGGTGCCTGCGCCCGGTGCTGCACGAGCCACGCCGCGGTGCCCACGGCACCGCAGCCGGCGAGGGTCGCGGCGAAGACGACGGCCGCCAGCCGACCGGAACCGAGCTGGACCATTCCACCTCCCGTCGCTGCAATTTGCAGACCGTATCATGCAGACCCAGAAAACGGCACCGTATTTTCCGGGAGTGATCTTGTTCGAAGAGGATTCACAGCGGATCGCCGAACTGGAACGGTCGGCAATCCAGCACGGCGCCGATCCCGGCATCCGCCGGGAATTGGCGGCGGTGCTTTACCGGCGGGCCGTCGAAGCGTGCAGCGTGACCCGTGACGGAACCATGGTGATGGCCAGCGAACGGCAGCGGCGGCTCTGCGCCGACGCCGCCCGGCGCATCCTCGAACTCGGCGTCGACGACGCGGATCTGCTGTGGCGGGCCCGTTCCCTGCGCGAAGCGGTGGCCGACGGCGACCGCTGGGTGTGGCTGTCCCGAGGACCCGCCGCCGCACTCCTGGCGGTCGCGGTCGTCGGCGGATTCGGGCTCGTGTGGTGGTCGATGACCGCGGGCAGCATGCTTCTCGCCGCCGCTTCGGCATTGGCGGGCAGCGCACTGGCGGCCGCGGTGGTCCTGCGTTTCCGGAAACAGCGCTGGCGGCTCGAGGCCCGCCGGGCGGGCCCGATCATCGCCCGGCACGGTCTTTGATTCCGCGGAATCGCTCGGCAATTCCCGGCGGTCAGGACAACAGCTTCGCCGTCAGTTCCCCACGGCTGCGGACACCCACCTTGCCGAACACCGACTTGAGGTGGTCCTGCACCGTGTGCGCCGAGATGCCCAACCGGCCCGCGATGTCCACTGTGGACCGTCCGGCCAGCACCTCGCGGCAGACGTCGCGTTCGCGCGCGGTCAGGCCGTAGGCGGCGAGCAGCACGCCCAGCAGCTCGGTGCCCGAGGCGCGCTCGACGGTCACCACCGTCTCGCCGTCATCCTCCCCGGAGACCAGCCGGGCGGCGTGCAGCACGAGCCAGCCGCCGCGGGCGTCGCGCACGCGGGCGCGGAACGTCCCGCCTGCGGCCGCCCGGGCACCGACGACCACCGCCCGCACCAGCACGGCGAACCGGCCGGGCGCGATCTCATCCAGTTCGGCCTGCCACGCCGCGGCGGCCGCGGTGGCGGAGCGCTGCCTGCCGTCCGGGCCGACCACGACGATCGCCGGTTCCGGCCGCTCCCCCGTCCCGCGGGTACGGGCTGCCACCCGCGTCGCGGCCGCGAGGGCAGGCGCGACCGAGGTCAGGAACTCGACCTCGCGGTCGCTGAACTCACCGCGGCGCACCAGGCCTGCCGCGGCCCAGGACGTGCCGTCCACCTGGAACACCGCGCGCAGCTCGGCACCCAGGCCGAGCGGCCGCCAGACCTCGTTGAAGCGCCCGCTGCGGTCGAGGTCCCGGCGCGGCAGGTCGGACAGGCGCGCCACGGGCACCGGCCGCCGGGCCAGCTCGGCGAAGGTATGAGGCTGGGCGCCGTCGTACTCGTAGGTCGCCAGCAGCGGCTCGTAGGCGCCGGGGATGCGGGCCCGCCCGCTGGTCATCGAGCTGATCACCGCGGTGTCCGGGTCCAGCGAAGCCCAGCAGGTGAGTTCCGCGGGCACCACGCGGTCGACCAGCTCGATGGCGGCGGCGTGCAGCTCGGCGACGCCGAGGCCCGCCGTCGCGAGCGCGGCGACCTCGCGCCGCACTCCCTGCGCCCGGCCCTCCCACATGGACGCAGTATGCGCCGCGGGTCCCCGCGCGGGTATCCCACATTTCCGGGATGGCCGCCCCGTGCCCGGCGTTTCTACGGTCGGGCCATGACTCACTTCAGCGGACCGGGCGAAGGCCCGGAACTCGACACGGGCGACGCGCGGATCATCGTCAAGGTCGCCGCCGGGCACACCGGGGACGCCTACGAGCTGTTCGAAGTCGACGCGCCCCGCGGGCCGTCGGTCCCGCCGCACGCAGAGCCGTGGGCGAAGAGCTTCTACGTGCTGCACGGGCGCATCACGGTCTACGTCGACGGTGAACTCCACGACCTCGGCCCCGGCGCGTCGATCAGCATCCCGGCGGGCGCGCGCAACACGTTCACCGTGCACACGCCCTCGGCCCAGTTCCTCGCGGTCGCCCTGACCGGGGCGATGGGCCGGTTCTTCCACGACGTCGCCGGGGCGCCGCCCGCCCAGGTGCCGGAGATCGCCGGACGGCACGGCATCGAGTTCGCGCCGTGAACGCCGTCGCGCAGGGGTGTGCCGGGGTCGCGGTGCTGGTGCACCTGCTGGCGTTCAGCCGCCCGCGCGGTTCGGGTCTCGGCGATGCCGTGGCCCAGACCGTCTTGAATGACTCATTCAGGTCTTCGGAGGTCCTGAATGAGTCATTCAAGACGCTGAGGTGAGCCACCTTGGGCGGTGCAGACCAGACCGCCGGAAAGCCGGGGCTAGGAGGCCGAGGTCACGCGGTAGACGTCGTAGACGCCCTCCACGCCGCGGACCACCTTGAGGACGTGACCCAGGTGCTTCGGGTCGCCCATCTCGAACGAGAATCGGCTGACCGCGACCCGGTCGCGCGAAGTCGTCACCGAGGCCGACAGGATGTTGACCTTCTCGTCGGCCAGCACCTTCGTCACGTCCGAGAGCAGCCGGTGCCGGTCGAGGGCCTCGACCTGGATGGCCACCAGGAACACCGACGACGCCGACGGCGCCCACTCGACCTCGACCAGCCGCTCGGGCTGGGACTGCAGGTCGCCGGCGTTCGTGCAGTCCGTGCGGTGGACCGAGACGCCGCCGCCGCGGGTCACGAAGCCGAGGATCTCGTCGCCCGGCACCGGGGTGCAGCAGCGGGCCAGCTTCGCCCACACGTCGCTGGCGCCCTTGACCACCACGCCGACGTCGTTGGAGCCGCGGCGGCGGGTGACCGTCGACGGCGTGGCCCGCTCGGCGAGCTCCTCCTCCGCCGCGTCGACCCCGCCGATCAGTGCCACCAGCCGCTGCACCACGTGCTTGGCGCTGGTGTGGCCCTCGCCGACCGCCGCGTAGAGCGACGAGATGTCGCCGTGCCGCAGCTCGGTCGCCACCGCGCCCATCGACTCCGCGGACACCAGCCGCTGGATCGGCAGGCCGACCTTGCGGATCTCCTTGGTGATGGCTTCCTTGCCGCCCTCGATCGCCTCGTCGCGGCGCTCCTTGGCGAACCACTGCCGGATCTTGGCGCGGGCCTTCGGCGACCCGGCGAACGACAGCCAGTCGCGGGACGGCCCGGCGTTCTCCGCCTTCGACGTGAAGATCTCGACGGACTCGCCGTTCTCCAGCTTCCGTTCGAGCGCGACCAGGCGGCCGTTGACGCGGGCGCCGATGCAGCGGTGCCCGACCTCGGTGTGCACCGCGTAGGCGAAGTCGACCGGCGTCGAGTCGACCGGCAGCGTGATCACGTCGCCCTTCGGCGTGAACACGAAGATCTCGCGGGCGGCCAGCTCGTAGCGCAGCGACTCGAGGAAGTCGCCGGGGTCCGCGGCCTCGCGCTGCCAGTCGAGGAGCTGGCGCATCCACGCCATCTCGTCGACGTCCATGGCGTTGCCGGTGTGCGTGCCCTTGGTTTCCTTGTAGCGCCAGTGCGCGGCGATGCCGTACTCGGCGGTGCGGTGCATCTCGTAGGTGCGGATCTGCACTTCGAGCGGCTTGCCGTCCGGGCCGATCACCGTGGTGTGCAGCGACTGGTAGACGCCGAAGCGCGGCTGGGCGATGTAGTCCTTGAACCGGCCGGGCACCGGCTGCCACAGCGCGTGGACGACACCCATCGCCGCGTAGCAGTCGCGGACGTCCTCGACCAGGATCCGCACGCCGACCAGGTCGTGGATGTCGTCCAGGTCGCGGCCGCGGACGATCATCTTCTGGTGGATCGAGTAGTAGTGCTTGGGCCGTCCCTCGACCTTCGCGGTGATCCGCGACGACACGAGGTTGCTGGTCAGCTCGGCGATCACCGACCGCAGGTAGATGTCGCGCGAGGGCGCGCGGTCGGCGACCAGGCGCACGATCTCGTCGTACTTCTTCGGCTGCAGGATGGCGAACGCGAGGTCCTCCAGCTCCCACTTCACCGTGGCCATGCCGAGCCGGTGGGCAAGCGGCGCGAGCACTTCGAGCGTCTCGCGGGCCTTGCGGGCCTGCTTCTCCGGCGGCAGGAAACGCATGGTGCGCATGTTGTGCAGCCGGTCGGCGAGCTTGATGACCAGCACCCGGGGGTCCTTGGCCATCGCGATGACCATCTTGCGGATGGTCTCGGCCTCGGCGGAGGTGCCGAGCTTGACCTTGTCCAGCTTCGTGACGCCGTCGACCAGCTCGGCGACCTTTTCGCCGAAGTCGGCCTTGAGGCTCTCGACGGCGTAGCCGGTGTCCTCGACGGTGTCGTGCAGCAGGGCCGCGACCAGGGTCGTGGTGTCCATGCCCAGCTCGGCGAGGATGGTCGCGACGGCGAGCGGGTGGGTGATGTACGGGTCGCCGGACTTGCGCCGCTGGTTGCGGTGTAGCTCCTCGGCGACGTCGTAGGCCCGCTGCAGCAGCCCGAGGTCGGCGTTGGGATGCAGCTCGCGGTGGATGACGGCGAGGGGTTCGAGGACCTGCTTGACCGGAGCGGCACGCTGCGCGGTGATCCGCCGGGCGAGGCGCGCCCGGACCCGCCGGGTCGCGGACGGGTTCGGCGCCGCACCGTTCGGCTTCGGCGGCGCGGACTGCGCCGCCGCCTGCCCGTTCTGCTGGGCGCCCTGCTTCGCGGGCACCGCGGCGTCGAGCTCCTGGCTCACCCGCACCTCCTGCTGCTCGTGCGGCCTTCGGAACACCAGGGTAGCCGTTGCCCCTCGCGGACCTGTGGGGTGCGCCCGTTCAGGGGGATGTGAGGCCCACCACCAGCCGTAACCCGCGTGACCAGAGCCGTGACTCACGTGATTGGGGCCGTAACTCGCGAGTTACGGCCCCAATCACACGAGATCCGGCTTCGATCACGCGGGTGACGGGGTCAGCAGGTGCGCAGGGCGTGGATCTTGCGGTTTCCGAGGACCTCGCGGCCGCCGAGGGCGGCCAGTTCCAGGACCACCGAGACGCTGTCGACGACCGCGCCCGCGTCCTCGAGGAGCTTGCCGGTCGCCGCGACCGTGCCGCCCGTGGCCAGCACGTCGTCGAGGACCGCGATCCGCTGGCCGGGCCGCACCACGCCGGACGGCAGCTCGACCGTCGCCGTGCCGTACTCCAGCGCGTAGTCCACCCGGCCCGCCACCTGCGGGAGCTTGCCCGGCTTGCGGATCAGCACCACGCCGAGGCCGCGGGCGTACCCGACGGCCGCGGCGAGGAGGAAGCCACGGGCCTCCACGCCGGCGAGCGCGTCGACCGAAGGGTCGAGGGTGCTCGCCAGCGCGTCGGTCACCGTCTTGAACGCGCCCGCGTCCGCGAAGAGCGGGCTCAGGTCGCGGAACAGCACGCCGGGCTCGGGAAAGTCCGGCACCTCGGCGATCAGGCCGAGGGCGTCGTCCAGCTCCACGTCAGCGCTTCTTCTTCCCGGCCGGGCGCTGCTTCTGGATGCGGGCGGGGACGCTGGCCGCGGCCGCGTACGCCTTCTCCTTGCGCAGCTCCTTCGCCAGTGCGTCGTCGTCGGAGGCGTCGAAGTCCTCGCCCGCCGCCTTGCGCTCCTGGCTGGCCCGGCGCTGCCGGACGCGCTCGGCCTGCTGCTTGTACTTCGGGTCGCGCATCTTGAAGTCGACCAGCAGCGGCGTCGCCAGCGCGACCGACGACAGCACGCCGACCAGGGTGCCGGTCAGCTGCACCAGCGCCAGGTCCTGCAGCGTGCCCGAGCCGAGCAGCACGTACCCGACGATCAGCAGGCCGAGGATCGGCAGCAGCGCGATGAACGCCGTGTTGAACGACCGCATCAGGGTCTGGTTCAGCGCGAGGTTCGCGGCTTCGCCGTACGTGCGGCGGGTCAGCCCGAGCAGGCCGCGGGTGTTCTCGCGGACCTTGTCGAACACCACCACCGTGTCGTACAGCGAGAACCCGAGGATCGTCAGCAGGCCGATCACGGTCGCCGGGGTGACCTCGAAGCCGACCAGCGAGTAGACGCCCGCGGTGACCAGGATGTCGTGCAGCAGCGAGATCAGCGCGGCCGCGGCCATCCGCCCGTCGAAGTAGATCGCCAGGAAGATGACCACCGCGACGAGGAACACGCCGAGCGCGATCAGCGCCTTCTGCGAGATCTCGCCACCCCACGACGCGCTCACCGCGCTGTCGCTGATGGCCTGGACGCTGGGCTGGCCGTTGCTGCCGATCGGGCCGAGGTCCTGGAACAGGCCCTCCTTGACCTTCGCCGCCTCGGCCGCGTTCAGCGTGTCGGTGCGGATCTGGATGGTCGCCGCGTTCCCGGTACCGACCTTCTGCGCTTCCGTCGCCGGACGGCCGAACGCCTTCTCGAACGACTGCTTCGCCTGCTCCTCGGTGATCGGGCCGTGGATGCCGGTGGCGGGCATCTGGATCTGCGTGCCGCCTTCGAACTCGATGCCGAGGTTGAAGCCGCGGATGATCATCGAGCCGAGGCAGAGCAGCACCAGCGCGGCGAAGAAGATGTACCAGCGCTTGCGCTTGCCGACGACGTCGAACGCGCCGGTGCCGACGTAGAGCCGGTGGAAGAAGCTTTCCTTCTTGCCCGGCTTGGCCGCCACCTTGGCGTTGCCTTCGGCGTCCGTGCCCAGTTCTTCGACCCCCATGTCAGGCCTCCTTCACGTTCGCGCGGCCGACCGAGGTCGCCTTCTTCCGCTGCGAACCCACTTGCTGCACGGCACCGAGGCCCAGATGCCTCGGATTGGACAGGAACGCGTTCTTGGACGTGGACACCATGGCCACCAGCGGGTGCGTCACCAGGTACACGACCACCAGGTCGAGCACCGTGGACATGCCGAGGGTGAACGCGAAGCCCTGGACGTCGCCGACCGCGATGACGTACAGGATGGCCGCGGCCAGGAAGCTCACCGCGTCCGAGGCCAGGATGGTGCGCCGGGCGCGGACCCAGCCGCGCGGCACCGCGGACCGGAACGTCCGGCCCTCCCGGATCTCGTCCTTGAGCCGTTCGAAGTAGATGACGAACGAGTCGGCCGTGATGCCGATGGCGATGATCAGGCCGGCGATGCCCGCGAGGTCGAGGGTGTAGCCGATCCAGCGGCCGAGCAGCACCAGCACCGCGAACACCAGCGCACCGGACAGGGCCAGCGACAGGATGGTGAGCACGCCCAGCAGCCGGTAGTAGAACAGGCAGTAGATGAACACCACCAGCAGGCCGATGCCGCCGGCGATCAGGCCGGCCTGCAGCGACGCCAGGCCGAGGGTGGCCGACACCGTCGTCGCATCCGACGAGGCGAACGACAGCGGCAGCGAGCCGTACTTGAGGATGTCCGCCAGGTTCTTGGCGTCGGCCTGGGTGAACTTGCCGGTGATCTGGGTGTTGCCGTCGAGGATGGCCACCTGGATGTTCGGCGCCGACACGACCTGGGTGTCGAGCACGAACGCGGCCTGCTGGCCGACGTTCTTCGAGGTGAAGTCGGCCCAGGTCTTGGTGCCCGCGCTCTTGAAGCTCAGGTTCACCACCCACTGGCCGTTCTGGGTGTTGTACGACGAGTTCGCGTCGGCGATCTCCGTGCCCGGCAGGAACTCCGGCTCCAGCAGGTACTTGTAGGTGTCCTTGTCACCGCAGGCGACCAGCGGCAGCTTCGGGTCGTCGTTGCCCTCGAGCGGGTCCTTGACGTTCGGCGCGCAGGTCAGCGACGCCATCGCCTTCGCGACGAGCTCCTGGTTCGGCTGGCCGTCGGCGCCGATCAGCTTCGGGTCCTGGCGCAGCGCCTTGGCGGCCTGGATCTCCTGTGCGGTCTTCGCGTCGACCGAACCGTCCGAGGGCGCCGGGGCCTGGCTCGACGGCGGCGGGGCCGGGCTGCTGCTCTGCTGCGGCGCGGGCGCGGCGGCCGGGGCGCCACCGCCACCGGCCGGCTTGCTCGTCGGCGCCGACGGCGAGGACGGCGGTGCCGAGCTGCTCGGCGCGCCCGAGGTCGGCGGAGTCGCGGCAGGCGGCGTCGTGGTCTGCGGCGGCACGACCGGCTGGGTGGCGCTGCTGACGACCTTGCGGAAGCCCAGCTTCGCGGTCTTGCCCAGGTTCTTCGCCTGGTCGCCCTGCTCACCGGGGACGGTGATGACGACGTTGTTGCCGTCGAGGAGGACCTCGGTGCCGCTGACGCCGATCCCGTTGACGCGCCGCTCGATGATCTGGCGCGCCTGGTTCAGGGACTCCCGGCTCGGCTGGCCGCCGTCCGGGGTACGGGCGGTGAGCGTGACCCGGGTGCCGCCCTGCAGGTCGATGCCCAGCTTCGGGGTCGGCTTGTGGTTGCCGGTGAGGAACACCAGCGCGTACAGCACAATCACGATCAGGGCGAACAGGGCGAGATAGCGTCCCGGGCGGAGATGCCCGGCCGATGCTGCCACGGTGCTTCGGTCTCCTCGGACTGGGTGGACCCCAACGGTTGCGGTGCCCGCCCGGAGGGTTACCGGGCCGGGTCTGTGTGCGATTCACCCCCGGGCACGGGTATGACGGCGGACACGCACGCAGCACCGAGACACTACTCGGTGCTGCGTGAGCCCGGTGTTGCAGGCCATACCGACTTTCGTCGGGAGTCCGGCCCGCGCCCTGGGGTGTGCCGCGGGGCTTACTTCTTGCCGTGCTCCAGCGGCGGCGCCACCTGGGCGGTGGTCTGCGGCTCGTCGTCCTTGACGGCCGTCGCCGTCTCGACGACCGGCTCCTCGGCGGGGGTCTCCACGTCGTCGGCCGAGTCCTCCTCGGTCTCGACGACCGGCTCGACCTTCTCGCGGATCGCCAGCCGCAGCCACGTGGTGACGACGCCGGGGGCGATCTCGATGTCGATCGTCGTGTCGCCGGAGGCGTCGGCGACGGTGCCGTAGAGACCGGAAGTGGTCATCACGCGGTCACCGGGCGCCAGGCTGTTCATCAGTTCCTGCTGCGCCGCCTGCTGCTTCTTCTGCTTGCGCGTGCTCATCACCAGCGGCACGGCGAGGACGAGCACGAGCAGCAGGGGCAGCAATAGCTGTTGCATGATTCTCCGTTCGACGGACACCGGGCCCAGCCGAAATGTCCGGTTTTTGGGTATGTGCTCCGGTCAAGTGTGCCAGGTACCAGCGCGGACGCCGACACCCACCCGCCGGTTCGGGCCGCTCAGTCCTGGTCGAACAGCGACGGCCCGCCCTGGTCGGGGCGCCCCGGGAGGTCCGCGGGCGGCACCATGCCGAGGTGCTCCCACGCGGCCGCGGTCGCGACCCGGCCGCGCGGGGTGCGGGCGAGCATACCGGCGCGGACCAGGTACGGCTCACAGACCTCTTCCACGGTGGTCGCCTCCTCCCCCACCGCGACCGCCAGCGTCGAGATGCCGACCGGCCCGCCGCCGAAGGACTTCGTCAGCGCGGTGAGCACGGCCCGGTCCAGCCGGTCCAGGCCCAGCTCGTCGACGTCGTAGACGGCCAGCGCGGCCCGCGCGACCGCGCGCGTGACCTTGCCGTCGGCGCGGACCTCGGCGTAGTCGCGGACGCGCCGCAGCAGCCGGTTCGCGATCCGCGGCGTGCCACGGGAGCGGCGGGCGATCTCCGCGCAGCCGTCCCGGTCGATCGGGATGTCGAGGATCGTCGCGGCGCGGCGGACGACCAGCTCCAGCTCGGTGTCGGTGTAGAACTCCATCTGGCCGGTGAAGCCGAACCGGTCGCGCAGCGGCCCGGTCAGCGAGCCGGACCGGGTGGTCGCCCCGACCAGCGTGAACGGCGCGATTTCCAGCGGGATGCTGGTGGCGCCGGGTCCCTTGCCGACGACGACGTCGACCCGGAAGTCCTCCATCGCCAGGTAGAGCATCTCCTCGGCGGGCCGGGCGATCCGGTGGATCTCGTCGATGAACAGCACGTCGCCGGGGGCGAGGTTGGACAGCATCGCGGCGAGGTCGCCCGCGCGTTCCAGCGCGGGGCCGGAGGTGATCCGGATGGCCGCGCCCAGCTCGGCGGCGACGATCATGGCCATCGACGTCTTGCCCAGCCCGGGCGGGCCGGACAGCAGCACGTGGTCGGGCGGCACGCCGCGACGGCGGGCGCTCTCCAGCACCAGCTCCAGCTGCTCGCGCACGCGTGGCTGGCCGACGAACTCGTCGAGCTTGCGGGGCCGCAGCGTGCCCTCGACGTCGCGGTCGCCGGTCTGGGCCCACGCCGAGAGGGCGTCGTCCTCGTCGTCGGTCACGGCCTCATACTCCATGCCCGCGCCTACCGCTTGCGGCCGAGGGTGGCCAGCGCGGCCCGCAGCACGCTCGACGTCGTGTGGCCGTCACCCTCGGCGAGGACCTTGTCGACGGCCTGCTCGGCCTGCTTGGCCGGGAAGCCGAGCCCGGCCAAGGCCTCGACGACCTCGGAGCGCAGCGCGCCGGGCGCGGTGACCGCGGGCGCGCCGTCTCCCCCGCCGAGCGCGGTGACCTTGTCCCGCAGTTCGAGGGTGAGCCGTTCGGCGCCCTTGCGGCCGATGCCGGGCACCGAGGTGAGCACGGTGATGTTGCCTTCGACCAGCGCGGCACGCAGCTTGTCGGGATCGAGCACGGCGAGGGTGGCCAGCGCGAGCCGCGGGCCGATCCCGGACACCGTCTGCAGCAGCCCGAACAGCTCGCGCGCGTCGGCGTCGGCGAAGCCGAACAGCGTCAGCGAGTCCTCGCGGACGACGAGCGCGGTGTGCAGCCGCGCTTCTTCGCCGCGGCGCAGGGTGGCCAGGGTCGCCGGGGTGGCCTGCACGGCGAAGCCGACGCCGCCGACCTCGACCACGACGTGGTCCAGGCCGACCGACAGGACTTCTCCGCGTACCGACGAGATCATCGTGCTGCTCCAGGGTGCTTGGCTTGCTTGGCGGCCGCGGCGAGGCGGGCCTTGTGGGTGCGCGCGATTTCGGCCGCGCGGGCTTCGGCCTCGGCGAGCCGGGCCCGCATCGGCTCCCGCCAGAGGTGGCAGATGGCCAGCGCGAGGGCGTCGGCGGCGTCGGCGGGCTTCGGGGCCACCTCGAGGTTCAGCAGGCGCATCACCATGGCGGTGACCTGGGCTTTGTCGGCCCGCCCGGAGCCGCTGACGGCGGCCTTGACCTCGCTCGGCGTGTGGAAGACGACGGGCAGCCCCCGCCGCGCGGCGGCGAGCGCGACAACGCCGCCGGCCTGCGCGGTGCCCATCGCGGTCCGGACGTTGTGCTGGGCGAAGACCCGCTCGACCGCGACGGCGGCGGGCTTGTACCTGTCCATCCAGCGTTCGACCTCGTCGGAAACGGCGAGCAGCCGGTGCGCCAGGTCGGCGTCGGGCGGGGTACGCACGACGTCGACGGCGACGCAGCGGACGGCGCGTCCCTTGCCACCGTCGACCACGCCAAGGCCGCACCTGGTCAGACCGGGGTCGACCCCGAGCACCCGCACCCGTTTTCCCTCCGCCGCGAACATCAGTTCGAGCTTGCAGGCTACTGGGCGCGTCTGCGGCAGGATGGAGGACATGCCGGAGCCGTCGGATTTCGTCACCCACCTGGGTCTTCAGCCGCTGCCCGTGGAAGGCGGGAGGTGGGCGCAGAGCTGGCGGTCGGACACCGGCTCGGCGATCTACTACCTGCTCGTCGCACCGGAGTTCTCCGCACCGCACCGCCTCGACCGCGTCGAGGTGTACGCCCACCACGCGGGCGCGCCGGCGGCGATGCTCCTGCTGCACCCGGACGGCTCGGTGGAGCGCCCGGTGCTGGGCACCGACGTCGCCGCGGGCCAGCGGCCGCAGGTGGTCGTGCCCGCGGAAACCTGGCAGGCAACGGTGACGCAGGGGGCGTGGAGCCTGCTCGGCACGGTCGTGGTGCCGCCCTACACCGACGACTGCGTGGAGTTCGCGGCCGCCGCCGACCTCGCCGGGCAGTACCCGGAAGCGGCCGCCGACCTGGCGAAGTTCTAGGGGCCGTCGACGCCGGGGGTCCAGCTTTCGGGGTCGCCGCTGCCGGTCAGCACCGGCTGCCACTGGGCGAAGCCCTCGGGCGCGTCCGGGTGCCAGGGGAACTTGCCCTCCGGCGTCGCGACGATCAGCTGCAGTGCCGGGAAGTCGCCGTCGGGGTAGATGAGGAAGGCCGAGCCGAAGAACTCGGGGTAGTGCCCCTTGTGCACGCGCTCGAAGACGACCGGGACGCCGTCGAAGAAGTCGTCGTAGCGCTTGCCGACCTCGAAGATCTCGCCGTTGGCCGCGCGGTCGACGTAGGCGTCGAGCAGCACCGGGCCCATGTGCTCCGGCAGGCCGATGACGACCGCTTCGGGCACGTTGTGCAGCGCCCACGCGCAGGCGGTGAAGCAGTAGTTGGCGCCCTCGTCGTCGCCCGCGACGCTGACGACGGCGTTGCCGCGTTCCTTCGCCTGCGCCTCGATCCATTCGATGAGGCGCTGTTCGTCCGGCGTCAGTTCGGCGGCGAGATCGGCGGAGGCGGGGGTCGTCGAGGTCACGGCGCACATTCTGCCCGACGAGCCCGCCGGAGCCCAGTGCCCGGGCCGGAAAGTTTCCGGCCCGGGCACCAAAGGCTTGCGGCGTAAGGGAAAACTCAGCCGACTTCGGCGAGCACCTCGTCGGAGACGTCGAAGTTCGCGTAGACGTTCTGGACGTCGTCGCAGTCCTCGAGCGCGTCGATCAGCTTGAAGACCTTCTTCGCGCCGTCCGCGTCGAGCGGGACGCTCACCGACGGCAGGAACGTCAGGTCCGCCGACTCGTACTCGAAACCGGCTTCCTGCAGGGCCTTGCGGACCGGGACCAGGTCGGTCGCCTCGGAGACGATCTCGAAGCTCTCGCCGAGGTCGTTGACCTCTTCGGCGCCGGCGTCGAGGACGGCCATCAGGACGTCGTCCTCGGCGGCATCGCCCTTCGGCATGATGACGACGCCCTTGCGGTTGAACAGGTAGGCCACCGAGCCCGGGTCGGCGAGCGAGCCGCCGTTGCGGGACAGCGCGGTGCGGACCTCCGAGGCGGCGCGGTTGCGGTTGTCGGTGAGGCACTCGATCAGGACCGCGACACCGTTCGGGCCGTAGCCTTCGTAGGTGATGGTCTGCCAGTCGGCACCGCCGGCCTCTTCACCGGCGCCGCGCTTGCGGGCACGCTCGATGTTGTCCTGCGGGACCGAGTTCTTCTTCGCCTTCTGGATGGCGTCGTAGAGCGTCGGGTTGCCATCCGGGTCGCCACCACCGGTGCCGGTCCGCGCGGCCACCTCGATGTTCTTGATCAACCGCGCGAAGAGCTTGCCGCGCTTCGCGTCGAGGTTGGCCTTCTTGTGCTTCGTGGTGGCCCACTTGGAGTGGCCGCTCATCTCTCCTCCATCTGTTCCGTACCCCGGCCGGGCACCGCGTATCAGGCAGCCTGTCGCACGAGGTCGACGAACAGCCGGTGCACCCGCACGTCGGGCGTCAGTTCCGGGTGGAACGCGGTCGCCAGCACCGCCCCCTGCCGGACCGCGACGATCCTAGCGGTGCCGTCACCGGCACCGACCGTGGCGAGCACCTCGACACCGTCACCGGCCTTCTCGACCCACGGGGCGCGGATGAACACCGCGCGCACGGGGCCGTCGCCGATCCCGGCGAAGTCGAGGTCCGCCTCGAACGAGTCGACCTGCCTGCCGAAGGCATTGCGCCGGACGACGACGTCGAGCCCGCCGAGCTGCTGCTGGTCCGGCCGCCCGTCGAGGGTCTGCCGCGCCAGCAGGATCATCCCGGCGCACGAGCCGAACGCGGGCAGGCCCTCGGCAATCCGCGCCTTGAGCGGTTCCAGCAGCTCGAAGCTCTCCAGCAGCCGCGACATGGTGGTCGACTCGCCACCGGGCAGCACCAGACCGTCCACTTCGGACAGCTCGGCGGCCCGCCGCACGGGAACGCCCCGCGCACCCGCTTCGGCCAGCATCGCGACGTGCTCCCGCACGGCACCCTGCATGGCGAGCACACCGATCACCGGCTCCGACGACACCCGACCTCCCGAAAGACCTTCTTTACCAGCCTAGACGCCCCGGCCCGGCGGCTTACCGGCAGGTCAGCCCCGGTCCGGGGTCCCCCGGCGTCTTGAATGACTCATTCAGGACCTCCGACGTCCTGAATGAGTCATTCAGGACGTCCGGTCGGCCCGGCTCCCCAGCGCCCCAAGGCGGCCTTGGGTGCGTTGAGCGCACCCAAGGCCGCCCTCGGTGCGCCTGACGCACCGAAGGCCACATTGGGGCGCTGGCAACCTGACAACAACCCGTGGCCTCAGGGGACCCCGGCCAGCCGCAGCAGGGCCGCGGTCGCCGCCGCGGCCACGACCACCAGCACGAACGGCGCCTTCCGCCACGCCAGCACCCCGGCGACCAGCACCCCGGCTGGCCGGGCGAAGCCCGCGAAGCCGTGGCCCTCGGTCAGCGCGCTCACCGCGACCAGAGCCGCCAGCAGGACGACCGCGGCCAGCGCCATCAGCCGCCGCGCCTTCGGCGACAGCTTCACGCGGCTGCGCAGCAGCGGCCCGGCGAACCGGAACGCGAACGTGCCCAGCGCCAGCACCACCGTGCCCGCCAGCAGCTCCACCCCGTCCATCAGCGCACCCCCGCCGACAACTCGACCCCGTCCAGCAGCCCGACCCCGCAGTGCACTCCCGCGGTTCCGCGTTCCTCCACCGGCAGGACCAGCAGCCCGGCCCCGTCCAGCAGCTCAACCCCGGCCCCGCAGCGCGCCCCCGCCGGCAGCCCGGCCCCGTCCAGCAACCCCACCCCCGCCATCAGCGTGCCTCCTCCAGCTCCGGCTCCTTCGCCGCCACGCCCACGACCACTCCAGCCAGTGCCAGCAAGACAGGCAGCCCGGCGGGTAGGAACGGGGTCGCCGCCAGGGCGACCGCCACCCCGATCAGCACCGGCAGCCGGGCCGCCCTGTCCCGCAGGGATGGCAGGACCAGCGCCAGGAGCACCGCTGGGAACGCCGCGTCGAGGCCGAACACGTCGGTGTCGGTGATGGCCGTTCCCGCGAACGCGCCCGCCAGCACCCCCGCGTTCCAGCTGACGAAGATCCCCAGCCCGCACGCCCAGTACGCCGCGCGGCGGCGAGCGGTCTCTTCCTGGGCCATCGCGAACGCCACCGTCTCGTCGCTCATCAGGTGGCTGCCGAACAGCCGGGCCCAGCGCTGCCCCACGACGTCGCCCACCGCGAAGCCGAACGGCAGGTGCCGCGCGTTGGCCAGGAGCCCGGCCAGCACCGCGGCGAACGGGTTGCCGCCCGCGGCCACGATCCCGACGAACATGAACTGCGACGCGCCGGCGAACACCACCAGCGACATCAGTACCGGCAGCCACAGCGGGAAGCCCGAGCCCACCGCGATGGCACCGTAGGACACCCCCACGAGACAATCGGCGAGACAGACCAGGCCGATGTCCCGGGCCAGACCCCGGTCGAGTGTTCGCCATATCGAACGCATGTGTTCTATGGTGAACACGGGACGCCGTGTTCGTCAAGGCGAACAAACAGACCGATGGAGCGAACGGATGGCACAAGAACCCGCGGGCGCACCCCTCGACATCATCGCGGCGTCGCTGCGCCGCGAGCGCACCCGCGCCGGACTGTCCCTGACCGAGGTCGCCAAGCGCGCCGGCCTGGCCAAGTCCACGCTGTCGCAGCTGGAATCCGGTACCGGCAACCCGAGCGTCGAGACGCTGTGGGCACTCGGTGTCGCCCTGGACGTGCCGTTCTCGCGGCTGGTCGAGCCCGAGCGGCCGAAGGTGCGCGTGGTCCGCGCGGGCCGCGGGCCGACGGTGTTCGCCGAGCACGCCGACTACGCGTGCACGCTGCTGTCGGCCTGCCCGACCGGCGCCCGCCGCGACATCTACGTCGTCCGCGGCGAGCCGGGGACGCCGCGGCGCTCCGACCCGCACATGACCGGGGTGGTCGAGCACATCGTGCTGTGTGCGGGCCGGGCGCGCGTCGGCGTCATGGACGACCCGGAGGAGCTGCTGCCCGGGGACTACATCTGCTACCCCGGGGACGTGCCGCACATCTTCGAGGCGCTGGAGCCCGGGACGTACGGCGTCGAGATCTCCGAGTACGTCTAGGAGGTCACCAGCCGCGCTCGGCGAGGCGGTGGGGCTCCGGCAGCTCCTCGACGTTGATGCCGACCATCGCCTCGCCCAGGCCGCGCGACACCTTCGCCAGCACGTCCGGGTCGTCGTAGAACGTCGTCGCCTTGACGATCGCCTCCGCGCGCTGGGCCGGGTTGCCGGACTTGAAGATGCCGGAGCCGACGAACACGCCCTCCGCGCCGAGCTGCATCATCATCGCCGCGTCGGCCGGCGTGGCGATGCCGCCCGCGGTGAACAGCACCACCGGCAGCTTCCCGGCCTCGGCGACCTCCTTCACCAGCTCGTACGGCGCCTGCAGCTCCTTCGCCGCGACGAACAGCTCGTCCTCCGGCAGCGACTGGAGGCGGCGGATCTCCTGGCGGATCTTGCGCATGTGCGTGGTGGCGTTGGAGACGTCACCGGTGCCCGCCTCGCCCTTGGAGCGGATCATCGCCGCGCCCTCGGTGATCCGGCGCAGCGCCTCGCCGAGGTTGGTCGCGCCGCAGACGAAGGGGACGGTGAACGCCCACTTGTCGATGTGGTTGGCGTAGTCGGCCGGGGTGAGCACCTCGGACTCGTCGATGTAGTCGACGCCGAGGGACTGCAGGATCTGCGCCTCGACGAAGTGGCCGATGCGGGCCTTGGCCATCACCGGGATGGAGACGGCCTCGATGATGCCGTCGATGAGGTCGGGGTCGCTCATCCGCGCGACGCCGCCCTGTGCGCGGATGTCGGCGGGCACGCGCTCCAGCGCCATCACCGCGACCGCGCCGGCGTCTTCGGCGATCTTGGCCTGCTCGGCGGTGACCACGTCCATGATCACGCCGCCCTTGAGCATCTCGGCCATGCCGCGCTTCACCTTGGCGGTACCGGTGACGGACTGGACGGTGCCGGGGGCGGGAGTGGGCTGCTGCTCGGACACGACGGGGCCTTTCCACACGAAATCGGGGCTTACGTGTCCGAGGGTAAGTCGGCGGTGGACCCTTCAAGCAGGCCAGTACGCGGGTATCTCAGCAGTCCACTTCGCCGGCCGCCGCGACCAGGGACTCCGCGGCCGAAGTCCGCGCGTAGAGCACGTGACGTCCGGCACGGTGCCCGCTGACCAGGCCCGCGGCCTTGAGCACGCCGAGGTGCTGCGACACCGCCCCGGCGCTCAGCCCGGTCCGGCGGGCCAGCTCCAGGGTGGACGCCGGCGCGGCCAGCTCGGCCAGCAGCATCGCCCGGCCGCGGCCCACCACGCCGGCCAGCGCGCCGGGCGCGGTGGCCGTGCCGGTCTCCCACAGCGTGGCGATGCCGCGCGGCGGATAGCGCAGCACCGGCTGCCAGCGCGGGTCGGTCTTGGAGAACACCCGCGGCCAGACGAACGCCGAGGGCACCAGCACCAGACCGCGTCCGTCGAGCGGGACGGCGGCGTGCAGGTGCCGGTGCGCGACCGTGAGCGTGCCGCCCTGCCAGCGGACCAGCGGGGTGAGGTCGTTGAACAGCTCCGCGGCCCCGCCCTGGGCCAGCAGCCGCGACCGGTACAGCACGTCGGCCTCCAGCAGCGCTCGGATCCGCGGCCAGTCCGGGGCGAGCACGAGGTCCCAATACCGCTCCATCAGCGTCGCGAGCCGGTCCAGCCCGGCCTCGGGATCGCGGTGGAGGCGGGCGAGCGCGGGCGTGCGCGGCCCGGCCATCGCGTCCAGTTCCCGCCGGACGACGCGGGCGGGGACGTCACGCAGGTCCGCGAGCTCGTCGGCCAGCTCGGGCAGCGGCGTCTTCGGCGTGCCTGCCAGGAAGCCGGGCAGGTGCCGCAGCGGCACGAGGTCGCGCAGCAGCCCGATGTCCAGCCCGGCCTCGCGCAGCGCCGCGTCCGCCCGCTTGACCCACGGCAGGTGCAGCGCGTGCGCACCCGGCTCGTTGAGGACGCGGACGCTGGCCACGATCTCCCACGCCGGGGAGAACGCGAACCGGGTGTGCGCCAGGTCCTCGGTGGAAAACGCCAGATCGAGCACGCGCTGCCTCCTGCGCCGCGGAATCCGGCGCAGTCTACGTCTCTCCCATGTGGACAGTCGAGCGGGGCACGGAAAGTCCTTGCGGGAAGGCGAAAATCCCTCGCGGGTCATACTTCCGGGCGACGGCGCGCAGCCTCGGCAGGTTCGCTCCGTAGTAAGCCTGCGCCCAATCGGGCATTTCCGGGTCGAGGTAGTTGACGTACCCCGTGGCGCCGAACTCCGGCCCGAGCCCGTCGCGCACCGCGGCCAGCGCGCGCCGGGCCGTGGCTTCCCCGCCGTGCTCGGGGCCCGCGCCGTGCAGGAACTGGAAACTGGCGAGCGCCTTCCGGTGCGGGAAGGCCGTTTCGCGCTCGCCGACGCGGGCGATGGCGCCGCCGGCGGAGTCGATGATCGTGTCGACGCCCGGCGTGGCGAGCAGGACGTCGACCACCGCGGCCGGGTCGGGTGCGGGCCGCATGAGCATCCGCGAGGTCCCGATGTAGGCCGCGCGGTCGAGGACCAGGCCGGGCCGGGACTCCGGGTCGTCGAACGCCGCCATCGCGCTCAGGTGGTCGAGGACCTGCCGCCGCTGCCCGGACGGCGGCGTGCCGACCCGGCGGATCAGGTCGGCGAGCAGGGCGTCCAGCTGCGCCCGCGGCCCGAGGAACGTGCCGCCGATGTTCGCGTGGTCGGCGCCGATGCCGATGCCTGCCCACAGCTCGTCCGGCACCGTCGGCAGCCACTCCTGCCACGCGGCGAACAACGCGGCCTGCGTGCCCACCGGGAAGTGCAGGTCGAAGGTGGCGACGTCGCGCAGCGGCACGGTACGGAAGGTGAACCCGGTGACGATCCCGAAGTTCCCGCCGCCCCCGCCGCGCAGCGCCCAGAACAGGTCCGGCTCCGCCACCGCCGACACCGTGCGCACCCGGCCGTCGGCCGTGACGATCCGCGCCGCCTCCAGGTGGTCGCAGGTGAGCCCGTACTTCCGGTCGAGGACGCCGACGCCGCCGCCGAGGGCGAGCCCGGCGATCCCGACCGAGGCGCAGCTGCCCGCCGGCAGCACCCGGCCGGCCGCGGCGAGCGTGGTGGCGATCGGCCCCAGCCGGGCCCCGGCGCCGATCAGCGCGCGGCCGTCCGGGCGCACCTCGACGCCGGAGAACCGGCTGAGGTCCACCACGATCCCGCCGTCCACTGTGGAGTAGCCGGGGTAGCTGTGCCCGCCGCTGCGCGCGGCGATCGGCAGCCGGTGCCGGGCGGCGAACCCGACCGCGGCCTGGACGTCCTCGACGCGCGCCGCACCGACGACGGCCACCGGCATCCGGTCGTCGTACATCGTGAAGAAGCCCTGCTTGGCCTCCGCGTAGCCCGGGTCGCCGGGCCGGAACAGCGGCCCGGACAGCCGGCGCCGCAGCCGCTCCCAGTCGTCCGGCGGCGGCCACCCCGCCAGGCCCGCCACCGGTACCGCGCCGGAAATCCGTAAGAAAGCCCGCCTGTCCATGCCACTCCCCCTGCCCCGTGCTTCCCCCGGGCATTCGGCTGGTCCCGGGGGTCCTGCCTTGCCGTCACCAGGGTAGCGGGTGTGTGATCGGGGACACATCCCGTACACGAGCCGTTCGCCGAGGAGTCGTCATGGCCGACAAACAAGCCAGGAACGCCGACACCGGGGCCGCCGTCGCTGTGGACGACCCCGCCAAGGTCCGCAACGTCGTGCTCGTCGGGCCCTCGGGCTCCGGGAAGACGACCCTCACCGAGGCCCTGCTCGCCGCGTCCGGCACGGTGCCGCGCGCCGGCTCGGTCGTCGACGGCACGACGGTGTGCGACCACGATCCGGCGGCGGTCCGCCAGCAGCGCTCGGTCGGCCTCTCGGTCGCCCCGGTGCTGCACCAGGGCCACAAGATCAACCTGATCGACACCCCGGGCTACGCCGACTTCGTCGGGGAGCTGCGGGCCGGGCTGCGCGCGGCCGACGCGGCGCTGTTCGTCGTCAGCGCGGCCGAAGGGGTCGACGCGGCGACGGTCGCGGTGTGGGAGGAGTGCGCCGCGGTCGGGATGCCGCGCGCGGTCGTCGTCTCCCGGCTCGACCACCACCGCGCCGACGCGATGGCCGAGATCGCCGCCTGCCAGTCCGCGTTCGGCGCCGGCGTCCTGCCGCTGTACCTGCCCGCGGGCGACGGCCTGGTCGGCCTGATCACCCAGCGGTACTTCGACTACTCCGGCGGCTATCCGCCGAAGGCGGGCGAGCCGGACCCGGCCGACCTGGACCGGATGGCGCAGGCCCGCAACGAGCTGATCGAAGGGATCATCGCCGAGAGCGAGGACGAGTCCCTGATGGACCGCTACCTCGCCGGCGAGGAGATCGCCGAGGAAACCCTCATCGCCGATCTCGAAACCGCCGTCGCGCGCGGCTCCTTCCACCCGGTCATCCCGGTGTGCGCGGCCACCGGCGTCGGACTGGGCGAGGTGCTCGACGGGATCGTCCGCGCGTTCCCGTCCCCGCTGGAGCACCAGCCGCCCGAGGTCACCACGCCGGACGGCGCGCCCCATCCCGGGGTGAAGGCCGACCCCGCGGGCCCGCTCGCCGCGGAGGTCGTCCGGACGGCCGTCGACTCCTACGTCGGCCGGGTGTCACTCGTCCGGGTGTTCTCCGGGACGCTGCGGCCCGAGCGGCCGGTGCACGTCTCCGGGCACGGCCTGGCCGAACGCGGCCACGAGGACCACGACGCCGACGAGCGCGTCGCGCACCTCTACTCGCCGCTCGGCGCGAACCTGCGGGAGGTGCCCTACTGCGTGGCGGGCGACCTCTGCGCGCTGACGAAGGTCGGCTCGGCGGAAACCGGCGACACCGTCTCCTCCCCCGACGACCCGCTGCTCATGGAGCCGTGGGCGATGCCGGAACCGCTGCTGCCGGTGGCGGTCGTCGCGAAGACCCGCAGCGACGAGGACACCCTCGCGCGCAACCTCTCCCGCCTGGTCGCCGGCGACCCGACGCTCCGGCTGGACCGCAACGCCGAGACCGGCCAGCTGGTGCTGTGGTGCATGGGCGAGGCCCACGCCGACGTCGTGCTGTCGCGGCTGCGGGCGGGCGGCGCGGACGTCGACACCGAACCGGTGAAGATCAGCCTGCGCTCGACGTTCACCAAGCCGGCCAAGGGACACGGGCGGCACGTGAAGCAGTCGGGCGGGCACGGCCAGTTCGCCGTGTGCGACATCGAGGTCGAGCCGCTGCCGCGCGGGTCCGGGTTCGAGTTCGTGGACAAGGTGGTCGGCGGCGCGGTGCCGCACCAGTTCATCCCGAGCGTGGAGAAGGGCGTGCGTGCCCAGCTGCAGAAGGGGCTCGTGGACGGGCACCCGGTGATCGACGTCAAGGTGACGCTGGTCGACGGCAAGGCCCACAGCGTCGATTCCTCGGATGCGGCGTTCCAGACGGCGGGCGCGCTGGCCCTGCGCGACGCCGCGGCCAACGGGCACATCACCATGCTGGAGCCGTTGGAGGAGGTGGCGATCCGGCTGCCGGACGAGCACCTCGGCACGGTACTGGGCGACCTGTCGTCCCGGCGCGGCCGGGTGCTGGGCACCGAGGCGGGCGAAGGCGGCCGGACGGTGATCCGGGCGGAGGTCCCGGCGACCGAGCTGGTCCGCTACCTGATCGACCTGCGCTCGATGACCTCCGGCACGGCGACGTTCACCCGCCGCCACGCCCGCTTCGAACCGATGCCGGAAGGCCTGGCGGTCCACTAGTCCCCCAGCCGGCCCGGGTGACCGGACGTCATGAACGAGTCGTTCACCTCGTCCGAGGACAGGAAAGAGTCGTTCATGACGTTCGGGGTCCGGCGCCCGGGCGGCTGGCTCACGCCTGCGCGAGGCTAGGAGAAGTCGAAGCCGCCGGGGCGGCCGTTGCGGTCGGCGACGAGCCCGGCCAAGGTGGCCAGCGCGATTTCCGCCGGGGTGCGGGAGCCGATGTTCAGCCCCACCGGCCGGTGCACGCGGGCGATGTCGGCGTCGGAGACGCCGAGTGCCTGCAGCGCGGCGACGTGCGGGCCCGGGTGACGCGGGTTGCCGAGCACCCCGACCCACCGCGGGCTGCCGTCCAAGGCGGCTTTCAGCACCTCGCCCAGCTCGGGCCGGTGGTGGTCGGTGACGACGACGTCCGCGGACGCGTCGAGCGGCGGCAGCACGGTGTCCGCCTCGAAGCCCTCCGGGACGTCGGTGACGCGCGCGGGATCGGGCTCGAACAACGCGACGTGGTAGCCGAGGTCCTTGGCGAACTTCAGCAGGAACCGGGCCACCGGCGACGCGAAGACCGCCACCAGGGTCCGGGTCGCCGGGTCGGCCGGTGCCGTGCCGTGGGCGACGTCGCAGGTCTCGCTCATGCCGTCATTGTTCCGGCGCGGTCACCGTTTCGCCCAGGGTGACGCGGAAATGGAACGTCGAGGTCCGGCCTTCGACGATGACGAGGTAGCCGTCGGCCACGCGCAGCACCTTCCGGCTCTTCGGCGACGACGGGTGCACCGGCTTGTGCTCGAACGCCAGCCGCTGCGCGACGCCGTCCGCGTGGTCGCGGTCGCCGCCCGCCGGTTTCGTCTTCGTGACCGCCCACGTGCGTGCCTCACCGCCGCCGCGCTGCTCTTCGACAACCGCCCACCACATGTCAGACCTCCGGTTCGGCGAACTCGAAGTACTCCGGCCGCGGCGCGGTGCCCGCCAGCCGGAAGTACCGCACCTTCCGCCGCTGCCGCAGGCGCAGCGTGTCGCGGACGGCGTCGTTGTGGACGCGGCGGGCGATCACCACGCGGTGCTCGGCGTCGGTCAGCTCCTCGGCCAGCTCGGCGGGCAGGGCCGCCCGGTCGACGCGGCCCAGGTGCAGCGTCAGCTCGTTCTCCGCCGCTTCGCGGTCGGCTCGCGGGGCCGCCTCGGCGCGCTCGGCCGCCGTCCGCAGCCCGGTGTCGCCCACGACCGCGGCGACCGCGCGGGCCACCACCGCGCGCCGGGCCAGTGCCGCGTCCAGTGCCGCCCAGCCCGCGTCCATCCGGACGTGCAGCCGGTCGAGCCGGTTCGCCGTCGCCACCAGGAACAGCCCGCCCAGCACCACGACCAGCGCGAGCAGCGGCAGCAGCCAGCCGAGGACGCTCACCGGGCCGGTTCCCCTTCCGGCGCCGCGACCCGTCGCGGGTCCGCGGCGATCGCCGTCTCGTAGACCCGCAGCACCTGCGTGGCCACCACCGACCAGTCGTACATCGTGACCCGCTCCCCCGCCGCCGCGGCCAGGGACGCCCGGCGTGCCGGGTCGCCGAGCAGCTCGCGCAGCCCGTCGGCGAGCGCCGCCGGGTCGCCGGTCTCGACGAGCATCCCGGCGTGGCCGTCGTCGAGCACCCGCCGGAACGAGTCGAGTCCGCTGGCCAGCACCGGCGTGCCCGCCGCCATCGCCTCGGTGAGGATCATCCCGAAGCTCTCGCCGCCGGTGTTCGGCGCGCAGTAGACGTCGACGCTGCGCAGCGCCCGCGCCTTCGTCGGGTCGTCGACCTGGCCGAGCAGCTCCAGGTGCGGTGCCAGCTCCGGCCCGGCTTCGCGGCGCAGCTGGTCTTCGTCGCCGCGGCCGACCACGACCAGCCGCAGGTCCTCGAACTCCGGCAGGATCCGCCGCAACGCCTCCAACAGCACGCCCATGCCCTTGCGCGGCTCGGTGAACCGGCCGACGAACCCGACCGTGCCGCCGGCCCGCGGATATCCCGGCAGCGGCGTCGCCGAGGCGAAGAACTCCACGTCGACGCCGTTGGGGATCTCGACGGCGTCGCCGCCCGCGTGCTCGACCTGGACCCGGCGGGCCAGCGCCGACACCGCGATCCGCGCGGTGATCTTCTCCAGCAGCGGCCGCAGCACCGGCTGGAACGCCGACAGCGTGCGCGAGCGCGTCGTCGCGGTGTGGAAGGTCGCCACGATCGGGCCGTCCGCGACGAGCAGCGCCAGCAGCGACAGGCTCGGCGCGGCGGGCTCGTGCAGGTGCAGGACGTCGAAGTCGCCCTCGCGGATCCAGCGCCGCACCCTGGCGTAGGACACCGGCCCGAACTGCAGGCGCGCGACCGAGCCGTTGTACGGGATCCCGAGCGCCTTGCCCGCCGGGTGCACGAACTCCGGCAGGACGGCGTCGTCGTCGGCGGGGGCGAGCACGGACACCTCGTGCCCGCGCGCGAGCAGCGCCCTGGTCAGGTCGATGACGTGCCCCTGGACCCCGCCGGGCACGTCGAACGAGTAGGGGCAGACGATCCCGATCCGCAGCGGGCGCGCGGCCACGCTCAGCTCGCTTCTTCGAGGCTGACCCGCTCGCCGGCCTCGAGGTCGGCGGGCCAGAACTTCTGCACCATGTGCCAGTCGGCCGGGTGCGCGGCGATGTCGCCGGCGAAGATGTCCGCCAGCGCCTGGGTCGCGGCGGGCACCTCGGCCCGCGCGGTGACCCGGATGCGCGGGTGCAGCCGGATCTGCCAGCCGTCCTCGGTGAACCAGCAGCCCGCCGGGATCAGCGCCGCCCCGGTCGTGGCCGCGAGCCGGGCCGGGCCGCCCGGCAGCCGGGCCGGCTCGCCGAAGAACTTCACCGGGATGCCGCTGGTGGTCAGGTCGCGGTCGCCGACGAGGCAGACGGCCTTGTTCTCCCGCAGCCGCTTGAGCAGCACGCGCATCGCCGAGCTGTCGCCGGTGAGCGGCACGATCTCGAAGCCCAGCGACTCCCGGTACTCGACGAACCGGCGGTAGAGCGACTCGGGTTTCAGCCGCTCGGCGACGGTCGTGAAGCCGCCGAGGTAGTCGGCCAGCCACACGCCGGCGACGTCCCAGTTCCCGCTGTGCGGCAGGGCCATCACCGCGCCGTTGCCCTCGGCGAGCGCCGCATCGAGGTTCTCCACGCCGGTGATCGACGCCGCGACCTTGGCGCTGACCTCCTTGTGGTCCATCGACGGCAGCCGGAACGTCTCGTGCCAGTAGCGGGCGTAGGAGCGCATCGCCCGCCGCGTCAGCTCGTCCAGCTCGACCTGGTCGGCCTGCGGGACGACGCGGGCGAGGTTCGCACGCAGCTGCCGGACGCCGGCCCCGTCCCGGCGGACGGCGAGGTCCGCGCCGAGCGAGAAGACCGTGCTGCCGAAGCCCGGCGGCAGCCAGCCGGCGAGCTTCCACCCGGCCGCGTAGCCGAAGGCGCTCAACCGCTCGCTCAAGCCGCTCATGCCGGCTGCTCCCCCGCGGCGGCCTCGCGGGCCGCCTTCGCCACGGCGGCCGTGCGCTGCAGCAGGGTGATCACCGATCCGGCGGCGAGCAGCCAGAGCGTCACGTCCACGGTGTACGGGATGCCGAAGCCGTGCAGGCCGGTGCCGACCAGCGCGATGATCAGCCGCTCGGCGCGCTCGACGAGCCCGCCGTCGACCGGCAGGCCGGACGCGTCGGCGCGGGCCTTGACGTAGGAGATGACCTGGGCGAGGACCAGGCAGAGCAGCGCCGCGGCGGCGGCCGGGCGGTTGCCGTCGACGACGAAGCACCACCAGGCGATGGCGGCGAACAGCGCGCCGTCGACCAGCCTGTCGCAGGTCGCGTCCAGCACCGCACCGAACGGGGTGCCGTAGCCGCGGGCGCGGGCCATCGCGCCGTCGAGCAGGTCGAGCATGGCGAAGCCCCACACCGTGAAGGTGCCCCACAGCAGGTGGCCGGTCGGGAAGAACGCCAGTGCGCAGACGACCGCGCCGGCGGTGCCGAGCACGGTCATCACGTTCGGGGTCAGCCCGGCGCGGACCAGCGCCTGGCCGATCGGATCGGTGACGCGGGAGACGGAGGCACGCGCGAAGATATTGAGCATCGGTTCGTCTGAGGCACCTGGCTACGAGGGTCGGGTGGGCGATGGCAGCCTATCGACCCGCCCGGGCGAACCCGACGCGCCGCCCCGGCTCAGCCCGATTTCGTGAGCTGGCCCTCGTGCTCCCGCGCCTCCTCGGCGGCCTTCGCGGCCGCGCACTTCGGCGACAGCCGCCGCCGGATCGCCGCGCTGATCTCGCCGAGCGCGGCGACCTGCTCCGGCGTCAGCGGATCGAACAGGCTTTCCCGGACGGCCTCGACGTGCCCGGGCGCGGCGGCCTCGAGCGCGGCGAACCCGGCGTCGGTCAGCACGGCCCAGGCCCCGCGCTTGTCGGTCGGGCAGGCCTCGCGGCGCACCCAGCCATTGGCTTCCAGCCGCGCGACGGCGTGCGAGAGCCGGCTGCGGGAGGCCTGCCGCGCGTCGGCCAGCTCGCTCATGCGCAGCCGACGGCCGGGCGCTTCGGAGAGCGCGACGAGGACTTCGTAGTAGGTGTGCGGCATGCCCGAGTCGTGCTGCAGCTGGCCTTCGAGGTGCGCGCTGAGCATGCGGGTGGCCGCGTTGAACTCACGCCAGACGCGCTGCTCGTCGTCGCTGAGCCATCGGGTTCCGGACATACCTCCATCATACTCCCGGTTGAACACTCAACCGGGAGTTTTCGCCGGTGACGGCGACGGTGGTCCAGACGTCTCTCGAAGGTGCCGGCAGGCGCTCGTCACCAGGCGTCGGCCAGCAGGTCCCGGGTCTCGCCCAGCAGCTGCGGAAGCACCTTCGTCTGGCCGATGATCGGCATGAAGTTGGCGTCCCCGCCCCACCGCGGGACCAGGTGCTGGTGCAGGTGCGCCGCGATGCCCGCGCCCGCGATGTGGCCCTGGTTCAGCCCGATGTTGAACCCGTGCGCGCCGGACACCGCGCGGATCACCTTCATCGCGTGCTGCGTGAACTCGGCGACCTCGCGCGTCTCGTCCACCGTCAGGTCGGTGTAGTCCGCGACGTGCCGGTAGGGCACCACCATCAGGTGCCCGGGGTTGTACGGGTACAGGTTCAGCACCGCGAACACCAGCTCGCCGCGCGCGACGATCAGGCCCGTCTTGTCGTCAAGGGACGGGATGCGGCAGAACGGGCAGCCGGGCTCGTCGTCCCCGTCCGGCTTGTCCTGGCCCTTGATGTAGGCCATCCGGTGCGGGGTCCAGAGCCGCTGGAAGGCGTCCTGGACCCCGATGCCCTGCTGCTCGACGAGTTCGGGACCGTCACTCACCGAACGACCGTCTCCAGCGCCTCGGCCGTCGGCGACGCGTTTTCCCGGCGCTCGACCCACGACACGATCGCGTTCACCGCCGCCTCGACCGGCACGCCGTTGATCTGGCCGCCGTCGCGGAACCGGAACGACACCGCGCCCGCCTCGGCGTCCTTCGCGCCGGCCAGCAGCATGAACGGCACCTTCTGCGTCGTGTGCGTGCGGATCTTCTTCTGCATCCGGTCGTCGCTCGCGTCGACCTCCGCGCGGATCCCCTTGGCACGCAACGCCTTCTCGACACCCTGCAGGTACTCCACCTGGTCGGCGGTGATCGGGATGCCGACCACCTGCACCGGCGACAGCCACGCCGGGAACGCGCCCGCGTAGTGCTCGGTCAGCACGCCGAAGAACCGCTCGATCGAGCCGAACAGCGCCCGGTGGATCATGATCGGCCGCTGGCGCGTGCCGTCGGGGGCGGTGTACTCCAGCCCGAACCGCTTGTTCTGGTTGAAGTCCAGCTGGATGGTCGACATCTGCCAGGTGCGGCCGATCGCGTCCTTGGCCTGCACCGAGATCTTCGGGCCGTAGAACGCCGCGCCGCCCGGGTCCGGGACCAGTTCGAGGCCGGAGTCGATGGCGGCCTGCCGCAGCGTCTCGGTGGCCTCCTCCCACTCCCAGTCCTCGCCGATGAACTTGTCGGAGTCTCCGCGCGTGGACAGCTCAAGGTAGAAGTCCGAGAGGCCGTAGTCGGCGAGCAGGTCGAGGACGAACTTCAGCAGCGACCGCAGCTCGCCCGGCATCTGCTCCTTGGTGCAGTAGATGTGCGAGTCGTCCATCGTCAGCCCGCGCACGCGGGTCAGGCCGTGCACCACGCCCGACTTCTCGTAGCGGTAGACGGTGCCGAACTCGAACAGCCGCAGCGGCAGATCACGGTAGGACCGCCCGCGCGAGCGGTAGATCAGGTTGTGCATCGGGCAGTTCATGGCCTTGAGGTAGTAGTTCTCCTCTTCGAACTGCACCGGCGGGAACATCGTGTCCGCGTAGTAGGGCAGGTGGCCGGAGGTGTGGAACAGGTCGCCCTTGCTGATGTGCGGGGTGTTCACGAACTCGTAGCCGGCTTCCTCGTGGCGGCGGCGCGAGTAGTTCTCCAGCTCGCGGCGGATGATGCCGCCCTTCGGGTGGAACACCGGCAGGCCGGAGCCGATCTCCTCGGGGAAGGAGAACAGGTCGAGCTCGGCGCCGAGCTTGCGGTGGTCGCGGCGCTCGGCCTCGGCGATGCGTTCGAGGTAGGCGTCCTGCGCCTCGGCCGATTCCCATGCGGTGCCGTAGATCCGCTGCAGCTGCGGGTTCTTCTCGCTGCCCCGCCAGTACGCCGCGGCGACGCGGGTCAGCTTGAACGCCGGGATGAACTTCGTCGTCGGCACGTGCGGGCCGCGGCAGAGGTCACTCCAGACACGTTCCTTGGTGCGCGGGTCGAGATTGTCGTAGATGGTGAGTTCGCCGCCGCCGACCTCCATCACCTCGGAGGTGTCCACTTCGGACTTCAGATCGACGAGTTCGAGCTTGAACGGCTCGTCGGCGAGCTCCTTGCGGGCCTCGTCGACGGAGTCGAAAACGCGCCGGGAGAACTGCTGCGCGCCCTTGACGATCTGCTTCATGCGCTTTTCGAGCGCCTGCAGGTCCTCCGGGGTGAACGGAGTGTCCACGGCGAAGTCGTAGTAGAAGCCGTCCTTGACCGGCGGGCCGATGCCGAGCTTCGCTTCGGGGAACTGCTGCTGCACGGCCTGGGCGAGCACGTGCGCGGCCGAATGGCGGATGACGCTGCGCCCGTCCTCGGTGTTCGCGGCGACCGGCTCGACCTCGGTGTCGGTTTCGGGAGCCCAGGCCAGGTCCCGCAGCTTCCCTTCGGCGTCACGGACTACGACGATCGTGTCCTCGCCCTTGGTCGGCAGCCCGGCCTCGCGGACCGCCGCGCCCGCCGTAGTGCCCGCCGGTACCACCACGCGGGAGGCGGCCACGGGGGAAACGGGGGGCGACTGGGACACGATCGGCTCCTCAAGCTGGAGTGACAAAGATGACGCCGTCGATGCTAGTCGGCGGCCCGCGCGCGCCTCACGCGCGTCCGCGAACGCCGGACGGGCCGCTCCCCGCGGGAAGCGGCCCGTCGGCGGCGGGACGTCAGAGCGTTTCGACGACCTGGTCGAAGTCCAGCCGCGGCAGGCGGTCGTACCAGGGGTTCACGCCCGGCTTGCCGACGTTGACTACGACGAGCGAGCGCCACTTGCGGTCGGCGAAGAACTCGTCGTCGACGCCCTGGGCGTCGAAGCCGGTCATCGGGCCGGCGGCCAGGCCCGCGGCGCGGACGCCGATGATGAAGTAACCGACCTGCAGCAGCGAGTTCAGCTTCGAGAACTCGACGCGGCCCTGCTCGTCGGCGAAGTTGTCCTTCACCTGGGGGGCGTGCGGGAACACCTGCGGGATGTTCTCGTGGAAGTCCACGTCCGCGGCGAGCACGACGGTCAGCGGCGCGGTCTCGGTCTTGTCCCGGTTGCCCGGGGCCATGTGCGGCAGCAGGCGGGCCTTCGCCTCGGGCGTGCGGAGCACCAGCGCACGCAGCGGCTGGGTGTTCATCGACGTCGGGGCCCACTTGACGAGGTCGTAGATCGCGCGGACCTGTTCCTCGGTCACCGGCTCGGAGCTGAAACTGTTGGCCGTGCGAGCCTCGCGGAACAGCAGGTTCTGCACGTCCGCGGGCAGCTGGAGGGCCTCGGTCTGCTCGGCAAAGGTGGTCATGGGGCTGGGTTCCTTCCTTGGTCGGTCGGTACCCGGTCCAACAGGGTTGAGCGTTGAACTATTTCGCGCTCAACTACTTCGCCGCGGTGAGCTGGATCACGCCCCGGCTCGTCAGTAGGCGCCGTGGCCGCCCATGACCGCGCGGAAGGTCTTCCAGAGGATCACCAGGTCCAGGGCCAGCGACCAGTCCTCGACGTAGCGGAGGTCGAGCCGGATGCTCTCCGCCCACGTCAGGTCACTGCGGCCGCTCACCTGCCACAGCCCGGTCAGCCCCGGCTTGACCAGCAGGCGGCGGCGCGCGTCGGGGGCGTACTGCGCGGTCTCCTCCGGCAGCGGCGGCCGCGGGCCGACGAGCGACATCTTCCCGGACAGGACGTTGAACAGCTGGGGCACCTCATCGAGCGAATATCGGCGCAGGAAACCACCCACGCGGGTGATACGCGGGTCGCGCTTCATCTTGAACAGCGGGCCCGCGCCCTCGTTCTCGGCGGCGAGGGCCTGCTTGATCTCGTCGGCGTTGGTGACCATCGTGCGGAACTTGAGCATGGTGAACGTCGCGCCGTCGCGGCCGACGCGGCGCTGGCGGTAGATGACCGGGCCGCGGTCGTTCAGCTTGATGGCGGCGGCGATCACCAGCAGCAGCGGGGAAAGCAGGGCGAGCAGCAGCGCCGAGCCGCAGCGGTCCAGGATCTCCTTGACCACCCGGCGGCCGCCGGTGAACCGCGGCGCCGTGACGCGCAGCAGGGGCATGCCGAGCACGCCGGTGACGTTGAGCCGGGGGCCGGCGACCTCCATCAGCACGGGGGCCACGACCATCTCGGCGCCGGTGCCCTCCATGTCCCAGGCCAGCCGCTGCAGGCGTTTCGGGCTCCAGTACTGGTCGGCGGTGATGGCCACGACCCGGTAGCCGCCGCGGCGCACGTGCCGGGACAGTTCCTCCAGCCGCCCGACGACCGGGACGCCGTCGATCTCGCCGCTGTCGCGGTCGGCGCCGTGGCCGGTGAAGGTGCAGGCGGCCTCGACGCGCCAGCCGACGTGCACTTCGGAGCGGGTGCGGGCGATGAGGTCGGCGACGGTCTCCGGGCTGCCCGCGGCCATCACCGGCAGCAGGCAGAGTCCCTTGGCGCGCTTGCGGTGCAGCACCTGGCGCAGCAGGTACCGCTGGGGGAACGCGACGAGCGCGATGGCCGGGACGACGACGAACACCCAGACCTGGACTTCGAGCGCGCCGAACAGCAGGCCGCCGAGCGCGACGAGGACGGCGGCGGTCAGGAAGCCGCGGCCGAGGGTGCGGTACTCCTCCGCGCCTTCACCGAGGACGCGCGGGCTCCAGGCGCGGCTGGCGGGCAGGGCGACGAAGACCGCGAGGATGGTGCCGAAGGCGTGCATGTCGTGGGGGGCAACGCGATCGATGACGAACGCGCTGATCGCGATCACCAGCAGCGTGATGAAGACGTCGCTGCCGATGACCCAGGCTCTGTACCGCGCTTCCCAGGCCGCGGGCAACGCCTTGGCGGACGGCGTTTCGCCCGCGCCGGCGTCGTGCTCGTCCCGCTTGGCGGGACGCGGGATGGCCTGGAGGTCGATGTGCGGCGGTGGCTGGCTCACCGTGTACGAAGGCCGCACCGACTCTTCCATCTGACCTCCCGGAGACAAGGATCGGTTTGATCTCACAGGCACGCAGCGTCACCGAACGTGATTTCACAGAGTGACCACGGCTCGGTTCTCGCGCAGCGCCCGGAGAGGCGTCACACGGCAAGGTATCGGCGACTCTCTCGGCATCGTTACAAGGATTTCCAGCCACATGCTGCAAGTCTTCCCCGCCAGAAAATGGCCGCAAGATAACAAGAGGATGACGATGCGTAATAGGGCGTATCCTCGTGAAAACTACGCTGAGTGACCGAAGAGCAGTTGCCCGCACCCGGGTGGACCATGCTCCGCCGAACGGCGGAACAGGCTTCCGGAGATCTACAGTGGACACTGCGCCGCCCGGGTGGTCCACAGTGGACCGCAAGCGGCCGCGGGCGCGAACGCCGGCGACGCACCGCGCACGCACGGTGACATTCACGGCCGTCCCGTCACGCGCACCAGTCTTGTCAAACGTCCGACCGGGCAATCAGTGCCGAAGATCACACAAAACCCGCGAACGACACCCATTCCACAAAACCCACCCGCACCGACAACCCTCCGAGGAACTTCCCGAACCCGGTCTCACAGCGGGTTTCGAACGACTCTCGGAAACAGATACGCGGGACTGGAACGGATCGTTCACTCCGCTTTACGGCGGCCGCGGGACCCCGACAGGCACCCTCACCCGAAAACGCAACCCAACCTGGGGGTCCGGGGGCGTGCCCCCGGCGGGGGCGTGGGGGCTCGGCCCCCACAGGACACAACGAGATGAGCCCTGTTTGCGTGTTCCGCAAACAGGGCTCTCCCGCGAATCTCGTGGGCGATACTGGGATCGAACCAGTGACCTCTTCGGTGTGAACGAAGCGCTCTCCCGCTGAGCTAATCGCCCGCTCGCGGTGTTGGTGAAGACTCTAGCGTACGACTTCAGGACGCCTGCAAACGGGTGGTCCTCGCCGACCACACTCCGCTTACCGGCGAGTACGGAACGAACAACCCCGAGCTAGCCGGGGTTGTGCCGCCGGGGGGCCGCGTGCGGGCACGTTCGACATCCGTGCGACGGTGCTATCGCCCGGCGACTAAACCGCGCAGTATGGAGGCGTGGGCCCCGCGGGGTGCGTCGGTCAGCTGCGCGCCGTGGGTGGTCACGGGTGGAGACGGGGGCCGTTGCGCCCGGACGGGTGATCTGCGGCGCACCCGCGACGGAAACGGCCTCCTGCTGCGTCCCAGCAGGAGATGCCCTCGGCCGGGCCGGGCCGGGAAGGGAGACGAAGGGTAGGACGATGCGCAACGATCACGTGACGCTCCGCTCGACGGCGGTCTTCGACCTGCTGGCGCCGCGGACTCCCGCGGTTCCAGTCAAGGTGGAGCTGCGCTACGACACACGCGACCCGTATGCGGTCGTCGCCGCCTTCCGCACCGGCCGCGCCGGCTGGGTCGAGTGGGTGTACGCACGTGACCTCCTCGCGGACGGCCTCCTGGCCGACGCGGGCGACGGCGACGTCCGCATCCGCCCGTCGGTGGAGGACCCGGAGGCGGTGCTGATCGAGCTGAACTCGCCGTCCGGGCACGCGATGTTCGAGGCATCGGCCCAGGAGCTCGCGGACTTCCTCGACCGGACGTACGACGTGGTGCTCCCGGGCAACGAGCACCTGTGGGTGGACGTCGACGACGCGCTGACCCACCTCATCCCCCACGATCTGGCCTGATCACAGGCCCGCCACGGCAAAGTGACACCCCGGTGTCGAAGCCGTTTCCGGCGTCCGATATGGTTTTCACACACCACGGCGACGGGGTGAGGGACAGAGCCGAGGCCCTGAACCTCCCGAACCGGAGCTGGGGAGTGCGGATGTAGCGCAGCTGGTAGCGCATCACCTTGCCAAGGTGAGGGTCGCGGGTTCGAATCCCGTCATCCGCTCGGTAGGCTCTCGAGCCTGGCACGGTGGAGTGGCCGAGAGGCGAGGCAACGGCCTGCAAAGCCGTGTACACGGGTTCGAATCCCGTCTCCACCTCGCGCGATTAGCTCAGCGGGAGAGCGCTTCCCTGACACGGAAGAGGTCACTGGTTCAATCCCAGTATCGCGCACCATATGTTTTCCAGGACAGAAGCCCTGTCCCTCTCCGGAGGGGCGGGGCTTCTAGCTTTCAGCCGTCCCCGGCCCGATCGCCCGCTGGGACCGCAGGTGCGGGAACCAGGACACCAGCTTGGCCCACTCACCCGCGTACAGCGACGCCAGGGACCGCAGCCAACGTTCCTCCAGGGCGTCCAGGATCTGGTTCACCATCGCCGGAGTCACCGCGGAAACCTCGGCCGGCCAGCTCCCGCTCTGGCAGCGAACCCCGGCCGAAACCAAGACGGCGTTCGCCGCCGCGATCTGGGGCGTCTGGGAATACCTCGAACGCCACCAGCCCTTGGCCCACCGCCGGGCCCTCACCGCGGCCGCCCGATCATGGGCTCGACACAGGCTCGCCCTCTGATCTCAACCCGGCGGCATCAGCGGGCGGTCTCTGTCGAGAACCTCGAAAACACTGGGGTGGGCGCAGAACGATTCCGAGCGCTCGTGCAGGCGGAGCGGAGCATCTCCGAATAATGGACTTCGAGGCGGCTGCACCCGGGTCCATGAGCTCACAACGGCACGGCACCCGACGGACTCGTTCAGCTCTCGAGGCTCCGGGTACTGGTGATCAGGCCGGACAGGACCAGGGCGACCCATCGGGCGCGGGTGGCGGCGGGCCGGTCGGCGGGGGCGGTGGAGAACAGCAGGAACATGTCCGCGGCGGTGACGTCCGGGTGGATGTCGCCGTCGGCCTGGCCGGCCTGGACGAGGGCGGCCACGGCGCTGGTCGCGCGTTGCATCGTGGCCTTGTCCTCCGAGCCTGCCCCGAGGGTGAGGGCGGCCACGTTCACGGCGTGATCGGCGGCGCAGGCCTCGACGACGTACTCGATGAAGCTGGTGAACTCCGTCAAGGCGCGGGCGCCCGACGCGACTCGTCCTGCGGCGGCCTCGGCCTCGGCCGTCAGCCCCTCGATGTGCGCGGCGGCCGCGGCGGCCACCAGGTCCGTCTTGTTCGGGAAGTGGCGGTACAAGGTGCCCACCGCGACACCTGCGGCGGCGGCGATCTCGTCCATCCCGATCTCCGTTCCGTGCCGGGAGATCTGCTCGCGGGCGGCGTCGAGGATCTTCTTCCGGTTGCGGACCGCGTCGGCACGCGGTGCCCGAGCTTGGGTCATGAGAACTCTCCGGCGGTCAGGGACGAGCGCTTGCATTTAAAGTGAACGCGGTTCAGGATAAATGGTGAACGTGGTTCATCTTACCTCGGCGGGACTCCGCTCCCCCGCCTCGGACCGAGCAAAGGCACCCCATGGACATCCCCTTGGCCAAGCCGCAAGCGCTGATCGTCATCCCGTCGGCCGCCACCCTGCCGCTCACCGAACCGGCAGGTCACCCTGGTCTCTCCACCGGCTTCTACCTGGTCGAGATGGCACAGATCCTCGAAGAACTCGGCGACGAGTACGACTTCACCTTCGCCACCCCCGACGGGCACATCCCGCAGCTGGACATCAACGGCCTCGCGCTCGCGTCGCACGCCGGGGCCGAGGCCGGGGCCGCGATGGCCTCGGCCGCCGCAGCACAGGCGTCCGGGTTCGATGTCGATGTCTTCCGTGCCGAACGGCCCGGACTCGTCGCCCGCCGCGACCGCGAACTCGCCCTCGCCGGCCACTACCTGGGCCGGCTGCCCGTGTCCGAGGCGCTGCCCAACAGCGACAAGGAAGTCGTGCTGCTACGTGACGACCTGGTCAAGTCGATGCAGGACCTGCCGGAGCACACCTACCCGTCCGTCGAGCAGCTCGTGCGCAGGCACCGCGACCCCGAAGACTCCTTCGACCTGGGCGCGTTCGACTTCGTGCACCTGCCCGGGGGTCACGCCCCCATGGTCGACTTCGTCGACAATCCGTGGATCGGCGAACTCCTGCACACCTTGCGCGAGAACGGGGCGCTGATCTCGCTGATCTGCCACGGTCCGGTCGCCCTGGTCTCGGCCAAATACCGAGTGCGGCCCGACGGCACCATCGTCACCGACCTCCAGCACGCATTCACAGGTGCCGGCGTCACCGCGTTCGCCAAGTCACTCGAGCTCTTCGTCCTCAGCGATGGCTACCTCAATCTCCCTGGCGAGAAGGTGAGTCTGGGCTACTTCATCGACGACGCCCTCAGGGACGCCGGCTACCAAGTGCAGACGCCCGCCGATCCGGGCGCCATCGAGATCGTCTGGGAGGAAGGTGTCCGATTGCTCACCAGCAACGGCCCTCACGCCATGGACGAGCACACCGCACGCCTGCGCACCCTCCTCCCGCGCCGCTGATCTCCCTTCTTTCCCATCGCAGATGTTCCGTGCCTGCCGCGCGAGCAGGTGCGCTCTACCAGGAGAACTCATGCAAGCAGCCGTTTACCGCGCTCAGGGCGGCCCGGAGGTCGTCGAGATCGCCGAGATCGACCAGCCTGTTCCAGGCCTCAGCGAGATCCGGATCAAGGTGCAGGCCGCCGCGCTCAACCCCACCGACGTGTCGGCCTGGACCGGGGGCTTCTTCCCCGCCCCGCCGGAGGGCAGCGCCTACGGCCTCGGCTGGGACGTCGCCGGTGTCGTCGACGCCGTCGGGCCAGGTGCCCCATGGAAGCCCGGACAGCCCGTCATCGCGCTCAGTTACGGCTTGCCCCTGCGGCTGCACCGGGCACAGGCCGAGTACGTCGTGGTTCCCTCGCACGCGATCGCCGCGGCCCCCGCGGGTATCGACCCCGTCCACGCTGCCACCATCCCCCTCAACGGCCTGACCGCGGCCCAGTCCGTTGAACTGCTCGGCGTCCAGGCGGGCCAGACGGTGCTCGTCACCGGCGCCGAAGGTGCGGTCGGGGGCTATGCGGTGCAGCTGGCCAAGCGGCGGGGAGCTGTGGTCATCTCGAACGACCTCTCGCCCGACGGCGAGTTCGCGACCAAGGTGGCCGGGGCCGACGTGCACGTGCCGGCGTCGCAGCCTCTGGTCGAGGCCGTCCGCGAGGTGCGTCCCGCGGGGGTCGATGCCGTTCTGGACACCGTCGGGCTGGGACAGACCGTCCTCGGAGCGATCGCCGACGGTGGCACGTTCGTGACCACGCGGCCGACTGCCGTGCCCGGCAGTGAGCGAGGAATTCGGGTTCGGCTGACGCAGGTCGGCCCGGATGCGGCGATGCTCACGACGCTGTCCGATCTGGCCGCGGCGGCAGACCTGGCGTTGCGGGTGGCCGAGACCTACCCGCTGCGGGAGGCTTCGAAGGCTTACGCCCGGCTGAAGGAGGGCGGACTGCGCGGACGTGTTGTCCTCACCGTGGAATGAGAGCGGTGGAAATGCGGATGAGATCCGTCAGAGCTGCCGGTTGTGGTGCCGCCGACGCCAGGCGCCGGGCGAAGTCCCTTCCCTGCGGGAGAACGCCCGGCTCAGGGCGGTACCTGAGTCGTATCCGACCCGACGCGCGATCTCGTGGAGGCTCAGCGAGGTGTCGCGGAGCAGCGTCTTCGTCCGGTACATCCGCCACGAGGTGAGGTAGGCGAGCGGGGTTTCGCCGGTCCTGGCCTTGAAGGCCGCGGCAAAGGCGGACCTCGACATGTTCGCCTCGCGGGCCAGCGTGTCGATGGTCCAGGGGCGGGCCAGGTCGGCGTGCATCGCCTGCAGTGCCGGCGCGAGCTCGGGGTCGCGGAGCGCGGCGATCCAGCTGACCGTGCCGTCGCCGAACGAGGCGCAGCAAGCACGCAATGCCTGGATGAACAGCACATCGGCGAGGCGGCTGGTGATGAGACCGGAACCGATACCTCGCGTCGCGGTCTCCTGCGCGATCAGGTCGAAGGTGGCTCGCAGTGTCCCGTTGGACGGGCCGTCCAGCTCCAGCCGGACGAGCGGGGGCAGCCGGGTCAGGAGCGGCTCGGCAGCATCGCTGTCGAACGGGAAGCGGCCGAACAGGATCTCGGTCAGCTCGCCGTCGCCCCCATGCTCGACGACGACGTCGGTGATGATCGACGCGCAGCTCTCGACGTCGTCGTCCGGATCGTGCTGGAGAACGAAGTCGTGGCCGGCCTGCATCAGAAAGCAGGCACCGGCCTCCAGATACTGTGGCCCGTCGGCGTTGCCGGTTGTCAGCCAGCACGAACCACTGGCGATCAGCATGAGATACGCGGCGTCCCGCGGATGGAACGAGATTCCCCACGGTGCCCTGGCATCGACTCGCTGATACTGGGAGTGCTCGATGTTCATCGAAGCGAGGACGTCTTCAACCGGCTTCATGAACTCATCCTACTTGGACGATCGGTTACTTCTTTCGGACTCCCGGCTATCGAACGTCCAGTGTGTTGATCGTAATGTCGATGGCAGCGCTCAAGTGTCCCTTCGAGCGCTCCTTGTGCCTCTTCTCTCTCCGCGTGAAGGATTTCTCCATGCAGATCGCCAATTCCGTCGCTCTCGTCACCGGCGCGAACCGCGGCGTCGGTCGTCACCTCGCCGCCCAGTTGCTCGAACGCGGCGCTGCCAAGGTCTACGCGGCCGTGCGGAACCCCGAGAGCGTTGATATGCCCGGAGTGGAAGTGCTTGCACTCGACATCACCGACCCGGATTCCATCGCCGCCGCTGCGGCCGTCGCCTCGGACGTCACGCTCTTGGTCAACAACGCCGGGATCAACACCGAGACCGATCTGGTCAACGGCGATCTGGACGAGATCGAACGCGATATGGACACCAACTTCTACGGCCCGCTCCGCATGATCCGTGCGTTCGCCCCGATCCTCAAGGCCGGCGGTGGCGGAGCGATCGTCAACGTGGTGTCGGCGGCATCCTGGGTCCCCGGTGAGAAATGGGGCGCCTACCATGCGGCCAAAGCCGCCACCTGGAGCCTCACCAACAGCGTCCGTCTCGAACTCGCCGGACAGAACACCCAGGTCACCGGCGTGTATTTCGGGCCGACCGACACCGACTTGGCCAAGGCGGTGCCGTTGGCCAAGAACGATCCCGCCGACGTCGTGACCGCCATCCTCGACGGGGTCGAGGCTAAGAAGTCCGAAGTCATTGCCGACGCGCTCTCCGTTCGGGCCAAGGCTGATCTGGCTCTCGATCCCGCAGAGGTCTATGCGCCGACCGGATCCGCTGCCTGACCTCCGGTTCAGCGGCCTCTCTGGCAGTTCTCGCCCCTTCCACGCTTGAATAACAAGGAGTGAATCGTATGTTGCAGAATTTCTCTGTGAAAATGTGGACTGTTCGGGTCCTGGCAGCCACGGTTGCCGCCAGTTCGATGCTCGCAGTGGTCGCGTTGCCGGCATCCGCGGCCACCCGTCGTGTCTCAGGTTCCGGTTCGAGCTTGCGTGCCGCCGAATCGGCTGCCGAAGCGAATTGCCGGAACAACTTCAACGGCTTCATCTCAGGAGGATGGGACTTCGAGAACAACGGGCGTTACTACACCGCCACCGCTACGTGCGAATACCCGGGGTAACGGGTCACTTGCGTGAACTGTGGGCGGGCTTCGCCTGCACTGGCTGTCCTAACGCGACGGCCGTGCCCGGCGGGGCCCGCCCGCACACCTCACACTCGCGCCCGAGGGGTTCGGGGACTCAGCCGCCGATAGCGCTCATGGTGCGGGCGGGTTGCTCTGTCATCGTCGATGCCATGCCCTCCTGCCTTGTTCCCCATCGAAGCGCGCCAAGCGGCGGCAATGGCCGCGTCGGCGGATTCCCGGTCGCGGTGCGGATCGCGGAGCAGGGATCGCAGGTCGGTTTCGTCCTGGGTGAACAGGCAGTTGCGGACCATGCCGTCGGCGGTGAGACGTACGCGGTCGCAGTTTCCGCAGAAGGGACGGGTGACCGAGGCGATCAGTCCGACGGTGCCGGGCCCGCCGTCGACGAGCCATCGTTCGGCGGGATCGTTCCGGCGGGGGCGCGGGTCGGTGGTCAGGGTGTATCGGTGCCGGAGCGGGGCAGCCCGTGTGCGGAGCGGGCGGCAGTGCATCGATGGTTGTCCTTTTCTGTCGCTTTTCGTGGCCGGCGGGGCTCGCCTGCCGTGCTCCGGTTCAGTCACCGGGTGCACGCAGGATCAGGCACGTGGTGGTGCCGTGGGCGACGAGCTTGCCCTTGCCGTCCAGCACACGGCCTTCGGCGGTGGCGGTGGAGCGTCCACTGTGGATGACGGTGCCCTCGGCGGTGAGGGTCTGCCCGTCGGTGGCCACCGAGCGGATGTAGTTGACCTTCAGTTCGAGGGTGGTGTATCCGACTCCGGCCGGCAGTGTGGTGTGCACGGCGCAGCCCATCGCGGAGTCCAGCATGGTAGCGGCGATGCCGCCGTGGACGGTGCCCAGCGGGTTGGCGAAGTCGGGGACGGTAGCCAGGGTGAAGCTCACCCGGCCGCGTTCGACGTCGGTCAGTTCCATCCCCAGCAGCCGTCCGATCGAGGGAACGTCCAGCGGACGGGCGGTTTTGATCCACTGCATCAGTTCGTAACCGGACAGTGCGGCGATGTCGGTGGTGGTCATCGGAGTGCTCCAGGGGCCGAGGGGCTCATGTGGGTGGTGGTGACCGGCTCGATTCGGGCCGGGACATTCTTGTGCCAGGGCGTGCCGGAGATGGGGTCGCGGCGGCGGGCGTCGGTGAGCTGGTTGAGTGCGACCCCGACGACGGAGTTGCCGTCGCCGCGCAGGTCGAGGCCGAAACCGTTGGGCAGCGCGGCATGTCCGGCCTGCATGCGGTCGTCGATCTCGACGGAGGCGACCGCTGAGCCGCGTTCGGTGACGACTCGCGCCTGATCTCCGTCGTGGAGGCCGAGTGCTTCGGCGTCGGGGCGGCTCAGGCGCAGGGCACCCTTGGTGTCGCGCAGTCTCCAGCTGTCGTCGTGGATGATGGTGTTCGCGGTGAACGGCCGTCGTTGCCCCGCGGCGAGGATGACGGGATATTCGGCGCTGGTCTGCACCGCGGTGGCCGGATCGAGATCGTCCAGGATGCCCAGCAGTTCCGGGATGGCCAGCGGGAACCGCTTGTCAGGGTGGGGAAGGTAGTCCCAGGCGTCATCCTGGCTGTCTTCGGTGAAGACCACCCCTGACCGTCCCTGGAGAATGGCATCGAACAGCGCGTCGGCGCTGACGTGCCCGGCTCGGCGCATCGCGGCTGGGTAGGTGCGGGCGGTGCGCTGGGCCAGTGCCCACAGCACCGCGGCTGCGCGTGCGTTGCCGGGCAGGGTCGGGCCGAGGGTTTCGTAGAGCAGGAACGGCGCCATCGCGAGGGTTTTCTTGTTCGCCATGACCAAGGCCGCGAACGCCAGCCGGAACGGGGTGCGGCCCCACTTGGCGGCGGTCCGCAGCACGGCCAGCGGAAGGGGCTTGACCGCGCGGAGTTGCCTGGTCAGCCGGGCGTAGATCTCGGGTTCGGGCAGGGTGCCCGGCAGCGGGTCCAGCACGGGCGCGCGCAGGTGGAAGGTGTTGCGGGGAAACTCGAAGTTGAAGAAGGTGGCCTCGTACTTTTCGTACTGGGAGGCTGCGGGCAGGACGTAGTCGGCCAACCGGGCGGTTTCGGTCATGGTGACGTCGATGACGACGACGAACTCGAGTTCTTTCAACGCCCGCCGGAACATCCGGGAGTCGGCCAGTGAGTGCGCGGGGTTGGACGATTCGATCAGCATCGCCCGGAACCGGTCAGGGTGATCGCTGACGATCTCCTCGGCGATGACGTTGCAGGGCACGAGCCCGCCCGGCATCCGTGCCCCAGTGACCGGGGTGGTGCGGGTACGGGTCGAGTAGTGCGCGAGCGGGAACATCCACGAGTGGGGTTGCATGGCACCCTGTTTCGCGAAGTTGCCGGTGACCAGCCAGATCAGCTTGTTCAGATAGGAGATCAGGGTGCTGTTCGGGCCCTGCTGCACCCCGAGATCTTCATAGGTCGACACGCTCGCGGCCGTGCCGATGCGGGTGGCGGCGCGGCGCAACAGGTCTTCGTCGACCCCGCACACGGCAGCGTGCGCGCTGATGTCGATGCCGCGCACCACCTCGGCCACGACCTCGTAGTCACGCGTGTGCTCGGCCAGGAAACGATGATCGAGCAGGTCCTGTTCGACGAGGATCGCCAGGATGGCCGACAGGCACCAGGCGTCGGTTCCGGGTTTGACCTGGAGGTGGAAGTCGGCGAGGTCGGCGGTCTCGGTGCGGATCGGGTCGATGACGATCAGGCTGCGTGCCGGGTCCTTGGCGATTTCCTTGAGCACGGTGCGGGCGCGGGCGACGCCGTGGCTCTGGAAGGGGTTCTTGCCGATGAACACCGACACTTCGGCGTGCTCGAAATCGCCGTGGGTGTGCCCGCCGGTGAAGTGTGCGTCGACCCATCCTTCACCGGTCTTTTCCTGGGCCAGTGGATTGGAGCGGTAACGCGAGCCCAGTGCCTTGAGGAGCGGGCCGGCGTAGGCGCCGCCGAGGTGGTTGCCCTGTCCGCCCCCGCCGTAGAAGAAGATCTTGTCTCCGCCGTGGGTGTCGCGCACCGCGGCGAACCGTTGTGCGACCTCGGCGATGGCGATGTCCCAGTCCACGGGAGTGAACGTGCCGTCGGGTTCACGCCGCAAGGGGGTGGTCAGGCGCCGGCCGCCGTTTTGGTAGTGGTCCAGGCGCAGCGCCTTGTTGCAGGTGTAGCCGTGGGTGGACACGTGGTCCTTGTCCCCGCGGATCTTGAGGAAGGTCCGTTGCCCTTCGGCAGTGAGGATCTGCACCCCGCAGTTGTTCTCGCACAGGATGCACGCCGTCTTGTGCCAGGTGCCGTCCTCGGGACCGGTCGTGGGGGTCATGGCAATGCTCGTCTTCTGCTCGGTGGCGGGTGCGTCGACACATAGAAGAGCACATGCTCTGCTATCAAACTAGAGCATACGCTCTGTTATCTACGTCACGGACGGCGATGTAGAGCGCGTGCTCTGTTAACGTGTGCCGCATGCCTCGCCCTCGAGTACACGACCTCGACCGCCTGATGGACGCCGCCGAGCGCATGGCCGTCGACGCCGGGCCTGCTGCGGTCACCGTCCGGGCACTCTCGGAGGCCACCTCGGTGTCCAACGGGGCGATCTACCACGCCTTCGGTTCCCGGTCCGGCCTGATGGGCCGTATCTGGTTGCGCGCCGCGCAGCAGTTCCTCGCTCTGCAGCGTCAAGCGGTGGAGCACGCGACGGCTGGAGGTTCGACGCCCGAGCGCGCGATCGAGGCGGTCGTCGCCGCAGCCGACACTCCCGCCGAATTCCTGATGCGGCAACCGACATCGGGCCGGTTCCTCCTGACGGTGTCTCGGAAGGAACTCCTCGGCTCCAGCGAGATGCCCGACGACATCGCCGAAGAACTCCGGCAACTCGACCAGTCCCTGGCCGGGCTCCTCATCGAGCTGGCACACCGCGTGTTCGGCCGCGGCGACCGCACCGCTGTCGCAGTCATCCGGGACTGCGTGGTGGAACTACCCAGCGCATTGCTGCTGAGAGGCAGGCGAGACCCGGATCCCGCCGTGCGCCAACGCCTCGCGGCCGCCGTCCGCGCAGTACTAGCCGTGTCTCTCCAGTCCCCCGTCACAACGAAGTGAAAGGCACGATCATGACCGCGAACCTGCACTACCAGGACAAGATCGCCGTGCTGACCCTCGGCGACGACGAAAACCGGTTCTCGCCGGACTGGCTCGACGCCGTCAACGCCCACCTCGACACCGTCGAACGAGACGCCCACGGCCTCGTCACCACCGGAAGCGGAAAGTTCTACTCCAACGGCCTCGACCTGGAGTGGCTGATGGCCAACGGCGACCGCGCCGAATGGTACGTCTCCCGCGTCCAAGAACTCTTCGCCCGCATTCTCACCTTCCCGCTGCCCACCATCGCCGCAGTCAACGGCCACGCCTTCGGCGCCGGCGCCATGGTGGCCATCGCCCACGACTACCGCGTCATGCGAGCGGACCGCGGCTACTACTGCTTCCCCGAGGTCGACATCAACATTCCCTTCACCCCCGGCATGGCCGCCCTCATCCAAGCCAAGCTCAGCCCGCAGGCCGCGGTGACCGCCATGACCACCGGCCGGCGCTTCAGCGGCCCGGACGCTCTGGCCGCCGGGCTCGTCGACGCCACCGCCTCCGAACCCGAGGTCCTCACCACCGCCGTCGAACGGTTGTCCCCCATCATCGGCAAGAACCCCGGAACGCTCGGCGCCATCAAATCCACCATGTACAGCGCCGTCACGGCGGCACTGCGCTGACCCCGGTACGGATCACCACCAGAAGAGGACCGCCGATGACCATCGTCCAGCCTCTGGCGCGTAGCGCCAACCTCGCTCTTTGGGACAGGCTGCAGCGCCTGCCGTTCGGCAGCTGGCTGTTCACTCGGGCGCTGTGCTGGAAAGCCCCCTACTTCCGCACTGTGCACCCCCTTCTCCGGGAACTACGGCCCGGATTGTGCCGAGTCAGCGCGCCCAACCGCCGCGGCGTCCGCAACCACCTCGGCACCTATCACGCCATCGCCTCCTGCAACATGGCGGAACTGGCCGGCGGCATGATGACCGACGCCACCATCCCCGCCACCCACCGGTGGATCCCGGTCGGCATGAACGTCGAATACAAGGCCAAGGCGACAACCGCAGTGACAGCCATCGCCCGCCTCGACCCCATTCCCGAGTTCGGTGACGACCCCACCGAGCTCATCGTCCCGGTTGATGTCCTCGACGCTGACGGCAAAGCCTTCGTCACCGCGAGGATCACCATGCACGTCTCCAGGAAACGATAGAACAACGTCGATATTGACGTCGACATTCCCGCGGCAATCCACAGCGCCCTGGTGAACCGCTTGGAATCGCCATGCAAAGAGCACGATTGCGTCCACTGAATACCGGCCGGTCGGCAGGGCCTGAAATGGCGTCCGACCTTCATCCGTCCAACTGCTCGACAATTTCATCATTTCGGTGGGTGCGGTGGTGACGACGTCGCTATTAGAGTTGGCGTTATGAACAGTTCACCTGAATCCTTCGTTTCCAAGTACGTATCCAAAATGGCCCTCGAAATTCGCCCCCTTGAGCTTGTCGTCGGACAGTCGCCCGCAGCCTGCTTCGCCGAGACGCCGGCAGCGAGGCGAGCTATCGCCGCAACTCCGAATCAGGCCGGTGAACAGAGGGCGTTTGCCGTCGGTTCCGTCCATGAACGGCCCGCCGTCAAGGTTGCCCCGCTTGGTGACCTGTCCGCCCAGGAGCTGATCGCGGCCATCTCGGCGATCTGACGCCTCATGGGACTGTGTCCCGGTCGCAGGTCTGGCCAACCTGTGACCGGGCACAATCCGAAGGTTTGCCGGGCACATTTCGCGTTTGACGAACCGAACCGAAGGTCCAGCAGCGACGACAGATCCGTCACCGGCAACCTGAGACATGTCGATCGAAACCACGAACCATGCCGACGGATCGCGACTACAATGCACGTGGTGACCGAAGATGCCGAGAAGGAACTCGACGCTGTTGCCGCCCAACTGCAACACAGCTATGAAGCGCTACGGGCTCTCGCAACGTTGGCGATACAGATGTGTGGCTTCATCATCGCCGCAGATACTTTATTACTGGCCTACGGCCTTTCCCAGCGACAGGCGGGGTTTCTCCTTATCGCGAGCGCGATGCCACAACTCATAGCCTTGCTGAGCGCACTCGTGATCGCACACGGGTTCCCGATGGTCTATGTCGCACTCCGAGCTGAGCGCCGGCTGGCTCCGAACGCTGACACACTGTGCTCCACATACCTGGCAATCCGGGCGCCGAGCATCCTGCGCAAGCTCAATGAGCACCTGGACCAGAATGACTCGCCGAAAAGCATGTCTGACCTTCGAAGGCTTGCTTCGGCGCGACGTTTCATCGACTTTCGATCCCCCGGAATGGTGATACTCGAGGTCGGCTGGATCAGTCAGGTGGTGCTCTTTGTCCTGGCGCTGTGCCTTTTCAACTATCGCCTGTTTTGAGGTGCCCCGGATCGCACCAGGCCATCCGCTCATGCCGCTGAGCGCTCGTTCAGCCGCACGCGTGCGAGCCATTGGCCTGTCGCTCCTCGGCAACGATCAACTTTGTCCTGCGGGGCGCGTGGCACCGACTGCGCCACCCTGAACAGGGTCGAAGCGGACCGGTTTCCCGAAGTCGGGAGCGTTGATCATTTTGGGTCGCCTACGTCGGGATCACCACCGGCGAGCTGGGCAACCACCCAGTTCGGCCCGAATCCCGGTCCCAGTCCCTCGCGCCGATCTTGATCACCTCCTGCTCGGGATCGAAGTGGTAGGCGACCGGTACCCGGGTGAAGGCGGACTCCGCTTCGGTGAACTTGCTCAATTCGGGTCTCCGTTCGAGGGGGTGCTCCCCGGGGCATCGATGACAACGCGGTCAAACTAACCCAAGCTCTTGCCTGGTATCAACCGCTTGATACTATCCAAATGCTTGAGGACGCGAGGAGGAACGATGACACGGGTGGCAGTGGTGACCGGAGGCAGCCGGGGAATCGGGGCGGCAGTGGCCGTGGAGTTCGGCCGGCTCGGTTACGCGGTGGTGGTCAACTACCACAGCCGCCGGGCAGCGGCGGACGCCGTCGTCGACGCCGTCGCGCAGGCCGGTGGCCAAGGGCTCGCCATCGCGGGAGACATGCGGGTACCCGGGGACGCGGCCCGGTTGGTCCGCGCGGCGACGGAGAGCTTCGGCCGCATCGACACCCTCGTGTGCAACGCCGCAACGCCGATCAAGCAGGCGGCATTCGCCGACATGCCCTGGGAGGACTTCGCTGCCAAGCTGACCGGCGAGCTCGGCGCCGCCTACCACGTCACGCAGCTCGCGCTGCCGGTGATGCGGAAGCAGCGGTACGGCCGTCTGGTGTTCGTGTCCAGTGGTCAGGCCGAACGTCCGGGCGCGCCGGGCATGATCGCGCACGGCTCGGCCAAGGCCGCCTTGAACACCTTCACGCGCTACCTCGCCGTCGAGGAAGGCCCGCACGGCATCACCGCCAACGTCGTGGCCCCGGGTTACGTGCACACCGATGCCTCCGCGGCCGTGGGCACCGAGGAGTTCGAAGCGGTCATCGCCGCGCGGACCCCGCTGCGGCGGGTGGCCGAGCCGATCGACATCGGGCGGGTCATCGCCCTGGTCGGTGGCGAGAACAGTGGCTTCGCCACCGGGATCGTCGTGCCGGTGGACGGCGGAATCACTCTCGCTCCGTGAGGCCGGGGAACAGCCGCCGCGCGTTGACCGTCGTCAACGCCCGCCAGGTGGCCGCCGCCGGTGCGGGTGCGGGTGCGGTGTCGATCGCGTCGAGGTGCGCGGCGGCGACGGCGGGTGGTGTCCAGCAGTAGTCGCTGCCGAACAGCAGCCGGTCCGGGCCGGCCAGGCCGAGCAGGGCGGCGGCCTGCCGTGGGAAGGCGGGACCGGCGATGTCGTAGTACAGGCGGCGCAACTGCTCGATTGCCCCGGTTTTCCCTTGCGCGTCCAGGAAAAGCCTCGTGAACTCGTCGACGCGGTCGGCCACGACGGGCAGTGCGCCACCGCAGTGCGGGACGATCACTTCGAGGTCCGGGTGCCGCTCCAGCACACCGGACAGCAGCAGGTCCACGACCGTGCGCGTGGTGTCGAAGAGGTATTCGATCATCGGCCGCGGCCGTCCGAGCGCCGACCGGTCCCCGCAGACCGGCGAAGTCGGGTGCAGGAACACGACGGTCCGGCGGCGGCCCAGCTCGGCGACGACCGGTTCCAGACGGGCGTCGCCGAGATACGTGCCCTGGGTGTTGGTCATCAGCACGACACCGTCCGCGCCGAGATCGTCGACGGCGTAAGCGATTTCGGCCAGCGATCCGTCCACATCGGGCAGCGGGAGGGACGCGAAGAAGCCGAACCGGCCGGGGTGACGCGCGGCAATCCGGGCGGCATCTTCGTTGACCTCGCGAGCGAGCCGGCGAGCCGCGGCGTCGTCTCCGAAGTGGACGCCCGGTGAGGACATCGACAGCAAAGCGATGTCGATGCCGTGCCGGTCCATCAGCTCCAGGTGCGCCTCGGCCGACCAGTCCGGCCATCGCTGCATGCCGTCGGGATGCGCGTGACCGGCCGCGACGGCCTGACGAAGGTAGGAATCGGTGACGAAGTGGGCGTGCACGTCGATCAACCCGGTCATTCCACCAGCCCTTCCGGGGACAGCCGGACTTCTTCGAAGTCGAGGGCGGCCTGCACCTGGCGCAGGACCGTGTCGTCGATGCGGAGCTCGTCGCGCAGGCGCACGACCGTGGCGCGCCGGTGGGCGATCAGTTCCCGGTAGAGCGCGGTGTAGTGCTCGTCGTGGCGCACCGCCGGATGGCCACCGTCGCCGTGGGCCCGCAGAAGCCGCAGCCGTTCGGCAAGCTCCCGCTGCAGGCGTTCGACGACGTCCGGGTCGGTGCCGAGGCCGGTGGCCAGCCGTGGCACGGCGGCCAGGGCCTCCTCCGTGGCCCGGATCTCGGCGAGCTGCCGTTCGGAGTCGACGGCGGTGTCGCGGGGCAGCCGCGCCCACCGGACGACGCCGGGCAGGATCAGCCCTTGCAGGAGGGTGAGGACGATGACGCCGCCGGTGACGAACACGATCAGGTCCCGGCCGGGGAACGGCTCGCCGGAGGCGAGCTGCCGGGGCACGGCCAGCGCGGCGGCCAGCGACACCGCGCCACGGAACCCGGTGAGCGCGCTGACCAGCCGGGGCCGGGCATCGACCCGGCGCGCCCGCTGCCGCGGACGGCGGTCCACGAGCCGGACCAGGTACGGCACCGTGAACAGGAACACCAGCCGCGCGGCGATCACCACCGCGGTGACCACGGCGACCGTCGCCAGGGCCCGCGGCAGCGCGGTGCCGGCCGGCCCGCGCACAGCCGACTGCAGCTCCAGCCCGACCAGGACGAACAGGACGGCGTTGAGCAGGAAGGTCGCCACCGTCCAGAACGCCTGCGCCTGCACCCGCATTTCCGCACGCACCACACCGCGGGGCGCGGCCTGGCTCATGAACAGCCCGGCGACGACCACGGCCAGCACACCCGAGGCGTGGATCGCCTCGGCCAGCAGGAACGCGGTGAACGGGATCAGCGCCATGGTGACCTGCCCGGTCAGCGGGTCGCGCTGGCGGCGGCGTACCTGCGCCGCGACCCAGCCGATCACCGCCCCGGCCGCGGCCCCGCCGGCGTAGGAGAGCAGAAACAGCCAGCCCACATGCGCCGCGCCCAGCTGCTCTTCGCCGACCGTGACGCCGACCGCCAGTCCGTAGATCACCAGTGCCGTGCCGTCGTTGACCAGGCTTTCCGCCCGCAGCACCGTGACCTGGCCGCGGGGCAGCAGCCGGGCGACGACGCCGACGGCGGTGGCGTCGGTCGGGGCGACGGCCGCGCCGAGTACCCACGCCGGCCCCCACGGCAGGCCGAGCGCGTGCGCGACGACCGCGACCGCGGCGGCCGTCGCGACGACCAGGACGGTGCTCAGCAGCACGATGCCGCGCAGGTTGGCGCGGATCTCACGCAGGGAGGTGGTCAGGCTCTCCCAGTACAGCAGCACCGGCAGGAACAGCAGCAGCACCAGCTCCGGCGGCAGGTGCACGGCGCGTAGCGCGGGAACGAACCCGAGCAGTGCTCCGGCGGCCAGCAGGGTGACCGGCGGGGCGATCCCGAGCCGGGTGCTCGCGGCCCGGCCCAGCAGGACCGCCAGGCCGAGCAGCACGACGAGGTCAAGGCCGGGCATCGGGCGTCTCCCCGGTCACGGCCGGACGAGCACCTTCAGCGCCTCGCGCGCCGCCATGGCCCGATAGCCGTCCGGGACGTCCGCCAAGCCGACCGTGCGATCGAAGACCCGGCCGGGCTCGACCACGCCGTCGAGCACGTCGGGCAGCAGCTCCTCGAGGTAGGCGCGCACCGGCGCGATCCCGCCGGTGAGGGTGATGTTGCGGCCGAAGGCCGGGAAGCCGAACGGCACCTCCGCGTACTGCGGGGCACCGACCCGGCTGACCGTGCCCCCGTCGCGGACCACGGCCAAGGCCGTTTCAAGGGTGGTGAGCGTGCCCACGCACTCCAGGACCGCCGGCGTCCCGAACCCGCCGGTCAGTTCGCGCACCCGGGCGATGCCCTCGTCTCCGCGCTCGGCGACCACGTCCGTGGCCCCGAACTCGCGGCCGAGCGAAGTGCGGTCGGCGTGCCGTCCCATCAGGATGATCCGCTCCGCGCCGAGCCGCTTGGCGGCCAGCACCGCGGACAACCCGACCGCGCCGTCGCCGATCACCGTCACCACGCTCCCCGGCCCCACCCCGGCTGTCACCGCGCAGTGGTGACCGGTCGGAAAAACGTCCGAAAGGGTGACCAGCGACGGCAGCAGCGCGTCGTCCTCGCCGACGGGCAGCTTGACCAAGGTGCCCTGGGCGAACGGCACCCGCACGGCCTCACCCTGGCCACCGTCCACGCCACCGGCGCCGAAGAAGCCGCCATGCGGACAGGAGGTGTGCAGTCCTGCGCGGCAGTACTCGCAGGTGTTGTCGGCGTAGGCGAACGGCGCCACGACGACATCTCCTGGCGCCAAACCGGACACTTCCGAGCCGAGGTCTTCGACCACGCCGAGGAACTCGTGCCCGATGCGGTCACCCTTCTCGGTGGCCGGGCGGGACCCGTAGGGCCACAGGTCGCTGCCGCAGATACAGGCCCGCAGCACCCGCACGATCGCATCGGTCGGCTCGGCCGGCTTCGGGTCCGGGACGTTCTCGACCCGGACGTCACCGGCGCCGTAGATCAAAGTCGCTCGCACAGCGCGAGAGTGACATCCGCGGCGACGGCGGTGGAGGGGAGGAAATCCTCCCCCTCAGCCGGCGGGCATTCGGCGCGGCTCGCTGTAAGGCTGGCGACCGAACACGCCCATTCGGTCCACAAAGGATGCACGTATGCCCGAATCGCCCGATGTTGCCCTGGCTCGCCGGTTGTACGAATCGCACGCCGATCCGGCGGTGATGGAAGAGATCATGGCTCCGGATCTGGAGTGGGACATCACGCCGGGCTTCCCGTTCGGCGGGGTCTACCACGGCTTCGACAGCATGATGAACGACTTCTTCGGCTCCCTCCTCCCCCATTTCGAGTCCTTCGGCGCTCAGGCCGAGCAGTACTACGCCACCGAGGACGGCCACGTGGTCGTGTCCGGCCACTACCACGGCGTGACCAAGGACGGGGAGACCGCGGACGCCCGGTTCATCCACCTGTGGACCATCCGGGACGGCAAGCTCGCGGCCCTGCGGCAGGCCGCGGACAGCCACGTCCTGCAGCAGGCACTGAACGGGGCGAACCCGCGATGACGAAGATCCTCTACCTGATCACCGCGGCCACGCACTGGACACTGGCCGACGGAACCCGCCAGCCGGCCGGCTTCTGGGCCGAAGAAGCACTCGGTCCCTACGAGGTGTTCACCCGGGCAGGTTACGAGATCGCGGCGGTGACGCCGGGTGGTGTCCCGCCGACAGCCGACGCCGCCAGCCTCACCCCCGAGTTCAACGGTGGCCCGGAAGGCGCCGAGCGCATGAAGGGCCTGTTGCGGGACGCCACCGAGCTGGCGAACCCGATGCGGATCGAAGACGCGCGCGTCGAGGACTACGACGCCGTGTTCGTCCCCGGCGGCTGGGGACCGATGGAAGACCTGCCGGACAACGCCGAATCCGGGAAGCTGCTCACCGCCTGGCTCGCCTCCGGCAAGCCATTGGCCCTGGTCTGCCACGGCCCGGCCGCACTTCTGGCCACAGTGGACGGAGACGGGAACTCCCCGTTCGCCGGCTATCGCCTGACCAGCCTGAGCAACGCCGAGGAAAAGCTCAACGGCCTCGCCGACCGCGCGAAATGGCTGCTGCAGGACCGCCTGATCGGCGACCTGGGCGTGGACTACCGCGAAGGCGAGCCGTTCGCTCCTCACGTCGAGGTCGACCGCACCCTCCACACCGGACAGAACCCCGCCTCGGCCGTGCCGCTGGCCGAGAAACTCGTGAAGGCACTGACGTGATCAGAACAGTCTCGTTCCGCAACAAGGCCGTGGACATCGCGGCACACCTCCACCTGCCGGACAACTTCGACGAAAACGCGAAATACCCGGCCCTCGTCGGTATCCACCCGGCCGGCGGGGTGAAGGAGCAGACCATCGGCCACTACGCGGCGAGACTCGCCGAGCACGGCTACGTCGTCGTGGTCTACGACTCGTCCTACCAAGGCGCCAGCGGCGGCGAACCCCGCCTCCTGGAAGACCCCTCGACGCGAGTGGAGGACGCCCGCTGCGCGGCGGACTTCCTGACCACCCTGCCGTTCGTCGACGTCGAACGCCTGGGTGTCTACGGCATCTGCGCCGGCGGCGGCTACGCGCTCAGCGTGGCGCAGACCGAACACCGGTTCAAGGCGGTCGCGACCGTCAGCGCGGCGCCGATGGGCGAAAGCTCCCGAGCGTTCATGGGACACGTCGTCCCGGCCTCCGAGCACGTCGTCACGCTGGAAATGGTGGGCAAGCAGCGCACGGCGGAAGCGAACGGCGCCGAACCGGTCTACGCACCCTTCGTCCCGGAGAAGTTCGAGGACATCGACGAGAACACGCCGGACATGCTGCGCGAGGGCTACGACTACTACCGGACACCGCGCGGCGCGCACCCCAATTCGAAAGGCCGGTTCCTGCTGACGAGCATGGACCGGATGCTCGCCTTCTCGGTGTTCGACCGGATCCCGGACTTCCTGACCCAGCCGGTGCTCCTGATCGCCGGGAGCAAGGCCGATACGAAGCTCTGGAGCGACCAGGCCTACGAGCTGGCCCCCGGCCCGAAGGAGCTGTTCGTCGTCGACGGCGCCACGCACATCGCGATGTACGACGTGCCGGAGTACGTGGACCAGGCGATCACCAAGATGGTGCAGTTCTTCGCCGTCCTGTGACCGCCGGAAGGAGGACACCATGACCGGTTGGAGCGCCGAGCAGCTCGACCACCTCGGCAGTACCGGGGAACTGGAAATCACCACCGCCCGCGACGACGGGTCGTCACGGGCGTGGGTGCCGATCTGGGTCGTCCGGGTGGGTGACGAGCTGTTCGTGCGCTCGTACCGCGGCACCCAGGGCGGTTGGTACCGCCACGCCACCCGCTTGGCCCGCGGCCGGATCCGCGCCGGTGGGGTCGAACACGCGGTCGGGTTCGTCCCGGCCGAGACGTCCGCCGCCGTCGACGACGCCTACCGGGCCAAGTACGGCCGCTACGCAGGCGGCCCGCTCGATCCGATGCTCTCCGAGCGCGCGGCCGCGACCACCTTGAAGCTCGTCCCGCAGAACTGAAAGGAACCGGCTTTGACCGCCGACAACGAACCGTCCGGCGCCCGGAAGGCGTTCGGCGACTTCGCACCCGGACTGGTGCACTTCACCGACGACGTGCTTTTCGGCGAGGTATGGAAACGCCCGGAACTGACCCCCAAGGAACGCAGTCTCGTCACCGTCACCGCGCTGGCCACCAACGGCAACACCGAACAGCTCGTCTACCACCTCGGCTTGGCCAAGGAAAACGGCAACACCGAAACCGAACTGATCGAAGCGCTGACCCACCTGGCCTTCTACGCCGGCTGGCCCCGGGCGATGGCGGCCATGGCGGTCGCCAAGAAGGTCTTCCGCGACGACCGGTAGGAGCTCACGCGATGCACACCCGAACCCTGGGACCGGGCCTGCGGGTCTCGGCCGTCGGCCTCGGCGCCATGGGCATGTCCCAGAGCTACGGCCCCAACCCCGGCGACCGCGACGCCATGATCGCCGTGCTGCGCGGCGCCGCCGAACACGGTGTCACGTTCTTCGACACCGCCGAGGTCTACGGACCCTACGTCAACGAAGAACTCGTCGGAGAAGCGCTCGCTCCCCTGCGCGACGACGTCGTGATCGCCACGAAGTTCGGCTTCCGCATCGAAGACGGCGGCCCGGCGGGGCTCGACAGCCGCCCCGAACACATCAAGCAGGTCGCCGACGCGTCACTGCGCCGCCTGCGGACCGACCGGATCGACCTGTTCTACCAGCACCGCGTCGATCCCGATGTCCCGATCGAGGACGTCGCCGGCGCCGTCGGCGAGCTGATCCAGGCCGGCAAGGTACGGCACTTCGGATTGTCCGAAGCCGCGGCGGCCACCATCCGCCGCGCCCATGCCGTGCACCCGGTGACCGCCGTCCAGAGCGAGTACTCCCTGTGGACCCGCGACCCCGAGCCCGAAGTCCTGCCCACCTGCGCCGAACTCGGCATCGGCTTCGTGCCGTTCAGCCCGCTCGGCAAGGGCTTCCTCACCGGCACCGTCACCGCCGCCACGCAGTTCACCTCCGGCGACGTCCGCGCGGGCATCCCCCGCTTCACCGAGGACAACCGCGCCGCCAACCAGGCACTCGTCGACCACGTCACCACGCTGGCCCGGGAAAGGAACGCCACACCCGGCCAGATCGCACTCGCCTGGCTGCTCGCCCAGCACCCGTGGATCGTGCCCATCCCCGGCACCCGCCGCCTCGAACGGGTCGGGGAGAACGCCACCGCCACCCAGGTGGCCCTCTCGGCCGACGAGCTCGCCGACCTCGACAGCCTCGCCGAGCGCGTCGGCGTTCAGGGTGACCGCTACAACCAGCACCACATGTCCCTGGTCGACCGCTGAGCCAGCCCGCCTCATCCGGATCAACCACTTGATTCGGATGAGGCGGTTGTAGGATGGCTGGATGACGCGGGAAGAGGAACCGATCGGACCGGACGCACCGAATCGGCTGATCTGGGCGCTGCGGCGGGCCGAGCTGGCCGCGCGCGCGGTCAAAGAGCAACAGCTGCGTCCCCTGGGCCTGGCCCCGGCGCACTACTCGCTGCTGATGATCGTCCACACCGAACCCGGACTCACCGGCGCCGAACTGGCCCGCCGGCTCGACGTCACCCCGCAGGCCGTCGCGTCACTGGTCACGCGGCTGGTCGACAAGGGACAGCTGGAGCGCCGCGCCCATGCCCGGCACCGGCACGTCCAGGAACTGCACCTCACCGCCACCGGCCGCCAGGTCCTGAAGTCCGCCGACACCGTGATCGCCGCGATCGAGCGGCAGATCACCGAGCGCCTCGGCACCGACAGCGCAACCCGGCTCACCCGGCTGCTGGAAGAAACGATCGACGCCGTCCGAGAAATCAAGGCCTAGCCATGGCGAACCCAGGCGGTCACGGCAACGCTCCCGCGCGATCCGCGACAAGCAGGCTGAAGCAGGTGGGAGAGTTCCTGCGGGCACGACGCGCCGAGCTGACCCCGCAGGTCGTCGGGCTGCCCACCGAGACCACCGCTCGCCGCGTGCCGGGTCTGCGCCGGGAGGAGGTAGCCCGGCTCGCGGCCATCAGCACCGACTACTACCGGCGCGTCGAGCAGGGGCGGATGACCGCGTCCGGGCCGGTCCTCGCCGAACTCGCCCGGGTGCTCCGCCTCGACGTGGACCAGCGGAGCTACTTGTTCGAGCTGGCAGGCAAGCCCGCGGGCGCCCCACGGGCGACCCCCTCCCGCACGATCAGCCCACAGCTGCGACGGCTGCTCGACCAGCTCCCCGAAGCACCCGCCCTGGTCCTCGGCGAAGGAATGGACATCCTCGCCTGGAACAGCCTGGCTGCCGCACTCATCACCGACTTCGCCCGGATCCCCGAGCCCGAGCGCAACTACGTGCGCCTGATCTTCACCGACCCCGCGATGCGCACCCTCTACCCAGACTGGACCGACGTCGCCCGCAAAGCCGTCACCAATCTGCACATGGACGTCGCCCGCCACCCCGACGACCCCCGCCTGACCGAACTGGTCGCCGAACTGTCCCAACTGGACACCGACTTCCGCCACTGGTGGCACGGCCAGCACGTCGAAAGCAAAGGCCAGGGCACCAAACGCTTCCACCACCCGCTCGTCGGCGACCTCACCCTCGACTGGGACACCCTGATCTGCGACACAGCACCCGACCAGTACGTAATCGTCCTGACCGCCCAGCCAGGAACCCCCTCCCACGACGCGCTGCGCGCCCTCGCCTGCCTGTGAACCAGGGGCCTGGGTCGGGAGTTTCCGCTGTCTACGCCGGCCGGATGAGCAGCGATCGGCAGCTCGGCCGAGGCACCGCTGAAGACGATGACGGCCCCACATGATCGTCCGCAAGTAGCGTGCACCACGTGTTTTCGCAGGTCAGAAGCCCTGTCCCGCCCCGGAGGGGCGGGGCTTTCAGCTTTCAGCCGTCCCCGGGTACAGCGATTTGTAGACCTTCCCCGCCACTTCCTTTAGTGGCATGCGGATCTCGACACCGCGGCGCTCGGAGTCACCCCAACGGCCGCGGTATGGAAATCCTCACCTCCCGATCGGCCCTGGAAGTTTGCGCGCCGAAGATCGCCTTATCGGTGGGTCAGCACCCATCTCGTCGAAGACCGAAGGCCGGCTCCCGCCCGGCCGGCCGTTCCGGGCGTGTCTCTAGTCGGGTCGAGAGGGCGGCGAGTGCGAGGGCTGTGGTGGCGAGCAGGGCGCCGATCCAGTTGGGTGCGGTGACGCCGAGGCCCGCGCCGATGACCACGCCGCCGAGCCAGGCGGCGAGTGCGTTGCCGAGGTTGAAGGCGCCGATGTTGACCGCGGACGCGAGGGTCGGTGCGTCATTGGTTTGGTCGAGGACTCGTTTCTGCAGCGGTGGCACGGTGGCGAAACCGAAGGCACCGATGAGCGCGATGGATATCGCGGCGGTCGTCTTGTCGTGGGCGGTGACGGTGAAGACGGCGAGGACGAGTGCCAGGCCGGCGAGTGCGGTCATGAGCACCGGCATGAGCCGGCGGTCGGCGTACCGGCCGCCGATCAGGTTGCCCGCGGCCATGCCGGATCCGAACAGGACCAGCAGCCAGGTGACGGCGCTGTCCGGGTAGCCGGCGGCTTCGGTCATCATGGGCGCGATGTAGGTGATGGCGGCGAAGACGCCGCCGAAGCCGAACACGGTCATGAGCATGGCCAGCAGTACCTGGATGTTGCCGAACGCGGCGAGCTCGCGGCGGAGGTGGCCGGGTCGGGGCGCCGGCCGTTCGTCGGACGGCACGACGGTCGCGACGCCCACCGCGGCGAGCACGCCGAGGCCGGTGATGACCAGGAAGGTGGTCTGCCAGCCGAGGTGCTGCCCGATGAAGGTGCCGCCGGGGACGCCGAGGATGTTGGCCACGGTGAGCCCGGTGAACATGGTCGCGATCGCGCCGGCCTTCTTGCCGGGGGCGACCAGCCCGGCGGCGACGATGGAGCCGATGCCGAAGAACGCGCCGTGGGCGAGCGAGGCGATGATCCGGCCCGCGAGCAGTACCGCGAAGTCCGGTGCGATGGCGGACAGGAGGTTGCCTGCGACGAACAGGGTCATCAGGAGGATCAGCATCCGCTTGCGGGAGACACGGGTGCCGAGGAGGGCGAGCAGGGGTGCGCCGGCGACGACGCCGAGGGCGTAACCGGTGGTCAGGTAGCCCGCGGTGGGGATGGTGACGCCGAAGTCTCCGGCGATCGCGGGCAACAAACCCATGGTGACGAATTCGGTCGTGCCGATGGCGAAGGCGCCGATGGTCAGCGCCAGGAGTGCGAACACGGCTTTGTCCTGTGGGTGTCAGGGGCGGGTGTGGGCGGCGATCAGCTCGTCCGACAGCTGCCGGAGACGGCGTCGCGCATCCGGGTCGTAGGCCTGGTCGTCGGCCCGGCCCTCGCGCTCTCCGTTGAAGTAGCGTCCGGTCGACCGTGCTGCCGGACCGGTGATCAGCCGGAGCGTCGCGTCACAGCCCTGGGTGACGGTGCTGTGCGGGACAACAGCGGCTTCGTGCACCATCGTCGTGTCCATGAACGACGCCGGGTGCAGGCTGTTGACCACGACCTCGCCGCGTAGTTCGTCCGCCAGGTCGAAGCCGGACATGATCTGGGCGAGCTTGCTGCGCCGGTAGGCCGTAACCCCGTCGTAGTGGTGTTCGAGCATCGGGTCCGCGAAGTCGATGGGGTGCTGGCCGGCCGAGGCGACGTTCACGATCCTGGGCGTGGCCGAGGACCGCAGCAGCGGCAGCAGCAACCGGGTGAGCCGGTAGCCGGCCAGGTGGTTGACCGCGAACCGCAGTTCGATGCCGTCGGCGCTGAGCTGTCTCGCCGCCCCCGGCCGGCCGAACCCGACACCGGCGTTGCTGACCAGCACGTCCAGCCGGTCGACGTGCTGGGCGACGTCGTCGGCGAGCCGGTCGACCTGACTCAGCTCGGCCAGGTCGGCATGCAGGACAAGAGGTTCGGGGCCGCCGGCGGCCAGGATCTGTGAGCGCACGAGCTCGGCGCGGCGGGCGTCGCGTCCATGCACGAGGACACGGGCGCCCGCCGCGCCCAGCCGCACGGCGAGGTGCCGGCCGAGGCCGTCGGTCGATCCGGTGATCAGGACTGTCTCGCCGTTCATCTGCCGCTACTTCCGGGTCAGCACGAGGCCGATGCCGTCACCCATGCCCTTGCCGAAGGCGAGCTGGATGAGCAGCTCGATCACCGGCTCCAGGTACCGGGCGTTGGCCAGCGGGCCGACGTCCACCGCGTCGAAACCGAGCTGGGTGCCCAGCTCGACGACGGTCTTCCTGGCGGCCTCGTCGTCGCCGGCCACCGGCAGGAACAGCGGGCCGGCGGCGGTGTCCGGCTCGCCGAGCCGGCCGGCGAACACGCTGTTGAACGCCTTCACCACGGTCGCGCCGGGCAGCGCGGCGGCGACCTGCTCGCCGCCCGAGGTGGTGTGGCCGACGGTCAGCGACATGAAGTCCGCGGCCAGCGGGTTCGTCGCGTCGACCACGATTTTGTCGCGCAGCGCTGCCTTGACCGCCTCGTCGAGACCGGCCACCGCGGCGAAGGGCACTGCCAGCACGACGAGTTCGACGGCGCCGGCCTGCGCGGCGAGCTCGGCCACCGGGGTGGCGCTGGTGGCGGTGGTGACCTCGTGGCCGGTTTCGGTGAGGCGCCGAGCCAGGACGGAGCCGACATTGCCGGCGCCGATGACACTGATCCGCATCTGGGTTCTCCTCGAAGGGCGAGATGTGGTTCCAATTGGAACTACTGGGGTGAACGTACTAGTGGTTCCAATTGGAATCAAGTGGGTACGATGTGCGTCATGAGCGAGACCCGCTGGCTGAACGAGACCGAGCAGCGCGCCTGGTCCGGCTTCCTGGAGACCTACGAGCTCCTCGACCGGCACGTGGACCAGCAGCTACGTCAGGAAGGCGGGCTCACCAAGGTGCAGTACGAGGTCCTGCACCACCTCAACGAAAGCCCGGCCGGGCACCTGTGCATGTCCGAACTGGCCGAGCGGATGCTCTGCTCGCGCAACGGCCTGACCTACCAGGCCACCCAGCTGGAGAAGGCGGGCCTGCTCCGGCGCGAGGCCAACCCCGCCGACGAGCGCGGCGTCCTCGCCGTCATCACCGACGAAGGACGCCGGGTCCTCCACCAAGCCGCGCCCGGACACGTGAGCACGGTGCGAGAGGGCCTGATCGACCTGCTCACCGACGAGCAGGTCGCCCAGCTCGCCACGATCATGGACATCACCCGCCGCCACCTCCGCGGCCTCGTACAGCTCCCGCCGGCACGCAAACGCGCGGCAGGGACGACACACTGACCGGGAAGACCCGTTGAACTTGTTCCCGCAACGCTTCGCTTGATCGACCGGCGCTCCAGCTCGATGACAGCATCGACGTCTGCCCGCGCGGCGCGGCGGAGGAAGCTGCCCAAGGTGTGGAGATCCCGCATCCGTACGAGGGTGTCGATGCCCTCCCAGTCACGCACGTCGTAGCCGTAGGCGGCGGCGAAGGCATCCAACTCAGTGGGTGTACGCTCGCGCGGCCCGCGTGCAGGCTCGTCCCAGTCACCCAGCACCACGTCCGTTCCGTCCCACAGGGTATTTCCGGGACAGGCATCGCCGTGGATCAGCCATTCGCGGTCTTCGTCAAACCACCGGAACGAGAAGCCCACGCAGACGCCGGAGAGCGGCGTGACCCGCAGGTCGATGACCGGTTCGGCGACCCGCGCTAGGAGGCGGGCTGGTCGACGACGCGTTCTACGACAACCTGTCCGGCCAGCAGGCCTACAAGTGCTTCGCCTGCCGGATCAGCAAGGCCTGAGCGCTCAGAGCTGGGAGGCGCGGCGCCGTTCGAGCAGGACGGTGTCGCGCCACCGGCCGTCGAGCTTGCCGATGCGCTCGCGGATGCCGACCGTGCGGAACCCGGCGCCGTGGTGCAGGGCGACGCTGTTGCGGTTCTCCGGGAAGATCGACGTCTGCAGCGTCCACAACTCGCCCTCGTCGGCGGCCGTGACCAGGTGGTGCATGAGGGCCTTGCCGACGCCGCGGCCGCGGAACTTCTCCCCTACGTACACCGACGTCTCCGCGACCCCGGCGTAGCAGTCGCGTGTGGACACCGGTGCCGCGGCGGCCCAGCCGGCGACCTGACCGCCGACCTCGGCGATCCAGCGGTGGCCGCGCAGCCACTTGGCCTCCAGCTCGGCGCGCGGCGGGACCTCGGTTTCGAAGGTTGCGTCGCCGGTGGCGATGCCTTCGGCGTAGATGCGCCGCACGGCCGGCCAGTCCTTCGCGCGCAGCGGGCGGATGGTGACGTCCGGCGCGAGGTCGCCGGGCTCGGTGGGCTTGGGCGCCAGCAGGCCCATGACGACGTCGGCGGCGTGCGGGAGGCTCACCGCGCAGGAGGCGTTGACCGACACGAGGGTGGCGGTACCGACCTTGCGCAGCCGCACGAAGCCAACGTCGGCGAGCTTGCGGACGTGGTGGGAGCAGTTGGACTGGCTGATCGCCATCTGCTCGGTGATCTCCCCGATCGTGACGGCCTTGCCCGCGGCCGCGACGGCGTGCAGGATCCGCACCCGCGTGGTGTCGGCGAGGCAGGCGAACCATTCGGCGTAGGTCGCGGCGTCCTCGACGGGCAGCAGCGCGGCGGCGGGCGCAGTCGTCGTCATAGTCCGATTGTGCCTCACCCGGGTGAGGGATCGACGGCCGTCGATGGTTCAGCTGCTGTGCAGCTCGACGAGTTCTCCGGCATGGGCGAGGTCGGCGACCACCTGGGCGTGGTCGTCGCCGACGGTGATGACGTGCCCGTAGCGGGCGAGATACGCGCGCGGCGGAAGCGCGAGCTTGGTGCCGGGACCGGCGGTGCCGAGAGCCTCGTGGACCGTGGGCCCGAACCGCTCCGGGTGCACGATCGTGGCGGTGACCTCGCAGTCGTGGTCCGGGTAGAGGAAGCGGATCGCGGCCGTCCGGCGCAGCGCCCGGCGAGGAGCCGGTGCGCGACCGACAGCGACCTGACCCGCGGCGACGACCGGGTCGGCGCCGCCGGCGAGAATGCCGAGCCGCGGGATGAAGTCGCCGCCGAGGCGGGCGTTGATCTCGACCAGACGCGGGCCGCGCGGAGTCAGCTTGAACTCGGTGTGGGTGGCGCCGTGGGTGAAGCCGATGCCCTTGTGGACCTGGTCGAGCTGGTCGAACAGGGCGGCGTCGTCGAACAGCGGGTCGTCCGCGTCGACGACGTGGCCGGTCTCCTCGAAGAACGGCTCGAAGCCGGTCTGCTTGCGGGCGATGACCAGGGGGTGGCAGACGCCGTGGTCGACGACGGCGTCGACGCTGATCTCGGGCCCGGTGAGCAGCTCCTCGACCAGCACGTCCGCCTCGTAGCGCGGGACGCCGGGCCAGGACGCGCCTGCGGCCGCGGTGAACGCCTCGGCGACCTGCTCGGCGGTGTCGGCGCGCAGGACGCCGAGGCTGCCGGCCAGGCCGCGGGCCTTGACCACGACCGGGAAGCCGATGTCGCCGGCCGCGGCGACGGCCTCCTCGGCGGAGGCGACCGGCCGGGACGCGGGCTGCGGCACCCCGGCCTCGGTGAGCGCGGCGCGGGTCGCGGCCTTGTCCCGGCAGGCCTGGACGGCTTCGGGCGGGCTGCCCGGGAGCCCGGTCTCCTGTGCGAAGGCCGCGACGGCGGTGACCAGCGATTCGTCGTAGGTGAGCACGCCATCGGGCCGGAATTCCAGCTCGCGCACCGCCGAGGTCAGAGCGTCCGGGGAACGGGTGTCGACGACGGTGACCCCGTCGACGTGGGCGGTCTGCCAGGTCGGTTCGACCGAGTCGAGCAGCCACAGCCGGAAGTGCGGCCGCAGCGCGGCGAGGAGGTATTCACGGTAGCGGCGGTCCCCGCTGCCGACCAGCAACAGCGCCGGATGGTCGGTCACGACGTCCTTTCCAGCGGGACCGCCTCACCGTTGCCGTCGCGGGTGGCCAGCAGGCCGAGGACGACGTTGGCCGCGGTGGGCAGGCCGACTTCGCAGCTGTGGTTGATCGCGTAGAGGATGCTGGTCCCGGCTCGGCGGCGGGTGACGAACCGGACCTGGGACAGGATCTTCAGGTGGTGCGAGACCGTGGGCTGGGCGATGCCGAGGTGCTCCACGATCGCGCCGACGGGAACCGGGTCACGTTGCTGGGCCAGGAAGTGCACGATCATGACCCGGTTCGCGTCGGACAGCGCGTGGAACCAGCGGGCGTAGGACTCGGCGGTCTCCCGCTCCAGCTTGTGCTCGCTCACTTGCCCAGGCTAGCGAGCCAAGACGAACACCAGCGCCGCGACGACACCGGCGACGGGCGGCGTGACCAGCCAAGCGATCAGGAAGTTGCGGACCGTCCCGCCGGAGATCCGGCTGAGGTTCGGTCCGGCGGATCCGGCGATCGCCCCGGTGGACACGTGCGTGGTCGACATCGGCAGCCCGGCCCCGGCGCCGACCCCGACGAGGGCGGCGGTGGTGAGGTTGGCGAGGAAGCCTTCGCGGTGGTTCATCTTGACCACGCCTTCGCCGAGCTTCTCCGCGACCCGCATCCCGCCCAGCAGCGATCCGGCGGCCATGGCGGCGGTCACCAGGATCATGATGTGCCACGGCTGCATTCCGGCCGGGACCAGGGCGAACGCGCCGATGGCGACGATCTTCGGGGTGTCGTTGAGGCCGCGGGCGAAGCCGGTGGCACCGCTGGTGAACCAGTGCGCCCCGGTGATGAACCGGGACGAGGTCTTCTGCGGCGCCGGTGCGGTCTTCACGGCGACGTCGCCGGAAGCGGGGGTGACCGGCGGGGTGCTCGCGGCGCGGCGCTTGTTCGCGGCGCCGGTGGCCACGGTGAGGATGAGCGTGATGGCGTAGGCGACGACGATGCTGACCAGCAGCGGCGTGACGAGTTTGCTGCCGACGGCGCTCCAGGAGACGCCGCCGGTGCTCATCAGCAGCCCGGCGCCGACCATGCCGCCGATGAGGGCGTGGGTGGTGGAGACCGGCAGCCGCAGCACGGTGGCCAGGCCGACCCAGAACGCGGCGCCGGCGAGCACGGCGACCGCGAACGCGTCGGTGGTGGCGCCGGTGATGATGCCCTTGGAGAACAGGGCGGTCATCTTCGATGCGAGGGCGAGGGAGCAGACGCAGCCGATCAGCGTGGTGATCGTGCCCCAGAGGATCGCCGTCCGGTACTTGGTGACCCCGGCGCCGGCCAGGGTGGCGACGCCCTTGGGGACGTCGTTGCTGCCGTTGACCGCCGCCAGCGCGGCGACGAGGACGAACACGACTATCGCGGTGAAGGACATGCAGGTACTCCCTCAGTGGTCGAAAACCTCGGTGTTCAGCAGCAGCCGCCCGGCTTGCGGGCGCGGATGATCGCCGAGTGCATGCCGTCGGCGGCGTCCTGGGTGAAGACGACTTCGGCGTCGGTCAGCCCGGCTTCGGCCAGCAGCGAGAGGTACTCGGCCTTGGACAGGGCGCCGGCAATGCACTGGCTGACGCCGCCGCGCTCGGCCCGGTCGGCGGGCGTGAGGTGGTCCTCGGCGACGACGTCGGTGATCCCGAGCCGGCCGCCGGGCGCGAGCACGCGCGCCATTTCGGCGAACACCGCAGGCTTGTCCACCGACAGGTTGATCACGCAGTTGGAGATGATGACGTCGACGGTGGCGGCGGGCAGCGGGATCTGCTCGATGGTGCCCTTGAGCAGGATGACGTTGCCGACCTCGGCGTCCTCGATGTTCTGCCGGGCGACGGCGAGCATTTCCTCGAGGAAGTCCAGGCCGAAGACCTGCCCGTCCGGGCCGACGCGGCGCGCGGACAGGATGAGGTCCAGCCCGGCGCCGGAGCCGAGGTCCAGGACGGTCTCGCCGTCGCGCAGCTCGGCCACGGCGGTCGGGTTGCCGCAGCCGAGGCTGGCCAGCAGCGCGGCGTCGGAAGCTTCGCCGGGGCCGATGTCGCCGTAGGCGCCGGGTCCGAACCGCGTCGGGTCCGGCGCGCAGCAGCTCTTCGCTTCCGCGGCCTCGGCGGCCTTGCCGCGGTAGTAGTCCTGGATCTCGGCGGTGGTGTCGGTCATGGTCGTCTTTCGGGGTCAGGCGCCGGTGGCGGCGAGCCGGTGGACCGGGGTGGGATAGCCGGGTTTGAACGACACCGGCGCGGTGGCCGCGGACCGGGCCCCGGTGGCGGCGTTCGCCGTGGCCACGGCGTCGCGGACGGCGGCGTCGAGTTCGGCGGGCTCGCAGGCGACGCGGGCGTTGACGATCACCCGGGCGGTCGTGGCCGTCTTTTCGGCGGCCCGGTCGACCGTCGGTTCCGCGCCGGCGGCGGTCAGGCTGAGCTTGGCGAAGTCGCCGTCGCCTGCCTCGACGGTGAGCTTGGCGTGCCCGACGACGGCGCCGGCGCAGTTCGCCCAGCCGCCGAGTGCGGAGAGCATCTGCCGCCCCCAGGCGGTGAGGTCGAGCGGCGCTTCCGAGGTGAGCTGCACGTCCTGGTTCATCCAAGCCAGCTGAGCTTCGGCGGCGGCGTAGCGGTCGTAGTCGACCTGCAGGTCGACCGCCTGGTTGCCGGACGGGCCGTCCCACGCGTTCACCAGGTCGTCGATGCGGTCGCCGGACTTGGCGCTGTAGCCGACGACCGCCGCGTTCGGGTAGCCGGCGGCCAGCCGCGCCATCAGCTCGGTGGCGCGGTCCGGTGTGATGGTGTCGAGCTTGTTCACGGCGATGACGTCAGCCTCGGTCAGCTGCTGCCGGAACAGGTACGACAGGTCCGACTCCGGTTCGCCGCGCTGGGCAGCGCGGTCGAAAGCCAGATACCGCAACGGGTCGATGACTGTCGTGAGTGGACTGACGACCATGCTGTCGCCGTAGTAGGCGCGCAACGGCCGGACGACGGTGGCCTGCAGGTCGGTGCACGAGCCGACGGCCTCGGCGATCACGGTGTCGACCGGGGTGTCGCCGTCGGCCAGGGCGCGGATGGCGTCGACGAGGTCTTCGAAGCGGCAGCAGAAGCAGCCGCCGGTGACTTCGGCGACGGAGTCGAGCTTGCTGCGGACCAGGGCGGTGTCGACGAGCTCGACGCCTTGGTCGTTGGTGATCACCGCGACGCGGCGGCCCTGGGCCTGCAGCGCCTGCGCGGTGGCGATCATCGTGGTGGTCTTGCCTGCGCCGAGGAACCCGGTCAGCGGCACGAAGGTGATCACGAACGTTCCTCCAGTGGTTTCAGCCGTCGGAGCAGCAGGCGCCGGAAACGACCGGCAGCGAAGTGCGAGTGGCGGCGGGGGCGTCCCCGAACGCGACGCGGCGGGCGGCACCGAAGGCGTCCATCCACTTCGCGACCTGCGGGCGCAGGCCCGGATCGGACACCACCATCGTCGTGGTCACCGGCCGCGGGGTGCAGCCACGCAGCACCTTCGCCTGGTGCGCGCCCGCACCGAACTCGACGGTGCGCAGGCCTTCGGCGTAGGCGTCGCGGACCGGGGCGTCGAGGACGAGGGCGAAGTAGATCCCGCTGCGCTCGCCGATGGCGGCGTAGTCGAAGCCCGCCCACTTCGGGAACAGCCGGTGGTGCTTGCGGATCACCACGCAGGTGGCGACCAACGCGCCGTCCTTCGTACCGAGGTAGGCGCGCACGTCCGCGCGGGCGTCCAGCAGGCCGGTCAGGACGTCGACGATGTGGGCGGGTTCCTCGCCGGCGCCGTTCTTCTCCCGGTTGAGGCAGGTCAGCTCGGCGATGCGAGTGACGTAGGGGCGGATGCATCGCCGTCGACGCGCTCGACGTGCACCCCGGCCGCCTCGGCGCGGCGGACGTCGCTCTTGATCCGCTGGCGCTTCTTCAACGGCAGCGCCGCCAGGTGGCCGTCCCAGGAGCCGGCGTCAAGGCGCAGGTAGTCCTCGTAGCCCCAGAAGGTGCTGTGCCCGCCGGCCTGCTCCAGCGCGGCGACGAGGGCGTCGTTGCCGCTGCGGCCCGAGATCCACGGCGCGACGATGCACTTGATCCCCTGTGCGAACGCCGCCGGCACCAGCTCGGACACCATCTGCGCCATCAGGCTGGGCGTCCAGAAGTTGTAGGCCACTTCGGTGCGATAGCCCAGCGGGGAACCGAGCAGCAACGCGGGAAAGAACGGCTCGGTGCCCAGCGCGTCGACCTCACCGCTGAGGCACGCGTCGATCTGCGCGCCGCAGCAGACTTCCTCGCCCGTCGGTGCCTGCCAGCCCAGGTAGGTGCGCGGCTCGTGGTCGACGACCGGCGGCGTCGTCATCACGTACCCGGGCAGCAGGGCCAGCTCGCCGCGGGCCCGGGCCGCGATCGTGTGCCACGGCTGCAGGTCGGTCAGCGCCTTCTCACTCGCCCGCAGCCAGGTGGGGCCGAGGTAGGGGAAGACGTCGGTGAGGTCGGCCAGCTCCCCTTCCCAGTCCAGGTCCGGTAGTCCCTGACCCGTGCTCACCACGACGCGCGGTGCTCCACCCATGGCTTCCTGTCCCTCCCGATCCGGTATTCAGCACTTCACGCAGCAGCGGACCTTGCCGACGTCCTCGGCGTCGGCGCGGCGTTCGGTCCACAGCTCTTCGACGCGACGGTCCGGGTGGGTCCACTCCACCCACAGGCCGCGGTCGACGGTGGCGATGTCCTCCATCCACGGCGAGGACAGCAGCGGCGAGCCCTTGAACAGCAGCAGCCGCGTCTGCAGCGCGGTGGGGTCGGTGACCTTCGCCAGGCCGGTGCCGACGAGGAAGTCCTCGAAGGTGAGCAGCTCGTCGTACTCCACCCACGGCGTGAACGGGATGAACGTCGGGTACAGCACGAACCCGATCCGCCCGGCTTCGGCGATCGCGGCGCGCATATGGTCGACGTCGATGTGCTTGTCGAAGATCCGCAGGATCCGGTTCGACGGGAACTCCAGCGCCGACGTCACCTTCACCAGTCCCAGCGACACCAGCTCGGTGAGTTCCTTCCGGTAGCTGAGGATGTGGTCGACCCGGGTGGTGAACTCGAAGGTGATCGGACCGATCTCGTCGACCAGGCGGCGGACGACGCCGGCGCCGATGGTGCGGGAGTTGAAGAACTCGGCGTCGATGAAGCAGAAGTGCCGCACGCCTTCCTCGGCCAGCTGCAGGCAATCGGCCAGGACGGTGTCGGCGTTGTAGGCGGCGACTCCACCGTCATAAGCGCCGTACACCGAGCAATAGGTGCACTTGTGGTGGCAGCCGCGGGTGACCTCGACGTTGCCCATCAACCCGTACGGTGAATGGTGCGCCGGATAATGCACCAGGGACGGAAACAAATCACGAGCCGGAGCCGGGACGGTGATGCGCCGGTGCGGCGGTTTCGGGCGCATTCCCTGCGCGGTCATCGATGCCGGCACGGTGGCGACGTCGCGCTCGCCGCGGGCGACCTCGGCGAGTTCGGTCGCGACGAGCTCCGGTTCTTCCATCACGATGGCGTCGGCCGTTTCGAGGAACCGGCGATGGTTCATCTGGGCGTACTGGCCGAACGCGACCAGCTTGGCTCCACCGAAGGATTCCCGCAGCCGGGCGGCGAGGTCGAGGCCGCGCTCGACGCCTTCGAACTGCTGCACCGACAGCAGAATCAGGTCGAAGTCGCCGTCCGGCAGGGCATCGGGGTTCTGGTGGGCGTCCCAGCCGACGACGTCGGCGTCCTGCGCTCGCATCGCGGCGCCGGCGCACGCCGACGTCAGCGGCTGAAGCTCGGCTTCGAAGGCGGACGCGACGAGCACGCGCGCAGCAGACATGCTTCCCCCAGCTCCAAATCGGACAAAAAGGGTGCCGGCTCCCCCAGTGGAACCGGGTGCGGTGGACACTCGAGATTCGGCCACATCCTCGTGCGAGGCATCACGATGGCACGCTTCAGCGATACATGTCAATGGATCGATAAACGCAGGTAGATCACGGTTTTCACGCTCGAAGTTCATCCTTTCGGACGTTGTGATCACGCGGGCGCCGGATTTCCCGGGTCACCTTCGCGACCATCGGCGGTATGGACCGGAACCTGTTCATCGACTAGCATCGATGAAGGCTGGGGGAGCTACTCGTCCTCGGCACGCGAACCCGGTCCCGATGTCAAGGATGGTGGCATGGACAAGCTCCTCGAGGTCCTGCGCTTGGCCTGGGAGAACCTGGTCGACCTGAGCATCTTCTTCTTCATCGCCCTCGCCATCGCGGCGATGGTCGACCTGCTCTACCTCGACGTCGTCGCGCGCCGCTCGTTCCGCAAGCACGGGTTGCTGGGCGTCCTGTTCACCACGTGCCTCGGCGCGTTCAGCCCGTTCTGCTCCTTCACGGTCATCCCGTTGATCCGCAAGCTGCTGCGGGGCGGCGTACCGCTGTCGGCGGTGATGTCGTTCTGGATCGCCTCCCCCGCCATGGATCCGCCGATCTTCGCGTTGACCGCGAAGGAGATCGGCCTGCCGCTGGCGACCGCCCGCCTGCTGGGCGCGCTCGTGCTGGCCATCGGGGCCGGGGTCATCATCCTGCTGGTCGAGAAGCGCGGCGGCTTCACGGACGTCCTGCGCCCGGAGAAGAAACCGGCTGTCGACGAACGCGAGCGGAACCAGGTCGCCGTGGCGGCCGGCGGCGGAGGCACCGCGGTCCTCCCCGACGCCCCGGCAACCGGTGCCTGCGCCGACGGCGGTTGCGTTCCCGACGAGGACGACGATGGCGCGCCCTGGTGGCCACAGGCCAAGGCGAGTCTCAAGTCGAAGCGGAACTGGCGCATCACCGGCCGGAACTTCCTGCGCGACACCGTGTCCCTCGGCAAGTGGCTCGTGTTCGCGTGCGTCTTCGAAGGCGTCATCCGCGTCTACGTCCCGAACGGGATCATCACGAGCATCCTCGGCGGCGACAAGGGCTGGCTGGCCATCCCGCTCGCCGCGGTCATCAGCATCCCGCTCTACCTCAACGGCGTCGGCGCGATCCCCATCGTCGGCGGCCTGCTGGCCAAGGGCATGGCACAGGGCGCGGCGGTGACGTTCCTGCTCGCCGGCTCGGTCACGACGATCCCGGCGATGGTCGCGGTCCGCAGCGTGGTCAACAACAAGGTCTTCGCGCTGTACCTGGCGTTCGGCATGCTCGGCAGCATCCTGCTCGGCTTCCTCGCTCAACTGCTCCTGTAACGCTTGTGCCGGGCGAGGCTGTCCTCCCCCCAGCAGCCCGCCCGGCACTTCCCCTGCGCTGAAGGGACTTCTCGTGCCCAAACCCGAGGTTCTGTTCGTCTGCGTGCACAACGCCGGCCGCTCGCAGATGGCTGCGGCCTTCCTGCGCCACCACGGCGGCAACCGGGTCGTCGTGCGCTCGGCGGGCTCGGCGCCGGCCGCCACCGTCAACCCAGCCGTCGTCCAGGTCATGGCCGAGTGCGGCATCGACATCTCCGGTGAGCAGCCGAAGAAGCTGACCGCCGAAAGCGTCGAACGGTCCGACGTGGTCGTCACGATGGGCTGCGGGGACGCCTGCCCGGTCGTGCCCGGGACGCGCTACCTGGACTGGAAGCTCGAGGACCCCGCCGGGCGCCCGGCCGAGGAGATCCGTCCGGTCCGGGACGAGATCGAGCGGCGGGTTCAGGCTTTGCTGGCCGAGCTGGCCGGCCCGGCCGCGAGCGACACCGGCCCAGCGGCGGCGGTGAGCGCGCCGAGCACGAGGAACGCGGTCGAGTAGCTGCCGGTGAGCGCGGCCGGCGCCGCCGCCGACATGGTCACCAGCGGCGCGGACAGCAGACCGCGGAGCCCGGCGAGCAGCTCCCGCCGATCGATCTCGTCCCGGATCGGCCGGACGTCCTCGGCCGCCGCGTACCGCTTGCCGGGGAAAAGCCGGGCGGGCGTCGACCGCACCATCGGCGTAGTGAGCCAGCAACCGGCGGCCGGCACCCAGACCATCCCGGTCACGCGGTGACTGCTTCACCGGTGGTCGTCAGCACCGCCGACAGCCGCGCCAGCACCTCGGGGTGCACGCGGTAGTAGATCCAGGTGCCGCGCCGGTCGCCGGTGATCAACCCCGACTCGCGCAGCACCTTCAGGTGATGGGAGATGGTCGGGCCGGTCAGGTCGAAGGCGTCGGTCAGGTCGCACACGCACGCCTCGCCGCCGGCGTGGGAGGCGATCAGCGAGAGCAACCGCAGCCGGACAGGGTCAGCCAGCGCCTTGAACAGGGCTGACAGCTCGACTGCCTGGTCCTGCGTCAGCGGTTCCCGGGCCAGGGGCGCGCAGCAGACGTCCATCGCGACGAGCGGCAGTTGCTTCGACATCCCTCTATATTGACAGGCTTCTATCCAGTGCGCCAAGCTGCTTAGACAAATATCTATCCAAGGAGGTAGCAGGGATGTCACGGGTACAGCTGGCGCTGCGGGTCGGGGACCTGGCCGGATCGATCGACTTCTACTCGAAGCTGTTCGGCACCGAGCCGGCGAAGCTCCGGCCGGGCTACGCGAACTTCGCGATCGAGGAGCCGGCGCTGAAGCTGGTGCTGTTGGAGGGCGAGCCAGGTCAGGAGACGGTGATGGACCACCTCGGCGTCGAGGTCGAGTCGACCGACCAGGTCAACGCGGCGACCCAGCGGCTGACCGGTGAAGGACTCGAGACGCTGACCGAGGACGACACCACGTGCTGCTACGCGGTGCAGGACAAGGTGTGGGTCCACGGGCCGGGCAAGGAGCCGTGGGAGGTCTACACGGTCAAGGGCGACTCGACGACGTTCAGCACCGACAGCGCCGCGCCGGCCACCCCGGCGACGTGCTGCACACCGGACGCCGAGACCGGCGCGACGGCCAAGCCGGAGGGCTGCTGCAACTGAAGCCCCTGGAGCCGGTGCGCGGCTCCGCTTTCTGGATGCCGACACGCGTGCTGCGGCGTTCGGTCATGACGACGTCGCGCCACACGCCACGGTGCCGGCCGACGCGTTCGCGGACGCCGATCTCACGGAACGGCCCCACATGACCAATGATCGGCTCAGTCACGAACGCGCACTATCACCACGCCGACGACCGGAACTCATCTGGCGACCACACGGCGACACCTACCCGAGGCAACGATGCCGAAGCCGCCCCTACGGGGAAGAACGGAAGCCTGCAACCTGCGGGAATACGCTTGTTACCTGATCAAGCCGATGTGCCGCACTTCCCTGACACGGAAGAGGTCACTGGTTCAATCCCAGTATCGCGCACCACTCCCTCCCCGGAGGGGCGGGGCTTCAGTCGTCGGATGGTGATGAAAGGGCGATGGGTCCCGGGCCGGGGTTCAGGCGCCGGGACCGCAGGTGCGGGAACCACGCCGCTCCCCCGGGTACAGCGACGCCAGGGACCGCGGCCGGCGCTCCTCCAGGGCGTCCAGGACCAGATTGACCATCGCCGGGGTCACGTGGTCGTGGACCCGGGCGATGGCCTTCATCTTCCGGCCAGGTGCCGGGGGTGTGGCGGCCGGAGTTTCGTTCCGCCCTTCTTGGGCCGAGTGTTG
>NZ_JBDZYD010000015.1:0-276412 GCF_040064235.1 Amycolatopsis melonis
TTCGCCACTCATCCACACCCGAAGATGCTTCAGCGTTCGACTTGCATGTGTTAAGCACGCCGCCAGCGTTCGTCCTGAGCCAGGATCAAACTCTCCAACAATGTCTTCGAATTCAATCGAGGCAAAAAATTGCTCTCAAAGGAAACCCCGACGAGGGGTTTCAAATATAAGCTCTACTGGCTTAGTTCACTAGCACACTGTTGAGTTCTCAAGCAACACACGCTCTGCGTGTCATTTCCGCAGTGTCGGCCCGGTCTCCCTGGCGACGAAGAGAAGATTACACGCCCGGAAACAGCCCCGAACAGGGGGGTCGGTCTTCATGATCAGCGCAGGTCAGAGCGCATGACGAAGGCCGTCTGCGGCTCAGTCTGCACCGAACGGCCGCCGAGCGCCAGCGAAAGAATATTGCTCCGAGTACATTGCACCGTATTGCTCCGCGGCAAAGCTCCGCCTAGCGTCGGCCGCATGACACTCGCCTACGACGACCTCGGCCCGAAGAGCGGGCGCCCGGTCCTCCTCGTCCACGGCCACCCGTTCGACCGCTCGATGTGGCGGCCCCAGGCCGAGCGCCTCGCCCGGGACGGCTACCGCGTCGTGACGCCGGACCTCCGCGGATACGGTGAGTCCAAGACCCAGGACACCAAGACCACCCTGGACGTCTTCGCGGACGACCTCGTCGCACTGGCCGACACCCTCCAGCTCGGCAACTTCGTCCTCGGTGGCCTCTCCATGGGCGGCCAGATCGTCATGCAGCTGGTCGCCGCCCACCCGGACCGCGTGACCACCCTGGTCCTGGCCGACACCTTCGCGGGCCTCGACACCCCGGAGGCCAAGCAGGCCCGCTACGACACCGCCGACCGCATCACTGCCGAAGGCATGGCGCAGTACGCCGAGGAGCTGCTGCCCAAGATGATTTCGAAGCAGACACGCGCGGAGAGGCCGGACGTCGAGGCGCACGTCCGGCGGATGATGCGCGACGCCCCGGCGGACGGCGCCGCGGCCGCGCTGCGGGGACGTGCCGAGCGTCCCGACTACACCGGCGGCCTGCGGCACATCGGCGTCCCCACCCTGGTGGTCGTCGGCAGCGAGGACGAGTTCACCCCGGTCGCCGAGGCCGAGCTACTCCACCGGGAGATCCCCGGCTCCACCCTGGTGGTGATCGACGGCGCGGGCCACCTGCCTAACCTGGAGCGCGAGACGGAGTTCGACGAGGCACTCAGCACCTTCCTGAACAGCAGCGGAGCCACCCCATGACCCAGCAGACCGTGTTCGTGACCGGCGCCAGCGCCGGCTTCGGTGACGCCATCGCGCGCCGGTTCGTCGCCGAGGGCGCCCGCGTGATCGCCGTCGCCCGCAGCGAGGACAAGCTCGAGAAGCTGGCCGGTGAACTGGGCGAGGCCGTCCTGCCGGTCAAGCTCGACGTCAGCGACCCCGAAGCCGTCAAGGACACCGTCCAGAACCTCCCGCGGGACTGGCAGCAGGTGGACGTCCTGGTCAACAACGCCGGGCTGGCCAAGGGCCTCGAGCCCGCCCACCAGGCCGACCTCGACGACTGGGACCAGATGATCGCGACCAACGTCCGCGGCCTCGCGCACGTCACGCGCGCGCTGCTGCCGGGCATGGTCGAACGCGGCCGCGGCCACGTCATCAACATCGGCTCGATCGCCGGCACCTACCCCTACCCCGGCGGCAACGTCTACGGCGCGACCAAGGCGTTCGTCCACCAGTTCAGCCTCAACCTGCGCAGCGACCTGCACGGCACGGGCGTCCGGGTGACGAACATCGAGCCCGGCATGGTCGGCGGCACGGACTTCTCGAAGGTCCGGTTCGACGGCGACGGCGACAAGGCCGCCAAGGTCTACGAGGGCACCACGCCGCTGACCGCCGGCGACGTCGCCGAGTCCGTGTACTGGGCCGCGAGCCAGCCGCGGCACGTCAACATCAACATCATCGAGCTGATGCCGGTGGTGCAGAGCTTCTCCGCCCTGCAGATCTACCGGGAGTCCTGAAACAGCGAGAACAGCGCCTGCTGGCCCGGCTCGGCCGAGGTCAGCAGGCGCTTCGTCCGCGGCCGCCCGCCGGTCGACGGGTAGCGCAGCACCAGCTCGCCGACGCCCGCGAGCTGGTCGAGCAGCTCCCGCACGGACAGGTTCGTCCCGGCCCGGTCCGCCTCGCGCCGCATCAGGTGCGTCACGGTCGCCGCGAGCACGGACACCAGGCCGTGCGCGGCGATGCGCTGCCGCGTCCACTCCCAGCGCGGGGTCGGGCCGGTGACCGCGGGCCCGGTGAGCCAGCGGAACGTCGATTCGAGGTGGGTGCGGGCGCGGTAGGCCGTGACGACGTCGCCGATCGGCCAGTCGCGGTCGGTGACCAGGATCTGCTTGCCGAAGAACTCCTCGTCCAGCCGGGCCAGCGCGGCGGCGTCGATCCGCCGTTCGAGCCGGATCTCCCCCGGCCGGTTCCCGCTCAGCACGGCGGTGAGGACGCGCTCGATGCGCCGTCCACGCGTCACCCGGCCGATTTCGGCGTGGACCTGCGCGCGGTCACCGCGGTGGGTGCCCGCGGCCAGCGCCTCGGCCAGGCCGTCCAGCTCGCGGGTGGCGGTGGCCAGCTCGTCGGCGAACGCCCGCGACTGCGCCGCGTGCAGGGTCGCCGAGTGGGTCAGGATCACCCGCCGCCGGACGCCGTCGACGACCGCGTGCGTGTCCAGGGCGGTGAGGCCGGCGAACCGCTCGGGGTCGACGCGCTTGCGGGCGGACGCGGGCTGGGTCAGCAGCTCGGGGTGGTCGGTCAGCGGCAGGGAGCCGACGAAGCCGCTGCGGGAGCCGAGGTCGAGCTGGGCCGCCTGGCCGGCGTGGAAGACGAGGGTGGCCGGGCCCAGTTCGCCGGTCAGGGAGGCGAACGTCGGCGCGGTGCCGTCGTCGCGCCGGTACAGCCGCGAGTTCAGCGGGATCGCGCCGTCGCGGGTCACCCGCAGCCCGGCCCCGGCGAGCACGCCGGAGCAGGCCGACGGCAGCGTGCAGTCCGCGGGGGCGAAGGCGGCGAACTGGGGGACGTCGACGGCGAGGGCCGCGTGGTCGTCGAGGATGTCCAGGACGGCGGCCGCGACGGTCTCCTCGATGGCCGCGATCCGTTCGGGCGTCAGGCGTTCCAGCGCGCGCCAGAGATTGTCCACTGTGGATACCCGCGGCCGCACGAGGTCGGCGGCCGCCGACGATTCCCACCACTGCCCGATCGGTGCCGAAGGGGCGGTCGCGCGGTGCAGCACCGCGACGGCCAGCGTCGGTCCCAGCGCGGGCTTCGCCCGCACGACGTCGTCGACCCGGCGAACGAAGTCCAGCCGCGTGAGCGTCGCCCACACCGCGGCGACGTCGCCGTAGGTCCGGTAGGAAACCGACGCGGGTTCGCCGCCGGGGACGGCGCGGGCGATCTCGTCGGCCGTGCCGAGGTAACGCTGGGTCACTACCCGCGGCTTGCCGTCGACCCTGGCGGACTCCGCCAGGTAGTAGTACGTCCGTCCGCCGATCTTCTTGCCGACCACAGCTGCCACCCTTTAGGTAATACACGCCTGCCCGCTGATCGACAACCACGGGAGCGCGCTGACCTGCGACGACGATCACGCGGACCGGGGAGGCGGGTGATGGTACGGAAGACACACTGGCTGGTCGCGTGAGGACGGTCCTAGCGTTGGCGGAATGGGACCCGAACCCGACGCCACCACCCCGACCGCCTCCGCGATGCGCCGCGCGCTCGCCCGGGCGCGGGACGGGAAGACACTCGACGTAGCCGAAGCGAGCGTCCTGCTGCACGCCCGCGGCGAAGACCTGGGGAAGCTTTCCGAATACGCCTCGCGCATCCGTGACGCGGGCCTGGCCGAAGCCGGGCGCGCCGGCATCATCACCTACAGCCGCAAGGTGTTCATCCCGCTGACCCGGCTGTGCCGCGACCGCTGCGGCTACTGCACGTTCGTCACCGTGCCCGGACGGCTCGAATCGCCGTTCCTGTCCCCCGACGAGGTCCTCGACATCGCCCGCAAGGGCGCGGAGATGGGCTGCAAGGAAGCCCTGTTCACGCTCGGCGACCGGCCGGAGGACCGCTGGAAGGCCGCCCGCGAGTGGCTGGACGCGCACGGCTACGACGACACGCTGTCCTACGTCCGCGCGATGGCGATCCGCGTGCTGGAGGAGACCGGCCTGCTGCCGCACCTCAACCCCGGCGTGCTGACCTGGCAGGACTTCCAGCGGCTCAAGCCGGTCGCGCCGTCGATGGGCATGATGCTGGAGACCACCGCGACCCGGCTGTGGAGCGAGAAGGGCGGCCCGCACTACGGCTCGCCGGACAAGGATCCCGCGGTCCGGCTGCGGGTGCTCGAAGACGCCGGACGCAGCAGCGTCCCGTTCACCACCGGTGTCCTCATCGGCATCGGCGAGACGTTCGAGGAGCGCGCGGACGCGCTGTTCGAGATCCGCAAGATCGCCAAGACCTACGGCGGCATCCAGGAAGTCATCGTGCAGAACTTCCGGGCCAAGCCGGACACGAAGATGCGCGCGACCCCGGACGCCGACCTCGAGGAACTGGCCGCGAACATCGCCGTCGCGCGGCTGGTGCTCGGCCCGAAGATGCGCATCCAGGCGCCGCCGAACCTGATCGGCAACCAGTACGACCTGATGATCCGCGCCGGCATCGACGACTGGGGCGGCGTCTCGCCGCTGACCCCGGACCACGTCAACCCGGAACGCGCGTGGCCGCAGATCGACGAACTCGCCCGCCGCACCGAGAAGGCCGGGTTCGAGCTGAAGGAACGGCTCACGATCTACCCGGAGTACGTCAAGGCGGGCGAGCCGTGGCTGGACCCGCGGCTCACGCGGCACGTCGCTGCGCTCGTCGACTACGACACGGGGCTGGCGCGCGAGGGCGCGCTGCCGGTCGGCATCCCGTGGCAGGAGCCGGACGGCGGCTGGCAGGAGTCCGGCCGCACCGACCTGCACACCGAGATCGACACCAGCGGCCGCACCGAGGACCGCCGCAGCGACTTCGACTCGGTCTACGGGGACTGGAAGGAGATCGGCGACCGGATCAAGACCGGGCCGCAGCGGTTCGACACCGACATCCTGGAAGCCCTGCGCAGCGCGGAAAAGGACCCCGCGGGCCTGTCCGACGACGCCGCGCTGGCGCTGCTGCACGCCGACGGCAAGGAACTGGACGCGTTCACGAAGCTCGCCGACGACCTGCGCCGGGAGACGGTCGGGGACGACGTCACGTTCGTCGTCACGCGGAACATCAACTTCACCAACGTCTGCTACACGGGTTGCCGCTTCTGCGCCTTCGCGCAGCGTCGCACCGACGCCGACGCGTACACGCTTTCGCTGGAGCAGGTCGGCGACCGCGTCGACGAGGCGTGGGCCGCGGGTGCGACCGAGATCTGCATGCAGGGCGGCATCCACCCGGACCTGCCCGGCACCGCGTACTTCGACCTCGCCGCCGAGGTCAAGCGCCGCCAGCCGGAAATCCACCTGCACTCCTACAGCCCGATGGAGGTCGTGAACGGCGCTTCGCGGACCAACCTGTCGCTTCGCGATTGGCTCATCAAGGCCAAGGAGTCCGGCGTGGACTCGCTGCCGGGCACGGCGGCGGAGATCCTCGACGACGACGTCCGGTGGGTGCTCACCAAGGGCAAGCTGCCGACGTCGGAGTGGATCAAGGTCGTCACGACCGCGCACGAGGTCGGGCTGCCGACGACGTCGACGATGATGTACGGCCACGTCGACACGCCCGCGCACTGGGTCGCGCACCTCAAGCTGCTCGCGCGGCTGCAGCGCGAAGGCCTGGAGAAGCACGGGCGGCGCGGGTTCACCGAGTTCGTGCTGCTGCCGTTCATTCACCAGAGCGCGCCGATCTACCTGGCCGGGCTCGCCCGCCCGGGCACGACGCTGCGCGAGAACCGCGCGGTGCACGCCCTGGCCCGACTCCTGCTGCACGGCATGATCGACAACATCCAGAGCTCCTGGGTGAAGCTCGGCGAAGAAGGCAGCCGCGCGGTGCTGCAGGGCGGCGTCAACGACATCGGCGGCACGCTGATGGAGGAGACGATCAGCCGGATGGCCGGCGCGTCGCACGGGTCGTACAAGACGATCAGCGACATGCGCGCGATGGTCGAGCCGCTGGGCCGCCCGCTCGTGCAGCGCACGACGGACTACGGCAGGCCCTCGGCCGAGCGGCTGGCTGCCGCGGCCGCTTCGGACGGCGTCGCGACGCAGGTGCGCAAGCCGTTGCTGCCGCGCCTCCCGCCGTGTGGGGTGGCGGGCGCCCGGCCGGGCGCCCGCTACCCTTGCGCGGCATGGGGGTTTCTCGCTTCGCACCGCTTCTGTTCGCCGCGCTGCTGGCCGGTTGCGCCACTCCGCCACCACCACCGCCGCCCGTTCCGACGCCGACGACCACCCCGAGCCCGACCTACGCGCCCCCGCCGGCGACCGGGCTGTCGCTGTCGGTGGGTCAGGTCGAAGCCGGGCTCGGCCACCGCGCGAGCGTCCTGACGCTGACCAACCGGGACACCAAGCCGCGGCCGGTCCCCGACTACCCGGACCTGAAGATCCTCGCCGCCGACGGCACCTCGCTCGACGTCCGCGTCGAACACGACACGTCCTACTTCGCCCGCGATCTCGGGCCGCAGCACCTCGTCCTCCAACCGGGCGAAAAAGCGCTGGCCGTGCTGGCGTGGTCGGCGACCGTGACGAGTGGCGACAAGCGCACGGGCGTCGCAATTTCGGTGGTCCCTTCCCCAGGCGAACCTGCGCAGAAACAGCCTCTGGAGACCGATCTCGGCACCACGGACACGGTTACCGTCAGCTCGTGGGCGAGCAAGATCGGCAACTGACCACCGTGTGTCACCGCTCACAAACCGACGGGTGACCAGCGCGGTTCTGTGCTACCTCTGTTCCCTCACCGTGCCGGAAGGGACTTGCGATGAGCACCTCCGTGGCCTCGCTGGAAATGGTCGACACCGACCGCTACCCGCTGACCGAACCGGACAGTCCCGCCTGGCGCGAGACCGTCGGCCGCACCCGCGCGGAACTGGCCGATGCCGGCTGCAGCGTCCTGGCCGACTTCGTCCGCCCGGAACTGCGCGAGACGCTGCGGGCGGAATGCGCCGCGCTCGAACCGCACGCGTACACCAAGATCGAAAAGGTCAACGCCTACAACACCGCGATCGGCGAGCCTCTGCCCGAAGACCATCCCGGCCGGACGATCATGGAACGCGGCAACGCCTTCGTGGCGCGCGACCGCATCCCCGCGTCGTCGATCATCGCCCGGCTCTACACCAGCCCGCTGTTCCAGCGGTTCGTCGCCGACTGCTTCGGGCTGCCGCGGCTGCACGAGCTCGCCGACCCGCTGTCCGGGCTGACGCTCAACGTCATCGCGCCCGGCCGCGCCCACCCGTGGCACTTCGACACGAACACCCACACCGTCAGCATGCTGACCCAGGCCGCGCAGGACGGCGGGACGTTCGAGTACTGCCCCGGCATCCGGTCCGCCGCGGACGAGAACTTCGCCGCCGTGCGCGCGGTGCTGGACGGCGACACCCGGCCGGTCCGGCGCCTGGACCTGCGGCCCGGCGATCTCCAGCTGTTCAAAGGACGCTTCGCGCTGCACCGGGTCAGTACCGTGGCGGGCACGCTCGCGCGGCACTCGGCGATCTTCGCCTACAGCGAGCGCCCTGGCGTGATCGGCAGCGCCGAGCGGACCCGGCAGCTGTTCGGCCGGGTCCTGCCCGCCCACCTCGCCGGCCGCACCGACCGCGGCGACGCGCTGCTCGACTGAACCAGGAGCCAGGCCCGTGCCTTTCGACTCGACCGGCAAGATCTCGTTCGACCACATCTACACCGCGCCGGACCCGCGCCCGTTCTTCGGCACGCTGCGCCGCGTGGACTACGGCATTCCCCAGCTGGCGAAGCCGTACTTCGCGAAGCTGATCGCCGAACACCCCGCCGAGCGGCCGACCGTGCTCGACGTCGGCTGTTCCTACGGCGTCAACGCCGCCCTGCAGCGCTGCGAGACGACCATGGACGAGCTGTACGCGCACTACACCGACCCGGCCGTGCGCGCGCTGGACCACGCGGCGCTGCTGGAAGCCGACCGGAACCGCGTCCGGACCGCCAGTCCCCGGTTCTACGGCCTCGACAGTTCCGCCCCGGCGCTGGAGTACGCGCTGTCCGCCGGGTTCCTCGACGAGGCGATCCACGCCGACCTCGAACGGAACGACCCGGACGGCACCCAGCAGAAGCTCCTGGACGACGTCGACCTCGTCGTCTCGACCGGCTGCGTCGGGTATGTCACCGAGAAGACGCTCACCCGGGTCGCGCGCGGCGCGCGGCCGTGGATGGCGCACTTCGTGCTGCGGATGTTCTCCTTCGAGCCGATCGCGGCGAGCCTCGCCGAGCTGGGGTACGAGACCGCGAGCGTCGGCGGGGTGTTCCGGCAGCGGCGGTTCGCCTCCGCCGAGGAGCAGACGCAGATCCTGGACACCCTGAGCGCCGCCGGGGTCGATCCGGCCGGGCTGGAGTCCGACGGGTGGCTCTACGCGCAGCTGTACGTTTCCCGCCCCGGCGGCGCGGCCGCGGACCTCGCGGCCGCGCTCGCCACCGCAGACCGAGAAGGATGACCGTGAGCAGTCCGGAATGGTCCACCCGCACGTTCGGCAACGAGGACCGGCTCCCCCGCGTCCCGCTCCCCACGCTGGAGGACAGCGGCCGCCGCTTCCTCGAGTGGTGCGCTCCGCTGCTGACGCCGGAGGAACTGGCCGAAACCGAAGCGGCGGTCGCGGCGTTCCTGTCGGGTCCCGGGCCCGAGCTGCAGGCCCGGCTGGAGGAATACGACCGCTCGCCCGGCGTGCGCAGCTGGCTCGACACGTTCTGGCCGTACCGCTACCTCGGCCGCCGCGACCGGATCGCGCTCAACGCCAACTTCTTCTTCCTGTTCCAGGAGTCCCCGCTGGGCCAGGTGGAGCGCGCGGCCGAGCTGACCGCGTCCGCCGTGGACTACAAGCTGCGGCTCGACGAGGAGCTGGTGCCGCCGGTGGTGCTGCGCGGTGCCCCGCAGTCGATGGTGCAGCACAAGTTCCTGTTCTCGGCCACGCGGATCCCCGGCGAGGTGCTGGACACCGCGCGCACGCAGTACCCCTCGCCCGAGCGGCACATCGTGGTGTTCCACCGGAACGTGCCGTTCCGCATGGACGTCATCGACGGGGACGGCCGGCCGTACACGCCGTCGCAGCTGGCCGAGGGCCTGCAGGCGATCCTCAAGGACGACCACGGCACCGACGTCGCCGCCGCGCACCTGACCACCAAGGCCCGCGCGGAATGGGCGGCGTCGCGGGCGGCGCTGCTCGAAGCCGGGAACGGCGCGGCACTGGAGACGATCGAGACCGCGTTGTTCTGCCTGTGCCTGGACGACTTCACGCCGTCGAGCACGCTGGAAGCGGGCGACCAGCTGCTGTACGGCGAGAACCGCTGGTACGACAAGGCCGTGTCGCTCGTCGTGTTCGGGGACGGCAGCGCGGGCATCAACGTCGAGCACTGCGAACTCGACGGCACCACGATCCTCGGCTTCACCGACGCCCTGCTGAGCGGTTCACGGCTGCCGCGGGAGACGGCTTCGGGCGTCCCGGGCTTCGAGCCGGTCGAGTTCACGCTGACCGACGCGCTTGTCGAAGACGCACGCGCCGCCGGAGCCGCGTACCGGGCGTACGCGGACGCGACCGCAACGCAGACGGTGTCGTTCGGCTTCGGTGCCAACCGCGCGAAGGAGCTGGGCATGTCCCCGGACGCCTTCGCGCAGATGGCCTACCAGCTCGCCCACCGCCGCGCGAAGGGCCTGACCGGCGCGACGTACGAGTCGATCGCCACCCGGCAGTTCCAGAACGGCCGGACCGAGGCCATGCGGGTCGTCACGCCCGAGGTGGTGCGCTTCGCCGACGTCATGACGTCCGACGCGAGCGCCGAGGAGAAGCGCGAAGCGTTCCGTGCCGCGGCGGCGAAGCACGTCGCGCGGGCGAAGGAGTGCCAGGCAGGGGACGCGCCCGAGCAGCACCTGTGGGAGCTGCAGCTGATCGGCAAACGCCGTGGCGACACCGAAACCCCGGCGCTGTACACATCACCGGGCTGGCTGAAGATGCGGGACGACTACCTGAGCACCAGCTCGGCACCGTCGGTCAACATCCAGTACTTCGGGTTCGGCTCGACCAGCCCGCAGTGCATCGGCGTGGCGTACGTGCTGCTGCCGGACCGCTGGAACATCTACCTCAGCACCCCGAAGCACGTCGCGGCGGAGATGTACCGCTTCGCCGGCGAACTGGAGCGAGCGGTCACCGAACTGCAGGAGCTGCTGGCCACGGGGTGACGCTCGGCCTGGGGTGGCGCTGAACCTGGATCCCCCCGTCGGTGCGTGCTGAAAGGGACTTTCCTTGCGTCTGGTGCAACGAAAGTCCCTTTCACTGCACCACGTGAGACGAAAGCGCCTTTCAGCCCACCCTGGCACGCCCCGCGAGTGCCCTTGCCCGGCAGGGTCGCCGAGGCCGCCGGTGGGCGGTCGTGAGTGGTAATTCGGGTTCTAACGCGAATTACCACTCACGACAAGCCGCGGCAGGCTGCTCACGCCGTCGGGTCGGAGACGACCAGGACCAGCGATCCTTCGAACTCCGGCTGCTCGCGCAGCTTGCCGTAGCGGCGTTCCCACGTCCCGTCGTCGAGGTCGTGCTGCAGTTCCGCGGCGAAGCGGTGGTGCACGCGGTCGTCGACGAAGCTCCATGCCGAGCACGACAGCCGCGCGCCCGGGTCGAGGAGGCGTTCGGGCCGCGCGTAGTAGGCCTCGTTGAAGCCGTCGGTGCAGTCGATCGGGATCGGCACGCCGATCACCGACGTGTGGCCGCCGAGGCCGTCGGCGATGTCGTCGACCGACGGGTAGCGCCGCGCCTCGGTCTCGATCACCTCGGGGGCGTAGTCGAGCAGCCAGAACCGGCGCAGCCGCTCGGGATCGCACGTCAGGATCGCGATCGGGCCGCGCGTCACCCGGCGCATCTCCCGCAGCCCGGCCCACAGGTCGTTCCACTGGTGGACGCTGAACGTGCTCATCGCGCCTTCGAAGGCCCGGTCGGGGAACGGCAGCTTCTCCGCCACGGCGTCGACCGCGGGCGGCAGGCCCGCCGGCCGCTGCGCGCGCATCGACGCCGACGGCTCGACCGCCGTCACTTCGCGGTCGCTCGGCTCGTAGGCGCCGGCGCCCGCGCCGACGTTGAGCACGGTGCGCGCTTCCCCCAGCGCGTCGAGGATGTACCGGCCGATGCGCGGATCCGGCTTGCGGTAGTCGGTGTACACCCCGCCGATCGCGCCGTAGTCCGCGTCCCCTGCGCTGCCGTCAGCCCGTCGCTGGCTCATGGCGACAACGTAGCAAGTCCGGCCGGACAGCGTACCGTCAAGTTCTGTCGCAAATTTGCGTAAGTCAGTCAAACTATTGCGGATTCTTGTCCGATATTCGTATGCTCCCGGACACGTCGACGGCCTGCTCCTCCCTCCCGCGAGAAAGGTGACGACGATGTCCCCCGTTCCCCGGCGCAGCGCGGCCCTGCTGGCCGCGGCACTCGCCGCGGCCGGCCTGACCGGCCTGACCACCGGCTCCCTGACCCCCGCCGCGGCGGCGACCTGCCCGGCCACCGCGTCCGGCGGCGCGAGCGTGCCGTTCCGGACCGTCGAGGCCGAGTGCTCGGCCACCACCGGCTCGGCGATCGGGCCCGACTACACCCAGGCCAGCCTGGCGTCGGAAGCCTCCGGACGCCAGGCGGTCCGGCTCGGCACCGGCCAGTACGTCGAGTTCACGCTGCCCGCGGCGGCGAACGCGATCAACGTCCACTACAGCGTCCCGGACGGCTCGTCGGGACGGCTTTCGGTGTACGTCAACGGATCGAAGCTCGGCAGCGGCCTCTCGGTGACGTCCCGGTATTCCTATGTGGACACTGGCTGGATCCCGGGCGCGAAGACGCACCACTTCTTCGACGACGCGCGGCTGCTGCTGGGCCAGGACCTCGCCGCGGGCGCGAAGGTCCGTGTCCAGGCCGACCCGGGCGACGTCGGCCAGGCGACCGTCGACCTCGCCGACTTCGAGCAGGTCGGCGGCGCGGGCACGAAACCGGCGAACGCACTGGCGGTCACCGACTACGGCGCCACCGCGAACGACGCTTCGGACGACTCGCAGGCGTTCCGCACCGCGCTGGCGGCGGCCCGCGCGCAGGGCCGGGAACTGTGGGTGCCGCCCGGCCGGTTCGAGATCGGCTCGGCCCTGCAGATCGACCAGACGACCGTGCGCGGCGCCGGGCCGTGGTACACCGTGCTGCACGGCAACAACATCTTCAACAACGGCAGCGCGTCCGGCAACATCCGGCTCCACGACTTCGCGGTGTTCGGCGACGTGACCGAACGCAACGACGGCAGCCCGGACAACGCGTTCCACGGCGTGCTCGGCACCGGCTCGGTCGTGTCGGGCCTGTGGATCCAGGACACCAAGTGCGGGCTGTGGCTGATGAACGGCGCGTCGTCGAACCTCACCATCGAGAACAACCGCATCCTCGACACGCAGGCCGACGGCGTCAACTTCGACGGCGCGGTGACGAACTCCGTACTGCGCAACAACTACCTGCGCAACAACGGCGACGACGGACTGGCGCTGTGGTCCAACGGCCAGGCCGACTCGGGCAACACGATTGCGAACAACACCGTCGTGCAGCCGAATCTGGCCAACGGCATCGCGCTGTACGGCGGCTCGGACAACACGGTGAGCGGCAACCTGGCGCAGGACACCAACGCCCTCGGCGGCGGTTACGTCGTGGGCAACCGCTTCAACTCGGTGCCGCTGGGCGGCACGATCACGCTGTCGAACAACACCGCGCTGCGGGCCGGAGCACTCGACCCGAACTGGCAGTTCGGCGTCGGCGCGCTGTGGTTCGACGCCCGCGACCAGGCGATCACCGGCGTGACCATCCGCGTCACCGGGTTCACCGCGATCCAGAGCCCGTACGAGGCGATCCAGTTCATCGACGGCAACGGCGCGGGCAAGCCGATCCAGGGCATCACGATCGACGGCGTCTCCGTGCAGGGCGCCGGCACGTTCGTGGCGCAGGCCCAGACGCAGGGGTCGGTGTCGATCAGCAATCTGACGGCCACCGGCGTCGGCGTGACCGGGACGTACAACTGCCCCTACCCGGCGTCGATCCCGAAGATGACGTTCACCGGGTCCGGCAACAGCGGCTGGACCGGCACCTGGCCCGACTGCTCGACCTGGCCCGCGCCGAACTCCGGGCCACCGCAGCCGCCGCAGCCGGGCACGAACCTCGCCCGCGGCAAGGCGATCGCCGCGTCGGGTTCGCAGGGCGGCTTCCCACCGTCGAACGCCGTCGACGGGGACGCGAACACGTACTGGGAAAGCACGAACAACGCCTTCCCGCAAACACTGACGGTGGACCTCGGCGCGGCCGCGTCGATCGGCAAGGTGACGCTGCGCCTGCCGCCGTCGTCCGCATGGGGCCCGCGGACCCAGACGGTGACGATCTCCGCCAGCGTCGACGGCGGCTCGTACACGACACTGGTGGGTTCCCGCGGCTACGCGTTCGACCCGGCGTCCGGCAACACGGCCTCGGTTTCGTTCCCGGCGACGTCCCAGCGCTTCGTGCGGCTGACGTTCACCGGCAACACCGGCTGGCCCGCCGGCCAGGCCGCCGAATTCGAGGTGCTCGCAGCCTGATGTGACAAAAGCGCACGGCGGCGCGACGGTTCCGCACGGATCCGCCGGGCCGCCGTGCGCTGCACTAGCATCGCCGGGAGATCGTCCCGGGGGAGGACCAGTGCCGCGTCTGCTGCTCGTCGAGGACGACGAAGCCCTGGCCGAAGCCCTGTCACTGGCCCTGCGGGCGCTGGGGCACGACGTCGTCCACGCCCCGACCGGCGAGCAGGCGCTGACCGCACTCGGCGACGCCGAGTTCGTCCTCCTGGACGTCATGCTGCCCGGCATCGACGGCTTCGAGGTCTGCCGCCGCATCCGCGCCCGCAGCCGGCTGCCGATCGTGCTGCTGACCGCGCGCGGCGATCCGATCGACGTCGTCGCCGGGCTCGAATGCGGCGCCGACGACTACGTGGTCAAGCCGGCCGAACCGCGGGTGCTCGACGCGCGGATCAAGGCGATCGGCCGCCGCGCCCGGCCGGCGGCACCCGAGGCCGGGCTGCTGCGCGTGGGCGAGCTGGACATCGACGCGGCCGCGATGAGCGTCACCCGCGGTGGCGAGGAGCTGGCGCTGACCGCGACGGAGATCCGGCTGCTGGTCGAGTTCGCCGAGCACCCGAACCAGGTGCTCAGCCGCCAGGTGCTGCTCAAGCGCGTGTGGGACTACGGCTACGTCGGCGACTCGCGGATCGTCGACGCGGCGGTCGCGCGGCTGCGCGCGAAGGTCGAGGCCGACCCGGCGAATCCGGTGCTGCTGCGCACGGTCCGCGGCCTGGGCTACCGGCTGGTGACGAAGTGAGGCTCCCGGCGGTCAGCCTGCGGACGCGGATCGTCGCGGCGATCGTCGCGGTGACCACGACGGCGACCGCGGTCATGGCGTTCTTCGCCTACCAGGTGCAGTCCGAGGACACCGTGCAGGCATTCACCATCTCCGCCACGTCCCGGGTGGTCGACGAGGGAATCGACCTGCAGCGGGAACTCGACGGGGCCCGGCCCGAGAAGCAGGCCGACGCACTCGTGGCGAAACTCGGGATGCTGCCGGTCGGCTGGTTGCTCGTGCGCAAACCACCCGGCAAGCCGTACACCACGATCGCCCGTGCGCCGCTGGAACTCGCCGGAAGGCAGGTCGTCTGGCTGGGGCCGCCGCCGATGGTCGCCACCGAGACCCCGGAGGAACTGCTGCGGCCGGTCGAAGCGGCGGTGCTTTCCCGCTCCGCCACCGGGGTCGCGCTGAACACCGCGAACACCACGGACCCGGAGACCGGCCGCCCGGCGCTGGTCGTGGGCCGCGACTTTCCCGGCACCGACTACTTCCTGGTCGAGTTCTTCGATCTCGGCGTGCTCGAAACCGACCTCGGCGTGCTGCGCCGCAACCTGGCGCTGATCGCGCTCGGGGTGAGCGTGTTCGGCGTCGCGTCGCCTTCCTGGTCGGCCGCCGGGTCCGCCGTCCCATCCAGGCACTGTCCGCGGCTGCCGACGAGCTGGGCGCCGGCGCGCTCGACACCCGTGTCGCGGTCAAGGGTCGCGACGAGGTCGCGGCCCTTGCCACGTCGTTCAACGCGATGGCCGCGCGGCTGGACGCGAAGGACCGCCAGCAGCGGCGGTTCGTCGCCGATGTCGCCCACGACCTGCGGACGCCGCTCGCCTCGATGATCGCCACCGTCGACAGTCTCGACCACGCCGAGCCCGCCACCCGCGGCCGCGCCGCCGAGATCCTCGGCGCGCAGGCGCGGCGGCTGGCGAAGCTCGTCGAAGACCTCCTGGAGATCGCCCGGTTCGACGCGGGCAAGGCCGACCTGCGGGTGGCGCCCGTCGACCTCGCCGACCTGGTCGCCGGCGCCGCCGAGGTCAGCGGCGCCGAGGCAGGCGTCACCGTGCACGGGGACGTCACGGTCGTCGCCGACCCGCGGCGGGTGCACACGGTGGTGGCGAACCTGCTGAGCAACGCCGTCCGGCACGGCGCCGCGCCGGTCACCGTCACCCTCGACGGCACCGGCGACGACGTCGTCGTGCGCGTCGCCGACGCCGGGCCCGGCGTGCCGGAGGAGCTGCTGCCGATCCTGTTCGACCGGTTCACCCGGGGCGACCACGCGCGTCAGGCGACCGCGGGCAGCGGGCTCGGGCTGGCCATCGCGCGGGAGAACGTGCTGGTGCACGGCGGATCGCTGACGGTGCACAACGACGGCGGGGCCGTGTTCACGGTGCGGTTCCCCCGCGGCGTCGAGAACGCCTGACCGGCGAAGGCCGTCAGGTCCCGCCAGGACAGGTCACGCGGGTGCTGTGCGTCGAAGTACGGCAGCGGCAGGTGCGCGAGCAGCAGGGAGGCGCCGAGCAGCGGCAGCGGGCGGAAGTCCCGCGGCGGCCCCAGCCACAGCAGCAGGACGAAGTTGGTCACCAGCAGGAATCCCCAGCGCGCCCAGTCCCAGCCGGCGAACGCGAGCAGCGCCGGGGCCGCCACGGCCGCGACGGCGAGCACGTCCCGCCGCTGGGTCAGGAAACCGGCTACCACCACGACGAGGATCGGTGCCACGTACAGCAGGACCTCGGTGATCGAATACAGCTGCCAGCTCTGGCTCTGCGTGCGGTCGAACAACGCGAGCGCGTCGGCCCGCGGGGTGAAGTCCGCCCCGGCCATCGCGTGCCGAAGCCGTTCGGTGGCACCCTCGCTCGACGCCGGGAGCGCCAGGACGGCGAGTTCGGCGGCCACGGGTGCGGCGAGCAGCATCGCCGTGCTCCGCACCGGAAACCGCCGCACCAGCACGACCGCGAAGACCGGGAGCACGGTGAGCGCCGCGATTTCGTGGGTGAACACCGCGGCCGTCATCAGCCCGGACGCCACCGCGGGACGGCGCGGCAGCTGCCACAGCGCGGCGAACAGCAGCAGGTACAGCACCTGGTCGAAGTAGCCGACCTCGTGGAAGAGGAACCCGCCGGCAGGCAGCAGCAGCCAGCCGACGACCAGCACCGGCTGCCGCCCGCGGACGAAGGCGGCGGTGAGCACGGCGAGCAACGCGGCGAGGACGGCGAAGGCGGCGGCCGCGAAGACCCAGTACGCGTACCCCGTCGCGACGGCAAGCGGATGGAGCAGGGTGCCGACGAGGAACCGGCGGTGGAAGCCGTCGGTCACCGAGACGGCTTCGAGCGTCGCGGCCCAGTCGCCCGGCATCCGGAAGCCGCGATAGGCCGCCAGTGCCAGGGCGAGCCCGAAGAGCACGGTGAGACCCCGGGTGCGGGTGGCTTTCGAGAGGGTGCTGGTCACGAAGCCCAAGCTAGGAAGCGGATGTGCGGGTCCGGTGACCGTTGTTCGACGGTTTGGCACGTCCTGCTTTTGCACTTCGCTGCTGTAAAGTTTCGGCCATGACGCGTCGCCTTGCCGAAGTCGCCCGCCAGGTCGGGGTCAGCGAAGCCACGGTCAGCCGGGTGCTCAACGGCAGGCCCGGGGTGTCGGCGAGCACCCGGGCGGCGGTGCTCACCGCACTGGACGTGATGGGCTACGAGCGGCCGACGCAGCTGCGCGGCGAACGGGCCCGGCTGGTCGGGCTGGTGCTGCCGGAGCTGCAGAACCCGATTTTCCCGGCGCTGGCGGAGATCATGGGCAACGCGCTGGCCCAGCAGGGGTTCACGCCGGTGCTGTGCACGCGGACCGCGGGCGGGGTGTCGGAGGCGGAGTACGTCGAGCTGCTGCTGCAGCAGCAGGTGTCGGGTGTGGTGTTCGCGGGCGGGCTGTACGCGCAGGCGGACGCGATCCATTCGCACTACCACCACCTGGTCGAGCGCAGGCTCCCAACGGTCCTGATCAACGCGGCGGTCGACCACCTGGGCCTGCCCCAGGTGTCGTGCGACGACGCGGTGGCGGTCGAGCAGGTCGTCGGGCACCTGAGCTCGCTCGGCCACGAGAAGATCGGCCTGGTCCTGGGCCCATCGGACCACGTGCCGTCCCGCCGCAAGCTGGAGGCATTCCGGTCGTACGCGGCCAAGCTGGGCCTGCCGGTGAGTGACGAGCTGGTGGAGCACGGAATGTTCTCGATCGAGGGAGGCCACGCGGCAGCGGCCCGCCTGTACCCCCGCGGCGCGACGGCGGTGTTGTGTGCGAGCGACCTGCTGGCGTTGGGCGCCATCCGCGCGGCCCGCAGGCAGGGGCTTTCGGTGCCGGAGGACGTTTCGGTGGTCGGCTACGACGACTCGGCCCTGATGAACTGCACGGACCCGCCGTTGACAACGACCCGCCAGCCGATCGAGGCGATGGGGCGTGCGGTGGTGGAGTTGCTGGTGAAGCGCATCAACGGTGGTGAGGTGGCGGCGGAGGAACTGCTGTTCGCTCCGGAGCTGGTGGTCCGGGGGTCGACGGCTCGGCATATCGCCTGAGGTCGGGTTCCCGGCATCTTCCGGGCCTTCGGTGAGCTGGGTAGTGCGCGAGCCGTGACCCACGGCCCTCCACCGGCCGCCCCGCGTCCTGCCCGGGCCCTGCCTGCCAGCCGCCTGCTGCGGCGTTTGCTGCGCGAGTGCGGTACAGCGGCGACCTGTGGCCTCCGGGCGGTCGCGCGCCGCGGCGGTGTCGTGAACGACTCGTTCACCTCATCCGACGTCATGAACGAGTCGTTCACGACAACCCGACCTCGGCAGCAAAGTCATTTGTGCTGGTCATGGGGGTGACTCCGCAGAGGGGCCGGCATCGCGAGCCAGGCGCCGGAGTGCTCGCATGATGCCGGCGTTGCCGGTGACTCTGACGGCGAGGTTGCGGGAGGCAGCCAAAGCACGGTGCGAATCCGGGGGTGGTCTTCGCGGGAGGCGATGTCGTGAACGACTCGTTCACCTCATCCGACGTCATGAACGAGTCGTTCACGACAACCCGACCTCAGCAGCAAAGCCGTTTGTGCTGGTCATGAAAGTGACTCCGCAGAGGGCGGGCAGCATCGCAAGCCAGGCGACGGAGTGCTCACGTGATGCCGGCGTTGCCGGTGACTCTAACGGCGAGGTTGCGAAGGCAGCCAAAGCACGGTGCGGATCCGGGAGTGGGTCTTCGCGGTAGGCGATGTCGTGAACGACGCGTTCACCTCATCCGGCGTCATGAACGAGTCGTTCATGACACCCCGACCTCGGCGGCAAAGCCGTTTGTGCTGGTCATGGAAGTGACTCCGCAGAGGGCGGGCAGCATCGCGAGCCAGGCGACGGAGTGTTCGCATGATGCCGGCGTTGCCGGTGACTCTGACGGCGAGGTTGCGGGAGGCAGCCAAAGCACGGTGCGGATCCGGGAGTGGTCTTCGCCGCCGGTAGGCGGTGTCGCGGACCCAGCGCAGCCGCTTCCAATGTCCCAGCATCCGCGCAGGTCAGCGAGCTGATCAAGGCCAAAGTCAGAGGAAGCGGCCGGCTGAGCCACCCGGCCCGGCCCCGAAGCGGCCCCCGCCACTCCCAGGGGGGCGTCCCCAGGCCCAGTCTATCGCCGCCCCCGCCGAAAACCGGGCACAAGCCCAACCGGCCGCCCACCTGTCCACATCACCACCACCCTGTGGACAACCCTCTGTTCGTAACTTGCAGATTCCAGTCGCCTTATTGCGCTCCCACGTCTCCCACTTTAGAGTGACCGCAATCACGTGACGCCACTCGAGAAGAGGCTTGAGATGAGCAGTCCCTGGTCCCGTCGCATGTTCTGCCTTGCCGTCGTCGGAGGGCTTGCCCTCGGCTCCGCCTCCTGCGGGGATGGCGACACCACGCAGGCCGGCGGCAAAGTCAAGATCACCGTCACCGGGCAGCCGCCGGCCAGTCAGCCGTTCGAGCGCGGTGTCTTCGATGCCGATGTCAAGGAGTTCGAGGCCGCGCACCTGGACGTCGACATCGAGCCGCACGAAGGGTTCATGGATCCGAAGACCTTCTCGGCGAAGCTGGCCGGTGGGCAGCTGGAAGACGTCTACTACGTCTACTTCACCGATCCCGCGCAGATCATCGCCCGGCACCAGGCCGCCGACATCACCGAAGCCGTGAAGAGCGTCCCGCACGTCAAAGACCTCAAGCCCGAGCTTCTCGACAACTTCCGCGACGCGAAAGGCCGTCTCTACGGCCTGCCCACGATGAACTACACGATGGGCCTGCTCTACAACCGCCCGTTGTTCCGGCAGGCCGGGCTCGATCCCGACCAGCCGCCGCGGACCTGGGACGAAGTCCGCGAAGCCGCGAAGAAGATCTCCGCGCTGGGGAACGGGATCGTCGGGTACGCCGACTACAGCAAGAACAACCAGGGTGGCTGGCACCTCACCGGCTGGCTCTACTCGCTGGGCGGCGCCGTCGCCCGCCAGGACGGCGGCAAGTGGGTTGCCGACTTCGACAACGACAAGGGCCGGAAAGCCCTCCAGTACCTGCACGACATGCGCTGGACCGACAACTCCATGGGCGCCAAGCAGCTGCTCGAAGCCCAGGACGTCCAGCGCATGATGGGCGCCGGCCGGCTCGGCATGTACATGGCCGCCCCGGACAACATTCCCGTGCTGGTCAAGCAGTTCAACGGCAAGTACGCCGACTACGGCATCGCCGGCATGCCCGGCGGCCAGGGTACCCTGCTCGGCGGCGAGGGTTACATGATCAACCCGAAGGCCTCCCAGGAGAAGATCAAGGCGGGCCTCGAATGGATCCAGTGGAAGTACCTCAACCCCGACCGCTTCGAGAAGCACCTCCAGCAGTACGCCGAGGGCAAGCAGCCGGTCGGCCTGCCCGCCGAGCCGACGCCGGACGTCTGGACCGGCGCGGTCCGCGAGCGGCAGCTGGCCCTCAAGGCCAAGTACGCCAACGTTCCCGCCGAGAACTTCAAGTCCTATGTGGACACGACAAGCCGGATCCGTGGCAGCATCGAGCCGCCGAACGCGCAGCAGGTCTACGCCGTGCTCGACAGTGTCATGCAGGCCGTGCTCACCGACCCGAACGTCGACATCGACCAGCAGCTGAAGTCCGCCGCCTCGAAGGTCGACAGTGTCCTCGCCCAGGTCAAGTAGCCGTACGCTCAAGGAGAACCTGACCGCCTACGGCCTGCTCAGCGCCGCACTGGTCGTGTTCGCCCTGTTCTCCTGGTACCCGATCGTGCGCGGGATCCTGCTGAGCTTCCAGCAGGTCGACTTCGTCGGCGCGCCGGCGTGGGTCGGCTTCGGCAACTTCGAGAAGCTGTTCGCCGACCCGCTGTTCGGCGTCGCCTGGCGTAACACGCTGCTGTTCACCGGGCTCGCGCTGGTCTTCGGCTTCGCCGTGCCGTTCCTGACCGCGGTGCTGCTCAACGAACTCCGCCACGCGAAGGCCTTCTTCCGGCTGGCGGTCTACCTGCCGGTGATGCTGCCGCCGGTCGTCACGGCGCTGATGTGGAAGTGGTTCTACGACCCGGGTCCCGGCCTGTTCAACTCCGCGCTCGGCGCGGTGGGCCTGCCCGGCGGCGAGTGGCTCGATTCGTCCGGCACGGCCATGCTGTCGCTGGTGTTCGTCTCGACCTGGGCGAACATGGGCAGCACGACGCTGATCTACCTGGCCGCGCTCGGCACGATCCCCGGCGAGCTGTACGAAGCCGCGGAACTGGACGGCGCGGGATTGTGGCAGCGCCTGCGGCACGTGACGGTCCCGCAGACCCGGTTCGTGCTGCTGGTGCTCCTCCTGCTGCAGATCGTCGCGACGATGCAGGTGTTCACCGAGCCGTACGTGATGACCGGCGGTGGCCCGGACGACTCGACGGTCACCGTGCTGCTCCTGCTGTACCGCTATGCCTTCGTCTACAACGACTTCGGCGCGGCCAGCGCGATGAGCCTGCTGCTGTTCGCCGCGCTCGGCGTGTTCTCGGCCTGGTACGTCCGGCTGACGCGGAATGCGGACCGCGCATGAGAACCCTCGTCTCCCCCGGCGCGCTGCGCACCCGGCGCGGCAAGCTCGTCTACGGCGTCGTCTTCACCTGCACGCTCATCGTGTTCGTCCTCGCGTTCCTGTTTCCGCTGTACTGGGCGGTGACGGGCGCGATGAAGTCACCGCAGGAACTGGCGCAGACCCCGGCGACGCTCGTCCCGCACGAGTGGCACCCGGAAACCTTCGCCGACGCCTGGGAGCAGCTCAACCTCGGCAAGTACTTCCTCAACACGCTGGTGGTCGCGGGCGGCGCATGGCTGGCCCAGCTGGCCATCGACGTCCCGGCCGCGTTCGCGCTGTCGAAGCTGCGGCCGAAGTTCGGCAACGTCGTGCTCGGCCTGATGCTGGCCACGTTGATGCTGCCCGCGGCCGCGCTGCTGGTCCCGACGTACGTGACGGTGACGGACCTCGACCTGATCGACTCGCCCGCCGCGGTCTGGCTGCCGGCGGCGGCGAACGCGTTCAACATCTACCTGCTGAAACGCTTCTTCGACCAGATCCCCGACGAGCTGATCGAAGCCGCGCGCCTCGACGGCGCCGGGCCGGTGCGCACACTCTGGCGCATCATCCTGCCGATTTCGCGGCCGATCCTGGCCGTCGTGTCAATCCTCGCGGTGGTCACCGCGTGGAAGGACTTCATCTGGCCGCTGCTGGTCTTCCCGGACACCGGGAAGCAGACGCTTTCGGTGATGCTGCAACGGGTGGCGATCGACATGCCGCTCAACGTGCTCGTCGCCGGGATGGTGCTGGCCAGCCTGCCGATGGTGGCGCTGTTCCTGGCGTTCCAGCGGCACATCCTCGCCGGGCTGACCGCCGGCGGCCTCAAGGGCTGAACCCGATCAGGAGGGACACATTCGTGACCGACAAGACCGGCTGGTGGCGGAGCGCGGCGATCTACCAGCTCTACGTCCGCAGCTTCGCCGACGGCAACGGCGACGGCATCGGCGACCTCGCCGGCGTCCGCGCCCGGCTGGACCATCTGGCCGGCCTGGGGATCGACGCGATCTGGTTCACCCCGTGGTATCCGTCCCCGATGGCCGACGGCGGCTACGACGTCGCCGACTTCCGCGACATCGACCCCCTCTTCGGCACCCTCGCCGAAGCCGAAGCACTGATCACCGAAGCACACGCCCGCGGCCTCCGGGTGATCATCGACATCGTCCCCAACCACTGCTCCGACGAACACCGCTGGTTCCAGGCCGCCCTCGCCGCGGGCCCGGGATCCCCCGAGCGGCAGCGGTTCTGGTTCCGTCCCGGCCGCGGGCCGGACGGGGCCGAGCCGCCGAACAACTGGAAATCCCGCTTCGGCGGCCCCGCCTGGACACGCGTACCGGACGGCGAGTGGTACCTGCACCTCTACAGCCCCCGCCAGCCGGACTTCAACTGGGACAACCCCGATATCCGCACCGAGTTCGAGGACATCCTGCGGTTCTGGTTCGACCGCGGCGTCGACGGTTTCCGCATCGACGTCGCCGACGGCCTGGTCAAGGACCCCCGCCTGCCCGACGTCGACGACGGCGACGAAACGCCGTTCTCCGACCAGGAAGGCCTGCACGAGATCTACCGGACCTGGCGCAAGATCGCCGACAGCTACCCGGGCGAACGCGTGCTGGTCGGCGAGATGTGGCTGCCGGACCCGACGCGCGCAGCCCGCTACCTGCGCCGCGACGAACTGCACTCGGCATTCAACTTCGACTTCCTCGTCTGCCCGTGGGACGCGGGTCGCTTCCGCGACGTCATCACCCGCACCCTGCAGGCCCACGACGAAGTCGGCGCCCCCGCGGCGTGGGTGCTGTCCAACCACGACGTCACCCGGCACGTCACCCGCTACGGCCGCAGCGGCGACACCGGATTCAGCTTCGCCAACCGGCGGCACGAACTGCCGGTCGACCTCGAACTGGGCACGCGCCGGGCCCGCGCGGCGGCACTGCTGACCCTGGCCCTGCCCGGCGGGCTCTACGTCTACCAGGGCGAAGAGCTGGGACTGTGGGAAGTCCTCGACCTCCCGGACGAGCTGCGCCAGGACCCGGTCTTCGCCCGCACCCACGGCGCCGACCCGGGCCGCGACGGCTGCCGCGTCCCGCTCCCGTGGTCCGGCGACGCGCCGCCGTTCGGCTTCGGCTCCGGCGGCACCTGGCTGCCCCAGCCGCCGGAGTGGCGCGCGTTCACCGCCGAGGCGCAGGCGGCGGACCCGGCGTCGATGCTGTCGCTCTACCGGACCGGGCTGCGCCTGCGGCGGGAGCTTCCGGCCGGTGAGTTCACCTGGCTGTCCCTGGGCGACGACGTGCTGGCGTTCCGCCGCGGGTTCACGTTCGTGCTGAACTTCTCGGCCGCGCCGATCCCGCTCCCGGACGGCGAAATCCTGCTGGCCAGCGGGCCGGCCGGCGGCGGGGAGCTGCCGGCCGGCACCGCGGTCTGGCTGAGGTCCTAGGCGGTCAGCTGCAGGATGTCCACGCCACGGGCGTTGTCGGCGACGTAGACGTACTTGCCGTGCCAGTACGGCGCCCACGCGCTAGCGTCGCCCGGACGGTAGTAGGCGATCTGGCGCGGGTTGGTCGGGTCGCTGACGTCGAGAAACCGCGTCCCCTGCGCGTAGAACGACTGCACCAGGATCTTGCCGCGGACGTCGAAGTAGTGGGCGGAGCAGTCGTCGGAGGCCGGGTCGCTGCCCTCTTGGCCTTCGACGCTCCACGTGCCGACGCTCTGCAGCCGGAACGGCTTCTCCGGCGTCGAGCGCCAGCCTTCGCCGTGGTAGGAACCGGCCAGCGAGGAGATCGTCAGGACGCCGTCGCCCGCGCAGCCGTCGACGAAGTTCTCTTCCGTCGCGTAGATCAGGTCCTGGCCCCGCCACGCGCCGTCGCCGACGCGGTGCCCGGCCGGGTGGAAGCTGTTGTGCATGAACCGCGACGGCGCCGCCGTCTCGGCGATGCCGCCACCGGCGTAGGGCACCGGCTCGTGCGCCGTCGCGCGCCGGATCCTGCCGGTGAGCGGGTCGCGGTGGATGCCGTTGGTCCAGTAGCCGCGGACGCCACCGCGCCCGGACACCCACGCGACGCCGTTGCCGTCCACCTGCACGTCGTGCACGTAGTCGGTCTTGCCGTCGTTGCGGGCCAGCTCGATCGGCTCCGGGTTGACCTTCGGGTGCTTCGGGTCGCGGATGTCGGTGACCCAGATCGGACGGCCGCCCCAGTCGGCGGGCATGCCGTCGGCCTTCGCCGGGCCGCCGGTCCACAGGTAGCGGCAGCCGTCGACGCAGCTGGTGGTGTGGCCGGCCGGCACCTTGACGTAGCTGAGGATCGCCGGGGCCTCCGGCTTCGAGACGTCGACGACGTAGATGCCGGACTCGCCGGTGTGGGTGTTGCCGCCGAACGCCCGCGGGTCGCGGGAGAGGAAGACCAGCTTGCGGTCCTGGTCGACCTCGGTGTCCTCGGTCTCCCACAGGCCCGGCAGGCTGACCTGGCCGACCAGCTTCGGCGCGGCCGGGTTCTTCAGGTCGTAGACCTTGAGCCCGAACTCGCCGGACACGACCATCACGTCGCGGCGGCCGTAGTCGAGGAAGTTGATCGAGATGGCGCCGGCGGCGTCGGGCACGTTGCCGACCGAGCGGACGTTCTTGATCGCGCCCGGGTCACCCGCGGTGCGGGCGGCCGGGACCGCGGGCTTGTCGTCCTCGCCGCAGGCGGCGGCCGGCAACCCGGTCGCGACCAGCGTGGCGCTGACGGTGACGGCGGCGAAGCACGACCGTAACCAGGTGCGCACGCGAAACCTCCCAGAACGCTCCGAGCGTGACCAACCGAACGGTACGTCGGCGATCAACCGGACACAACCGTCTTTCGTTGCCACCCGCCTGGTAGGACTGGCGCATGCGCCTGCTCGCCCTGCTCGCCGCCCTGGCACTCGCCGTCACCGGCTGCTCCGGCTCCGACTCCGCCCGTCCCGGTGTCCTGACCGTCGGCATCCGGGAGCCCGCGACGCTGCTCCCCGCCGACCTCGCCGACCAGGCGGGCCGGCTGGTGACCGGCGCGCTGTGGACTCCGCTGGCCGACTACGACGCGGTGTCCGGGAAGGTCACGCCGCGCGCGGCCGAGTCGATCACCAGCGCCGACCGGGTGCACTGGACGGTCAAGCTGCGGCCCGCGACGTTCCACGACGGCACCCCGGTCACCGCGCAGTCCTATGTGGACACCTGGAAGGCGGTCGCGGAGGCGCACTGGGTGTCCTCGCCGGTGCTGACGAAACTGCTGCGTGCCAAGGAAATCACCGCGACGGCGCCGGACACGCTCTCGATCGTCCTCGACCGGCCGTCCGGCCAGGTCCCGGCACTGCTGTCGGCGCCGGGCCTGGTGCCGCTGCCGTCGTCGGTGCTGGCCTCCCGCGACTGGAACGGCTTCGCCAAGGCACCGGTCGGCAACGGCCCCTACCGCCTCGACGGCCCGTGGAAGCCCGGCTCGGGCGGGACGCTGAAGCGGGTCGGCGCCGGCCAGGCCGCGGAGATCGAACTGCGGGTCGGCGAGCCCGCGGCCCAGTACGACGAGGTGAAGGCGGGAACGCTCGACCTCGCGGCCGAGGTCCCCGGCGAGAAGCACGAAGCCATGCACGGCGACTTCGGCAACCGCCACGCGAGCTGGGCCCTGCCCGAGGCCGCCTACCTGGTGTTCCCGGTGCAGAACCCACAGTTCGCGGACGCGACGGTCCGCCACGGCTTCGCCCTCGGCGTCGACCGCGCGGCACTGGAGGCCGGTCCGCTGGCCCACCAGGCCGACCCGGCCAAGGCGCTGCTCCCGCCGGTGAACGCCCCGGGCGAGCGCGCCGGCACGTGCCGCCCGTGCAGCTTCGACGCGGCGGCGGGCAAGGCACTGCTGAAGCAGGCGGCCTTCCCCGGCGGCACGACCGTCTACTTCGGACCGGGCGCCGAGACGTGGACCCGGGAGCTGGTGGTCGGGCTGCACAAGGCACTGGACGTTTCCGTGACGGCGTCACCGAAGGCGGGCCAGCCGGACGGTCCGTCCACACTGGACGTCAAGCTGGCCACGGCGAGCCCGTACGAGCTGCTGTCCGAGCTGGCCACGGCCGCGGGGTACACCGACGACGTCTTCCGCCAGAACCTGGCGCTGGCCGACGCGGCGGCCACCCCGGAGGAGGCGGGCGAGCTGTACCGGCTGGTGGAGAACCAGCTGCTGCGCGACCTGCCGGTGGCCCCGCTGTGGTCGGGCCACGGCCACGCGGTCTGGTCCGCGCGCGTCCACGACGTGACGGCGACCCCGTTCACGGGGCCGGTGCTGGCCGGAATCGGTCTCTCGTGACCTGGGATCCGGCGTCGCCGTCCGAGGTGGCGACGCTGTTCGCGGAGATCGGCGTCCCGTGGTGGATCGCGGGTGGCTACGCGATCGAATTCGCCGTCGGCCACGCGTTCCGCGAGCACGCCGACGTGGACGTCCTGCTGCTCCGGCGCGACCAGCTCGCGGTACAGGAAGCGTTGGCGTCGTGGGAATGGTGGGCCGCGGACCCGCCCGGCACGCTGCGGCCGTGGCGCCGCGGCGAGTTCCTCCCGGCCGGGATCGACGACGTGTGGTGCCGCCCCGGGCCGTCGGCGCCGTGGCGGATCCAGGTGATGCTCGACGAGACCGACGGCGGCGAGTGGGTCTCGCGCCGCAACCCGGCCATGCGGCGCCCGATCGCCCGGATCGGCGAGGTGTCGGCGGACGGCATCCCTTACCTGGCCCCGGAAGTCCAGCTGCTGGCCAAGTCCCGCGACATCCGGCCCAAGGACGAACAGGACTTCGCCGAGGCGTTGCCGGTCCTCGACGCCGATCAGCGCCGCTGGCTCGCCGACGCCCTCGACGACGCGCATCCCTGGCGGGCGCGCCTCTAGACCGTGGCGTGCTCGGCGACAGTCTCGATGAACGCCCCGGTCAGCGGGTCGGGAGCGGCACGCGTGTAGGCGGCCAGCGTCCGCCGGACCGGCACCTTCGGCCGCAGCACGCGGCCGTCGAAGCGGGCCGGGAGGACGTTCGCCGGGACCAGCGCCGGCCCCAGGCCCGCCGCCGCGAGGATCGGTGCCGCCGCCGTCTGCTCGGTGCGGACCGCCGCGCGCGGGCGGAAGCCCGCCGCCGCGCACGTCGCGTCGACCAGCTCGGCCAGGCCGTTGCCGGGCGCGTAGTGCACCCACGCGCAGTCCGCCAGCGTCGCGAGGTCGACCACGCCGGTGTCGTCGTCCTCGCGGGCGCCGTCGGCCGGGAGCACCACGACGAACTCCTCGACGCCCAGCTCCCGCACCGGCCCGGCCCAGTCGCCGGGGCACGGCCCGAGCGCGACGTCGGCCTCACCCGCGTTCATCGCGTCGCGCAGCTCGCCGGCGTGGCGGAACTCGATCAGCCGGACGTCGACGTCGGGCCGGTCGCGCCGCCACACGCGCAACGCGGGCGGGAGCACGCCGAGGCTCACCGAATACACCGTGGCGACCTGCAGCTCGCCCGCCGTCGTGCCGGACGTCAGCCGGGCGGCGCAGCGCGCGCGTTCGGCGTCGGCCAGCGCCGCCCGCGCGTGCGGCAGCATCGCCCGGCCCATCGGCGTGAGCCGGACGGCGCGGGGGAGCCGCTCCAGCAGCGGCCCGCCGACGCTGCGCTCCAGCGCCCGCATCTGGTGGGACAACGCGGGCTGCGTGACGTGCAGCTGCTCGGCGGCGCGGGTGAACGAGCCGGTGTCGACCACGGTGACCAGGTACTCCAGCTGCCGCAGGCTTGTCATGAACTCAGTTTATCGACATGGTGACTACTAAGCCTTGGACTTATGCCGCGGCGCCGCCGAGCCTGGAGGCATGGAACGCAAGACAGCAGTGGTGGCCGGGGCCAACGGGATCATCGGCCGGAATCTCGTGGAGCACCTGCGCGCGGACGGCGGCTGGGACGTCGTCGGCCTCTCCCGCCGCGGCGGGCCCGGGACGATCGCCGTCGACCTGCTCGACCCGGCCGACACGCAGGCGAAGCTCGGATCGCTGACCGGCGTCACGCATCTGTTCTACGCGGCCTACCAGGACCGGCCGACGTGGGCGGAGCTGGTGCCGCCGAACCTGGCGATGCTGACGAACGTCGTCGACGCGCTCGAAGCGGCCGCGCCCGGTCTCGAGCACGTGAGCCTGATGCAGGGCTACAAGGTCTACGGCGCCCACCTCGGCCCGTTCAAGACGCCGGCGCGCGAGACCGACGCCGGGCACATGCCGCCGGAGTTCAACGTCGACCAGCAGCAGTTCCTCGAGCGGCGCGCGGGCCGCTGGACGTGGTCGGCGATCCGGCCGTCGGTGGTCGGCGGCACGGCGCTGGGCAACCCGATGAACCTGGCGCTGGTGATCGCGGTGTACGCGTCGATCTCGAAGGAACTCGGCCTGCCGCTGCGGTTCCCGGGCAAGCCCGGCGCGTACGACAGCCTCCTGGAGATGACCGACGCGGGCCTGCTGGCGTCGGCGACGGTGTGGGCGACCGGGCAGCAGGGAGCGTTCAACATCGCCAACGGCGACCTGTTCCGCTGGCGCGAGCTGTGGCCGAAGCTGGCAGCGTACTTCGACCTGGAGGTGGCGCCGCCGCTGCGGATGTCACTGGCCGACGTGATGGCCGACAAGGGTCCACTGTGGACGTCCATGGTGGAGCGGCACGGGCTGTCGGTGTCCTATGCGGACGTTTCGGCCTCGTGGGCGTTCGGCGACTTCGTGTTCGGCTGGGACTACGACGTGTTCGCCGACACGTCGAAGGCGCGCCGCGCGGGCTTCCACGAGTACGTGGAGACCGAGCAGATGTTCTACCGCCTGTTCGACGAGTTCCGGAAGGCGCGGGTGATTCCCTAGCCGCGGCCGATGTAGGGCATGGTCGTCGCGGTGACGGTGAGGAACTGGACGTTGGCTTCGAGCGGCAGCCCGGCCATGTACCGCACCGCGTCGGCCACGTGCCGCACGTCGAAGGTGGGTTCGGCGACGATCCGGCCGTCGGGCTGCGGGATGCCGGCGGCCATCGGCTCGGTCATCTCGGTGGCGGCGTTGCCGATGTCGATCTGCCCGCAGGCGACGTTCCAGGCCCGGCCGTCCAGCGAGATCGACCGGGTCAGCCCGATGACGGCGTGCTTGGTGGCGGTGTAGGCGACGCTGGCGGGCCGCGGCACGTGGGCGGAGATGGAGCCGTTGTTGACGATCCGGCCGCCCCGCGGGTCCTGCTCCTTCATGAGCCGCACGGCCTGCCGCGCGCAGAGGAACATCCCGGTGAGGTTGACGTCGACGGTCCGTTTCCAGTCGTCGACGGAGAGGTCGGCCACGGTGCCGGCGGCACTGACCCCGGCGTTGTTGAAGAGCAGATCGAGCCGTCCCCACTGCGCACGGACGGTCTCGAAGAGGGCTTCGACCTGCTGTTCGTCGGCAACATCGGTGGGGACGACAAGGGCGTCCCCCACCCCGGCGGCGGTCTCGGCAAGGGCGGCCTCCCGCCGCCCGGCAAGGGCGACCCGGTAGCCATCACCGAGCAGGGCCCGGGCCACGGCCCGCCCGATCCCTGACCCGGCTCCGGTCACGACGGCGGTTTTCGCCACTGTGCCTCCTAGGCTTGCTGGCATGGGACTTCGCGCACGTTTCGAGGCCGGGCCGGCCCGGCAACTCGGCCACCTTAGCGGCCTGCGCGGCCGTCTGGTGGGCGCGATGCTGAACCACCGCAACGGGTGGCGGCCTTGGAGCTGAAGGGCACCGAGAGCGCCCTGGGCATCGGCTTCGGCGGCGGCCTGGGCCTGGCACTCCTGCTCCGCGCAGACGGTCCACGGCGTGGACATTTCGGCAACGATGATTTCCCGAGCCCGCACGACGTTCCGCACAGAGATCGCTACCGGCAGCTGCACGAAGGGTCGATGACGAAGCTGCAGTTGCCGGACGATGCGGTGCACGCGATCGTCTCGACGAACACGATCTATTTCATCGACGACCTGGCCGCGGCGTTCGCGGAGGTCAGCCGGGTGCCGGCCCCGGGCGGCCGGCTAGTGCTGGGTATCGGCGACCCAAAGCTGATGGCGAAGTCGGTCCGGAGTCTCAGTGCCGCCGCCCACGCCGCCACTGCAGCTCCCGCCGCCGAGCCCCGCTGCTGCAGCAGCCCCCACCACAGCAGCCCCCACCACAGCAGCCCCCACCACAGCAGCCCCCACCACAGCAGCCCCCACCACAGCAGCCCCCGCCGCTCCCAGGGGGGCGTCCCCAGGCCCAGTCTATCGCCGCCCACGGACAAAACAGGCGGAATGGCGTTGTCCCGCCTCATCCATCCACATCGCCGCCCGCCTGTGGACAACCGGGAACGGCCCGGCGAGCAGCGTGCTTGCCGGGCCGTTCCGTCACCGAAAACTGCTACTTGGGCTGCACGCCCAGTGCCGCCAGTGCCGGGCCCGCCATGATCACGCCCGTGCCCGTCACCGTGTCGAAGCCCGGGGCTCCCAGGTCGATTGCGCTCGACACCAGGGCCGTGCGGATCTGGGCCGGGGTGGCCGTCGGCTTGCCCGACAGCAGCAGGGCCGCGATCGCCGCCGCGTGGGGGGCCGCCGCCGAGGTTCCGAAGAACGGCTGGAAGCCGCTCACCGATGTGGCCACTCCGTCGGCCGCCGTGATGTCCGGCTTGTTGCGGACCGTGCCGCCCGTCGAGGACACGTTGCCCGGCGTGATCGCCGTGCCGTCCGCGTTGTAGAACAGGCGGCGCTTGCCGTCCGACGAGAACCGCTCCCACTTGCTCGATGCCGTGAACAGGCCCGGGTACGGGCCCGCCGGGTTGGCCGGGTCGCCCGTCTCCAGGGGACGGCCGAACGCCGCCGCGGCCGGGGCCGCCGCCACGCTGAACGCGTTCACCGCCGCCGAGTGGCCGTTCGTGACTCCGTTGGTGCTGAACGCCTTGAGCGAACCCGAAGCCACGAAGCGGCCGCGGATGACGTTCAGCGCGATGAACCGGTCGGCGCCGCTGTACTTCACGACCGCCACCTTGTACCCCGAGCCGCTGGTCGGCACGGACGCGATCTCGTACGGGTTCTGCGAACCGGTCTGCGCGTTCTCGCTGGACGCGACGACGCTGCCCGAGGAGTTCAGGATGAACAGGTCGTAGTCGTTGGCGGACTTGCCCCACGGGTCGGACCAGAACAGCGTCACCGGGCGGCCGAGCGAACCCGCCGAGAGCGCGTCGAAGTTCTGCGTGGTGCTGCTGGGGTCGAAGTCGTGCGGGGTGCCGGTGACGCCGCTGATCTTCGACGACGACGCGCGGAAGTCGCCTTCGTAGTAGCCGCTGGTGCCGTCGGTCGCGTTGCCCGAGTTGCCCGCCGAGGAGAAGTACAGCGCGCCGGCCGCGGTCACGTCGTTGACCGCCTGCGCGACCTGCGTGTCCTGGAACGGCGACTCGTCGAAGTAGGAGACGTCGTCGACGATGATCTGGCACTTGCCGGTGCTGCGCAGCGCGCGGATGTTCGCGGCGAAACTGGCCTCGCTGGTGAACGCGGTCGCGAAGCCGAGCGTGGCGTTGGGCGCGAGGTCGTGGATGATCTCCAGCATCGCGGTGCCCTCGTCGCCGCTGCCCTTCTGGCCGGACAGGACGTCGACCGCGGGCAGCTCGCCGGCGGCCTGCGACTTCGCCAGCGAGTCGACGCCGTCGGAGAGCACGCAGACCTTGACACCGGCGCCGCTGACGCCGTACGTCGTGCGGGCGGTGTCGGCGCCGTGCGCCTTGTCCCCTTCGGACACCTGCGTCGCGGCGACGGCCTGCTTGGCCAGCGCGGCGCGGAAGTCGCGGTTGCCGGACTCGCTCCAGGTCGTGGCCTGGGCAGCGGGCTTGACCTCGGCGACGTCGCCGCGGCCGGCGATCGCGTCCAGCGCGGACAGCGGCAGGTCGGCGCGGACGGCACCGTCCGGCGAGGCGTAGCGGACGGTGCCGCCCGCCGCCTTGACGGCGTTCGCGACAGCCTGGTCGCGGGAGGAGACGATGTCGACCGAGACGGTGCCGGCGTTGCTCACGCCCACACCCGAGCGGTAGTCGGGCAGCTTCGCGGCCAGCGACCGGTCGGCCCGCAACCGCTTCTCGACGACCAGCTGGCTCGATTGCTTGCGCTCGGCGGGGCTCAGGCTCTTCTTGATGCTCTGCAGCGCGCTGATGCCCGCTTCGGTGCGCGCGGCCGCCGCGTCCACCATGGACGGCTGCGCCGCCGAGACCCCCGTGGTCAGCAGCATCGCGCCGACCGTCAGCGGAACCGCGTGCGCGGCAACCCGGCTGAATCTCACCATCGATGTCTCCCTGTGGTACTCGGCCGCTCGACCGAATGACACCCGACCGGGTGTAATGGGGAGAATCTAAGGAGTGACTGGTCCGGGGTCCACCGACCAAAGTCGGGAACGCTTCAGGGTTCACATGCTGGAACGGTCAGGGAAACGTGAGAACTATTTTTCCCCGCCCGTGCCCGGTCTCGATTTCCCGGTGCGCGGCCGCGGCCTCGGTGTACGGGTAGGTCCGGCGCACGTGGAAGCGCAGGTCGCCCTTGGCGTAGAGCGCGGCCAGCTCGGCGAGCCGCGCGGCGGAGCGTCCGGATTTCGAGACGAGCACCCCGAGTTCCGCGGCCCGCCCGTGGTCGACGAGCGTGAGGATCCTCCTGCGGTCCGTCACCAGTTCGAGTGAGAGATCGAGTGCCGCGCCACCCGCACCGTCCAGCACGACGTCGACACCCTGCGGCGCCGCGGCCTCGACGCGCTCCCGGAGCCCTTCGCCGTAGACGACCGGCGTGGCGCCCAGCCCGCGCAGGTAGTCCTGGTTGGCTTCGCTCGCGGTGCCGATCACCCGGGCGCCTTTGAGCCGCGCGAGCTGGACGGCGGCGGTGCCCACCGACCCGGCGGCGCCGTGGACGAGCAGCGTCTCCCCCGCCTTCACCTGCAGGGCCTCCAGGGCGATGGACGCGGTCTGCGTGCCCGCGGTGAACCCGCCGGCGACCTCCCACGGCATTTCCGGCGGCTTCGGCGTCACGTCGGTGGCGGGCACGACGATGTACTCGGCGGCGGCCTGCACGGCGGTGAAGCCGAGCACTTCGGTCCCGGCGGCGATGTCCCCGCCGCCTTCGTCGACGACGCCGGCGAACTCGTTCCCCGGCACCCGCGGCCACCCGAGAACCAGCCCGGGCGGCTCCCACCCGGCCCGCACGGCAGCGTCGTACGGCTGCACCCCGGCGGCCTTCACCCGCACCCGCACCTGCCCCGGCCCGGCATGCGGTTCGGGCAGCTCGAGGACGCGCAGCACTTCCGGCCCGCCGAACTCGGTGAACGCAACAGCTTTCACGGCTTCCCTCCAGTTCGTTCCGGAGTTCAGCGTGGAACTTCGAGTAAGCTTGAAGTCAAGACCACGGGAGGACTTGTAACCGCGGCCACTCCCGCTGCCACCGGGCGGCCTTGCGTTCGTAGACCGCCCGCGGGGCCAGTACCCGGTTCGGGCGGACGACCAGGGCGAAGAGGTCCTCGCAGCCGTGCAGCGCGTGGAAGTGCCACGTCCGGTCGCGTTCGAGGCGGACACCGACGCAGGAGCAGACGGCCGGAAACGCATCGATGGCGGCTTCCACCGTCGCGAAGGGCGGGCAGGGAACGCCGAACTTCGCTTCGTACCAGAGATGGACGCGCGCTTCGTTGCGCACTTCCACTTCGGCGGGGAGGTCGCCGTACGCGGCGGCGGCCCGGCGGATCACCCGGTCTTCGGCTTCCCAGCTCAGGTCCGCGGGATCGTGGTAGAACAGGTCGTAGTCCTCGATGCCCTGCGCCGGTTCGCGATCGGTCAGGACGTTCCACACGGTCTGCACCACGCAGCCCGCGGTGAGGTACCAGTCCGGCAAGGCCAGTTCTCGCGCGCGTTCGAGGACTTCGACGAGGATCTCGTTGCGGGACAGCAGATTCCGGAGCCGGTCGGGGTCCGTCATTTTCTCATCGTAGGCTCGGGTGCATGGGCCAGATCGAAATCGTCCGCGCCACGGCAGGCCAGGCCGGTGTCCTGACCGAGCTGATGCACACCTCCTCGGCCTACCAAGGCGGCTATGCGTCCATCCTGGACGGCTACGAGGTCACGCCGGCCTACGTCGAAGCGCACCCCACCTTCGTTGCCACCTCCGCGGGTGAGATCGTCGGCTTCTACGCGCTGATCGAAGACCCCGCGGAACTCGATCTGCTGTTCGTCGCCGACTCCGCACAGGGGCTTGGGGTCGGGCGGCAGCTCGTGGCGCACATGCTCGGCGAGGCTCGGGGACGTGGGCTGCGCAGCGTCCGCGTCGTCGCCCATCCGCCCGCGCTGTCCTTCTACGTGCGGGTGGGCGCGCGGCGCACCGGCACGATCCCGCCGCGACCGCCGAAGGTCGGGTGGGAACGGCCGGAGCTCCGCTTCGACGTTCCTACATGTTGATCATGTGACCCGCGAGGCCGTGGATCGCTTCCTTCACCGCCTCGCCGAGCGTCGGGTGCGCGTGGACGTTGCGGGCCACCTCGTGCACCGTCAGGTCCCACTGCTGGGCCAGCGTCAGCTGCGGCAGCAGCTCCGTCACGTCCGGGCCGATCAGGTGACCGCCGATCAGCTCGCCGTGCTTGGCGTCGCTGATCAGCTTGACGAAGCCCGCCGCGTCGCCGAGGCCGTGGGCCTTGCCGTTGGCCGTGAAGGGGAACTTCGCCACCTGGACGTCGAAGCCCTTCTCGCGGGCCTGCTCCTCGGTCCAGCCGAAGCTGGCGATCTGGGGCTGGCAGTAGGTCGCGCGCGGAATCATCGGGAAGTCCAGCTCCATCGTCTCCGCGCCCGCGATCGTCTCCGCCGCCACCACGCCCATCGCCTCGGACGCGTGCGCCAGCATCAGCTTCGCCGTCACGTCGCCGATCGCGAAGATGTGCGGGACGTTCGTGCGCCCGCGGCCGTCGACCGCGATCGCGCCGCGCTCGGTCAGGGCCACGCCCGTCTTCTCCAGGCCGTAGCCCTCGACGCGCGGCTGGAAACCGATGGCCTGCAGCACCTTGTCCGCTTCGAGGACCTGCTGCCCGTTCTTCTCCGACGACACCGTCACGCGCACCGACGCACCAGAGTCGTCGATCGACTCGACCCGCGTCGAGGTCAGCACCTTGATGCCGAGCTTGCGGTACCGGCGTGCCAGCTCCGCCGACACCTCGGCGTCCTCCAGCGGCACCATCCGGTCGAGGAACTCGACGATGGTGACGTCGACGCCGTAGTTGTGCAGCACGTACGCGAACTCCACGCCGATCGCGCCCGCGCCGGCGATCACGATGCTCGACGGCAGGTCGCTGGAGAGGATCTGCTCCTCGTACGTCACCACGCGCTCACTGCGCGACGTCCCCGGCAGCAGCCGCGTGGTCGCGCCGGTGGCGATGACGCAGTGGCCGAACGTGATCCGCTCGCCGTTCACCTCGATCGTGTGGTCGTCGACGAACGTGCCGTGCCCGTCGAACTCGGTGATCTTGTTCTTCTTCATCAGGAAGTGCACGCCCTTGACGCGCCCCTCGGCGACCTTGCGGCTCCGCTCGTACGCGGCCGTGTAGTCGACGCGGATCGGGCTGTCGGACGAGATGCCGAACGCCTTCGCCTCCTGCGTCACGACGTGCGCCAGCTCGGCGTTGCGCAGCAGTGCCTTCGACGGGATGCACCCGACGTTCAGGCAGACGCCACCCCAGTACTTCTCCTCGACCACCGCGGCGCTCAGCCCCAGCTGGGACGCGCGGATCGCCGCGACGTAGCCGCCTACCCCGGCCCCCAGCACGACGACATCAAAGTGTTGTGCACTCATGCTTGGAGGCTACAGCGGCGCGCAGCGCCTCCGTTGAGGGTGGCGGTGGGGAGGAAGGCGGAGCTACCCTCTTCACGACAGCCTGGCGGGGTGACCCGGGACTCAGCGGGCCAGCAGCTCGCGCAACGCCGTGACCACCTCCTCCGGTCGTTCCTCGGGCAGGAAGTGCCCGCAGTCCAGCACGTGCGTCCGCAGGTCGGGCGCCCACGCACCCCACACCTTCGCGGGATCGAAGGGCAGCTCGGCGACCGGCCGTTGCCACAACGCCGCGACGGGCATCGCCAGCTGACGGCCCGCCGCGCGGTCGGCCGCGTCGTGCTCCGCGTCGACCGTCGCGCTCGCCCGGTAGTCCGCGCACACCGCCGCGATCGCCTCCGGTGCCGACGCCGCCGCCAGGTACTCCGCGCGGACCGGTGGCGGGATCGCCTCCGGGTCGCGGGTCCAGACGTCGAGGAAGTGGCCGAAGAACTCCGACGGCGCCGCGCCGAGCAGCCGTTCCGGCAGTGGCGGTTGGCAAGCCAGCAGGAAGAGGTGGAACGCGAACACCCCGTCGGTGCCGTGCAGCGACTCCCACAGGTCCACGACCGGGATGACGTCGAGCACCGCGAGGTGACCGACGGCTTCCGGGTGGTCGAGCGCCGCACGGAACGCCACCAGCGCGCCACGGTCGTGCCCGGCCAGCGCGAACCGCTCGTGGCCGAGCGCGCGGGCCAGTTCGACGACGTCCGCGGCCATCTCCCGTTTCGAGTAGCCGGTGGGTGGTTTGCCGCTGCCGCCGTAGCCGCGCAGGTCGGGGCAGATCACCCGGTGATCGCGGGCGAGCGACGCCGCGACGTGCCGCCAGGCCAGGTGCGTCTGCGGAAATCCGTGCAGCAGCACGACCGGCGGCCCGGAGCCGCCGACCGCGACGTTGATACTCAGATTCCCGACCGGAACCTGCTGGTAGCCGAACCCTGAAATGGTCATGACGGCAGGCTCTCACCCACCACCGACAATTTCAGGCAGCGATCGACGGCTTCTCCCCGCGGATCTCCACGAGCAGCTCGGTGATCGCGGCCATGATCCGGGCCGTGGCCTCCTCCAGCACCGGACGGCTCAGCTCGCGGCCGGCCAGGTCCGACAGGTCGACCGGCGGCCCGGCGACCAGCTCGACCGTCTTGCGCGGCACCGCGCGCGGCCACCACGACGTGGAGGGCAGCAGGTGGTGGGTTCCCCAGTTGGCCACCGGGATCACCGGCGCCCCGGTTTCCAGCGCCGCGCGCACGACGCCGGTCTTGCCGCGCATCGGCCAGCCGTCGGGGTCGTTCGAGAAGGTGCCTTCCGGGAACACCGCGACGCACTCGCCCGCCCGCACCGAGGCGACCAGGTCGCGGTAGGCCTCCGCCGCCGTCGCGGCGCCGCGGTAGACCGGGATGTGCCGTCCCGACCGCATCACCGAGCGCACCACCGGCACCTGCCACAGCGACGCCTTCGCCAGGTACCGCGGGACACGGCCGGCGGCGAGGCAGAACGCGGTCAGCGTCGTCGGGTCGGCGAAGGACAGGTGGTTCGACGCCACCAGCACGCCGCCGGTCCGGGGGATGTGGTGCGACCCGCGCACGCGGAAGCGGGTGGTCTGGGCGAGGAACTGCCAGACCACCTCGATCGCGAGGCTGTACCAGGCGCCCCGGCCGGCGCGGGCGAAGCGCCGGCCGTAGGCGATCATCTGGCGTCGGGTCAGCAGCTCACCTTCGAGGGCACTCCGGCGGTCGGTCATGAGTGTCATTCGTAGCCGACGACCCGCCGGTGCGGCCCCCGCTCGCGCCGAACGCGGCGCAGATCACAGGAGTAACTTCAGAGCCGCTCGAGGACCACGACGGGGATCTCGCGATCGGTCTTCTTGGCGTACTCGTTGTAGTCCGGCCAGACGGCGGCGAGCTTCTCCCACAGCTTCGCGCGCTCCTCGCCGGACGTCGTGCGGGCGCGGGCCTTGAACTTGTCGGCCTTGATCTGCACGCCGGCCTCGGGGTGCTCCAGCAGGTTGAGGTACCAGCCCGGGTGGTTCGGCGCGCCGCCCTTGGAGGCCACGATCACGGGGTTGCCGTCGACTTCCTGGTAGATCAGGGCGAACTTGCGGTCCTGGCCGGTCTTGCGGCCCTTCGTGGTCAGCACCAGCGTCGGGACGCCTTCCTGCCAGTCGTGGCCGACCTCGCCGTCGGTCTCCTCGTAGCGGCGGACGTGCTCGTCACCGAACAGCATGCGGGTTCCTTTCGCTGTCATCGGGATGTGGCGGGCTCACCACACAACGGTTCCCGCCGACGACAACAAACACACCTCCGGCGATCTTCCCGCAGCATTTCACTCGATCGGGGTACGTTCGCGGAGTAGCGGCGGCTCCCTTCCCGGCCGACTCCCAGTAGATTGCACCGACCGAGCACACGGGTACGCCCGAGAATGATCTTGGAGGAGCCATGAAGGCCCGGCCGCACGTGACACTGGAAGATGTGGCACGCAGCGCGAACGTCTCGCTCGCGACGGCGTCGCGGGTGCTCAACGGCACCGCGTCCGTCCGCGCCGACCTGCGGGAGCGGGTGTCCGCCGCCGCGGCCGAGCTGGCCTATGCCCCGAACGCGCACGCGCAGGCGCTGGCCGGCGGCACGCATCGCACGGTCGGGGTGATCTGCCACGACGTCAGCGACCCGTACTTCGCCGCCATCGCCGGCGGGGTGATGCGGGTGGCGACCGACAACGGGCTGCTCGTGATGCTCGCCGGCACCTTCCGCGACCCGGACCGCGAGGTCGCCTACGTCTCGACGCTGCGCGCGCAGCGGGCGGCGGCGATCCTGCTGATCGGCTCGGCGTTCGAGGACCGGGCGTGGGAACGCGCGATGGCGGCCGAGCTGGAGCCCTACCGCCGCGGCGGCGGCCAGGTGGCGGCGGTCAGCAGGCACCGCGGCCTCAAGATCGACACGGTCCAGCCGGACAACAAGGGCGGCGCGGCCGCGCTGGCGAAGGCGCTGGTCGAGCAGGGACACAAGCGGTTCGCGGTGCTCGTCGGCCCGCGGCGGCTGAGCACGGTGATCGACCGGCTGGCCGGGTTCTCCGCCGAGCTGGCTGCGCACGGCATCGAGCTGCGCGAAGACGACGTCATCGAGGCGGCGTTCAGCCGCGACGGCGGGTACGAAGCGACGAAGCGGCTGCTCGCCGGCCGCAGGCGCAAGCTGCCGACGTGCGTGTTCGCCGTCACCGACGTGATGGCGATCGGCGCGCTGACGGCGTTGCGGGAGGAAGGCCTGTCGGTGCCCGGCGACATCTCGGTGGCCGGCTTCGACGACATCCCGGTGGTCCGCGACCTGGCCCCGGCGCTGACCACGGTCCGGCTGCCGCTGGAGGAGCTGGGCGAGCGGGCGATGGACCTGGCGATCAAGGGCTCCGCGGGCGCCCGGCCGCGGACGGTCCGGCTGTCGGGCGAGGTCGTGCTGCGCGAGAGCACCGCACGCCCCCGGCGCTGACCCCACCAGGGCCTTGTCGTACCCCGGCACAGGCCCTACCGTGGGCATGAGAAAGCGCTTTCAGACTCTTCCGGAGGTCCTCGAATGCTCGTGCTCCCGGCTCCCGGCGGCGAGCTGCTGAACTGGTCGCCGTCCGGGACGCGGCCGCCCGTACCGCCGAAGACGCCGCCGGCGTCGCGCGTCGCCTACGCCGCCGCGCACGTCGTCGCCGACGCGCTGGCCGGCGAACCCTACGCCGTCGACTGGGACACCACCCTCGCCTTCCGGGAACACCTCTGGGCGTGCGGGCTCGGCGTCGCCGAGGCCATGGACACCGCGCAGCGCGGCATGGGCCTCGACTGGGACACCACGCAGGAACTCGTGACGCGCACCGGCGCGATCGCGGCCGGACGCCGGTGGTGCGCCGGGGTCGGCACCGACCAGCTGCCCGCCGGTCCGGCCACCATCACGTCCATTGTGGACGCCTGGCGCGAGCAGCTGGAGCTGGTCTCCGGCGCCGGCGCGGTCCCCGTCGTCATGGCCAGCCGGGCGCTGGCCGCGGCCGCCACCGGCCCCGGCGACTACCATGCGGCGTACGGGAAACTGCTGTCCGAGGCCGGCGGCCCGGTCCTGCTGCACTGGCTGGGCGAGCAGTTCGACCCCGCGCTGGCCGGCTACTGGGGCCACGACGACGTCCGCGCCGCCGCCCGGGAACTCGCGGCCCTGTGCGCCGAGCACGCCGGCACCATCGCCGGCGTGAAAGTTTCGGTGCTGGACGCGGCGATCGAGACCGAATTCCGCCGCGCGCTGCCGCCGGGCGTCGCCTGCTACACCGGCGACGACTTCAACTACCCCGAGCTGATCGCCGGCGACGCCGACGGCCACAGCGAGGCCCTCCTCGGCATCTTCGACCCGATCGCGCCGGTCGCCGCGGCCGCGCTGGCCCGGCTCGACGACGGCGACCGCGCGGGGTTCCGCACGCTGCTCGACCCCACCGTGACGCTGTCGCGCGAGATCTTCCGCGCGCCGACCCGGCACTACAAGACCGGCGTGGTCTTCCTGGCCTACCTCAACGGCCACCAGAACCACTTCCGGATGATCGCCGGGCAGGAGTCCGCGCGCACGATCACCCACCTGGCGACGCTTCTGCGGCTGGCCGACGAGGCAGGCGTGCTCGCCGATCCCGACCTGGCCGTGGCGCGGATGCGGCCGCTGCTGCAGGCGGCGGGGGTGGCGTGATGGACCCGCGGCTGAGCCTCAACCAGATCACCACCAGGTCGTGGTCGCTGCCCGAAGCGGTGGCCGGCTGTGCCGCGGCGGGCGTCGGCTGGATCGGGCTGTGGCGGGACAAGGTCGCCGAAACCGGCGTCGACGAAGCCGCGCGGCTGCTCAAGGAACACGGCGTGCGGGTGTCGTCGCTGTGCCGCGGCGGGTTCTTCACCGGGGTCACGCCGGAAGGCGCGCCGGTGGACGGCGTCGCGCAGACGCGGGAGGCGATCGACGAGGCCGCCGCGCTCGGCGCCGAGGTGCTCGTGCTGGTGGTCGGCGGGATCGCGGGCAACGACCTGGCCGCGTCGCGGCAGCGGGTCGCCGACGCCGTCGGCGAGCTGGCGCCGTACGCCGGGGAACGCGGGGTACGGCTCGGCCTGGAGCCGCTGCACCCGATGCAGTGCGCGGAGCGCTCGGTGCTGTCCACTGTGGACCAGGCGCTGGCCGTCGCCCGCGAGCACCCCGCCGAGCAGGTCGGCGTGATCGTCGACGAGTTCCACGTCTGGTGGGACCCGCGGATCGAGGAGTCGATCGCCGCGGCGGCAGGCCGGATCGCCGGCTTCCACGTGTGCGACGTGCTCGTGCCGCTGCCCGATCCGCTGCTGGGCCGGGCCCTGCCCGGCGACGGCCCGATCGACCACCGGCACCTGCGCGCTTGTGTCGAGGCGGCCGGGTACGACGGCCCGATCGAGGTCGAGGTGTTCAACGCGCAACTGTGGGCCCGGCCGGGAGCGGAAGTGCTCGCGGAGACCGTCACGGCGTTCGACCGGTACGTGGCCTGAATGGTCCACCAAGCGGTACGCTGGGTCCGGGGGTCGCGCGATGAAACCGGACGGTGACGACGGAGCGGTCCGCAGCGTGCTGCGCACGTTCGACCTGCTCGCCCTGTTCACCGAACGCCACCGGACGTGGACGGTCAAGGACCTCACGGCGGCCAGCGGCCTGGCCAAGACGACCGTGCTGCGGCTGGTCGCCACCTGCGAGCAGCGCGGCCTGCTGTGGACCCGCCCCGACGGGCGGATCACGGTCGGGCCCGGCATGCTGCGCTGGGCGCAGCTGGCGAACTCGGCGTGGCAGCTGCCCGAGCCGGTCCGCCAGGTGCTGCGCGAGCTGGCCGCCGGGTGCGGCGAGACGGTGAACCTCTACGTCCGGAGCAGTTCGGTGCTGGTCTGCGTGGCCCAGCAGGAGGGAACGCGGGCCATCCGGCACGTCGGCCGCGTCGGCGACGAGCTGCCGCTCGACTGCGGCGCCGCCGGGCAGGTGCTCGGCGGCGGCACCGCGGGCGCGGCCAGCGTCGCCGCACCTGTGCACGACGGCGGCACCCCGAGTGCGGCAGTCAGCCACGGACAGCCGGAGGCGGGAGCGTCCAGCGTCGCCGCGCCGGTGCACGACGGCGAGGGGCGGGTGCTCGCCGCGCTCACTCTCACCGGGCCGGCCGGGCGGTTCGGCGATGCCGAGGTTGCTGCGTTTTGCGAGGCCGTCACCGCGGCCGCGCGCCGGATATCGCAGATCGGCCTCGGCACGCGGACGGAATAGACCACAATCACCCGGTTCCCGATGAAGGGTTGGTTAGGCTTCCCGCATGTCGAAGCTGCTGGTGGTGGAAGACGACGCGGCGATCGGCAGCGTGCTCGAATCGACCCTGCGACTGCACGGTTACGAAGTGTGCTGGCGACGCGACGGGCGCAGTGCCCAGCAGGCCGCCGAAGCCGGTGACTTCGAGCTCGTGCTGCTCGACCTCGGCCTGCCCGACCTCGACGGCGTCGAGGTCTGCCGCCGCCTGCGGACCGCGCTGCCCGCGTCGGTGCTGGTCATCCTCACCGCCCGGCAGGAGGAGATGGACGTCGTCGTCGGCCTCGACGCGGGCGCCGACGACTACCTCACCAAGCCGATCCGGCTGGGCGAGCTGCTGGCCAGGGTGCGGGCGCACCTGCGGCGCGGCGCGCCCGCCGGTGCCCGGCCGCCGGTGAACGTCGGCGGGCTGACCGTCGACATCGCCGGCCGCCGCGCCACGCTGCACGGGCGCGAGGTGGTGCTGCGGGCCAAGGAGTTCGACCTGCTGGCCCGGCTCGCCGAGCAGCCCGGGGTCGCGGTCAGCCGCGAGACGCTGATGGCCGAGGTCTGGGACGCGCACTGGTACGGCTCGACGAAGACGCTGGACGTGCACATCGCGGCGGTGCGCCGCAAGCTCGCCGCGGCCGCCGGACCGGACGCCGAGGTGCCGCGGATCGCGACGCTGCGCGGGCACGGCTACCGGCTGGAGGACCCGGCGCGGTCCGCGGCCGAAGGCTGACCGGTGCGCCGCCGGATCACCTCGCTGACGGTGCTGGCCGCCCTCGTCGCGACCGTGCTGTTCGCGCTGCCGCTGGGCATCGCGGTCTGGCAGTACTACCACGACGACGCGAAAGGCGACCTGGAGCGAGCCGCGGACACCGTCGCGCTGGTCGTGGCGGCGGACCTGAACGCCGGGCGGCGGCCGGTCGTGCCCCCGCGTGACGAGGAGGACGACGAAACCGACGGCGAGGTCGGGGTCTACGCCACGGACGGGCGGCTGCTCGCCGGGCACGGACCGGCCGTCGGCGGCCCGGTCGAGCGGCAGGCGGCCCAGGCGACGGTGGACGTCGTCATCGGCCGCGAGGGCGACGAAATCGCGCTGGCCGTGCCGGTCATCAGCGGGCCGCGGGTGACCGGCGTGGTCCGCGCCGCGCTGCCGCAGTCCGAGCTGCGGCTGCGGATCATCCTGACCTGGGTCGGCATGGCCGGGCTCGCGCTCGCGACCACCGGGGTGAGCTGGCTGCTCGCCCGGCGGTTCACGGCACGGCTGGTCCGGCCGCTGGAAGAGCTGGCCGCCGCGGCCGAGCGGCTCGGCGACGGCGACTTCACCGCCCGGTCGCCGCGGGCAGGCATCGCCGAGATCGACCAGGTCGGCGAGGCACTGGGCGCCACCGCGACCCGGATCGGCGAGACGCTGGAACGCGAGCGCGCGTTCTCCGCGGAGGCGTCGCACCAGCTGCGGACCCCGCTGACCGGGCTGCGCCTGCAGCTGGAAGCGGCGCTGGAGACCCCGGCCGCGGACCCGTACGCGGCGATCCGCGCCGGGATCGCGTCCGCCGACCGGCTGGAACGCACCATCGAGGACCTGCTGTCACTGGGCCGCGAACGCCGGGCGCCGCGCGCCGAGCTGGATCTCGACGCGCTGCTCGAGGAGGTCCGGCAGGCCGGGGAGACGCTGCTGGTGCCGCAGGGCCGGACGCTGCGGATCGTCCGGGAGGACCCGCCGCCTGCCCACGCGGCCGCCGCGGCGGTCCGGCAGGTCCTCGGCGTGCTGCTGGACAACGCGGCGACGCACGGCCGTGGCCGGGTCACCGTGGTGGCCCGCGACGCCGGCGACGCGCTGGCCATCGACGTCGCCGACGAAGGCCCGGACCTCGGCGAGACCGACCCGTTCGCGACGGCGGCCAGCGGCCACGGCATCGGCCTGCGGCTCGCCCGCAGCCTCGCCGAGGCCGAAGGCGGACGGCTGCGCCTGAGCCGTCCCCACCCGCCGACGTTCACCCTGCTCCTCCCGGCCGACGCCCCGGCGTGACGAACCGGGCATCACACGTGACTGGAGAGGCATCACGCGTGATTGGAGGGGCATCGGCCGTGATGCCTGCCGGATCACGGGTGATACCCCTCGGGACACGCGTGATTCCCCTGGCTACATCGGGAAGGTTTTGCGGAAGACGGCCGAGATCGGGGCGAGGTCGGTGATCAGGCGGTCGAGGTCGCCCGGGCTCAGGATCGTGTACGGGGCCTCCGCGAGACGGTCGGTCAGTGCCTCGACGCGGTCCTTCGTGGCCCGGCCTTCGTCGGTCAGCCAGCCGTCGGGGCCGACGAGACCGCGGGCGCGCATGCCGTCGACGACCGCGTCCAGCTGGGCGGCGGGCAGGTGCCAGACGCGACCGAAGCTCTTCGCGGGCGTGCCGGTGGCCAGTGCGTGGAGCACGTGGGCCTCGGTCCCGCCGATGCCTTCGGCCATCAGGGCGACGATGTGGCCGTCGCCGCGGTGCTCGCGCAGCAGCGTGGTCGCGTGCCACAGCCGGGCGACCGGTTCCTGCGGTGCCGGGAGCGTGCGCAGGGCGGCGTAGAGCGGCCGTCCCTCCACGGGCGCGCTGGTGGCGGCCTTCAGCAGCAGGTCGCCTGCCCGGGCGACGGCCGGGTCGTCGGCGAGGGCACCGAGGATGCGGCGCATGCCCGCGACGCAGCCGCGTTCCCGGGCGGCCAGCGCCGCCTCGGGCGTGGTCACGTCCCACACCCGGGGAATGTGGCGGGCGACCTCGCCGGGGGCGAAGTTGTAGAAGACCGCGTGGATCACCTCGGCGGGCACCGACGGACCGAACGGCGCCGCCCGGCCGGCGAAGTAGGCGTCCCACTGGTTGCGCAGGCCGAGCGCCATCAGGGCTTCGTCCGACTCGTCGGCGAAGTAGGGCACCAGGCCGAGCGGCTCGACCAGGTCGTACATGCGGCGGGCGACGGGCTGCTGGTGCGACATCTTCATCCCCTGTGGGGTCCTGGCGGCGCCCTCTTGGCGGCCGCTCACCTGCTCCACGAACGGCTCACCGGCAATCCGACACCCGGCGGCGGATTCGCGCAAACTCGGAACGAATCGCCACGATCCGACTGTCTTGTGCAATGAATCACCTGTGATTCATCTGTACGCGCAACGTTCTCCTGTTTTGCCCGCCGGGAGCGGCCGATACGGTCGTCGGCATGAAGTTACGGGCCGCGACGGCGCGGCGGAAACCGGTCGCCGACCTGGTCGCCGAAGGTGATCATGGCACGTTGAAGCGGTCGCTCGGCCTCGGGCAGCTCACCATGCTGAGCATCGGGGCGACGCTGGGCAGCGGGATCTTCGTCGTGCTCGGCGAGGCCGTCCCGGTGGCCGGGCCCGCGGTGGTCCTCTCGTTCGTCCTCGCCGGGGTCACGGCGTTGTTCTCGGCGCTGTCCTACGCCGAGCTGGCCGGGATGATCCCGCTGTCCGGTTCGTCCTACTCCTACGCGTACGCCACGCTCGGCGAGCTGGTCGCCTGGGTCTGCGGCTGGTGCCTGGTGCTCGAATACGGCGTCTCGGTCGCGTCCGTGGCCGTCGGCTGGGGGCAGTACCTCAACGAGCTGCTGCGGCTGGCCTTCGGCTTCGCGATCCCGGACGCGCTCAGCCAGCCACCCGGCTCCGGCGGCGTCGTCAACGTGCCCGCCATCCTCGTCGTGCTCCTCGCGATGGTCCTGCTGCTGTCCGGGGCGAAGGAGAGCGCGCGGGCGAACGCGGTCATGGTGGTGGTCAAGATCGGCACGCTGGTGCTGTTCTGCGTCATCGCGTTCAGCGCCGTGCGGGCCCGCAACTTCACGCCGTTCCTGCCGCTCGGGCTGGCCGGGCTCAGTGCCGGCGGAGCCAAGCTGTTCTTCTCCTACATCGGCTTCGACGCGGCCTCGACCGCGGGCGAGGAGGCGAAGAACCCGCAGCGCGACCTGCCGCGCGCGATCCTGCTCTCGCTCGGCATCGTCACGGTCCTGTACTGCCTGGTCGCCGTCGCCGCGGTCGGCGCGCTGCCGTGGCAGGAGTTCGACGGCCAGGAGGCCGCGCTCTCGCACGTGCTCAGCGTCGTGTCGGACAACCCGTTCTGGGCCGGGCTGCTGGCCGTCGGCGCGATCGTGGCGATCTCCAGTGTCGTGCTGACCGTCCTCTACGGACAGACCCGCATCCTCTTCGCGATGTCCCGCGACGGGCTCGTCCCGGCGTCGCTGTCCAAAGTGGACGCGAGGACGGGGTCGCCGCGGATCAACACGCTCGTGGTGTCGGGCTTCGTCGCCGTCCTGGCCGCGTTCATCCCGCTCGGGAAGCTCGCCGACGCCACCAGCATCGGGACGCTGTTCGCGTTCGGGCTGGTCAACGTCGCCGTGCTGATCCTGCGGCGGCGCCAGCCCGAGCGGGCGCGCTCGTTCCGCGTGCCGCTCGCGCCGGTCACGCCGGTCCTGGGCGTGCTCTGCTGCGCGTACATGATGCTCAGCCTCGACGGCGCGACCTGGGTCGTCTTCGGCGCCTGGATGGTGCTGGGCCTGCTGATCTACTTCGGTTACGGGATCCGGAGGTCGAGGCTGGCATGAGGGTCGCGATCCACCAGGGCCCGCTCGGCTCCCTGTCCGGCGGCGGCGCCGACCTCGTCGTCACCGCGGAGATGGGCACCACCGGCTATCACATCGGCGCGCGCACGCACGAACTCGCCGAACCCTCCGACGGGCCGACGGCGGCCCGGATGGCCGCGCTGGCCCGGCGACTGGGCGCCGCGCTGGTGTACGGCTACCCGGAAACCGACGGCGAGCACGTCTACAACAGCGTCCAGCTCGTCGACGCCACCGGGCGGCGGCTGGCCAACTACCGCAAGACACACCTGTTCGGCGACCTCGACCGGGCGTGGTTCACCCCCGGCGACGAGCCGGTCGTGCAGGCCGACCTCGGCGGCGTCCGGGTCGGGCTGCTCATCTGCTACGACGTCGAGTTCCCGGAGCTGGTCCGCGCGCACGCACTGGCCGGCACCGAACTGCTGGTCGTGCCGACCGCGCTGATGAGTCCCTACGAGGTCGTCGCCGACACGCTCGTGCCCGCGCGCGCCTACGAAAGCCAGCTGTTCGTCGCCTACGCGAACCGCTGCGACACCGAGCAGGAACTGACCTACTGCGGCCGGTCCTGCGTCGTGGCCCCGACCGGTGAGGTGCTCGCCCGCGCCGGATCCGGGCCCGGGGTGATCGCCGCCGACGTCACGCGCGACGCCGTCACCGCGTCCCGCCTGGAGAACACCCACCTGGCCGACCGACGGCCCGAACTGTACCGGGGAACCACCGCATGACCTCCGCCGTCCCGACCGCGATCCACCACGACGAACCGGCGGGCCGCCCGATCACGATGTTCGGGCCGGACTTCCCGTTCGCCTACGACGACTACCTCGCCCACCCGGCCGGGCTCGGCTCGGTGCCCGCCGAGCGGCACGGCACCGAGGTCGCCGTGATCGGCGGCGGCCTCTCCGGCATCGTCACCGCGTACGAGCTGATGAAGCTGGGGCTGCGGCCGGTGGTGTACGAGATCGCCGAGATCGGCGGCAGGCTGCGCACGGTGCGGTTCCCCGGCTGCCCCGACGACGTCGTCGCGGAGATGGGCGCGATGCGTTTCCCGCCCGCGTCGACCGCGCTGTTCCACTACATCGACAAGGTCGGGCTGGAGACGACGCCGTTCCCGAACCCGCTGGCGCCGGGGACGCCGAGCACCGTCGTGGACCTCAAAGGACAGAGCCACTACGCGCGCACGCCCGAGGACCTGCCCGCCGTCTTCCGCGACGTCGCGGCAGCCTGGGACCGGACGCTCGCCGAGCACGCGTCGTTCGCCGAGATGCAGACGGCCATCCGCGACCGCGACGCGAAGACGATCAAGCGCCTGTGGAACGAGCTGGTCCCGCGGCTGGACAACCAGACGTTCTACGGCTTCCTCTGCGACTCCCCCGCGTTCGCCTCCTTCCGCCACCGCGAGATCTTCGGCCAGGTCGGCTTCGGCACGGGCGGCTGGGACACCGACTTCCCGAACTCCATCCTGGAGATCCTGCGCGTGGTCTACACCGGCGCCGACGACGAGCACCGCAGCATCGTCGGCGGCAGCAGGCAGCTGCCACTGCGGCTGTGGGAGCACGCCCCGGCGGAAATCGCTTTCTGGCCGTCCGGGACGACACTGGCGTCGCTGCACGACGGCCGTCCCCGGCCGGGCGTCACGCGGCTGCACCGCACCGCGCCGAACAACATCACCGTGACCGACGCGGACGGGCACATCCGGACGTTCCCGGCGGCGGTGTTCACCGCGCAGAGCTGGATGCTGCTGTCCAAGATCGAATGCGACGAGGCACTGTTCCCGATCGACCACTGGACGGCGATCGAGCGCACGCACTACATGGAGTCGTCGAAGGTGTTCGTCCCGGTCGACCGGCCGTTCTGGCTGGACCGCGACCCGGCGACCGGCCGCGACACGATGAGCATGACGCTCACCGACCGCATGCCGCGCGGCACCTACCTGCTCGGCGACGACCCGGACAAGCCCGCGGTGATCTGCCTGTCCTACACGTGGGCCGACGATTCGCTGAAGTGGCTGCCGCTTTCGGTCACCGAGCGCGTCGAGGTGATGCTGCAGTCGCTGCGCGAGATCTACCCCGGCGTCGACGTCCGTCGGCACATCATCGGCGACCCGGTGACGGTGTCGTGGGAGGCGGAACCGCACTTCATGGGCGCGTTCAAGGCCAACCTGCCCGGCCACTACCGCTACCAGCACCGGCTGTTCACGCACTTCGTGCAGGACGAGCTGCCGCCGCGCTACCGCGGGCTGTTCCTGGCGGGCGACGACATCTCGTGGACCGCGGGCTGGGCGGAGGGCGCGGTCCAGACGGCACTCAACGCGGTGTGGGGCGTGCTGCACCACTTCGGCGGGGAAACGCATCCGGCGAATCCGGGACCCGGCGACGGCTTCGCGGACATCGCGCCGATCGCCCTTCCGGACTGACGGACCGGACCGGCGGGCGATCACTCTCCCGGACCGGCCGTGCCCCGATCGTGGGATTGGCCGCCGGGGGCGTCCGACATCGTGCGCATTGCCCTGCTCCGGCCGGGGGCCCGTGCGACCATGGGCGGATGAACACCGAGCCGGCGCCGAGATGGCGAAGACTGGAACCGGACGAACGGAAGGAACAGATCTACGCTTGCGCGGCGCGGCTGTTCGGTGAACGTCCCTACTCTGAAGTGTCCACATCGGACATAGCGGCGGCGGCCGGGGTGGCGCGCGGGCTGATCAACCACTACTTCGGCACGAAACGCGAGCTGTACCTCGAAATCATCCGCCGCGCGCTGACCGTGCCGCGGCTGGCCGTGGAAATCCTCCCGGACGGGCCGCTGGAACTGCGGGCCGACGTCGCCATCGAGTGGTTCCTCGACATGGTCACCAGCCAGGAGCGGATGTGGCTGGCCGCGATCGCGCCCGAGGGCATCGGGCGGGACCTCGAAGTGGAGCGCATCCTCGAAGAAGCCGACCGCGAGTCCGCCGACCGCGTGCTCGAAGCCGTGGGGCTGTCGCGGGAGAGCGAGCACGGGCCCGAGCTGAACGCGCTGGTGCGCGCGTTCGGCGGGATGGTGAAGGCGGCGGGCCGGGAGTGGCTGGTGCGCGGGTCGCTGACGCGCGAACAGGTGCACCTGCTGCTGTCGAAGTCGCTCGTGACGCTCGTCGGCGAAGTCTTCCCGGCGATCCAGGCGGAGCCGCCGTCGCCGCGCCAGGGCGGCCGGGAATAGACCGAAGCCCCCGGCACCACGAGGGGGAGGAGGGCGCCGGGGGCTCCGGGTCGGTGGGCGAACCACCGACGCACGCCCACGGTACGCCGCCGCACTGTCAAGTCGCTGTCAGCCCCGCGCTGCCCGCTTCGCGCAGCTGGCCGAGGCGGTGGCCGAGCCCGTCGAGGCACCGCCGGACCGCGTAGTCGTAGAGCTGGGCGTAGTAGCCCGCGGCCAGGTCGGGGTCGCCCATCAGGTCGTGCATCGCCGCGCCGAGCTCGGCCATCCCGGGCAGGTCCGGCCGTTCGCGGTAGGCCGCGTACGCCTCGGTGTTGCCGATCTGCAGCGCCAGCGCGCCGTCGCGGTCGTCCTCCATCGCGACGAACTGGCACGCCGTCATCAGCAGCAGGTGGTAGGCCGGCACGCTCTCCCGGCCGAACCCCGCCTGAAGCAGGACGCCGATGCCCGCGTCGATGCTGCGTGCGGCCGCCTGCACCGACGGGCCGAACAACGCCAGCCGCCGCGCGCAGCCGGGGTAGGTCCGCAGCAGGGCGCGCAGGCCGGCCAGCAGCTCGGTGAACCACGCCTGCCACGGCAGCCGCTCGTCGGGCAGCTCCAGCAGGCTCACCACGCGGTCGACGACGGCGTTGACGACCGCGTCCCGGTCGCCGACGTGGTGGTAGATCACCGCCGGGTACGCCTCGACCGCGCGGGCCAGCTCCCGCAGCGTCCAGTTGTCGAGGCCGCGCTGCGCGGTCAGCTCGGTGGCCGCGCCGACGATGTGGTCGGCCGTCAGCGCCGGCAGTCCCGCCGCGGCGCGTGACCGCGGCCGCTGTCCGGTGCCCGAGGATGAGGTCGGCATGGGGCGTAACGGTAACCGCCGCCGCCGGAGCGGGCCAGCGTCGCGCGGGTACGGCAGGATCGGGGCATGGCACGTGCACAGGCCAACGGTCTCGAGCTCGAGTACGACACCTTCGGCGACCCGGCGGGCCCGCCGCTGGTACTGGTGATGGGGCTCGGCGCCCAGATGATCACCTGGGAGGACGCCTTCTGCGAGCTGCTCGCCGGGCGCGGGTTCTTCGTGGTGCGCTACGACAACCGGGACGTCGGGCTCTCGACGTGGCTCGACCACCTGCCGCCGCCGGACCTCGCCGCGCTGGCCGCCGGCGACCTCACGACGGCGCCGTACACGCTGTCCGACATGGCCGACGACGCCGTCGGGCTGTTCGACGCGCTCGGCATCGCGCGGGCGCACGTCGTCGGCGCGTCGATGGGCGGGATGATCGTGCAGCAGCTGGCGATCGACCACCCGGACCGGCTGCTGTCGGTCACGTCGATCATGTCGACCACCGGCGACCCGGCGGTCGGGCGCGCCGAGCCGTGGGCGCTGGCCCTGCTGACCCGGCCGCCGGCGACCACCCGCGAGCAGGCCATCGCCGACAGCGTCGAGGGCTACCGGAAGCTCGGCTCCCCCGGCTATCCCGACGACGAGGCGTTCCTGCTGGCCAAGGCCGCCCTGCACTACGACCGCGCCCGCCACCCGGTGGGCACGCTGCGGCACGCGGCGGCGGTCGTCGCCTCCGGCGACCGCACCGCGCGGCTGCGCGAGGTGCGGCTGCCTGCCCTGGTCGTCCACGGCGACGCCGACCCGCTCATCGACGTCAGCGGCGGCAAGGCGACGGCGGAGGCGATTCCGGGCGCGGAGCTGCTGATCATCCCCGGGATGGGGCACAACCTGCCGCGCGCGGTCTGGCCCCGGATCGCCGACGCCATCGAGCGCGTGACCGGAGTAAATGAAACGTAAAGATCGGGGCGCCCGCGCGTAGGGAATGTGTCCGGGCTCATGCCCGCGGCGCGGTCACGGACTGGACTGACCGGATGACTGATGGGTTCGGGTTCCCGTTCGGCTGTGTGGCGGCGGTCGCGGCAACGGCCGCGGCGGACCTGGCCGGGGCGACGGCCCATCCCTGGTACGCGCTGGTCACGCTGGGCGCGGTCGTGCTGGCCGCGACCTTCCGCACGACCTTCGCGGCCGCGTCCGGCACGACCCTGATCGCCTGGGCCCTGCACACGGGCTTCGTCCTCGGCCGCGCGGGCGAGCTGCACTTCGGCCCGCCTTCGGCGGTCGCCGCCTTCGTCCTCACCGCGGTCCTGCTCACCGGGGCTCTCCTCCACGCCGCCGTGTCGACCCTTCAATCACGCGAGTCGACCCTTCAATCACGCGTGTCGTCCGTCCGGGCACGCGTGTCGTCCGGCCGGGTTCTCCCGACGCCGTGAGGCAAGGGTCGACACGCGTGATCAGAGGGACGACACGCGTGATTTGAGGGACGACACGTCAGGGGGCCGAGGCGCGGCGGGCCGCCAGTGCCGCGATGAGGCGGGGCAGGCCTGCCGGGTGGAGGGGGTCGGCGCCGGTGAGGTCGCGGACCCGGCGGAGGCGGTAGTCGACCGTGTTGGGGTGGACGTGCAGACGGGTGGCCGTCCGGCGGCGGTTGGTGTCCTGGGCGAGGTAGGTCTCCAGCGTCTCGATCAGCTCCGGGTGCGCCTGAAGCGGCGCGAGGATCGCCGCGAGCCGGTCGCGGGCCGCGCCCGGGCGGGTCAGCTGGTACTCGACCAGGACGTCGTCGAGGCGGTACAGCCCCGGCGGGCGGCCGAACCAGCGCAGCACGTCCAGCACTTCCCCGGTCTGCGCCGCGGCTTCTCGGACCTCCGGCGGCGCCGCCGTCTCCGCCGCCGCGAGGACGGCGACGCCCGCCGCGCGCCCGGCCTCGCCGAGCAGCTCGTGCCACCCCGGGACTTCCGAAAGCCGCCCGGCCAGCGGGAGCAGGACCAGCCCGCCGGGACCGTCGAGCGAGGCGAGCACGCCGTCGCCGCAGCAGCGTTCGAACGCCGCGAGGAACCGGCGCAGCTTGCGGCGGACCGCGATCCCGGCGTCGACACCCGGTGCCGCCTCGTCGGCGTGCGGCCCGAGTTCCACGCTCAGCACCAGATACCGCGCGGGCAGCGTGATCCCGGCACTGCGCGCGACGACGTCGACCGGGCCGCCGTCGACGAGCACCGACAGCAGCGTGCGGCGCGCGGTGTGCTCCTGCCCGACCTTCGTCCGCAGTTCCTCCAGGTAGCCGCGGGTGACCGCGGCGGTCACCGTGCCGGCGAACGCGAGCACGCGGTCGGCGACTTCGAGGAGGTCGGCGACGTCCGCGCTGCCGGAACCGGCCGAGCCGACGGCGAAGATCTCCCGCGCGCCGGCGTGATAGGCGGTCAGCACGGCCTCCAGCGGGAAGCCCTCCTCGGCCCGGCGCACCGCCGACGCGCCGATCTGCCGCAGCTCGGCGGCGTCGAGTTCACGGTCCTCGCGCAGGCTCCGCGCGAACGCCCGCACCGCCTGCCGGGTGATGCCGGCGATGTCGCCGTCCAGTTCCTCCACGGGCAGCCGCCGGTAGTCGGCGACTTCGGCCTGGATGCGTCCGAGCACCCGCGCGATCAGCTCGGGCTCGTCCCGGCTGAGCCGCTCGTGCACGCGCTGCCCGCCGAGGGACAGGTCCCCGCCGCGCTTGTGCTCCGTCACAACCGATCCCCTCGTTCTCTGCCCGGATTCCCAGTCAATCCGGCCACGCGCCGTGCCGATGGTGTCACGGAGACCAGCAGACGGCACGGCATCAAGGAGGACGGCGTGCGGGTGCGGAAGACGGCGTTCATCGCGATCATGGTCACCGCGCTGGCGGGCGCGACGGCGAGCCCGGCGGCGGCGAGCGCGGCCGGGGAGTACGTGGCACTCGGGGATTCGGCGGCGGCCGGGCCGCTGATCCTGCCGCCCGACCTGTCCTCCCCCGGCTGCGCCCGGTCGCTCGCGAACTACCCGCACGTCGCCGCGCGGCAGCTCGGCGTGCCCTTGAAGGACGTCACCTGCTCCGGCGCGAAGACCGTCGACATGACCGCGCCGCAGCAGACGTCGTCCGGGCCGGTGCCACCGCAGCTGGACGCCTTGAGCGCGCAGACCCGCACGGTGACCGTGACGATCGGCGGCAACGACGTCGGCCTGGTCGGCGCGGCGACCAGCTGCATCAACCTCCTGCCCGGCATCGTGCCCGACTGCGTCGACCGCTACACCGCGGGCGGCCACGACCAGCTGGCCGAGCGCATCGCCGCGTTCGAGCCGGTGTGGGGCGCGCTGCTGGAGGAGATCCACACGCGCGCGCCCGCCGCCGACGTCTTCGTCGCCGGATACGGAACCTACTTGCCGCACAACGGATGCTGGCCGCTCGCGCCGCTGACCCCGCGCGACGCCAACTACATCCAGGGCAGCATCGACAAGACGAACGCCGCCCTCGCCCGCCAGGCCGCGGCGCACCACGCCCGTTACGTCGACGTCCGGACGGCCTCGATCGGGCACGACGTCTGCAAGCTGCCCGGCGTCAAGTGGTTCGAGGGCCTGGTCCCGACGTCGATCGCCGCGCCGCTGCACCCGAACGCCGACGGCATGGCCGCCATCGGCGAGCTGGTCGCGGCTTCGATCAGCGGGTGAAATCCCACCGGCTGGCGCCGTGCGGCTCGGCGGACGCGACACCGTAGGCGCGGTGCAGCGTGAGCCGGTACAGGTGCCACGGCGCCGGTCCCGCGCTCGGTGCGCTGAACGGCGCGGTGAACGCGTCGCCGTCGACCGTCGCGGGCCAGCCGCCCTCGCGGTAGACGGCCGCCACCCGCTCCAGCGCCGCGGGATCGGTGACGCGGTGGGCGTCGCCCTCCATCGTGAGGTCGAGGTCCTTGAGCCGCACCGAAACCGTGCACGCCGGGTTCGCCGCGAGGTTGCGGGCCCGGCGCGTGCGCGGCCCGCTCACGAACCACAGTGCGTCGTCCACCCAGATGGCGCCGACGCCGGCGGCGTGCGGACGCCCGTCGGGACGGACGGTCCCGACGAAGAACGTCAGGTTTTCCTGCGGGGTCTGGGTCGCGAGAAGGTCGCGTGCCCTGCTCCACGGCAGCGCCGCGGACCCGTACTGGTCGTCGAGGTTCTTGGTCTTCACCGGTTCGCTCATGCCTACGCGTCGAACGAGCCCGCGCCGGATCGACACGCGGGGCAGGTCCGGTTCGTCGTCCCCTCGCGACGACGAACCGGACCCCCGCGGCGCCGCAGCGCCTGGCCCTTGGCCGCCCCGGCGAGCGACGATGCCCGCCGTATCCGGCACCGGCCTCCCCGGCCGCGCCGACATCCTGTCCGGCCCGCGCACCTCCGGCAGCTGCGCGGCCACGACGTCCTCCGCTCGCACCCCTCCGGCGAGCGGGAACGCGGCCAGGACCTCGACCCGGTCGTCGAGCCGGTTCCGGGACACCGCACGCCGGTCGCGTCCGACCGGTGCGGTGTGTTCACTTCGGCCGTCCTGCCCGCTCCTCCCCGGGCCGGCCGGCTGTCCCCGCGTTTCCGCCATCCCCGCGCCCGGGAGTCCCGGGCGCGACCCTCTCGATGGCCCCTCAAGCGCGGAGGGTGTCCAGCTGGTCCGCCCGGACCCAGGTCGCGTGAAAACCGAGCGGGACGCGCTGGGGAAGCAGGACCCTGGCCACGGGTCCGGCAGCGAGGTCGGTGGCGTCGAAGATGTCCAGTTCCGAGCGGCCCTCCCGCTCGTCCTGCACGAACGTCACCAGATACCCGTCCGCCGAATCGACGGGTGCTCCTTCGCGGGGTGCGAACGGAGCCTCGCTGCCCCACCGGCCGGGACCGAACCGGTATTCGGTCTTGACGCCGGCAAGATTGTCGTAGCGCACCAGCCCGTCGAACTTCAGCGTCGACTCGGGCGAGATGTGCACCGTGTAGGAGTACCGGTTCCGCCTGCCGACGCCGCGGGCGTCGACGGTCGGGAACTCGGTGTTGTCGTCGTCGAGCGGCGCCTCGCGGCACGCTCCGGTCCGCAGGTTGAAGCGGTAGCGGTGCAGGGACGCGTCCAGCCGCAGGTAGGACAGCATCTTCGCGAGCGGGGTCCGTGCGTCGGCGCGGGGTTGCGGGCGCTGCACGCGGCAGACGTCCAGGACGACTTCCTCGCCCTGCTCCCAGGCGTTGACGACGTGGTAGATGTAGCACGGGCTCGCTTCGAACCAGCGGATCTGGCTACCGTCTCCGTAGCGTGGCAGGACGCCGAACCGGCTCGGCATCGCGCGGTCGAAGTGCAGCTTGTGCCGCCCCTGTTTCGCCGCCTCCACGTCCTGGACCAGCGGCAGGTCCATCAGCACGGCGTAGTGCTCGGTGATGGCCATGTCGTGCGGCAGGCGCGGGCCGGGCAGCTCGATCTCGGTGCTGGTCGCGACGCGGCCGTCGGCGCTGATCACGCCGTAACGCAGGTACGGCGGGCGCGGGCCGTAGTCGAACCAGAACAGCTCGCCGGTCGCCTCGTCCACCTTCGGGTGGGCCATCATGTCGCCGACCAGCGTGCCGAGGAAGTCCTCGGCACCCAGCGTCTCCAGCGAAAGCGGGTCGACCGCGTACGGCGAGCCGCAGAGATACCAGGTCGCGAGGATCCGGCCGCGGTGGAAGACCAGGTCGGTGTTGGCGTTGTCCTTGAGGTTCAGGCCGTGGGCGTTGCCGAAGGGGTTGCCCTTCGGGTTCTCCATCACGCCGGTCCAGAGTGCCTTGCCCGCCGCGGACTCCGCTTCGAAGGCCCTGGTGCGGATCCAGCGGTTGCGGTAGCGGGCCCTGCCGTTCTCCAGGTGGACGGCGTGGATCATGCCGTCGCCGTCGAACCAGTGGTAACGGCCCTGCGGGGCGAACCGCGGGTTCGGGCCGTTGCGCAGGTAGACGCCGTTGAGGTCCTTGGGGATTTCGCCGATGACCTGCAGGTCCGCGGCGTCGATCTCGGTGCCGACGGGGGCGTAGACGCCGAGCAGGTACGGGTTGGCCTCGGCCGTGTCCGCCGCACTGGCCACCATCAGCGGCTGGTCGGAGGTGCTGGTCATGAGGCTGCTCCCTGGCTGCGCGGGCTGATGGAGACGAGACTATGATTTGTGTACCCAGGTGTCAATAGGCTTCTTTTGGTGTAGTCAGGTACGCTGGCGCCGCTGAGCAACGAGGGGAATGAACGGGTGACCGAAGCGACCGCACCCCGGATCCGGCCCGCGGGCGATCCGCTGCGGAGAGCACTGGAGCTGGTCGGCGACCAGTGGACGCTGCTCATCCTGCAGAGCCTGTTCCTGCGCTTCCGGCGCTACGAGGAACTGCGCCTGCGGCTGGGGATTTCCCCGACCGCGCTGTCGGGACGGCTGCGGGACATGGTGAACGCGGGCATGCTCACCCGCGTGCCGTACCGCGACGCCCGGCGCACGCGGCACGAGTACCGGCTCACCGAGCGCGGCCTGGAGCTGTGGCCGCTGCTGATCTGCATCTGGGCGTGGGAGCGCGAGTGGGTCGAAGGCCGCCGCGAGGTGCTGCCGACGCTGATCCACCTCGACTGCGAGCTGGCTACATCAGCGCCCCTCGGCTGCGCGGCCTGCGGGCGCCGCGTCGACGCCCGGGACGTCCGCGCCGAGCGCCTCGACAGCACCGGCGTCGCGGCCGCGACGGCGTCCAAGCGCTTCCGCCGCAAGGACGCGGATTCCCTGGCAGGCGACCCGCTGATGTTCTTCCCCGACACGATGGAGCTGCTCGGCGACCGCTGGTCGACCGGGCTGCTGGTGTCGGCGCTGCTGGGCTGCCGGCACTTCTCGGAGTTCGAACGCGAGCTGGGCATCGGCCCGAGCGTGCTGTCGGCCCGGCTGAGCAAGCTGGTCGAGGTCGGCGTGCTGCGCACGGGCACGGCGAAGACCCGCACCGACGCCCGCGACTACCGCCTGACGGCCAAGGGGCTGGCGTTCTTCCCGGCGCTGGCGTTCATCGCGGAGTGGTCGCGCGGGTTCGAGGTGGCGGGCCAGGAGCCGGACATCACGCTCCACCACGTCGAATGCGGCAACCGCCTGAGGCCGATGCTGCTGTGCGACCACTGCGGCCGCCCGCTGACCCGCACATCCGTGCAGTTCGGCGGCGTGCCGTCCCCGAAACGCTGAAATCGACTCGCCAACCGGGAGCGCGGCTGGAAGGCTGGAGTGGTCACACGTCGTCGTTTTCGGAGGTAGTCATGAGTGAACCGGACCCGTCGCCCAGCGGCGAGGAGGACGACGTCAAGCGCAAGTTCCGCGAGGCACTGGAGCGCAAGCAGGCCCACGCGCGGGCGGGTGCCTCCCACGAGAACGGCGGCGGCAAGAACCAGCACGCCCACGGCCCGGCGGCGAACAAGCGGACCTTCCGCCGCAAGAGCGGCTGAGCCTCCCGGCAACGTCCGTGAAGGCCACCTCGACTTCCTCGAGGTGGCCTTCACGCACTTCAAGGGGTGAACGAGCCCAGGTGGTCCAGCACCACGAACCGGCTGGCCGGGCTCGCCGCGGTGACCGCCTTGCGCAGCGGTTCCAGCCCGCCCGCGTCCTTCACCTGCCCCAGCGGCAGGTCGAAGTCGTCCCAATGGGTGGCCGCCACGTATCGCGGGTGGCCCAGCGTCCGCAGCAGGCGCGGGACGTAGTCCGTCACCTTCGCGCCGCCCGGTGGGACCAGCAGCACGTCCGGCCGCAGGCCCGCCAGCTCCGCCTCGACGTAGTTCGACCCGCCGAGGTCCAGCACGCTCGCCCCGCCCCCGGACACCAGGTACGCCAGCGTGCCTCCCTCCACCAGGTCCTCGATGACACGCGGCCGGTCGCGGCGGGACAGCGGACGCGTGCCCGGGAACGGCACCTGGGCCCGGCTGCCGGTGGCCGAATGCAGGGAGCGCAGCACCCGGATCGAGTAGCCGTCGAACGTCAGGTCCTCGCCGCCAGTGGCGATCGCCAGCTGGTCCTCCGGTGCGCCCAGTGCCGCCATGAGACTCAAATGCGTCTCGGTGCCGATGACCGTCGCTCCCGTGCGCTTCGCCAGGTAGGGGACGTCGGCGAGGTGGTCGTAGTGGCCGTGCGTCACCAGGATGTGGTCCGCGCGCAGGTCCCCGTGGTCGAGGTGGTGGTCGATCAGCGCCCGGTCGACCGACAGCGGCGTGCGCGGGTCCGCGCCCGCCGGGGTGTAGGTGCCCGTCTTGAAGCGGGTCAGCCACGGATCGATGAGGATCGTCTTCGTGCCGGCGCGGATCTCCCAGCCGTTGTTTCCCCACCAGCGCAACGTCATCTGTGACGGCGCGGGTGCCGCCGAGGCGACCGGGACCCCGGCGAGGATCGACGCCGCGGCCGCGCCCGCGCCGAACAGGCCGCGCCTGCTGATTCCTGTGTCCATGCCGGACACCCGACCACGGGCCGGGCCGCGCTGTCCAAGATCGGTCCGTCGGCATGTCGATATCGGGACGGCTATCGTCGCAGCGTGGACCATCTCCGTTCGCTGCGGTACTTCCTCGTCGTCGCCGAAGAACTCCACTTCGGCCGCGCCGCCGAGCGGCTCGGGATCGCGCAGCCGCCGCTGAGCCAGCGCGTGAAGCGGCTCGAAGCCGAGCTGGGCGCGAAGCTGTTCGACCGCGGCCGCCGCGTCACGCTCACCGAAGCCGGCGAAGTGCTCCGCACCGAAGCACGCGACCTGCTCTCCCGCTGGGAACGCATGACGGCGCTCGTCGCGAAGGCCGACCGCGGCGAGCTGGACGCCCTGCGCGCGGGCGTCCCGCCGGAGCTGCCCGGCCGGCTGCTCGCCGCGATCCTCACCGAGTTCGCCGCGCGGCACCCGGCCGTCCGGCTCGACCTGCAGGAGCTGACCACCGCCGAGCAGACGCGGCTGCTGGCCGACCGCCAGCTCGACGCGGGACTGCTGCAGCTGCCGGTGGACGTCATCGGCCTCGACCTCGGCCCGGCGATCGACACCCCGCTGGGCGTGGTGCTCCCCCGCGATTCCCCGCTGGCACGCCGCGCGCGGCTCGCGCTGGCCGACCTCGCGGGCGAAGGCCTGGTGCACGCGCCGCGCGCCGCCGCGCCGGGCAGTTACGACGCGCTGCTGCGGACGTGCTGGGACCACGGGTTCCGCCCGGCGTCGATCCGGCACGCCCGCAACCCGGAGTTCGTGCTGGGCCTGGTGCTGGCCGGGCACGGCGTGGCGTTCGAGCCGGACGTCCGCAAGGAGCCGCGGGTGGTCTGGCGGCCGCTGGAGGGCGAGGTGCTGCGCGCGCGGACGGCGTTCGCGTGGCCGTCGTCGAGCCCGCACCCGCAGGCGGCGAGCCTGGCCGAGATCGCCGCGGGAGTGCTGCGGGACGACGGCGTCTCGCGGCTCGTTCCACCGGACCCGGGCGGCGCGAGGCCGTGGGACGTCTTCTACGACCGCAGCTGATCGACCGCCGCGCGCGCCGCGTCGCCGATCGCCCGGTCGATGTCCGGGCGCCGCAACGTCTCCGCCCCGCCGACCGTGAAGACCGCGATCGCGTAGGCGTCGCCGTCCGGATAGGTCGCGACGCCGATTTCGTTGCGGATTCCCGGCATCGTGCCCGTCTTGCCCGCCACCGCCACCTCCGGCGGGAACCCCGCGGCCAGCCGGTGCCAGCTGACCTGCGCCGCCATCCACGCCAGCACCTGGGCGCCGGGACCGGGGTCGTGCCACATCGCCGACAGCAGCGTCGTCATCTCGCGCGGCGTCGTCGACGACGTCCGCAGCGGGTCCAGCGCCCGCAGCGGCCGCCCGGCCCCGGTGTCCTCGATGATCGTGCGCAGCAGCTCCCGCGGCGGGCCGAGGACGGACGTCCGTGTCAGGCCCAGCTCCGCCAGCAGGGACCGGACGTTCTCCACGCCGACCCGGTCGAACAGCAGGTCCGCGGCCGTGTTGTCGGACACCGAAAGCGCCAGCAGCGCCGCGTCGCGCAGGCTGTACTCGGCGTCGTCGGCGAAGCCCGCCGAGCCGGTGCCGCCGAGGCGGTCCGCCGCGGACGCCCGAACCCGGTCGGTCGGGTCGAGCTGCCCGGCCGTCACCTGACGCGCGAACTCCAGCGCCAGCGGCACCTTCACCACCGACGCCAGGACCACGGGCGCGTCGGCGTCCACCCCGATCGCGTCGGCCGAACCGAGACGGCGGGCGTGCAGGAAGCCCCGCACGCCCGCCGCCGCGAAGATCTCCTCGAGACTCACACGGTCATGATGGACCGCAGCCGCCCGACCTCCGCCATGCGCCGCTCGGCCAGCCGGTCGGCCGCCGTCGCCGGGGGCACGCCCTCGGTGTCGGCCAGCGCGTAGACCGCCTTCGTCGTGTCGTAGATGGCCGTGGTCTTGCGCTTCGCGCGCGCGAAGTCGAAGCCGTGACGCTCGTCGTCGACCTGGATCACGCCGCCCGCGTTGACCAGGTAGTCCGGCGCGTACAGGATGCCGCGGTCGGCGAGCTGCTTGTCGATGCCGGCGTGCGCGAGCTGGTTGTTCGCCGCGCCGCAGACGATCCGGGCGCCCAGCACCGGCACGGTCTCGTCGTTCAGCACGCCACCGAGGGCGCACGGCGCGAAGACGTCCAGTTCCGTGCGCAGCAGGGTGTCCACATCGGACACGACGCGGACGCCGGGGTGCGCCGCGCGGGTGCGCTCGATCGCCGGGGCGTGGACGTCGGTGATCGTCACCTCGGCGCCCGCCTCCACGAGGTGCCCGACGAGGATGTGCCCGACCTTGCCGACGCCGGCCACGCCGACGCGCTTGCCCGCCAGGTCCGGGCTGCCCCAGACGTGCTCGGCCGAGGCCCGCATGCCCTGGAAGACGCCGAACGCGGTGAGCACGGACGAGTCGCCCGCCCCGCCGTCCTCGGGCGAGCGGCCGGTCACGAACCGGCACTCGCGGGCCACGATGTCCATGTCCTGCACGTACGTGCCCACGTCGCACGCCGTGATGTAGCGGCCGCCCAGGGACTGCACGAAGCGCCCGTACGCGCGCAGCAGCGCTTCGGACTTGAGCGTCTTCGGGTCGCCGATGATGACGGCCTTGCCGCCGCCGAGGTCGAGCCCGGCCAGCGCGTTCTTGTACGCCATGCCCTTGGACAGCGCGAGCACGTCGTCGAGCGCGTCCGCTTCGGTGGCGTAGGGGTGGAAACGCGTCCCGCCCAGAGCGGGGCCGAGCGCGGTGGAGTAGATGCCGATGATGGCCTTGAGGCCACTGGCCTGGTCGTGGCAGTACACGACCTGTTCGTGCCCGGTGCCCCGGGCGAACACTCCGTCGGTCACGGTGGTGACTCCTTTGTCTCCCGCGCCCGGTTTCGTGGCCGGGACGCGCTCCAAGGTTTCCGGGAAGGCGGGGCGGAGGTCGTCCGCCCGAGTGCTTTTCCCGCCGACCAACCTAGATCCCTTCCGTCCGCCGGACCAGTGCAGGTCCCGCGATACGGACGGGTAGTCAGCCGCGGACCACCTTGCCCAGCGTCGCCATGGCGGTCTCCAGCTGGGTGTCGGAGAGGTACGGCGCCGGCCCGAAGCGCAGGTGGGCGCCCCGGCTGTCGGTGCGGACGCCGTGGGCGGCCAGCGCCTCCTGCAGCCCGGCGGCGTCGGCGCAGCGCAGCGAGAGGAAGCCGCCGATCATGCCCAGCGGGGTCTCGCGGTCGCGGGTGACGACGTCCTCGGGCAGCTTCAGGTCGTCGAACACCGCCGCGAGCAGGCCCACCTGGTGCTGCGACACCTGGCGCAGGAACTCCGGGGTCAGCCCCTGCTCGGCGAAGAACCGCTGGACCCGGACGCCGCGGTAGTGGCTGGCCGGGTCGTAGGTGGCGCCGGCGAACCGGTCGCCGCCGGTCGCGTACGGCACCGCGCCGGGGTGCCGCTCGTCGGCGAGCGCGCCGAACTCGGCGAACCAGCCGGTGATGACCGGCCGCAGCTCCTGGGCGTGCGCGGGCAGCCGCAGGAAGCAGTTCCCCTCGCCGAGCTGCAGGTACTTGTAGCCGCCGCCGAGCACCCAGGCGTTGGTGAGCCCGAGGTCGTGCAGCGCGAACGGCACGACGCCGAGCGCGTGGTAGGCGTCGACGACCAGCTCGATGGACTTGCCGCGGCAGACGTCGGCCAGGTGCGCCAGCCCGGGCACCAGCCTCGACGTCTCGAACAGCACCGCCGACACGAGCACGGCGGCGGTGTTGCCGTCGACTTCGGCGGCGACGCGCTCGGCCAGCGTGGGCACCGGGTCCAGCGGCACCCGCACGACCTCGACGCCCTCCTCCTCCAGCCGGGCCAGCTGACGGCGGAGGGTGTGGAACTCGCCGTCGGTGGTGACCAGGCGTGGCCTGCGCGGCAGCTCCATCGCCGACAGGAACCGCAGCACCAGGTCGTGCGTGCTCGCGCCGAGCGCGTACTCGCCGTGCGGGTCACCGAGCAGCAGGCGGAAGCCCGCGCGCAGCTCGTCGGCCTTCGCGAAGGCACGTTCCCACTTCTCGTCGACGTCGCGCGCGGCGTCCGCGAAGGACTCGAGCAGACCCTCCTCGGCGACGTCCGGCCACGCCTGGTGCGAATGCCCCGACAGCAGCAGGCGCTCGCGCACCGCGAAGCGGGAATAGTGCGGCGCCAGTGCGTTGTCGTCCGCGCGCAGATCGTCCAAGGTGGTCACAGTCGGCTCCGTACTGCCCAGAGATCCGGGAACATCGGCTGGAAGAGCGTGGTGCGCAAGTACGCGGCGCCGGATGAGCCTCCTGTCCCGGTCTTGTCGCCGATGGTGCGTTCGACCATCTTCACGTGCCGGTAGCGCCACTCCTGCATCCCTTCGTCGAGATCGACCAGACATTCCGCGACGACCGACGGTCCGCCGTCGTCGCTGTACACGTCCAGCAATATCGCCTGCAGGGCCGGCGACGGCTCCACCGGTCGAGTGACGTCTCGATCACACTCGACGGAATAGCCAGAAGCCTTGAGATACGCGAGAAAAGAGTCGAACAACGACGGCCGCGTCATCGCTTCGGCAATGCGTTTCCGCTGCTCGCCGCCTTCGGGATAGTGCGCGAAGACCCGCTCGTCGCGTCGTCCCAGCACCGCTTCCAGCTCGCGGAACTGGGCCGACTGGAAGCCGCTCGAAGCGTCCAAACGGGCGCGGAAGCTGGTGAACTGGCTCGGTGTCATGGTTTCCAGCACGTCGATCTGCGCGACGGCGACCTTGAGGATGGTCAGGATCCGGCGCAGCGTGCGGATGGAGTGCGCGGTGTTGCCCGCTTCGAGGTTGCGCTGCAGGAATTCCGCCTCGTGCAGGATCTGCTTGAACCACAGTTCGTACACCTGGTGGATCACGATGAACAGCAGCTCGTCGTGTTCGTCGGACCGCATGCGCTGGGCGTTGAGCACTTCGTCCAGCGCGAGGTACGAGGTGTAGCTCAAGGCTTCCTGCGTTGCCTGACTGGGTTCGGTCATCCTCGGGTCACCTCGTCGAAATGGCGCTGCGCGGGGTCCGCGAGCGCGGTGTACAGATCGTGGAACAACTCGACCGCGGCCGCCCGGCGTTCCGGTGCGGGCACCAGGCCGGCGGGCAGTTCCGGGTCGAGCGAGGGGAACAGGCGGAAGGTGTGCACCAGCCGCGTGCGCACCTCGAAGGCTTCGGCGTCCGAGACGTCCTTGCCCGCGTACCCGCCGAACTGGCCGACGAACGCGGCGTACCGCGCGGCCAGGTCGTCGAGGTCCCACGCCCGGCCGGCGAACCGGCGGACGTCCAGCGCGGCCGACGGACGCCCGAGCAGCAGCCCGGCGTGCTCGGTGACGTCCAGTTCGCCGAGCAGGGCGACGACCTCGGCCTCGCGGTCGTGCGGGGCGATCCAGGTGCCGTCCTGGTACGGCCCGAACCCGAGGAACCGCAGCCGCCGGACCAGGCGTTCCCTGGCCTGGCGGCGGCTCTCCGGGATGCTCTGCCACAGCACGGTCCACTCGCCGGCAGCACGCTCACGGCGGCCGAGGGAGAAGATCCGGCGATCGCCGTCGGCGAGCAGCGCGACCGTGCGCCGGGTCAGCGAGTAGTGCACCGTCCGGCCTTCGCGGTGCCGCTGCAGCAGGCCGCGGCGCACCAGGCGGGTCAGCGCGATCCGCGCGGCGCCGTCGGAGAAGCCCAGCTCGGCGAGCACCGCGACCAGGCCGCCCGACCACACCCGGCGGGTCTCGCGCGGGTGCACGTAGCTGCCCAGCAACGTCACGACCAGCTCCTGAGGGCCGGTTTCGAAGGCGTCTGCGGGCATGCGGGCAACTCTATACACCTCAGGCCGCTGCGGTGTAGCTTGAGTTGCGTGACGTACTTCGCGGACCTCACCTCGCCGCAGGTCGCCGCGCTGGCTTCGGGCGGGCGCGTGCCGGTGCTGCTGCTCCCGCTGGGCGCGATCGAGCCACACGGCCCGCACGCGCCGCTGGGCACGGACCCGCTGATCTCCCGCGGCATGTGCGAGCGCGCGGCTTCCCGCCTGGCCGCCGACGACGAAGTCCACGTCCTGGTCCTGCCCGAGGTCCCCTACGGCGTGACGCGGTTCGCGGCCGGGTTCGCCGGCGGCGTCCACATCGGCGAGGAGACCCTGCACTCGCTGATCGTGGACATCGGCGCGGCGCTGATCGGCCAGCGGCTCCGCCGGATCCTGCTGGTCAACAACCACTTCGAGCCCGCGCACCTGGTCACGCTGCGCCGCGCGGCGGAGACGCTCAACTTCGCCTACGACGGCCGCGTCGCACTGCTCGACCTGGTCCGGCGGCGGCACGCGCAGCGGCTCACCGACGAGTTCCGTTCGGGCGAGTGCCACGCCGGGCGGTACGAGACGTCGCTGGTGCTGGCCGACCGGCCGGAACTGGTCGACCAGCCGCTGATGCGGACGTTGCCGCACGTGCCGGTCAGCCTCGCCGCCGCGCCGTCCGAAACGGACTTCCGGCAGCTGGGAATGCCCGACGCCTACTGCGGCGCCCCGGCCGAGGCGACCGCCGAAGAAGGCGACGAGACGTTCTCGACCCTGACCGACCTGCTGGTGGAAGCGATCCGGGAGCTGGCCCGTGAGTGAGCCGTTCAACCTCGCCACGTACTTCCTCGACCGGCACGTGACCTCGGGGCGGGGCGACCGGACCGCCCTGCTCGTCGGCGACCGCAGGATCAGCTACGCGGAACTGGCACGGCTGGCGAACCGGATCGGGAACGTGCTGCTCGACGCCGGTGTCCGAAGAGGACAGCGGGTGCTGCTGGCGCTGAGCGACGGCGACGAGTTCGTCGCGACCTGGTACGGCGCGCAGAAGATCGGCGCGGTCACCGCCGAGGTCTATCCGTTCCTGCAGCCCAAGGACTACGCCTACTACCTCGGGTACACCGAGGCCGTCGCCGTGATCGCGGACGCCGTCACGCTGCCCGCGTTGCGCTCTGCGGGTGCTTCCGGGTTGCTCGTCACCGGCGTCCCCGAAGACGAGCTGCTGCCGGGCGAGCGTCCACTTCGGACGTTGGCTGACGCCGCGCCGGACACGTTGGAAGCGGCACCGACCACAGTGGACGACGTCGGGATCTGGAAGTTCACCACCGGCAGCACCGGCGCGCCCAAGGCGTGCGTGCATCCGTTGCGCAGCCCGCTGGAAAGCTTCGAGCGGTACGCCGTGCAGGTGCTGGGACTGCGGGAGGACGACACTGTCCTGGCCGTGCCGAAGCTCTTCTTCGGCTACGCACGCGATCTGGTGGCGTTGTTCCCGTTCGGCGTCGGCGCGGCCGGGATCGCGTTCCCCGAACGCAGCACCGCGGACCTGATGTTCGAGCTGATCGCCCGCTACCGGCCGACCGTGCTGGTCAACGTGCCGACGATGATGAGCGCGATGGTCGCCCACCCGGCCGCGGCGGAGCAGGACCTGAGCTGTCTGCGAATGACGACGTCGGCGGGCGAGGCGCTGCCTTCGGAGCTGCACCGGAAGTGGGACGCGACGTTCGGCGTGCCGGTGGTGGACGGGATCGGCTCGTCCGAGGCGTACCACATCTATTTGTCGAACCGGCCCGGTTCCGCGCGCGTCGGCACGCTCGGCACGCCGGTTCCCGGCTACACCGCGCAGGTCGTCGACGAACTCGGGAACCCGTTGCCGGACGGGGAAATCGGGCCGCTGCGGGTGACCGGGCCGACGATCGCGCTGGAGTACTTCGGCGACCCGGAGAAGTCCGCGCGGACGTTCGACGGCGACACGCTGACCTCGGGCGACCTGTTCAGCCGTTCACCGGACGGCTACTTCCGCCACCACGGCCGCGCGGACGCGCTGCTGAAGGTCGGCGGCGTGTTCGTCGCGCCGGGCGAGATCGAGGACTGCCTGCTCGGGCACGCCGACGTGGTGGACTGCGCGGTGGTCGGGCACGACGTGGACGGCCTGGTCGTGCCGCGCGCGTACGTCGTGCTGCGATCCGGCGCCTCGATGACCGCCGCGCAGCTGCAGGAGCACGCGAAAGCCCACCTGGCCAAGCACAAGTACCCCCGCGAGGTGGTCTTCATGACGGAACTTCCCCGCACGGCCAACGGAAAGCTCGACCGGCGCGCACTGGCGGGCCGCGCATGAGCCGCCTGGTCGTGGTCACCGGCGGCACGCGCGGCATCGGCGCGGCGATCGCGGACCGGTTCCGCTCACAGGGCGACACGGTGCTCGCGCCCGGCCGGGCCGAGTGCGACGTCACCGACGAGGACGCCGTCGCGGCCTACTTCGCGTCGGCGGGCCCGGTGGACGTCCTGGTGAACAACGCCGGGATTTCGTCCAGTGCCCCGGTTTCCCGCACCTCACTGGACGACTGGCGGGCGCAGTTCGAGGTGAACGCGACCGGCGCTTTCCTCTGCACGCGCGCGGTCTTGCCCGGAATGCGCTCCCGCGACAGCGGCCGGATCGTGACAGTGGCTTCGACCGCTTCGCACGTCGGCTACCGTTACACGGCAGGGTATACGGCGTCCAAGCACGCGGCGGTGGGTTTCATGCGTGCGGTGGCGGCGGAGCTGGCTGGCACGGGTGTCACGGCGAACGCGGTGTGCCCGGCGTTCGTCCGCACGGACATGACGGCGTCCTCGGTGGCGCGGATCGTGTCGCGCTCGGGACGGTCCACTTCGGACGCGGAGGCGGCGCTGGCGGCGGCGTCCCCGCTGGGCCGGCTGCTGGAGCCGGCGGAAGTGGCGTTCGCGGTGACTTTCCTGGCGGCCCCGGAGGCCGCCGCGATCAACGGCCAGACCCTCGTACTCGACGGCGGAGGAATCCAGTCATGAGCCCGTTCCGCGCAACCGCCCCGCTGACGAAGGAGTGGGAGCACTTCGGTTTCGAGGTGTCCGACGGGGTGGCGACGGTGACGTTCACCCGCCCGGACAAGCTGAACGCGCTGACGTTCGACGTCTACGCGGACCTGCGCGACCTGGTGCTGGAGCTGCCCCAGCACGAGGACGTCCGGGTATTGGTGATCACCGGCCAGGGCCGCGGGTTCTGTTCCGGCGGCGACGTCGAGGAGATCATCGGCGAGCTGCAGAAGTTCGAGACGGCCCGGCTGCTGGAGTTCACGCGCATGACGGGCGCGGTGGTGAAGGCGCTGAGGGAGTGCCCCCTGCCGGTGATCGCGGCGGTCAACGGCGTGGCGGCGGGCGCGGGTTCGGTGATCGCCCTGGCAAGCGACTTCCGGCTGCTGGCGGAGTCGGCGAAGTTCGCGTTCCTGTTCACGAAGGTGGGCTTGGCCGGGGCCGACATGGGATCGGCGTATCTGTTGCCGCGCCTGGTGGGTTTGGGCCGGGCAACGGAGCTGTTGATCCTGGGCGACAAGATTTCGTCTTCGCGGGCCGCGGAAATCGGTCTGGCGTCCCAGGTGGTCCCGGACGCGGAGCTGCCTTCCGCGACGACGGCGTTGGCACGACGGCTGGCGGACGGCCCGGCTTTGGCTTATGCGACAACGAAGGTGCTGCTGACGCGCGAGCTGGACATGGACCTGGGAAGCGCGATCGAGCTGGAGGCGATCACGCAGGCGTTGCTGATGACGGCGAAGGACCACAAGGAGTTCTACGCCGCGTGGACGGCAGGGCGGGAGCCTCGCTGGACGGGCCGGTAGGGACTCCACGAAGCCGCGTTCGCCGATGATGCCGGCGGGCGTAGGCAGTGGACCTGGTGGTCCGGCGCTCGGGCATGGCGGCCTTGCCCGCCGATACCCGGCTCCGCCGCGCCGTCGGCTGCCGGTCAGAGCCACAGAGGGAGGCCGTCCTGGCTTTCAGCCGCTGACATGTTCGCCAGAACTGGTTGTCTTGGCCTTACATCCCCGTTGGTCCATTGTGGACTACCCGATCGTGTGATGATGTTCGAACGCGTGTTCGGCTAACGTGGGGGCATGGCCGACACCGGGCAGACCTCAGCAGCGTGGCAGCTCTCCGACGAGCAGCTCGCCACAGCACTGTGCGCTGCCGAGAAATCTCTCCGGGCCGCGTACGCCCGGCACCTGGACCTGGTGGCCGAGGCCGAGCGGCGAGGCCTGGGACGTGCCTCCGGCTGCCGGGACACCGCAGGATTCCTGGTCAGTGCTTCGCGTCTGTCCTGGGATGACGCCCGGACCCGGGTTGTCCTGGCCACCACGGAATTCGCTGGAGTACGGGCCGCCCTGGCCGCTGGGGACATCAGCCCCGATCACGCGCTGGAGATCGTCAAGGTCCTGCGGCAGGCTCCCGCCACGCTGTCGGTGGGACGGCTGGCCTCGGATGAGGTGACGTTGCTGGAGCTGGCACGGCAGGCGATCCCGTCGACTGTGCGGAAAGCCGGGCAGCGTCTGCTGGCCTACTGGGACCTCGACAGCAAAGAACCCACGGCTCGGGAGCACGAGCTGGCCCGGCCACGACGGGAATTCCGCTACTGCTGGACCCGCGACGGACGGATGAAGTTCTCCGGCGAATTCGACCCCGAAACCGGCCGCCTCGCCGAAGACCTCTTCATCCCCCTGGCCAAACCCGACCCGGCGGACGAGCACGGCAACCCCGACCCCCGCACCCTGTCCCAGCGGCAGGGAGACGCGGTCGCGGCGATCTTCGACCTCGCCGCCCGCGCCGACAGCCTCCCCGTCAAAGCCGGGGAACGCGCCGTCGCCACCGTGACGATCCGCCATGAGGACCTGCTGCGCGACTCCGGGCTGGTCACCCTCGACGACGGCCGGGCTGTGCCGGTCTCGCAGCTACGGCGGTGGCTGTGCGACGCCAAGATCTACCCCGCCGTCCTCGGCGGCGAAGGCCAGGTCCTCGACCTCGGCAGATCCGCCCGCACCGCCACCCCCGCCCAGCGACGAGCCCTCGCCATCCGGGACCGGGGCTGCACCCGCCCGGGCTGCCCACGGGGCCCGAAATGGACCACACCCCATCACGTGATCTTCTGGGCCACCCAAGGCGGCAAAACCAACATCAACGACCTCGCCCTCGTCTGCGAACGCTGCCACCAGCTCATCCACCACGGAGGCTGGGACATCCAAATCCACCACGGGGTCGTGTACTGGGTGCCCCCGGCCTGGGTCGATCCCCAGCGAAGACCCATCCGCAACACCGCCCACGACCCACCCCAACACCAAGCAGCCTGACCGGCCGGGACGGCCGAGACACCAACCGGTGCCTCGGCCACCCGGCATGCCTACAGTTTGGTGTCGAATTCCAGCATGGCGCTGTTGACAACATCGGGCCGCGAAGGCCAGCGGCGGGCCACCCTTTTGCCCTGCGCCCCTGGTCTCGCTGGGCAGCGTCGCTCAACAGGGCCGGAGAATGTTGTTCACAGCATCCGGCCCCAGCCGGGGGCAAGAACTCCCCCGCCTCGATCGCTCGCGTCGGCAGATTGCGTTCCTGATCCCGCCGGTGCGAGGTAGCGCTCGTGGAAACTCTCGGCCATGCCGCGGGCGTTCCCGGACGAGCGCTCGTCACCGGTGCCTCCCCTGGCCCGGAGCTGGTCCTCGCCCGCTAACTGATCCAGCGTGCCGCTCGGCACGGCCCATCCGTCCCGCCGGTCGTCGCAGTCACGGCACCACTTCGGCGAGGCCGATCAGGTTGCCCTCACTGTCGCGGAACCACGTCGCCCGCTCGCCCCGGCCCTTGCTCGGGTAGTTGCCCTCGATCTCGACGACGTCACTCTCGAACACGACCCCGCGTTCCTGCAACGCCGACACCGTCGCGTCGAGGTCGTCCACATAGAACGCCACCTGGGTGAAGGACCCGTCGGAGACCCCGGTCGACGCGTACAGGCAGAACACGCCCGACGCGCCTTCGTACCTCAGGCCGCCTTCGCGTTCCTCGACCGGCTCCAAGCCCAGCTTCTCGCGATACCAGCGCCGGGCCCGGTCGAGGTCCTGGGTCGGCAGGCGGGCTTCGAACCGAAACCTGGTCAGCACGACGTCACCGCCACCGCGTTCTCCTCCAGCGACCCGAAGTACAGCTTCCCCTGCCACTCCCGGACCCCCACGAGCATGTGGAATCCGGGGATCTCGCCGCGGAAGGAGCGGGACACCGTTCCGTCCGCCGCCACTCCCAGCACCCCCACCTCGCGGCCCGGCCTTGGCTGGAGTGACGTCGGCAGCGCACGGATTCCCGCGCGCAGGAACGGCGGCAGCCGGCGGGCCACGTCCAGCGCCGCCACCCGGGGCGATGCCTGGGTGATCCAGATCAGCCCGTCCGTTCCGGTCGAGATGTTGTCCGGGAAGCCCCACAGGTCGTCGGCCAAGACGTCGGTGCGACCGTCCGAAAGCCACACGCGGGATACCCGGAACGCGCCCGTTTCCGCCACCGCCACGAACGACTCGTCCGGGGCCAGTGCCACGCCGTTCGCGAACTGGAGGCCGTCGCGCAGCAGGTCGATCGTGCCGTCCGGGGACCTGCGCAGCAGGCGGCCGCCCGCCGTCTGCTCGATCAGGTCGTCGCGCCAGTTGTCGATGCCGAAGCGGCGGGACGAATCCGTGAAGTACACCGTCCCGTCCGAGGCCACCGCCGCGTTGTTGCAGAACACGAAGTCCAGTCCCAGCGCCGACGTCGCCAGCACCGACGGCGTGCCGCCCGCCAGCGGCACCACCAGCAGGCCCGCCCGCGCGTCGCAGATCAGCAGCTCGTCCTCGCCGTACAGCTCCAGGCCCAGCGGGCGGCCGCCCGTGTCGGCGATGACGTCGATCCGGCGCCCGTCCGGAGACAGGCGCAGGATCCGGCCGTCGTCGACGCCGGTGTAGATCCGGCCTTCGCCGTCGACCACGACGTCCTCCGGGCCGTGGCCGTTGACCGGCAGGAGCGTGACCTCGCCGAACCGCATCGGGTGCCTCCTAGCGATAGGTGAGCAGCTGGGCCGCGTCGGCCTCGAAGTGCGGGTGCTCGTTGAACGACAGCAGGGTGACGCCGCCGCGGCCGGACACCAGCTTCGTGATCCCGCCGTTGACCGTGACGCGGTTGAGCTTGAGCAGCCCGGCTTCGGGCGTGCCCATCAGCAGGCCGCAGATCGTGGCTATCACGCCGCCGGAGGTGAACACGACCGCGTGCTCGCCCTTGCCCAGCGACGCGACCAGATCGGCGAGCGCGTTCCGGCAGCGGGCGAGGAACGACGGCCACGTCTCCGCGCACGGCCCGGCGGCCCCCGCCGACGTCCACGCCGTCAGCGCCGCGTCGAGCACCCCCTGGTACGCCCGGGAATCCTCCTGCGGCGCGCCGCCGGCGTGGTACCGGGCGATGTCGACGTGGTCGTACTCGTTCCAGCGTGGGTCCTCGACCACCGGGACGTCGGTGCCGAGCACCTTCAGCGCCGTCGCCGCGGTGTCGCGCTGCCGCGCCAGCGTGCCCGACAGGATCCGGCTGAAGGACACCTCGCGCCGCAGCAGTTCCGCACCGACCACAGTGGACTGCTCGAAGCCGCGCGGGGACAGCGCGTCGTAGTCGGCCGCGCCGAACGACGCCTGCCCGTGCCGGACCAGGTAGATCGCGCCCACTACGGCCGCCCCTTCGCGATGATCGCGCGGCAGCGCCGGTCCAGGTAGCCGACGAACTGCCAGAAGTCCTTGAACGCCGGGTTGCGCGTGGCGCCGTCGCGGTAGCGGCGGTACAGCTGCTGGAGCACCGCGGCGAGCCGGAACAGCCCGTAGACCTCGTAGAACCGCCAGTCGCCGATGTCGAGGCCGGTCTTCTCGGCGTAGCGCGCGACGAACTCCTCGCGCGTGAACATGCCGGGCAGGTGCGTCGGCTGGCGGCGGCTCGCGTGCATGGCGTCGTCGTCATCGGCCTGCACCCAGTAGGCCAGCATGCTGCCCAGCTCCATCAGCGGGTCGCCGAGCGTGGCCAGCTCCCAGTCGAGGACGCCGGTGATGTTCAGCGTGCGCGGGCCGTCGAGCACCAGGTTGTCGAGCCGGTAGTCGTTGTGGATCAGGCAGATCTTCACTTCGGCGGGCTGGTTGTCCGCCAGCCAGGTGCGCACCTCGGCGAAGTCGCCGACGTCGTCCGTGCGCGCCGCGACGTACCGCTGCGACCACCCGCGGATCTGCCGCTCGACGTAGCCGGTCCCCTTGCCGAGATCGGTCAGCCCGGCCCGTTCGACGTCGACGGCGTGCAGGTCCACCAGCCGGTCGACGACCCTGCCGGACAGCTCGCGGGCCTGCTCCGCGGTCAGCGTCATGCCGTCGGGCAGGTCGCCGCGCAGGATCAGGCCGTCGAGCTTCTCCATGACGTAGAAGTCGCCGCCGAGCACCGCGGGGTCGTCGCCGAACGCGACCATCCGCGGCACGTACGGGAACACCGGCGCCAGCGCGTGCTGCACGCGGTACTCGCGGCGCATGTCGTGCGCCGAGGCGGCCTTGTGGCCCGCGGGCGGGCGGCGCAGGATCAGCTCGCGATCGGGGTAGGTCAGCAGGTACGTCAGGTTCGACGCGCCGCCGGGGAACTGCCGGACCTGCGGCGGCTCGTCCCCCAGCCCCTCGACCTTCCCGCACAGCCAGGCGTGTACGGCGGCCGAGTCGAAGGCGTCCTCCGTTCGGACCTCTACAGTGCTGTTGATGACGCTGCTGTTCATGCGAACTTCCGCAGCAGGCCACCGGGGACGAGGCGCATGACGACGCTCAGCGGCACCCACGGCCACGCCGGGACGTAAGCGCGGGCAGGCTCCGCCTCGATTGCCTTGGCCAGCGCTTTCGCGCCGTGTTCGGCCTTGGCCAGCAACGGGTTCCGGCCCGCCCGGTCGTTCATCTCCGACTCGATGTAGCCGGGCCGCACGTCGGTGACGGCGATGCCCTTCGGCTTCAGCTCGATCCGGGCGCCGTCGACGAATGCCGAGATCCCGGCTTTCGACGCGGCGTACGCGGTCAGGTTGCCCGGGAAGCCGCGCAGCGCGCTGAACGACGAGATCACCGCGAGGTGCCCGGCGCCCTGGGCCCGGAAGATGCCGGCGGCGGCCTCGATCTGCGCCGCGGCGGCGACGAAGTTGACTTCGAGGGTCTGGCGGTTGGCGTCGAACCGGCCCTTGCCGACCGGCTGCCCCTTTCCGAGCCCGGCGTTCACAATCACCCGGTCGAGGGAGCCCAGGTCGGCGCGGAACTCCTCGAAGACGGCGAACACGCGGTCGTGGTCGGTGACGTCCAGGGTGCGCGTGACGACCTTGATCCCGGGGTGCGCCGCGGTCAGCTCGGCGGCGAGCTTCTCCAGCCGCTCGGTCCGCCGCGCGCACAGCGCCAGGTTGCGCCCCTTCGCCGCGAACTGCCGGGCCATGCCTTCGCCCAGGCCACTGCTGGCACCGGTGATCAGGATGTTCTTCCGGAGCGTCATGCCCGGGATGCTACCCGGAGGTACTACCCGGCAGTAATAAAGAGCCGGTGGCCCGGCGCTGGGGGCGTCGCCGGGCCACCGGTCATCGCGCGGCCACACCGGCCGGTCGCACAACGCGGCCGGGTGAACCGGAGCCGGAACCGTTTTCACGGCCGGTACCGCCCGCACCCGGATGGGCCGTGAGGGGAGGCGGGGCCACCGGCGCGGGCAAGTCATACAAGCGCGTCCGCCCAGGCCGGGGCAATGGTTCACAGTTGCCAGTACTAGCCCGTTCGCCCGAGTGATCTCGGCGAACAGGCCCGCTGAGGACGGCCGGGATGCTGCTAACGTGCTCGTGTCGGAGCGTCGGGGGACGGCACGGGGCGGAATCAGCAATGGCGGGCAGCACGGCGGGTGACGGCCGGGAGGGTGAGCGCACCGCATTCGCGACGCAGCTGCGTGCGGCCATTGCCGGCAGCGGGTTGTCGCTCGACCGGATCCAGGCGCGGCTGCGGGCCCGCGGCGTCGTCGTCAGCGTCACCGCGCTCAGCTACTGGCAGTCGGGCAAGCGCCAGCCGGAACGCCAGAGCTCGCTTTCGGCGGTCCGCACGCTCGAAGAGATCCTCGGCGTGCCCGCCGGGTCCCTGCTCGGCCTGCTGCCGCCACCCCGGCCGCGTGGCGGCGCCGGACGGCGGCACGGCGGCGGGGAAACCCTGGCGTTCCCGCGCGAGGTGCTCCAGCCGCTGCTGGACAAGGTGGGCGCGCCGCACGCACTCGACCGCGCGCACCCGCTGAAGCTGGTCGGCCTGCACGACCTGTGCGAGATCGCCGCGGACGGCGGCCAGCGCGCGGTGACGGCGCGGGCGGTGCTCCAGTCGGCCGCCGACGGCCAGGACCGCTGGCTGCTGGTCTACACCCAGGACGACCCGGCGGCGGGCCCGCCGCAGCTGCACGCGGTGCGCAACTGCCGGGTCGGCCGCTGCGAGGTCGACGAGGCGCACGGCCTCATCGTCGCGGAACTGGTCTTCGACCAGCCGATCGACCGGGGCGAGACGCACCTGATCGAGTACACGCTGACCAACAGCGGGCCGCCGTACCCGGAGTGCCGCAACACCCACTATCGCGAGTTCCGCCGCCAGGTGCGCGAGTACCTGCTGGAGGTCCGCTTCGATCCCGGCTCGGCACCGGAGCGCTGCTGGCAGTACTCCCGCAACGGCACGACGGGCACGGTCAGCCGCCGCCGGCTCAGGCTCGACGGCGAGGGTGGCGTGCACGCGGTGGCCCTGGACTTCGGCCCCGGTGTGTTCGGCATCGACTGGGACTGAGAGCGCTCAGGACAGCTTGGTGCGCAACACCTTCCCGGTGGCGTTGCGCGGCAGCTCGTCGAGGAACTCGACGTCCCGTGGCACCTTGTACCGCGCCAGGTTCGCCTTGACGTACTCGCGGACCTCGTCGGCGTCCAGCGAGGACCCCTCGGCCCGCACCACGAACGCCTTCAGCCGCTGCCCGAACTCCGGGTCCTCGACGCCGATCACCGCCGCCTCGATCACGTCCTCGCGCTCGACCAGGAGGTTCTCCACCTCGATCGGGAACACGTTCTCGCCGCCGGAGACGATCATCTCGTCGTCGCGGCCGTCGATGAACAGCAGGCCGTCTTCGTCGAAGTGGCCGACGTCGCCGCTGGAGAGCAGGCCGTCGATGATCTCCTTGTGGCGGCCGTCGGTGTAGCCGCCGAAGCTGAGCCCGCTGCCGACGAACACCCGGCCGGTCACGTTCGGCTCGGTGATCCTGCGGCCCTTTTCGTCGTACAGCGCCACCTTGCAGCCGACCGGCGGGCGGCCGACCGTGCCGGGGGCCTTCGCCCAGTCCTCCGGCGTCGCGACGGTCGCCACGGCCACCTCGGTCGAGCCGTAGAGGTTGTGCACCACCGGGCCGAACGCCTCGGTGGCCCGGTTGCCGAGGTCCGGCGACAGCGCCGAGCCTGCCACGAAGATGATCCGCAGCGACGACGTGTCGTACTTTTCGCGGACCCCCTTCGGCAGGTCGACGATGCGCTGCAGCATGGTCGGCACCAGCACGAGCGCGGTGCAGCGGTGCTCGGCCACGCCGCGCAGCGCCTCCTCGGGGCTGAACTTCCGGCGCATCACGACCTTCGAGCCGAGCGCGAAGGACAGGATGAACTGCGAGAGCCCGGTGCCGTGGAACAGCGGCGCGCCCATGTACGTGGCCTCGTTGGCGCGCAAGGGGATCCGGTCGAGGAACTGCGCCGACGCCAGTGCCGAGGTGTGCGGCCGCGGCGCGCCCTTCGGCGTGCCGGTCGTGCCGCTCGTCAGCAGCACGAAACCGCCCGGCTTGGCCGGCGCGGGCCACGGCCGGTCGTCGGTGCTGGCGATGATCTCGCTGAGCACCGGCACGTCCCGGTCGGTCAGGTCGCTGCCGGGCTCCACCCAGGCGAGGTAGCGGTCGACGTCTTCGCCGATCGCGTCGAGCAGGCCGGTGAACTCCTGGTCGTACACCAGCGCCGAGACGCCTTCGCGCTTGGCGACGTCGGCCAGCTGCGGCTTCGCGAAGCCGGTGTTCATCAGCAGCAGGCGGACGCCGAGCTTGCCCGACGCGGCCATCGTGAGCACCAGGCCGCGGTGGTCGCGGCAGAGCGCGGCGACGACCTGGCCGGGTTCGATCCCGCGCTCCGACCACGCCCTGGCCAGCGCGTTCGACTGGTCGTCCAGCTGCTTGTAGGTGAGCGGGCCCAGCTCGTCGACGATGCCGACGGCGGTCGGGTCGCGGCGGGCGGAGATGTGGTTCGCGCCGGCGAACGGGCCGAACTTCCGCAGCGCGACCAGCGAGCGGAGGCCCTCGTCGACCCGGGGGAAGGGCACGAGGCCCGCCCGCCGCATCACGTCGACGCTGCGCACCGTCTCGGTCACCTTGTCCGCCACCTGCGTGGCGAGCTCGGCCAGGCTCATCCAAGCACCTCCGTTGCTGCGGGAAGAGTGCCCACGCCGACGGCGGGCGTACCGGCGGTATGGGAGCTACTGGAGAGTAAACCAACCTGCGCCGAACGCACCAGCCACGCGTGCTCCCGAACTTGCCGGCCACAAAACTGTCGGTGCCGATCGGCACAATGTCTTCGTGCTGGTGATCGCGGGGCGGGAGGAGGACGGGAGCTTCACGGTGCATGCCCGTGACCAGGCGGTGACGGGCCTGGACGAGGCGGGTTTCGTGGCACGGGCGCGCGAGCTGGAGGCGTCGCTCGAGCCGCGGTGGGTGTTCCCCTCGGTCGAGACGACGTACCCGGTGCTGCTGGCGGGCGGGCTGCGGGTGCGCCGGTGTCACGACCTCGCGCTGGCGGAGGGGCTGCTGCTGGCGTACGAGGGCCGCGAGGAGCAGTCGCGGAGCCTGCGCGCGGCCTGGGCCAGGGCGAACGGCGAGGAGCCCCCGCCGGACACGGCGGCGGTCGAGCTGGCGCAGCCGACGTTGTTCGAGACGCGCGTGCCGACGCTGCCCGAGGGCGTGACGGTCGTCACGGCGGTCCGGCGGGTGCTCGCGGAGCAGGAGCGGCGGGTCGCCGCGGCCGAGCACCCGGACCGGCTGCGGCTGCTGCTGGCCGCGGAGTCGGCGAGCGCGCTGGCCGCGGCGGAGATGTCGGCCGACGGGCTGCCGTGGCGGGCGGACGTGCACGAGGCGCTGCTGGCGTCGCGGCTGGGCCCACGGGTGCCGCCGGGGCAGCGGCCGAAGGCGCTGGTCGAGCTGGCGGCGAAGATCAGCGAGGCCTTCGGCGGGCGGCCGGTCAACCCGGACTCGCCACCGAGCGTGGTCCGGGCGCTGGCCCGCGAGGGCATCGAGGTCCCGGCGGCGCGGAAGTACCTGCTGAAGGGCATCGACCACCCCGCGGTCGCGCCGCTGCTGGAGTACAAGGAGCTGGCGCGGCTGTTCACCGCGAACGGCTGGGCGTGGCTCGACGAGTGGGTGTCCGGCGGGCGGTTCCGGCCGCACTACGTCGTCGGCGGGGTCGTGTCCGGGCGGTGGGCCAGCCGCGGTGGCGGGGCACTCCAGATCCCGAAGGTGCTGCGCACCTGCGTCCGGGCGGATCCGGGCTGGAAGCTGGTGGTGGCGGACGCGGCCCAGCTGGAGCCGCGGGTGCTCACGGCACTGTCGGGCGACCGGCGCCTGGCCGACGTCGCGGCGGCGACGGACCTGTACGCGCGCCTGGGTGAGGCGCTGTTCTCGGGCGCCCGCTGGGTCCCGGCGGCGAACGACGACCGCGACGACCGTGCCCGCGCGAAGATCGCGATGCTGTCGGCCATGTACGGCGGCACGTCCGGTGAGGCGGGGCCGCTGCTGGGCCTGCTGCGCCAGCGTTTCCCGGACGCGGTGTCCTATGTGGAGCGTGCGGCGCAGGCGGGTGAGCGCGGCGAGCGCGTCCGGTCACGGCTGGGCCGGACGTCCCCGGCGCCGTCGGCGGCGTGGCGCGCCCTGACGGGCGGCCTCGCCTCGGACGAAGCCGCCGAGCTGAAGGCCCGCCGCGCCTCGCGCGGCTGGGGCCGCTTCACGCGGAACTTCGTGGTCCAGGCGAGCGCGGCCGACATGACGGCGGTGATGCTCGCGACGCTCCGCCGGCGCCTCCCGGCCCCGGCTCACCTGGTGTTCTTCCAGCACGACGAGGTCATCGTGCACACCCCGGCCGAGCTGGCAGGCGAGGTGTCGGCCGCGATCACCGACAGCGTGACGGAGGCGGCGAGAATGCTGTTCGGCCCGGCCTGCCCGGTCCGCTTCCCGATGCAGACGGCCGCGGTCGACAGCTACGCCGACGCGAAGTGACCCGTGCCGGCCGCTCCCCCGGCCGGCACGGGCCGTGCATCACGGGAACATCGGCAGGGTCTGCGTTCCGACGTCCTGGTTCGGCAGGGTGCGGCCCGGGTTGCCGCGGAAGTCGGTCCAGCACGGGTGGAGCCGGAAGTCGGCGCCGACCGCTGCCGCGGTGTAGTCGCCGATGAACACGCCCTGCAGTTCCTTGCCCGTCACCGCGCCGGTCGAGACGAACTGGACCTGCGGGTTCGCCGTCTGCGTCGTGATGCGCCGGATCGGTGCCGCGCCCACGGCGCCGCCCCAGCCGGTCGCGTACGCGTAGTCGAGCCCGATGCCGCCCGGGTCGTACGCACGCGTGTAGAACGTCACCACCACGCGTCCGGCCAGCGCCGCGACCGCCGGGAACACCTCGTCGGCGCCCGTGCCGATCTTCACCGGCGCCGACCAGCCGTGCCGTCCGTCGGAGCCGCTGAGGAACGCGTCGCCGTTCGTCTTCACCGAGTCGCCGTCGCGGTAGACGCCGTTGCGGTCGTCGGCCCAGGTCACCCACAGGTGGTCGGTGACCCGGTCGTAGGTCAGCTGCGGGAAGCTGTTGACCCGGAAGTTCTCGCCGGTCAGCGCGTTGTTGGCGACGTCTTCGTCGACCGGGAAGTCGAAGTCGAGCGCCACCTCCGTGTGCCGGAACGTCCGGCCGCCGTCGCGCGAGGTCGCCACGACGACCGCGTCGTGGTCGGCAGGCTGGTCGCACGCGGCCGTCGCGCAGACCGACGTCTCGTAGGCGATCTGGAGCGTCCCGTCGCGGGTGACCACCGGGTTCGAGCCGCTGCCGAACGGCGTGATCCCGCCGTGGAAACCGGTCAGCGACGGCGAAACGCGGCGCATCGGCGACCACGTCCGGCCGGAGTCGGTCGACTTCGACAGCACGATCGGCGACTCGGTGAACTGGCCGTCGGCGTCGTAGGTGAACTGCGTCCAGGTTACGTAGACCTCGCCGGTCACCGGGTCGGCGGCAATCCATTCCTTGTCGTTGAAGATGTTCGTCGGTGTCGGCGTGCCCGCCGGGGTCACGCCGTCGAGGTGCAGGATCGCCGGGTCGCCGAAGCTGCGCCCACCGTCGTGGGACACGGACACGGCGATCCCGCTGGCGAGCTGCTGGTCGTCCGGCACGGCGGCCCGGCTGAACACCAGCGTCGCGTAGTAGACGGTGTTGTGCGGCCCGAACGCGACGGCCGGATCCCCGGCGGCGTCCATATAGGACAGTGGCGCGGCGGCGCCGGTCGGGTAGTCCAGGTGCGGCAGCTGGACGTTCGTCCAGGTCCGCCCGCCGTCGAACGAGGTGTAGGCGAAACCGCCGGAGTCGTTGCGCGACTCGCGGGTGTTGTACAGCCGGTAGTCGTTGGCGCCGGCGACGATGTTGCGCGGGTTCTCCGGGTTGACGGCGATGGTGGTTTCGTTCTGGGCAGTGCTGCAGCCGGTCTGGCTGCCGGTCGGGACGATGGTGTCCCCGTCGATGACGTCGGTGTTCGGCGCGAGCGGCCGGTAGGGGTTCGGCTTGCCGATGTAGGTCTGGCAGAGCGCGGACAGCGCGGGATCGTCGCCGTCCTCCTCTTCCTCCTCGGCAAAGCGTTCCTTGAGCAGCGGATTGGGAACGTCGTGCCGCGGCTCGCCGTCGATCTTGTGCTTGCCATGCCCGGAATCCACGGGCGGCGGCGAACCCCCGGCCGAGGCATACGCGGCGGGCGCGAGCACACCGGTGAACGGCAGCAGAAGCGCAGCGCAGGCAATGGCGATTCTTCGCTTGGCGGACGAAACACCCAAGGACATCGGACGGTCCTTTCCCAGGAGGGTCTCCAGCCGCCCCAGGCTTGACGCCCGCCCGTCCCCGGTCAACCGACGGAAGTTCGAAGCCGGACATACCGGCACCACCGCCGCATAACGTCAGGCGAGGGCGTCGTCGATGGCCTTCGTGATCCGCTTCAGCGACACCGGATGCGCTGTTCCCAGCGTCTGGGCGAAGAACGAAACCCGCAGTTCCTCGATCATCCACCGGACTTCGTTCAACGCCGGTGACGACGTGCCCGGCGGCAGCGTCGCCAGTGCGTCCGCGTACTCCCCGGTGATCCACGCGATGTCCGCCGTGCGCTGGAGGTCGCGGGTCGGCTCGGTCGGCAGTTTCTCCAGCCTCCGCGAGATCCCTTGCAGGTAGCGCACCACGTGCCGCAGCCGTGAAGCGCCCGTGGCCGTCACGAAACCCGGGTAGACCAGGCCGTCGAGCTGGGCGCGGATGTCCGACAGTGACTCCGCCGGGCCGCGGGCCGAGGTCAGCTGGACCTCGACGTCGTTCGCCGCGCGGAGGATCTTCTCCACCTCCGTCAGGACGTCCAGGATTGCCGGGTTCAGGCCTTCGCGGACCTTGGCCAGCAACGCCTGGAAGCCCGCTTCGTCCCAGGCCGGGCCGCCTGCCGCCGTCATCAGGGCGTCCACCGCGCAGTCGACGCAGTCCTCCAGCAGCGCCGCGACGCTGCCGTGCGGGTTGCGGTTGAGCACCAGCTTCGACGAGTTCGACAGCGAACGGGTGATGAACTTCATCGGCGAGTTCAGGTTCAGCCGCAGCATCCGCCGCGTGCCCGCCCACATCGCGTGCCGCTGCTCGGCCGGGGTGTCCAGCAGCCGGACCGCCACCGTCGCGCCCTCGTCGACCAGTGCCGGGTACGCCTTGACGTCGTGGCCGCGCTGCGTCGACTCGAACACCTTCGGCAGGGAACCGAACGACGGCTTCGTCAGCCCTGCCTTCTCCAGCGTGTTGGCCGCCTTCGAGATCGTCGCGCGGACCTTCGGAGCCAGCTTGCGTTGCAGCGCCTCGATGTCCTTGCCCTCGGCCACCTTCCGGCCGCGCTCGTCGACCACCCGGAACGTCATCTTCAGGTGCTCCGGCACCGACGACAGGTCCCAGTCCGCGTACGGCACCGTCACGCCGCGCAGCGCGCGCAGCTCGCGGCCCAGCACCTCCAGCAGCGGACCGTCCGAAGGGGACACTCGCGAAAGGACTTCACGGGCGGTGTCCGGGGCCGGGACGAAGTTGCGGCGCAACGCCTTCGGCAGCGACTTGATCAGCTGCGTCACCAGCTCGGCGCGCAGGCCCGGCACCTGCCAGTCGAACCCGTCGGGGGTGACCTGGTTCAGCACCGGCAGCGGGACGTGCATCGTGACGCCGTCGGCGTCCGCGCCCGGCTCGAACTGGTAGGTCAGCTTGAAGACCTGTGTGCCCTGGGTCCACGAGTCCGGGTAGTCCGACTCGAGGACACCACCCGCGGACTCGTTGATGAGCATGGACTTTTCGAACGACAGCAGGTCCGGGTCCGCGCGCTGCGCCTTCTTCCACCAGCTGTCGAAGTGCCGCACGGACACCACATCCGCCGGGACGCGGGCGTCGTAGAACTCGTACAGCGTCTGGTCGTCGACCAGGATGTCGCGCCGCCGGGCCCGGTTTTCCAGGTCCTCGACCTCTTCCAGCAGCGCCCGGTTCTCGGCGAAGAACTTGTGCCGGGTCTGCCAGTCCCCCTCGACCAGCGCGTGCCGGATGAACAGCGCGCGCGACAGCTCCTGGTCGATCCGGCCGTAGTTGACGCGGCGGTCGGCGACCAGCGGGACGCCGTAGAGCGTCACCTTCTCCGTCGCCATCACCGCACCCTGCTTGCGTTCCCAGTGCGGTTCGGAATAACTGCGCTTGACGACGTGCTGGGCCAGCGGCTCGACCCACTCGGGCTCGATGCGGGCGTTGACCCGCGCCCACAGCCGCGACGTCTCGACCAGCTCGGCCGACATCACCCAGCGCGGCTGCTTCTTGAACAGCGCCGAGCCGGGGAAGATGCCGAACCGGGCGCCGCGCGCGCCCAGGTAGTCGCCCTTCGCCGGGTCCTTGAGCCCGATGTGCGACAGCAGCCCGACGATCAGCGACGTGTGCACGCGCTGCGGGTCGGCCGGTGTCGTGTTCAGCGAGATGCCGAGCGGTTTCGCCAGCTGGCGCAGCTGGCTGAAGATGTCCTGCCATTCGCGCAGCCGCAGGTAGTTCAGGTACTCGGTGCGGCACATCCGGCGGAACTGGTTGCCGGACAACGCCTTCTGCTGCTCGGCGACGTACTCCCACAGGTTCAGGTAGGCGAGGAAGTCCGACGTCGGGTCGGCGAACCGCGCGTGCTGGGCGTCCGCCGCCTGCTGCTTGTCCGCGGGCCGCTCGCGTGGGTCCTGAATGGACAGTGCGGCGGCGATGATCATGACTTCGCGGACGCAGCCGTTCTTCGCCGCCTCCAGGACCATCCGGCCCATCCGCGGGTCGACCGGCAGCTGCGCGAGCTTGCGGCCAACGTCGGTCAGGCTGCGGTCGGTCACGCTGCGGTCGGACCCGGTGCTGGCGAACGCGCCCAGCTCCTGGAGCAGGCCGATGCCGTCGCTGACCTGGCGGCGGTCGGGCGGCTCGACGAACGGGAACGCCGCGATGTCGCCGAGGCCGAGCGAGGTCATCTGCAGGATGACCGACGCGAGGTTGGTCCGCAGGATCTCCGGATCGGTGAACTCGGGGCGGCTTTCGAAGTCCTCTTCGGAATAGAGCCGGATGCAGATGCCGTCGGACGTGCGGCCGCAGCGGCCCTTGCGCTGGTTCGCCGACGCCTGCGACACCGGTTCGATCGGCAGCCGCTGCACCTTGGTGCGGTGGCTGTAGCGGGAGATCCGCGCCGTGCCCGGGTCGACGACGTACTTGATGCCCGGCACGGTCAGCGACGTCTCGGCGACGTTCGTCGCGAGCACCACGCGGCGCCCGGTGTGCCGCTGGAACACGCGTTGCTGGTCGGCCGCCGACAGCCGCGCGTACAGCGGCAGGACCTCGGTGTTGCGCAGGTCGGCGCGGTTGAGCGCGTCGGCGGTGTCGCGGATTTCGCGTTCGCCGGAAAGGAAGACGAGGATGTCGCCGGGTCCTTCGGCGCACAGCTCCTCGACGGCGTCGAGGATGCCCTGGGTCTGGTCGCGCTCGTCGTCGCCATCGGGATCGTCGGGGTCGACGAGCGGGCGGTAGCGCACCTCGACCGGGTAGGTCCGGCCGGAGACCTCGACGATCGGCGCGTCGTCGAAGTGCTTCGAGAAGCGTTCCGGGTCGATCGTCGCCGAGGTGATGATGACCTTGAGGTCGGGGCGGCGCGGCAGCAGCTGCTTGAGGTAGCCGAGGATGAAGTCGATGTTGAGGCTGCGCTCGTGGGCCTCGTCGATGATCAGCGTGTCGTACTGGCGCAGCGAGCGGTCGGTCTGGATCTCGGCGAGCAGGATGCCGTCGGTCATCAGCTTGACCAGCGTGTCCTGGCCGGACTGGTCGGTGAACCGCACCTTGTAGCCGACGGTCTCGCCCAGCTCGGTCTTCAGTTCACTGGCGATCCGGTCGGCGACGGTGCGGGCAGCCAGCCGCCGCGGCTGGGTGTGCCCGATCTGGCCGCGGATGCCGCGGCCGAGTTCGAGGCAGATCTTCGGCAGCTGCGTGGTCTTGCCCGACCCGGTCTCCCCCGCGACGATGACGACCTGGTGCCGTTCGATGGCGGCCGCGATCTCGTCCTTGAGCTTGCTGACCGGCAGCTCTTCGGGATAGTCGATCTTGGGCACGCTGGCACGCCGCGCCTGCACCCGCAGCTCGGCGGCGTCGATGTCGGCGGCGATCTGCTGCAGGACGGCATCGCGGTTGCGGGCCTTGCGGGCACCGTCGAGCCGCCGGCGCAGCCGCAGCTCGTCGCGCGGCATCAGCTCGGGCAGGCGCGCACGCAGCGCGGCGAAGGGGGATGGCGTGGACATTCTCGGACCAAGGATAGCCGTGCGTGACGAACCGGGCTCCCGAATATCCGGCTTGCGTGACCGGGCGCACCTCCGGGGCGGCCCGAGCGCCCCAAGGCCACCTTGGGGCGCTGGGGCTCAGCTCTGGCCGGGCTGCTGCGGCGGCTGGCCCTGGACGGGCTGCTGCGGCTGCGGCGCCGCCTTGGCCCGGCCGGTGAGCACCGCGACGGCGATCAGCGCGAGGCCGGCGACGCCCAGCACGGAAATTCCGATTCGTTACCTCACGCCCGCTGCAGCGACTCCGGTCCCAGATCGGCCAGGCGGCGGTGCCCGGACAACCCCATCGTCAGGTCGAAGTCCGCCAGCAGGCTGCGCAGCACGTGCCGGACGCCTTCCTCGCCCGCGTGGGCCAGGCCGTACACCCACGGGCGTCCCACCAGTACCGCGCGGGCTCCGAGGGCCAGGGCCTTGAGGACGTCCGCTCCCGTGCGGATGCCCGAGTCGAACAGCACCTCCATGCGGTCGCCCACCGCCGACACGATGCCCGGCAACGCCTCCAGTGCCCCGATTGCGCCGTCCACCTGGCGGCCTCCGTGGTTGGACACCACGATTCCGTCCATGCCCGCCTCCGCCGCGCGGCGGGCGTCCGCCACGTGCTGGATTCCCTTCAGGACGATCGGGCCGTCCCAGTGCTCGCGCAGGAACGGCAGCTGGTCCCACGTGCGGTCCGTTCCGGTCACCAGGCCGATCCAGCGCAGGATCGCCATCGTCGGGTCCTCCTCCGGCGTCTTCTCCAGCAGGCCGCGGAACACCGGGTCGGTGAACGGGACCGCGCAGCCGTCGCCGCGCAGGAACGGCAGGTACGCCTGGTCCAGGTCGGACGGCCGCCACGCCAGGGTCCACGTGTCCAGCGTGACCACCAGTGCCGTGTAGCCCGCCTTCTTCGCCCGGTCCAGCAGGCTCGCGCACACGTCCGTGTCGCCCGGCCAGTACAGCTGGAACCAGCGCGGACCCTCGCCATTCGCCGCGGCGACGTCTTCGATGCTCGTCGACGACGCCGTCGACAGGATGAACGGCAGGCCCAGTGACGCCGCCGCGCGCGCCGTCGCCGGCTCGGCGTCCGGGTGGACGATCGACTGGACGCCCACCGGGGCGACGGCCACCGGGGCGGGCAGGCGGGTGCCGAGCACCGTCGTGGCCAGGTCGCGGTCGGTCGCGCCGGTCAGCATGCGGGGCACGATGCGCCAGCGGTCGAACGCCTCGCGGTTGGCGCGCGCGGTCGCGCCCGACCCCGCCGCGCCCGCGACGTAGGAGAACGGCCCGGCCGCCATGATCTCGCGGGCCGAGGACTCCAGCTTCGTCGCGTCGGTCGAGCACGGCGGCAGCTGACCACCGAGTCCCTGCAGGTAGAGCTCGTTCTGGTAGCTGCCGAAGCGTTCGGTCACGGGTGCCTCCTCGCCGTCGAGGGGGACTGTACCCGCCGGTAGCCACACCCGGCACGGGATGTGACCGGCGGGTAACCTGAGCGACATGCGCACCTATGACGTGGTCCTGTTCGGCGCCACCGGGTTCACCGGCGGCCTGACCGCCGAGTACCTGGCGCAGCACGCGCCCGCGGGCCTGCGCTGGGCGCTGGCCGGGCGCAACCGCGGCAAGCTCGAAGCCGTCCGGGCGCGGCTGGCGGCGATCGACGACCGGCTCGGCACGCTCGACCTGCTCGTCGCCGACTCCGGCGACCCGGCTTCGCTGCGGGCGGTCGCGGAAGCCACGAAGGTCGTGATCACCACCGTCGGCCCGTACCTGACGCAGGGCGAGCCGCTGGTCGCCGCGTGCGCCGAGGCGGGCACCGACTACGTCGACCTCACCGGCGAGTCCGAGTTCGTCGACCGGATGTACCTCGCGCACGACCGGCGTGCCCGCGAGACCGGCGCGCGGCTGGTGCACGCGTGCGGGTTCGACTCGATCCCGCACGACCTCGGCGTGTGGTTCACCGTGCAGCAGCTGCCCGAAGGCGTGCCGCTGCAGGTGGACGGCTATGTCCGGGCCAGCGGGATGCCTTCGGGCGGCACGTTCCTCAGCGTCCTGACGATCCTGTCGCGGCTGCCGGCCGGTGCCCGCGTGGCCCGCGAGCGCGCGGCGGCCGAGCCGCGGCCCGCCGGACGGTTCACGAGGGCGCCGCTCGGCCGCCCGCACCGCGTTGCCGGGGCGGGCTGGTGGGCGGTGCCGCTGCCGACGATCGACCCCGAGGTCGTCCGCCGGTCGGCCGCCGCGTCGGAGCGCTACGGCCCGGACTTCACCTACCGGCACTTCGCCGCGGTGAAGCACCTGCCGGTGCTGGCGGGCGGCGCGCTCGGGCTCGGCGCGCTGTTCGCGGCGGCGCAGGTGCCGCCGGCCCGGCGCGGGCTGTCCCGGCTGCTGGCGCCCGGCAACGGCCCGAGCCCGCAGCGGCGCGCCCGGTCGTGGTTCTCGGTGCGGTTCGTCGGCGAGGGCGGTGGCTCGCGCGTGGTGACGGAGGTGTCCGGCGGCGACCCGGGCTACGACGAGACGGCGAAGATGCTGGCGGAGTCGGCACTCTGCCTGGCGCTGGACGACCTGCCGGAGACGGCGGGCCAGGTGACCCCGGCGACGGCGATGGGTGGCGCGCTCGTCGACCGGCTTACCAAGGCAGGCCTGCGGTTCGCGACGCTCTGAATCACTTGACCTGCGCCGAAATCCGCCTGACGTAGGCCGCACGGGCCACCGGGTCCAGCTCCCGCAGTGCCCGGTCGTCGCCGAGCAGGCGGCGCGCGAACGTCAGCACCGGCTCCGGCGTCACCGCCGCGAGCAGGTCCCAGCCGGCGAGCCAGCGCGGCACCGCCGTTTCCGCGCGGCGGGTGCGCAGTGTGCCGGCGATGGCGCGGGCGACGTCCTCGGGGTCCACTGTGGGCAGTGCGCCGCCCAGCCGGACGCCGGAGGCCAGCTCCGTGCGGACCGCGCCGGGCAGGACCGCGCTGACGCTCACCCCGGTCGCCGCGTACTCGCGCCGCACCGCCGCCGTCAGGCCGACCGCGGCGAACTTGCTCGCGTTGTACACCGCCATGCCCGGCAGCGGGATCTTGCCCGCCATCGACGCGACGTTGACGACGTGCCCGCGGCCGCGGCCGATCATCCCCGGCAGCACCGACCGCAGGCCGTGGACCAGGCCCTGCACGTTGACCTCCAGGGTGGTCCGCCCGACCGCGTCCGGCTCTTCGAGGAAGTCGCCGAGCGGCATCACGCCCGCGTTGTTGACCAGGACGTCGATCCGCCCGAACCGCTCGGTCACCGCCGCGGTGAACGCGTCGAAGGACGCGCGGACGGTGACGTCGAGCGGGAACGCGTGCACGCCGGGCACCTGCCCGGCGGGGGCGTGGTCGAGGTCGCCGACGCAGACCGTCGCGCCCCGCGCGGCGAACTCGGCGGCCGTGGCACGGCCGATGCCGCGCGCGCCGCCGGTGACGGCGACGACCGCGCCGCGCACGCCGATCGCCGGGTAGCGGTCACCGGTGCGCATGCACCCTCCCGATCTCGTAGTCGGCTTCGGCGAAGGACCCCACCTGCGCCCGCAGCCGCCCGGTGGAGAACGGCCAGCTGAAACTGTTGCGGCCGTTGCCGTCGGTGTAGTAGCTGGAGCAGCCGCCGGACTGGTAGACCGTGCCCGGCAGGGCCGCCTGGACCTCGGCGTTGAACGCCGCCTGGACCTCGGGCCGGACCGACAGCGACGCCCAGCCCGAACGCAGGGTGCGGGTCACCGCGGCGACGGTGTGCCGCAGCTGTGCCTCCAGGATCATGAACGCCGAGCTGTGCCCGGTGCCGAGGCTCGGGCCGAGCAGCAGGTAGAGGTTGGGGAAGCCGGCGACCGTCGTGCCGAGGTAGGCCTGCGGGCTGCCCTGCCAGTGGTCGTCGAGGCTGCGGCCGTCGGCGTCGAACACGCGCGCCGACACCGGCATGTCGAGGATGTGGAAGCCGGTGCCGAAGATGATCGCGTCGACCTCGGCCGACGTCCCGTCGGCGCCGAGCACGCGATGGCCTTCGACCGCCCGCACCGCGGTCGGATGAACGTCCACAGTGGACGCCGTAAGGGAGCGGTAGTACGTATTCGACATCAGCAGGCGCTTGCAGCCGAGTGTGTAGTCCGGCGTCAACGCCGCCCGCAGCGCGGGATCCCGGACCGCCAGGCGCAGGTGTGCCAGGCCGATCTTCTGCACCTGCCGCAGCAGCCACGGATGCCGGAAGCCGAAGCCGAGCGTCTCCATCGCGCCGTATTCCGCGCTGCGCAACGCCCGCTGCAGGGCCGGGAACCGCCGGAGCAGGAACCGTTCGACGCCCGGGACGGGGTGGTCCGGCTTCGGCAGCACCCACTGCGCGGTGCGCTGGAACAGGTGCAGGCGGCCGACGCGCGGCACGATCTCGGGGACGAACTGCACCGCGGACGCGCCGGTGCCGACCACCGCGACGCGCTTGCCGGTCAGGTCGTAGCCGTGGTTCCAGCGCGAGGAGTGGAAGACCTCGCCGGGAAAGTCCTTCAGCCCGGGCAGATCCGGGATCTTCGGCTCGTGCCACGGCCCGGTGCCCGCGACGAGGATCCGGGCGGAGTAGGGCCCCTGCGACGTCTCCAGCTCCCACCGGGACTCCCCGGCGTTCCACTGCGCACGCGTCACCTCGACGCCATACCGGATCTTGCCGGTGACGCCGAAGCGCTCGGCCGTGTCCTGCAGGTAGGCCCGGATCTCGGCCTGGCCGGCGAACGCCCGCGACCACTGCGGGTTGGGCGCGAAGGAGTACGAGTACAGCGCGGACGGGACGTCGCAGGCGCAGCCGGGATAGGTGTTGTCGCGCCAGGTCCCGCCGAGTGTGCCCGCCTTCTCCAGCACGGCGAGGTCGTCGACGCCGGACTGGCTGAGCCGGATGGCGGCACCCAGCCCCGACGCCCCGGCACCGATGACGAGGACCGCGAAGTGGCGTTGTTCCATTCTCGGAGACTAACAGTATTCGAATACCATCGGTACCCCAATCTCCGGGGTCGCTAGAGTTGCCCCATGGCCCGACTCACCCGCGCGGAAAGCCAGGCGCGCACGCGCGAACAGCTCGTCGAGACCGCCAAGCAGCTGTTCCTGCGCGACGGCTACTCGGTGACCTCGCTGGAGAAGGTCGCGGACGAGGCCGGGTACTCGAAGGGCGCGGTGTACTCGAACTTCCGCAACAAGGACGAGCTGTGCCTTGCCGTGCTCGACCGCATCCACGACGAGCAGGTCGCGCTGGTGGCGCAGGCACTCGAGGGCGCGGACGGGATCGACGGGCTGCTCGCGGCGTTCCAGACGTGGGCCGAGCGCAGCATCGGCGACGAGGCCTGGACGGCACTGGAGGTCGAGTTCGCCACGAACGCCCGGCGCAACCCGCACGTGCGCGCCGAGCTGGCGGACCGCGACAAGGCCATCCGCGACGCCATCGCGGGCCTGCTCACCGGGTACGCCGAGCGGTTCGGGATCACGCTGCCGATGCCTGCCGACGACGCCGCGACGGCGCTACTCAGCCTGGGCATCGGGCTCGGCGTGCAGCGCGCGATCGACCCGACGATCCCGGTGAGCGTGCTGCCGGACGTCATCCGCCTCTTCGCGGGCATCCGCTGACCGCACGCTGCGCCGGGCCCAGCCCCGGAATTCACTACATCCGCCGCCCCGGCCCAAGGCAACGTCCTTTCCGGACTCATCGCGGTGGTCTGGACCGTTCACGGACCTGAACGCTTTTCGCCTCTTGCCGAGCTTGCTGACCCTTCGCTACCGTGTCGCTACGCCGCAGCTCCACCCACACCACCGAAAACCCGCCGTGGACTTCCATGGCGTACGGGAAGGGTCTCCCCATGAGCAAGAAGTTGCGGCCGGTTCTCCTCGGCGCGGCCGCGGTCGCCGCCCTCGCGATCGGCACCCCCGCCTTCTCCGCCGCCGCACCCGCGCCGCTGAGCGCGTCCGTGCGCGCCACCGGGGACCTGGCGGCCCCGGCCAAGAAGGAAATCGCGATGAAGCTCGTGTCCAGCGCGGAAAACTCGTCGCTGGACTGGAAGGCGCAGTACAAGTACATCGAGGACATCGGCGACGGCCGCGGCTACACCGCGGGCATCATCGGGTTCTGTTCCGGCACCGGGGACATGCTCGAACTGGTCGAGGCCTACACCGACGCCGTGCCGGACAACCCGCTGGCGAAGTTCCTTCCCGCGCTGCGCAAGGTGAACGGCACCGACTCGCACGCCGGCCTCGGCACGCCGTTCGTCAACGCCTGGAAGCAGGCCGCGGCGACCAGCGCGTTCCAGACGGCGCAGAACAACGAGCGCGACCGCGTCTACTTCAACCCGGCCGTGAACCAGGGCAAGTCCGACGGCCTGAGCACGCTCGGCCAGTTCATCTACTACGACGCCATCGTCATGCACGGCCCCGGCACCAGCACCGACAGCTTCGGCGGCATCCGCCGGACGGCGATGCAGAAGGCGAAGACCCCGGCACAGGGCGGCAACGAAACGACCTACCTCAAGGCGTTCCTCGACGCCCGCAAGGTCGTCATGAAGAAGGAAGAGGCGCACGCCGACACCTCGCGCGTCGACACCGAGCAGCTGAAGTTCCTCAACGAGGGCAACTTCGACCTGCACACCCCGCTGAAGTGGAAGGTGTACGGAGACTCGTACACGATCAACTGAAACCACGATCAACTGAAACCACCCGCGCCGCGCGTGGCGCCGTTACGCTTTCCGGCATGCCCAGGAAAGCATCCGGCGCCACGCCGTCCGCGGGCCAGGTGGTCCGCGTGGTCGCCGACCGGGCGGGCGCGGCCACCGCCGTCCTCACCACCTGGGAGCGCACCGGCGCCGGCTGGATCCGCGCGCACGGCCCGATCCCCGCGTACGTCGGGAAGAACGGCGTCGGGCAGGCGAGCGAGTCGACGTCCCGCACCCCGGCGGGGGTCTGGCCGCTGACCGAGGCGTTCGGCACCGAACCGGCGCGGACGCGGCTGCCCTACCGCACGGTCACCACCTCGGACTGGTGGGTCTCCGACGTGCGGTCCCCGTACTACAACACGCACTACTCGTGCGCGCCCGGCACGTGCCCGTTCGACGAGGCCGCCGGCGAGAACCTCGGCGAGGCGGGCCCGGTCTACGCACACGCCGTCGTCATCGACTACAACCGCACGCCAGTCGTGCCGGGCGCGGGCTCGGCGTTCTTCCTGCACGTCACCAACGGGCAGCCGACCGCGGGCTGCGTCGCGATCCCCGGCGCGGACCTCGCGGCGATCCTGCGCTGGCTCGACCCGGCCCGGCACCCGGTCATCGAGATCAGCGGCTGAGCAGCTCGTCGGCCGTGCGCGTGTTGATGATCCGCTCCGGCCCGATGCCCGCCTCGATCGCGCGCTCGCAGCCGTAGCCCAGCCAGTCCAGCTGGCCGGGCGCGTGCGCGTCGCTGTCGATGGCGAACTCGCAGCCGATCTCCGCGGCCAGCCGCAGCAGCCGCATCGGCGGGTCCAGCCGTTCCGGGCGCGAGTTGATCTCCACCGCCACGCCGCTCTCGCGGCACGCCGTGAACACCTTTTCGGCGTCGAACTCCGACTCCGGGCGGCCGCGCCCGACGACCAGCCGCCCGGTGCAGTGGCCCAGGACGCGCACGTGCGGGTTGCGGACCGCGGCGAGCATCCGGCGGGTCATGTCGCGCGCGGGCATCCGCAGCTTCGAGTGCACGCTCGCGACCACGAAGTCCAGCTGCCCCAGCAGTTCCTCCTCCTGGTCGAGGGAGCCGTCGTCGAGGATGTCGACCTCGATGCCGTGCAGCAGCCGGAACGGCGCCATCAGCTCGTTGGCCTTGGCGACGATCTGCATCTGCGTCCGCAGCCGGTCCGGCGACAGCCCGTTCGCCACGGTCAGCCGCGGCGAGTGGTCGGTCAGCACCATCCACTCGTGCCCGACGTCCCGGCCCGCGACGGCCATCTCGCCGATCGGGCTGCCGCCGTCCGACCAGTCCGAATGGGTGTGGCAATCACCCTTGAGCGCCGACCGCAGCGGCTCGCCGTCCGGCAGCTTCTTCTCGACGAGCTTGCCCCGGTACGCCGGTTCGCGCCCGGCCAGCACGTCCTCGATGACCCCGGCGGTGGCCTTCCCGATGCCGGGCAACGACGTCAGCGTGCCGTTCTCGGCCAGCCGGGCCAGCTGCTCGGCACCGGTCTTGTCGACGGTCGCGGCCGCGTTCCGGAACGCCCGCACGCGGTAGGTCGGCTCCCCCGCGCGTTCGAGCTGGAACGCGATCTCCCGCAACGCCCATGCCGGATCCATGGGACCTGTCTACCCCCTCGGGGGCAGTCGATGCAGCTCGACGCCGGTCAGCGTGCCGTTTTCGATCCGGCACGTCTGGTACGTGCAGTACGGCTGACGGCGGCGGTCGGTCGGCGAACCCGGGTTGAGCAGCCGCAGCCCGGCCGGGGTGACCGTGTCCCACGGGATGTGGCTGTGCCCGAAGACGAGCACGTCGGTGTCCGGGAACTGTGTGTCGCACCGCCGCTCGCGGCCCTGCTTGGCGCCGGTTTCGTGGATCACGGCCAGCCGGACGCCGTCCAGCTCCGCCCGCGCGATCTCCGGCAGCCGCGCCCGCAGCGGCGGGCCGTCGTTGTTGCCGTACACGCCGATCAGCCGCTTGCTGCGCGCCTCCAGCTCGTCGAGCAGGGCGACGTCGACCCAGTCGCCGGCGTGCACGACGACGTCGGCGGCCGCGACCTCCGCCCACACCTGCGCCGGCAGCTCGCGCGCCCGGGCGGGCAGGTGCGTGTCGGAGATCAGCAGCAGCTTCATCCGATGGCCTGCAGCACCCGGTCGAGGAACCCGCCGATGTGCTCCTTGAGCAGCGCCGCGGCGCCCTCGGCGTCGCCCTTCTTCGCCGCGGCGAGCACCGCCTTGTGCTCGGCCTGCTCCTTCTTCCAGCTGGGGCTGGCCTCCCAGCCGACGACGCTGATCAGCGCCGCGCGGTCCTTGAGGTCGTCGAGGATGCTGATCATCAGCGGGTTGCCGCAGCCGCGGTAGAGGGCGCGGTGGAACCGGCGGTTGAGCAGGCTCAGCGCGGCCTGGTCCTTGTCCGCGATCGCGGTGGCCGCCTCCTTGAGCGCCTCCGTCGCGTCGTCGAGCAGGGCCGGGTCACGCTGCTCGACCGTCCGCCGGACCGCCTCCGGTTCGAGGACCATCCGCACGTCGTAGACCGACTTCGCCAGCTCGGCGTCGACCTTCACCACCGAAGCGCCCTTGTACGGGCTGAACGTCACCAGGCCGGAGTTGGACAGCACCTTGAGCGCCTCGCGCACCGGCGTCTTCGACACGCCGAGCCGCGCGGCCAGCTCCGCTTCGACCAGCGGCTGGCCGGGCAGCAGCTCGCGGGTCAGGATGCCGCGGCGGATCTCCTCCAGGACCACTTCGGTCCGCGAGGCGGGCAGGCTGAACGTCCCGGTCATGGCGTGCTCCTCGGTCGGGCTCGGAGCCCATTGAACCAGGCCCCGCAGATCATATATCAGATGCCATACTGGATTCCATGAAGCGACCCGAGGAGCTTCGCAGCCACCGGTGGTACGGCGGCGGCGAACTGCGCAACTTCAGCCACCGCGCCCGCAGCCGCCAGCTCGGCTACAACCCCGAAGAGCACCTCGGCAAGCCCGTCATCGGCATTCTCAACACGTGGTCGGACATCAATCCGTGCCACATGCACCTGCGCGAACGCGCCGAGCAGGTCAAGCGCGGCGTGTGGCAGGCGGGCGGCTTCCCGCTGGAGTTCCCCGTCGCGACGCTGTCGGAGACCTACCAGAAGCCGACGCCGATGCTCTACCGCAACCTGCTGGCCATGGAGACCGAGGAGATCCTGCGGTCCTACCCGATCGACGGCGCGGTCCTGATGGGTGGCTGTGACAAGACCACCCCGGCGCTGCTGATGGGCGCGGCCAGCGCCGGCCTGCCCGCGATCTTCGTCCCGGCCGGGCCGATGCTGCGCGGGCACTGGCGCGACGAGGTCCTCGGCAGCGGCACCGACATGTGGAAGTACTGGGACGACCGGCGGGCCGGGCTGATCGGCGACGCGGAGCTGTCCGAACTGGAACGCGGGCTGGCCCGCTCCCCGGGGCACTGCATGACGATGGGGACGGCCTCGACCATGACCTCGGCCGCCGAAGTGCTCGGCCTGACCCTGCCGGGCGCCGCGTCGATCCCCGCGGTCGACTCGGCCCACCACCGGATGGCCGCGGCGAGCGGCGCGCGGATCGTCGGCATGGTGTGGGAGGACCTCACCATCACGCAGGTGCTGGACAAGCGCGCGTACGAAGACGCGATCACCACCGTGCTCGCCCTCGGCGGCTCGACCAACGCCGTGATCCACCTGATCGCGATGGCGGGCCGCAGCGGCATCCCGGTGTCCCTCGCCGACTTCGACACGATCGCCCGGCGCGTCCCGGTGCTGGCGAACATCCGGCCCGGCGGCGACTGGCTGATGGAGGACTTCTACTACGCGGGCGGCCTGCCCGGCCTGCTCTCCCGGCTGACCGACCTGCTCCACCCGGAGCGGCTCACCGTCACCGGCCGCACGCTGGGCGAGAACCTCGCGCAGGCACGCGTGCACAACGACGACGTCATCCGGCCGCGCGGCAACCCGGTCGCCGCCGAGGGCGGGGTGGCGGTCCTGCACGGAAACCTGGCGCCGTCGGGCGCGGTGATCAAGCACCTCGCCGCCGAGCCGCACCTGCTCACCCACACCGGCCCGGCGGTGGTGTTCGACAACTACGCGGACCTGAAGAAGCGTATCGAGAATCCGGCGATCACCGCGGACTCGGTCCTGGTGCTGCGTGGTTCCGGCCCGCTCGGCGGCCCCGGCATGCCGGAGTACGGGATGCTGCCGATCCCCGCGCACCTGCTCGAACAGGGTGTCCGCGACATGGTCCGGATCTCCGACGCGCGGATGAGCGGCACGAGCTACGGCGCGTGCGTGCTGCACGTGGCCCCCGAGTCGCATGTGGGCGGCCCGCTGGCGCTGGTCCGCGACGGCGACCTGATCACGCTGGACGTGCCGTCGCGGACCCTGCGGCTGGAGGTGTCCGATGCGGAGCTGGCGCGGCGGCGTGCGGAGTGGACACCGCCGGCGCCGCGGTTCGAGCGTGGGTATGGCGCGCTCTACAGCGAACACATCACCCAGGCCGACGAAGGCTGCGACTTCGGCTTCCTGGCCCGCGCGGGCCACAATCCGGAGCCCGACGCGGGGTGAGCTTCACCGATCCGTGACCGGTTCCTCCCCCGTTAGGGCGAGTGATCCGGCTTGTCCGGGTGCCCCGTACGCTGGGCCCCGTCACCGGCGCGACCCGGCGCCGCGTTGAAGGGGTGGAGAGTTGCCGTACGAACCGCGCTGGCCCGAGTCACACGGTGAGCAGACGGACGTCCTGCCGGTCGTCCGGCCCGAACCGGATCCGGCGGGCACACCCCCGAAGCGGCGGAACCTGCGCACGGCGGGCTGGATCGCGGGCGGCGTCTTCGGCCTGCTCGTCGCGATCTACGGCGTCGACCTGCTGGTCAGCCAGGGCAGCGTCCCGCGCGGGGTGACCGTGGCCGGTGTCGACGTCGGCGGCATGGACCGCGACGCCGCCGAGCAGGAGCTGCGCGGCCGGATCGAGCCGCGGCTCACGCGGCCGCTGGCCGTCACCGCGGGCGACGTCCAGGGCTCGCTCTCCCCGACGCTCGCCGGGCTGCACCTGGACTGGGCCCAGACCCTCGACCAGGCAGGCGAGCAGCCGCTGAACCCGTTCACGCGCCTGGCTTCGCTGTTCTCCAGCCGCGAGGTCGGCGTCGTCAGCCACGCCGAGGACGCCAAGCTCGCCGCCGCACTCGACGCGCTGCGCGGCCAGGTCGACCGCGATCCGGTCGAGGGCACCGTGAAGTTCGAGGGCGCGAACCCGGTCGCCGTGCCACCGAAGGCCGGGCAGAAGCTCGACGTCCCTGGCGCGACCGCCGCCGTCCTCGCGAACTGGGCGCACGGGCAGACCCTGGCGCTGCCGGTGACCAGCACGCCGGTGCGCACCACGCCCGAGGGCGTCCGGGCCGCGCTGGACGGGTTCGCGCGGCCCGCCGTCTCCGGCCCGCTGCTGGTCAAGGGCGAGGGCAAGAACGCCACCGTGCCGCCGGAGGCGATCGCCGCGGCCATCACCTTCGAGCCCGCCGAGGGCGGCGGGCTGACCCCGAAGATCGACAACGCCAAGATCGCCGAATCCGCCGGTCCGCAGCTGAAGTCCACCGAGAAGGAGGGCAAGGACGCGACCGTCGTCTTCGAAGGCGGCAAGCCCGCGGTCGACCCGTCCACCGACGGCCGGACCATCGACTGGGACCCCAGCCTCAAGCCGCTGCCCGACGTGCTGAAGAAGACCGACGGCCGCGAGGTGCCCGCGATCTACAAGGACAGCCCGGCGAAGGTCACCACCGAGCAGGCGAACCAGCTGGGCATCAAGGAGGTCGTCGGCGAGTTCACCACCGGCGGCTTCGCACCCGAGTCCGGCGTCAACATCCGCGTCGTCGCGCAGAAGGTCAACGGCGCGATCGTCAAGCCCGGGGAAACGTTCAGCCTCAACGGGTTCACCGGCCCGCGCGGCAAGGCGCAGGGATACGTCGAGGCAGGCGTGATCAAGGAGGGCGCGCCCGGCCGCGAGGTCGGCGGCGGCATCTCGCAGTTCGCGACCACGCTGTACAACGCGGCGTACTTCGCGGGCATGAAGGACGCCGGCCACAAGGAACACAGCTACTACATCAGCCGCTACCCCGCCGCGCGCGAGGCGACGGTGTTCCAGAACCCGGACGGCGCCAGCGTCATCGACCTCAAGTTCACCAACGACTCGCCGACCGGCATCGCGATCCAGACCATCTGGACGCCGTCGTCGATCACCGTGAAGCTGTGGGGCACCAAGCGCTACACCGTCGAGTCGATCCCCGGCGCCCAGGTCAACCAGACCGAACCGCAGGCAAAACCGGGCCCGGCGGAGAACTGCCACGCCTCGAACGGCGCGCCCGGGTTCACCACGACCGACACCCGCGTGATCAAGGACGCCGCGACCGGCCGCGAGATCAGCCGCTCGACCCGGACGGTCCACTACAACCCGCAGCCGAAAATCACCTGCGGCACCGAGTAAAGCACCTCCGAACGGCCGTTCACGGTGGGCGTCCGCGCCGGTACCGTGAGTGCCCATGACGGCACGGGCAGTCGGCTTCCGCGACGTCCTCGCGGTGACGGAGTTCCGCGCGCTGTTCTCGGCGCAGCTGGTCACGGTCACCGGTGACCAGCTGGCCAGGGTCGCGCTGTCGATCCTGGTGTACGACCGCACGAACTCGGCGGGCTGGGCCGCGCTGACGTACGCGCTGACGTTCCTGCCCGACCTCGTCGGCGGGCCGCTGCTGTCGGGGCTGGCCGACCGGCACCCGCCGCGGACGGTGATGATCGCCGCCGACGTCCTGCGCGCGGCCGCGGTGGCCGTCATGGCGCTGCCCGGCCTCCCGCTGCTCGCGGTGGCGGCCCTGCTGGTCGGCGTCCAGCTGGTCAACCCGGTGTGGAACTCGGCGCGGGCCGCGCTGCTGCCGCAGGTGCTGCCCGGCGAGACGTTCGTGCCGGGGATGGGCCTGCTGATGATGCTCGTGCAGGCGGGACAGGTCGCCGGGTTCGCGCTGGGCGGGCTGCTCGTGGCGGTCACCGGCACCGGCGGCGCCCTACTCGCGGACGCGGCCAGTTTCGCGGTGTCGGCGGCGTTCCTGTTCGGCGGGGTGCGGCCGCGGCCGCCGCGCGCCGACCCCGGGATCCGCTGGTGGCAGCACGTGCGCGCGGGCTGGACGGTGGTCGTCGGCGACCGGCGGCGGCTCGCGCTGGTCGCACTCGGGTGCGTGTCCGGGATCTACATCGCCGGCGAGGCGATCGCCGCGCCGTACGCCGCCGAACTGGGCGGCGGCGCGGTCGTGGTCGGCCTGCTGCTCGGGACGTTCGCGCTGGGCAACGTCCTCGGGATGGCCGCGCTGTCGCGGATCCCGCCGTCCCGGCGGGCGCGGCTGCTCGGCCCGCTGGCCGTGCTGGCGTGCGCGGCGCTGCTGGGCTGCGCGCTGCGGCCGAACCTCGAAGGGACGCTGACGCTGTTCACGCTGTGCGGGGTGGCCAGTGCGTACAACCTCGTCGCGAACACGACGTTCGTGCAGCTGACGCCGGACGCCCAGCGGGCGCAGGCGTTCGGCTTCGCGCTGACCGCGCTCCGGGTGTCGCAGGGCGTGGGCGTGGTGCTCGCCGGGCTGGCGGCCGAACGCTTCGCCCCGCACGGTGTCGTCGCGGCCGCGGGCGCGATCGGCGTCGGGGCCGCGCTGGGCGCGACCGTGTTGTGGCGGCGGGCGCAACCGGACTCCCGGTGACCGGCATCGTCGCGACGCCGGTCACCGGGCACCGGTCAGGACCGCGTCCAGTCGGTCGGGATCTGCCGCGGGGTCCAGTCCGTCGGCATCTCGCGGACGGTCCAGTCCGTCGGGCACTGTGGCAGCGGTCCGGCGACGCCGGGACGGGTCCACTCGGTCGGCATCTCGCGGGGGGTCCAGTCGGTGGGGGCCTGCCGCGGGGTCCAGTCGGTCGGGCACTGCGGCAGCGGTCCGGCGACGCCGGGGCGGGTCCACTCGGTCGGCATCTCGCGGGCGGTCCAGTCGGTGGGGATCTGCCGCGGGGTCCAGTCGGTGGGGATCGCGCGGGTCCAGTCGGTCGGCAGCTGCCGGGTCCAGTCGGTGGGCCGCTGCGCGCGGCGGCGGCGGGACGGGACGGCGGTGCCGGTGGGCAGGAAGTGCGTCATGATTTCTCCTGTTCCTAACGGGTTGGCACGGTGGGTGACCGGACCGTAGCCTGACCGGCCTAGTGACACACCGCGTTCATTCGATTACAGTGACGAATTCCGCGAAGAGTTTCCGTTCCGGGAAGAGGGCGTTTCGTGGGATTGTCCGGGTCCCGAGGGCGAATGCCCAGCTCAGAACCTCCACGATCGGGTATCCGTACGTGGCCGATGTGGAAGCTGTCCGCTCCGGTGCTCGGCTACGTTCTCATTGTCGACGCACTGGCGCTGGTCGTGGTCTTCGCGACGGCGCGGCTGGTGCCGGTCACCACCCAGTCGCTGGCCTGGTGCGGCCTGATCCTGGCAGGCGAGATCGTGCATCTCGAAGCGGCGCAACGCATCGAGCGCATCCGCGAGCTGGCCGCCGACGGCCGTCCGCACATGCACCTGCAGTCGATCTGGATCTTCGCCGGGCTGCTCCTGCTGCCCCCGCCGCTCGCCACGCTGGTCATCGTCGTCAGTTACGCCCATTCCTGGGTCCGCGTCTACCAACGCCGCGGTGTCATTCACCGGAAAGTGTTCTCCGGCGCGACGGTGATCCTCGCCTGCGCCGCCGCGGGCGCCGTGCTGTGGACCGGCACCGGGCGGCTCGCGCCGTTCCTGCCGTCACTGGACGGCTTCGGCGGGATGACCGCGCTGCTGGCGTCCGGGATCGTCTACTTCGGCCTCAACTACGTGCTGGTCATCCTCGCGATCCTGATGAGCAACCCGGGCAAGCCGCCGCGGCAGGCGTTCGGCAACCCGTCCGACGTGCTGATCGTGCTGGCCGCGGTCGGCGTCGGCTGCGGCATCGCGCTGGTGATGACGGTCCGGCCGTGGCTGCTGCCGGTGCTCATGGTGACGCCGGTGGCGCTCCACATCGGCCTGCTGCTGCCGCAGTTCCAGGCGGCCGCGCGCACCGACTCCAAGACCGCGCTGCTGGCCCCGGAGTTCTGGGTCCAGCTGGCCCGCAGCGAGCTGGCCCGCGCCGCGGAGCTGTCCTCGACCGCGGGCGTGCTGATGATCGACATCGACCACTTCAAGGCCATCGACGACGGCAACGGCCACCTGGCGGGCGACGAGGTACTGCGCGCGGTGGCGGCGGCAATCCAGGGCTCGGTCCGCGGCGGCGACTACGTCGGCCGCTTCGGCGGCGACGAGTTCGTGGTCCTCCTCCCGGGCGCGACGACCACGGAGATCACGGCCATCGCCGACCGCATCCGCACGGCGATCGCCCGCGTCGAGGTCCCGGTCCCGGTGATCCGCCCGGGCAAGCCGGAGGTGATCGCCGGCCTGACGGCCTCGATCGGTGCGGCGGTCTACCCGGAAACGGCCACGGAGTACACGATCCTCCTGCAGGCAGCCGACGACGCGGTCTTCGAGGCCAAGGCAGGCGGCCGCGACCGCGTCGTCCTCGCCACGGCCCGCACGGAACTGACCCGCCCCGAAATCCCCGACGTCCTCTGACCTTCGCGCGCGCCTCCGGTCAGCGGTCGACCACTCGACGCTCCTTACGGCAGGGTCGCGAGGGAATCGGCCAGGGTCGCGTCGGACAGGTCGTCGTCCACCATGTCCCCGGCCAGGTAGGCGCCGTAGGCGGGCAGGTCGAGGTGCGCGTGGCCGCACAACGCCGTGAGGATCACCTTCTCCTCCCCGGTTTCCTTGCAGCGCAACGCTTCCCGGATGCAGGCCGCGAGCGCGTGGGTCGGCTCCGGTGCCGGGATGATGCCCTCCGCACGCGCGAACCGCACGCCCGCCGCGAAGCACTCCTGCTGGCCGATGGCCACCGCCTCGATCAGGCCCAGCTCGTAGATGTGCGAAATGAGCGGGGACATCCCGTGGTAGCGCAGGCCGCCCGCGTGGATCGGGTCGGGGATGAAGCCGTGGCCGAGCGTGTGCATCTTCAGCAACGGCGTCAGCCCGGCCGTGTCGCCGAAGTCGTAGGCGTACCTCCCGCGCGTCAGCGACGGGCACGCGGCCGGCTCGACCGCGCGGATCACCGGGTTCATCCGGCCGGCCAGCTTCTCGCGCAGGAACGGGAACGCGAGCCCGCCGAAGTTCGAGCCGCCGCCCGTGCAGCCGACCAGGACGTCCGGGGTGTCGCCGGCCAGCTCGAACTGCTTGAGCGCCTCCTCGCCGATGACCGTCTGGTGCAGCAGCACGTGGTTGAGCACACTGCCCAGCGCGTACCGCGTGTTCGGGTCCTGCGCCGCCTGCTCGACCGCCTCGCTGATCGCGATGCCGAGGCTGCCGGTCGAATCCGGGTGCTCGGCGAGGATCGCCTTGCCGGACTCGGTCAGCCCGGACGGGCTCGGGTGCACCGTCGCGCCGAACGTCTCCATCATCAGCTTGCGGTAGGGCTTCTGGTCGTAGGACGCCCGCACCTGCCAGACCTCGCACTCCAGCCCGAACTGCGCGCAGGCGAACGCGAGCGCGCTGCCCCACTGGCCGGCGCCGGTCTCGGTGGTCAGCCGCGTGACGCCTTCGGCCGCGTTGTAGAACGCCTGCGGCACAGCGGTGTTCGGCTTGTGCGAGCCGACCGGGCTGACGCCCTCGTACTTGTAGTAGATCCGGGCCGGGGTGCCCAGCGCCTTCTCCAGCCGGCGCGCGCGGAACAGCGGCGACGGGCGCCAGAGCCGGTAGACCTCCCGGACTTCCTCGGGAATGTCGACATAGCGCTCCGCGGTCACCTCCTGCGCGATGAGCGCCTGCGGGAACAGCGGGGCGAGGTCGTCCGGGCCGACGGGCTCGCGGGTGCCGGGGTGCAGCGGCGGCGGTGGCGGCTCGGGCAGGTCGGGGACGACGTTGTACCACCGGGCCGGGAGATCGGCTTCGTCCAGGACGTACTTGGTCTTCTCGGCCATCGGACCTCCTTGGTCGGCATCCTCAACGTAGGCCGCCATCGGCTCCGGAGCCAGTACGGTGACCGGGTGGAAACTGCGGAAAGGACGTACCGATGACCGTTCCCCTCCCGATCTGGCACCCGCCGTCCGGCCGCGGCCCGGGCCTGGTGGTGATCCAGGAGATCTTCGGCCTGGACGACTACCTGCGCTCGGTCGCCGCGGACCTCGCCGAGGCCGGGTATGTGGTGGTGGTTCCGGAGCTGTTCCACCGGATCGCGCCGGGCTGGTCGTCCACCCACGACGAAGAAGGCGTCGCCGCGTCGATGAAGGTGGCGTCCGGGTTCGATCCGGCGCAGGGGCTGGCCGACGTCCTGGCCGCCGTGGCGCACCTGCGGAGCCTGCCGTCGGTGACGGGCGGCGTCGGCGTGCTCGGCTTCTGCCTGGGCGGCTCACTGGCCTTCGTGGCGGCGGCCGAGGGCGACCCGGACACGGCGGTGTCGTTCTACGGCTCGACGGTGGCGGCATCGATCGCGGACCTCGGCCGGGTCACGTGCCCGATCCAGTTCCACTTCGGCGGCCAGGACCCGTACATCCCGCGTTCGGACGTGGCGGTGGTCGAGGCCGCGGTGGCCACGCACCCGGGCGCGGAGATCCACGTGCAGGAGGAGGCAGGCCACGCTTTCCACAACCACGTGGCCCCGATGTTCCACCACCCCGAAGCCGCGGCGCGGGCATGGAGCTGACCACGGACTTCCTGCGGCGAACGCTCCCGGCGGAGGTCACGCGGCCGTGAGGAACTCGCCGAGCACGCGAGCGATCCGGCCGGGAGCGTTCTCGGTCGGAATGTGAGCCGCCCCCGGGATGCGCACCAGCGTCGTGTGCGGCATCTCCGCGGCGAACTTCTCGGCGAACGTCACCCTCTCGAAGCGATCGTCCTCACCCCACACCAGCAGCTTCGGCACCGGGGACCGCTGCAGTGCCGGCACGAGGTCGAGCGTGTAGCGGCTTGCGGCCGCGCGTGCCATGGCCAGCCAGGAGCGGCGGGCCCGCGGCTCGGCCCACGGGTCCACGTACTCGGCCACCCGCTGCTCGGTCGCGGCGCCGGCCAGGTCCGTCGTCGCCGCCTGGCGGCGGGCGGCGAGGAAGTTCTCCTGGTCCGGCGGTGCGGCGAGCAGCCGGGCCACGTGGGGTGCCGGCCATGAGTCGTACAGGACCGAGTTGACCAGGGCCAGCCGGGAGACTTCCAGGCCGCCGCGCGCGAGGAGGTGCTGGGCCACCGCGCCGCCGATGTCGTGCCCGGCCACCGCGACCGGGCCGGACAGCCCAGCCGCGGCGGCGAACCGTGGCACCCACGCGGCCAGGGCCGGGACCGTCGCCGTCTCCGGGGTCAGCTCACCTCCCGAGCGGCCCATCCCGGGGAAGTCGACCGCCAGGGGACGCAGTCCCGCCGCCGCGAGGCCGTCGAGCACCGGCAGCCACACGCGGCTCCAGTACGTCCCGTGCAGCAACAGCACCGCCGGGCCGTCGCCGCCCGCGGTCAGGTAGCTGATCGGTTCGCCGTCGACCTCGATCGTCTTCCGCTCCATGGGGCCCACTGTGCCCCGGGGAACCGCGGGCTGCCGAGTGCCGGATCGGACACCTGGGGGTACATTCCGGCCATCGGCCGCGGAGGAAAATAACCGACCCGCTTTCCGAAATGGCAAAACAACGCTGTAACGGCATTCTTCCCGACGTCGATGTAGCAGGCATTCCGCATCTGCCCCCGACGCAAGGTTGACTCAGTTGAGCCGAGAAATGGTCTCCGCCAAGAATGGCCGGGTCGTCTTCGGGAGCGCCGTTTCCCAGCTCGCCGAGTCACTCAATCCGCTGGGGGCGGCCGCCCGTGCCGTCGCCGAGGTTTCGGCCTGTATCACCGAGATGGGCAGGCTCAAGGTGGAAAGCAAGCGGATCGACGCCGACAGCGGAGAGCGGCTGACCGCGCTGGCCGACCGCCGGGAAGCGGTCGGCGCGACACTGCGGGAAATGCGCAACAGCGGGAAACTGGCCGGGCTCAGCGCCCGCGGCCTGCTGGAATGCATCGGCAAGGAACAGCAGTTCCTCGTCCAGACCACTTCGTTCGACGAACAGCAGCTGCACGCGAATCTGGTCGAGGTCCTCGGCAAACTGCTGGTGAACGAAACCGCGTCGGGGCGGGCGGGGCTGAGCGACCACATCGACAAGGTGCTCAACGGTTCCGGGGCACCGGACGCCGGCCGCCCACGCGGCGGCAGGCAGCAGGGACGCGGCAACGGCCGCCGGAAGTAGGGCCGCGTGAGCCGCCGGAAGTCCGGCTGCGGTTTCTGGTTCCTGGCCTGGACGTTCGGGCTTCCGTTCGCTGCGGGCGCGGTCGCGGCGGTGGTGATGGCGCTGACCGCGCCGGTCATCGTGCCCTACCTGTTCACCGCGGAGCCCGCCCAGTTCGCCGAGCACCAGGCGGGCTGGTGGGGCTTTTTCGGCGCCGCCCCGTTCGTGGCTCTGCTGCTGGTTGCCCGCAGCGCTCCCAAAAGACGGCGGAGGCGGCGCCCGCCGACCACCCGGCAACGGTGGCTCGCGGTCCGGCGGCTGCTGGTCAAGGCCGGAGTCCTGCTGCTGGTCACCGACCTCACCGCGCTGGTCCTCCTGCTCAACGGCAACGTCGCCCACGGCCCGAACGCGGCCCAGCAGACGGCCGTCCTGTTCGGCGGCAGCGGGATTGCCGCCGCGGTCACGCTGTTCGCGCTGCGCCTGTGGGACCGGTGGTTCCCGCCCGGGGAGCGCGTCAAGCCGGTCAGCATGGCCGAAGTGCAGGCGGCCACGGTCAAGGCCGAGCAGACGCTGCAGAAGGTCCGCGCGAACAACGAGCACGTCAGCCGGCTGGCCGCGGCCGTCGAGCAGCAGCTGCAGTCGGCGAGGGCGACCCTCGACTTCGCGGGCCTGTGCGAGCTGCACTGGGAGTCGCGGGGCTGCGCCGACAACGCCTACCAGTACTACGACATGAGCCGCGACGTGGCGCGCGGCCTGTCCGGCATCGTCGTGCGTGCCCGGGCCACCGTGACCATGCGGGTGCGGACCGAGGTCGACCCGGTCACCGGACGGCGGCGGCGCCCGAACCGGGCGGCGATGACCGCCGCGGCCACGAGCCTGGCGCGGACCCGGGCGCGTATCGGCGACGAGGTGAGCCAGGGCCGGACGATGGTCCGGAACCTCAACCTCAGGACGGCCGACCTCAAGTACTCGATCAGGGACAACTGCGGTGCCCGCGGCCAGCGGTGGTACGAGGAGCTGGCGGCGCGGACCGAAGCCCGCCGCCAGGCCGCCTGACCGTCACTGCCCGCCGGCCGCCTTCCTGGCGTTGAAGCGGGCCTTCTTCTGCCGGTTTCCGCAGGTGTTCATGTCGCACCAGCGGCGGGTTCGGCTCTGGCTGGTGTCGAAGAACGCGGCCCGGCAGGTCGGGGACGCGCACAGGGCCAGCCTGCCGTCCCGTTCGCCGGAGACGATGTCGATCGCGTCGGCGGCGATCACGCCCAGCGCGTCCTCCACGCGGGCCGGCGAGCTGAGCTGCCACCGCCGTTCGCCTTCGGGCGTCAGGACGGCCGCGGCCCGCCCCTGGACGCTGCGGTCGTTGATGATCCGGACCGCGGACGCGGGCAGGGGGTCCCCCACCGCCGCCGCGGTCGCCACGGCGTGGATCGCTTCCCGCAGTTCCCGCGCGAGGTCCAGCTGGGCCGGCGTGCAGGACGCCACGCCGAGGCCGTAGATGGCCAGCCAGTCGACGAACCGCTGCGGCGTCGGAATGCGCTCCACCTCGGTGCCGTGCCGCTCCGACAGGGTCCCGGTGAAGCTGGTCGCCAGCACGCTGCCGAGGCGGAAGTCGGGGTGTCCGGCGGGCATGGAACCAGCTTAGCAGGTTGCTACCGGTCGCCCGGCCGTGTTAGAACCGTCTTAGCCGGTTCACCGACGACGACCAGGAGGCGGCGACATCCCATGAACCGTCCGACCAGCGACGTACACGAATTCCAGGCCCACGCATCCGACGCCGACCTCGAGGATCTGCGCGCCCGGTTGGCCGCGGCGCGGCTGCCGGAGCCCGAGACCGTCCGCGGCGCGCCGCCCGGGCCCGGCCGGTGGGCGCAGGGCGTTCCGCTCGCCGACCTCGCCGACGTCGTGGATTACTGGCGCACCGGCTACGACTGGCGGGCGTTCGAGGCGCGGCTCGACCGGATCGGCCAGTTCCGCACGACCATCGACGGGCTCGGCATCCACTTCCTGCACCGCCGGTCCCCGCGGGCGGACGCCACTCCCCTGCTCATGACGCACGGCTGGCCGGGCAGCGTCGCCGAATTCGCCGACGTCGTCGACGCGCTGGCCGATCCGGAAGACGCGGCCGCGCCGGCGTTCCACGTCGTGGCCCCGTCGCTGCCCGGCTTCGGATACAGCGACAAGCCGGCCACCACCGGGTGGGGCATCGAAAAGATCGCGGCCGCGTGGGTGGAATTGATGGAACGGCTGGGCTATTCCCGGTTCCTCGCCCACGGCGGCGACTGGGGTGGCGTGATCACCACCGTGCTCGGCGGCCGGTTCCCGGCGCACGTGCTCGGCATCCACACGACGACGGCGGAGGCACCGCCCGGGCTGCCGCTGGACGGGCTGACCGCGGCCGAGCGTGCCTGGGCCGAGCGGACCCGCGATTTCTGGCGCAACCGCGCGGCCTATGCGAAGCAGCAGGCCGCCCGGCCGCAGACCATCGGCTACTCGCTCGTCGACTCACCGGCCGGGCTGCTCGCCTGGATCCTGGACAAGTTCGCGGAATGGAGCGACACCGACGACAGCCCGTTCGAGACGATTTCCCGCGACCGGATTCTCGACGACGTCACCCTGTACTGGCTGACGCGGACCGGCGCGTCGGCGGCGCGGATCTATTACGAAAGCCACAGTTCGCTCGATCCCGAACTCCGGGTGGACGTTCCGGCGGCGGTGACCGTTTATCCGCGGGACATCGAATTGTGCCCGCGGCCATGGGCACAGGAACGGTTCCGCCAGATCGTCCGGTGGAACGTGCCGGAAACCGGCGGGCATTTCCCGTCGCTGGAAGTGCCGGAGTATTTCGTCCGGGATCTGCGGGAAGGTCTCGCGGCCGTGCTGCTCAGCGCAGGACGGCTGCCAGCAGGTCGGTCCCCAGCGCCGTCAGCGCGGGCAAGCTGACGCTGTAGCGGACGTAACGCCCCTCGCGCCGGGTCGTGAGCAGGCCCGCCCGCCGGAGGACGGCGAGGTGCCGCGAGACCTCCGGGGCGCTCAGCGCCCAGGCGTGGGCCAGTTCCCCGGTGGTGTGCGGGCCGCGGACCAGGGTGCGCAGCAGCCGCAGCCGGACCGGGTGCGCGAGTGCCTCCAGCCGCAGCGTGACCGTCTCCAGCGCCACCGGCTCGGCCGGGTCCGGCTCGGCGACGGGGTACTGCAGCACCGGCTGCCACCCGGGTGCGTGGACCGCCACCAGGTGCGGGCGGCCGAAGACGCTGGGCAGGAAGGTGACGCCGGCGCCCTGGGCGGCGGTCGCGTTGTCCTGCAGCTTGTCGACGACGATGCTGCGGCCGTCCGGCGCCAGGGAGACGGCGCCGGAGACCGACGCGAGCGCCGCCCCGGCGCCCTGGCGCTCGAGCAGGTCGTGCTTCCGGCGCAGGTCGGCGGCGAGCTGCCCGGCGACCCCCTTCCAGGCGGCGTCGAAGAAGGCGGCGGCGCACTCTTCGAGGGTCTGCCGCACCCGCGCCCGCACGGCCGCGGGGTCCGCGAGCAGCCGTTCGGCGAAGGCCTCTTGGAGCGCGCCGCGGGCCTGGGCGAGGTCCAGGGCCCGCTCGCGCGCCGCGGCGTCGGCGAGCGGGGACGGCGCGCCGAAGTGCACGCGGTTGCTGCCGCACGTGGTGACGAGCGCGGCGGTCACGTAGGTTTCGTCGTCGAGGCGGTCGACGTCGTCCAGCTCCTCGGCGAGTGTGGGCCGGGGCCGGGCAGGGACGAGGAAGTCGGCCCGCGAGGAACGCCAGAGGAACTCCGCCTCGCGGAGCCGTTCGGCCAGCTCGGGCCGCAGCCCGGCCCGGACGTCCGCGGCCCAGCCCGCCAGCTGCGGGTGATGGTCCGGCTCGGCGAGCACGTGCAGCATCGCGGTCAGCTCGGCCAGCGGGGACGCGGCGAACCGCAGCCTCTCCGGCGGCAGCCCGGTGATGTCGATCCTCAGCGTCACCCCGTCATTCTCGCCGCCCCGGCGGCGCGGCGGGCCGCGGCCCCATCGGTGTTCTCCGCAGCCGCGATTTCCTCGCGGCGAACACACGCTGTTGTCGAATGAATTCGACAACAGCGGCCCGCGATTCCACCCCGTTGACTGCGGCTGCCGGATTGGTTACATTTTCAACAGCTTGTCTCCATCCCCGAAATCAACCATCCCCGCTTTCTGCGGGACGAATTTTTCCGCAGACATGCATGTTAGCGCTAACACTCGTACGGCATCGACGCCGAAGGAGCACTGCATGAGGTCATTGAGTCAAGCCCCCCGCGCACTGATCGCCCTGCTGACGGCCGTCCTCGCGGCCACCGCGGCGGTCGTGCTCGACGCCGGCGCGGCGTCGGCGGCGACCGTCGACACGAATGCGTGGTACGTGCTGGTCAACCGCAACAGCGGCAAGGCGATGGACGTCGCCGGCGCGTCCACCGCCGACGGGACGGCGATCACCCAGTGGTCGCGGCACGACGGCGCCAACCAGCAGTGGCAGTTCGTCGCCTCCGGCAACGGCTACTACCGGCTGAAGTCGAAGAACTCCGGCAAGGTCCTCGACGTCGCCGGCTGGTCGACCGCCGACGGCGCGAAGGTCCAGCAGTGGACCGACCTCAACGGGACCAACCAGCAGTTCAGCCTCGCCGACTCCGACGGCGGCTACGTCCGGCTGCTCAACCGCAACAGCGGCAAGGCCGTGGAGGTCACCGGCGCGTCGACCGCCGACGGCGCGGCCGTCGTCCAGTACGGCGACTGGAAGGGCGCCAACCAGCAGTGGCAGCTCGTCCGGGTGGGGGACAGCAGCTCGTGCTCGCTGCCGTCGACGTACCGCTGGTCCTCGACCGGCCCGCTGGCGACCCCGAAGGCGGGCTGGCTCGCACTCAAGGACTTCAGCAACGTCGTCTACAACGGCAAGCACCTGGTCTACGGGTCGACGACCGACACGTCGGGCGCGTACGGCTCGATGAACTTCGGCACCTTCACGAACTGGTCCGACATGGCCTCGGCCAGCCAGAACAAGATGGACATCGGCACCGTCGCGCCCACGCTGCTCTACTTCGCCCCGAAGAACATCTGGGTGCTCGCCTACCAGTGGGGGCCGACCACGTTCAGCTACCGGACGACGAGCGACCCGACCAACGCGAACGGCTGGTCGGCACCGCAGCCGCTGTTCACCGGCCAGCTGCCCGAGGGCGGGGCGCTGGACCAGACCCTCATCGGTGACGGCCAGAACATGTACCTGTTCTTCGCCGGCGACAACGGCAACATCTACCGGGCGAGCATGCCGCTGGCGAACTTCCCGGGCAGTTTCGGCTCGAACTACACGACGATCATGAGCGACACGAGGGAGAACCTCTTCGAAGCGGTCGAGGTGTACAAGGTCCAGGGCCAGAACCAGTACCTGATGCTGGTCGAGGCGATGGGGAAGAACGGCCGGTACTTCCGCTCGTTCACCGCGTCCAGCCTCGGCGGCTCGTGGACCCCGCAGGCGGCCACGGAGAGCAACCCGTTCGCGGGCAAGGCCAACAGCGGCGCGACGTGGAGCAACGACATCAGCCACGGTGACCTGGTCCGGACCAACCCGGACCAGACCAAGACGGTCGACCCCTGCAACCTGCAGCTGCTCTACCAGGGGCGTGACCCGAGCTCCGACGGCACCGACTACAACCACCTGCCCTGGCGGCCGGCGGTGCTGACCCTGCAGCGCTGATCCCGGGCCGCCGCCCGCACCCGGTGCGGGCGGCGGCCCTATCCGGCGTCGCCGCGGGCCGTGCCAGGAAGGAACACCCGCGTCACCCGCCTGACCAGCTCGTCCTCGGACATCCCGACGTCGACCTCGATGACGGGCAGGCCGAGCCGCCGCGTTTCGCCGCGGAGCCGGTCGGTGAACATCCGGTCGCGTTCGAGCAGGTTCTGGCTGGCCCGCGCCGGATCACCGGTCCGGCGCGGGATGTCCCAGCCCCGGCGGTCGAACGCCGCCCGGCGGAACTCCGGGGTCGGCAGCAGCCACACGGCCTGGCCCGGCTCGGTGAGCAGCGGCTCGACCAGCGACGGCAGCAGCCGGAACCCCTCGGCGATGACGCCGGGTTCCGTAGGCAGGGCCGCCAGGTCCTCGACGATCAGCTCGAAACCTTCGCCCCGGAACCACGGGAACGTCTCGAGCATGGTTTCCGGAGACCGCCGCACCCAGCGTTCGTCCATGCTCATGTCCAGAAACCGGGCCAGATATGGCGCATCCGCACGCGAACTGCGGGCGACGTGACCCGCCATCGCGTCATCGGTCGAGTACACGCGCATGCCCCGCTCGGCGGCGAGGCGCCGGGCGACGGTCGTCTTGCCCGCGCCGCTCCCGCCGCCGATCCAGCGGACGTGCCGCAGGCGGTCAGTCGCCATCGAGATGCAGCTCGTGTGCCTCGCGCGCCGCACATTCCCGCGCCAGGCCGAGGACCCGCCGCAGGAGATCCTTCACCGCCCGGTCGCCCGCCGCGGCGCACTCGGCGTCCACCTCGGCGATGAACTGCGGCATGTCGGCCCTGGTCAGGACGAGCGAGCGGTAGGGATCCACCCGGCCGAGCATCGGCTGCCGGCTGGCGGCACACACCTGGGCGAACCGGTCCTGCGGATCCAGCACGACGTCCACCGGGTGCAGCCGGCGGCCCTTCGGGCTGGTGCCCCGCTGCCGCACCGCCATCAGCACGACGTCGACGCCCACGTCCGTCCCCGGTTCCCGGTGATCATTCCGAACCCCGAGCCTACCGCCGGGTCCGTGCCGCGGCGACCTAGGCGCGCTCGGCACCGTCGTGGAAGACCTCGCGGAGGACTCTCGCCGCGGCGTCGCCGTCCAGCCAGCGCAGCCCGAACTGCTCGCCGTACCAGTCGAGCCGGGCCGCCGCGAGTTCCTCCTGGGCGCTCGCGGTCCCCGGATCGGCACGGTCCTCGTACCGCCAGTGATCCGGCTCCCCCGGGTCGGGCCGCGCGAAAACCATGTCGACGTAAGTGATCCGGCTCGTGACCATCTCCGGAACGGTGACGTGGAGGTAGCCTGCGAACCGGGTCCCGCCGAGGACCTCGGCGATCCGGCCGTCGAACGCGAAGCCGTCCGTCGTGTGCTGCGTCATCGTCACCTTTCTCGCGGCCCGACAGTAACTCCCTCGCCGTGGCGTCGTGGCTCAGCCCACCGTCACCACCCGTGCCCAGTCCGGAGGCCTGTCCCGCCGGTAACGCGGGTCGTCCTCGTCCACCGGACGGGCGAACAGCCCCACGACCGTCCGCGCCGGCGGTCTCGCCTCGGGCCAAGGGGTCTGGCCATCGGTCAGCGCCACGAGCACGTCCGGGCGGGGACTGCTGCGCACCGCTTCGGCGAAGCCCGTGCGCAGATCCGTGCCGCCGCCACCCACCAGCGGGATTCCCTCGGCGCGGCACAGCTGGTGCGTGACGTGCGCGGCGGCGTCGCAGGGAAGCACCGAAACCAGATCACGGCGGCCGCCGACCGCTCGGACGATGGCGGCCGTCTCGAGGAGGGCGCTGCCCAGCTCGGTGTCGCTCACCGAGCCGGAGGTGTCGACGATCACGCGGACGCGGGGCGGGCGGCGTCGCAGGCTCGGCAGGACGACTCCGGGCAGGCCCGCCGATCTGCGGGACGGCCTGCCGTAGGTGTAGTCCTCGCCGGCGCCGGACATCGCCGACCGCAGCGCCGCACCCAGCAGCTCGCGCCACGGCTGCGGCGGATGGAAGGCCTCCTCCGCCCAGCGCCGCCAGCCCAGCGGGACGTCGCCCGGCTGCCCGGTGATGCCTTCGGCGACCCGGAACCGGACCGCGTCCCGTTCCTGCGCGCTGAGCCCGTGCGCGCCGTCCTCGCCGAGGTCCCAGTCGCGCCGGAGCCCGTCGGCGCCGCTGCCGCAGTCCAGCCAGGCGAAGCCGTCGGTGCCGGGCCCGAGCCGGAACTGACGCAGGTAGTCCTCCATCAGCTGTCCCCCGCGCAGCCTGAGCAGCGCCGGGTGGACCGCGTCCCGGGGCCGGGGCAGCCCGTCGTCGAACACGTCGTCGTTGATTTCGCAGTCCGCCGCGATGTTCATCCGCAGCCGCTCCCCCGGTCCGGACAGCCCGTGCGCCGCGGCGAACCGGTCGCTGCGCCCGTGATGGTCGCGCAGCAGGTGGGACACCTCGTGCACCCAGACCCCGGCCAGCTCCGGCAGCGGCGTTCGGTCCACAAAGGACGGTGAGACGTAACACCGCCAGTGCCGGTCCACGGCCATCGTCGGGACACGCGGCGATGCCACGGTGTGCAGGGCGAACAACGCCGTCGCCAGGTACGGCCGGTGCCGCACCGCGTACAGCCGGGCGGCGAAGAGCTTCTCCTCGTCCATCAGGACGCCACCGGTTCGGCCCGCCGCGCCACCGCCACCGCGCCGGACAGCCGGTCGATCGCCGACGGCACCGGCCAGTCGTCGCGGCGCAGCGCGGCGAGCGTGGCCGCCGGGACGACGACCAGGTCCGGTGCGCCGGTTTCCAGCGCCCGCACGAGCAGCGACCACGCCGCGTCCCACCGGGACCGCTCCGGCTGACGGCGCACCGCCTCCACGACGCCGTCGAGCACGGTCTGGCGCAGGTCGCCGCGCTCGGGCAGGACCGCCGCCTGCGGGTCGGCGAGCAGCGTCTCCGGATCCGGCAGGTCCATCCGGTCCATCGCGGCCAGCAGTTCCAGGCCCGGCCCGTCGCCGACCGTGCCGCGCACCAGCAGGGACAGCACGTCCCGGGAGGTGTCCGCCGCGGTCGCGAACGCAACCAGCCGCAGGGCCATCTCCCAGCTGCGGGGCGACGGCCAGGGACCGCCGCGGCGTGCTTCGGTCGCCGGGAGCCGGTGCACGAGACCCGGCCGGGCGGTCAGCAGGCCGCACACCGTGCGGCGGGCGAACGTCACCGCGCCGGGCAGCCGGTCCGGGTCCAGCCGGGGCAGTGTCGCCTTCGGCCACGTCCCGCCCAGTCCCCGCACGACGACGTCGTGGTCGTGTGTCCACTGTAGATGGACGAACCGGTTCGCCAGCGGCGGGCTCAGTTCCCAGCCGTCGGCCGCGGAGGAACGCGGATTGGCCGCGGCCACGATCCGGATCCCCGGCGGCAGCCGCAGGGCGCCGACCCGCCGTTCGAGCACGACGCGCAGCAGCGCGGCCTGGACGGCAGGCGGCGCGGTGGACAGCTCGTCCAGGAACAGCAGCCCGCGGCCGGTCCTGGCCAGGCGCACGGCCCAGTCCGGCGGGGCCATCGGGACGCCCTGCTCCGCCGGATCGTCGCCGACCACCGGCAGCCCGGCGAAGTCGGACGGCTCGTGCACGCTCGCGATCACCGTGGTCAGCGGCAGGTCGAGGGCCTCCGCGAGCCGGTTCAGCGCCGCGGTCTTGCCGATGCCCGGCTCGCCCCACAGCAGCACCGGAAGATCGGCGGACACGGCCAGCGTCAGGGCCGCCAGCTGGTCGTCGGCACGCGGCTCGGTGGTCGTTTCGTGCAGCAGGGCGAGCAGGTCGGCGGCGACGTCAAGCATGACAGAAGACAGTTTCGATCACCTCGGGGTCGGGTCAGGGGTCAGCGAAGGGTTGCGTGGCGCGGGCGTGCCCGCAGGCCGCGACGGCGACTGTCGCGTGTGGACGGTGCAGGCGCGGTGCCCGCCAGCCCGGACCGGTACAGGCCGTGCGCGACCCGGCGGCGTACCGCCCGTTCCAGTTCGTCGCGCAAGGAGCCGTTGCGCAGCAAGGCATCCGGGCCGAGCAGCGCTTCGACGGCGGCGAGGGCACCGTCGGTGTCACCGTGGTCCAGCCGGGCCCGCACGTCCGGCAGATTCGCCGGCTGCCGGTGCGCCTCGTCGATCGCCCGCAGGCAGGGCAGTTCGGTGCCGCCGAACGCGCCGAGCAGCTGCTCGCGCCGGATCTCGCCGGGGTCGTGGTCCAGCGGTGCGAGCACCCCGTCCACCACGCCGATCCGGTGCGTGGCACCTCGGCATTCGACGAGACGCGAAACCGTTGGGCCAGCAGGGTTTTTGTCGCACCGGTCGAGTTGCAGCGCTGCCGCGACGAGCGGGTGCAGCCGACCGGCGTCGATCAGCCCGGCGTGGAGCAGCTGCAAGTCGGGCAGGACCCAGGTCGCGGCGTCGGGCAGGACCGGCAGCGCGCGGCCGCCGATCACCGCACCGGGTGTGCCCAGGTGCAGGACCAGCCGATGTCGGCGGGTGAGCCGCACGGTGACGGCGTCGCCGTCACATCCGTCCGCACGCAACAAAAGTGCCGCCTCGGCCTGCCAGCGGTCCACAGCGCACGGACCCCGTCGGGAGCCGGACCGCTCCCGCAGTTCCCCGGTTCTGCGTGCGTCCCACAGGTGACGGTGCAGATCGAGGCGGTACCGCCGATCGGGCCGAGGATGCGGATGCCGCGCCGCCGCGGGTTCGCGCCGCGACGGCGTCCACAGAGTGAGGCTGATCCGCTGACCGGCGTCCGCCCACGCCGGCGGCGTCCGGGCGACGAGGTGGGCTTCGTCGCCGTCCGCCGGGCGGTACCGGGCCAGGGAGACGGTGAGCCCCGGCCGCAGCAGGCCGTCGGGAGCGATTCTGGGAAAATGCCAGCGAAGCAGGTCGGGAGCGAGATGTCGCAGATCGGCGCGGACCTGCGCGGCCAGCTCACTGCCGCGGGCACACCGCACGGCTCGCAGGTCCAGCTCAACGTCGACCCGCGCGGCAGCACAGGCCCCGGCCCAGTCCCCCACCACCCGGCGAGCGGTCGCGGATTCGATCATCGACGGCGGCACGGCGAACTTGCGCACGCGCGCCCAGAGAAGCAGACGGGATTCTTCGTTCGCGGTGAAGGAGTGCATCAGCACTCACCTTTGGCGAACGAGACCCCCGATCCGTGTGAGTAGGTAGTCATCGCGGCCAGCGTAGCAGGATCGCCACAGCGAAACACCCAAGCCGATCAGGGCCACGCCGACCGGAACGGCCATCGGGCGGTTGAACGACTCCGGCAGGACCGCCAGCGCAACCGTGGCGACAGTGCCCACGGCGAGCAGCGCCGCGGCCCAGCGGGCGAGCACGCGCGCCCGGAAAAGGGCGATCCCGAACAGGCATCCGCCTGCGAGATAACCGATCGAGCTGGCGATGAAGACGACCTGCATCCCGCCGATCCCCTGCTTTGCGGTGCCGCCGGAAGCGACCGCGAGAAGGTCCGCGACATAGCCGGGCTCCGTGTGCGCCAGCGCGGGCAGCACCGCCGCGGCGACGACCTCGGTGCTCAGCATCAGCAGATAGCCCGCCGCGAACAACACGTAACCGAGAAACCCCGGAATTCCCGTCTGCCGGACCTGACGCAGATACATGCCGGTGATCCCGGCGAGCGCCAGCGCGGCCATGACCGCCTTCGCCGTGCTGCGGACGATCCAGCCGGTCGTGGTGACGGCCGGGACTTCCATGGCGGGATGGCCGATCTGGACCGCGATGAACAGGGTCCCCGCGAGCACGGCGGAGATTCCGGCCGCCTGCCAAAGCCGTCTTGTGGCGTTCATGTCCGTACCCTTCCCCAGGAGGTGTACGGCGTACACCTCTGCCGCACGCCAAGCTAGGCGTACGATGTACACCTGTCAAGGGCGGACCCCGGAAAGGGAACGAGCGATGCCGGACACCGGCCGGGAACGGCTCAACCGGGCCAAAGTGCTGCGCGCCGCCGTCGAGCTGGCGGACGAGGGCGGCTTCGAGGCGCTGACCATGCGCGGGCTCGCGGCCCGGCTCGGCGTCGTGCCGATGGCGCTCTACAAGCACGTCGCCGACAAGCGCGAACTGCTCGACGGCATGGTCGACCTGGTCTTCGCCGAGGTCGAGCTGCCTGACGGCGACGACTGGCGGACCGCACTGCGGACCCGTGCCTCGTCGCTGCGGCAGGCCCTGCTGGCACACCCGTGGGCAGTCGGCCGGATGGAGACGGGGACCCCCGGACCGGCGAACCTGCGCCACCACAACGCCGTGCTGCAGTGCCTGCGCCGGGACGCGGGTTTCCCCTTCCGCATGGCCGTGCACGCCTACAACCTGATGGACGCCTACGTCTACGGGTTCGCCCTCCAGGAGAAGACCCTGGCAGGCGACATCCCCGCGGAGGCGGCCCGCCGCCGGGAAACCGTCGGCGACGTGACCAAGTATCCCTACCTCGTCGAAGTGGTCACGGAACTGGCGAAGACGGGGTTCGCCTTCGCCGACGAGTTCGAGTTCGGGCTCGACCTTATCCTCGACGGCCTCGGCCGCGTGCCGTCCGGGCGGACGCCGGACGACGTCCGGCCCGGACGGGCACGGTGAGTCAGGCCATCCGGTCGCGCAGCAGCGCCACCCCGTCGCCTTCGAGGTCGTCGAGGTAGCTCGCGCGGCCGGTCATCGCCATGATCAGGGCCACGGTCGGGCCGGACACGCGGGGCCCGGACCCGGTCTCGAAGGGCCCGTCGGTGGCCACCAGCCGCAGGCCGTGCACGCGGCCCTTGGCCAGGACGACCATGTCGGAGCCACGGTAGTAGTCCGCGACCGTGGTCAGGGTGGTGATCGGATAGTCACGGTGGATGCCGAGCGGACGGCGGATGTCCTCGCCGTGCACGATCGTCTCCCCGAGCATCGCCACGGCAGGCAGCGGCGGCTTGGTCGTGCTCGTGACCACCCGGCGGAACCGCGCGAGCGTGTCGGCCGGGGTGTCGCCCAGCTGCTCGGCCAGCCGCATCGCGACCTGCCGGTCGAAGTCGAACCGGCAGCGGATCACCCCGGCCATCCACCGCACCGCGTTGAGGCTGGCGCCCGCGGTGAGATGCGCCAGCACCTCGCGGACGGTCAGCCCTGCGCACAGCGACGGCGTGGCCCACTCCCGGTCGGTGCACCCGGCGAGGTCGGCGGCGAGAGCGGCCCGTTCGGCGTGGATGAGCGGCCACGTCCCGGCCGCGGCGGGACGGCGCGTGGCCGGTTCCGGCTGCTTCATGGCGGTGCCTCCTGTGCTGCGGTCAGCGGCTGATCAGGCCGACGCGGTTGCCGTCGAGGTCGGTGAACACGGCGATGCGGCTGTCGGGCGTGTCGACCGGGGCCAGGACGCGGGTGCCGCCGAGCTCTTCGGCGCGGGCGAGCGCGGCGTCCACGTCGTCGACGGGGAAGTAGGCGACGAACCCGGTGTACGGGCTGTCCGGCCCGGACTGGCCGATCCCGCCTGCCGGACGGCCGCCGTCGTCGCCGACCAGGGCGTAGGTCTCGTCGAGGACGATGGCGGGCCAGCCGAACAGGTCCTGGTAGAAGCGGCGGGCCCGTGCGGCGTCGGGGGTGGAGATGTCGAACCAGGCGGGTCGGTGCGGCGGGGTCATCAGCGGCCTCCAAAGGGTGGGTGACGTGGTCGTTCACCGGTGAGACCGCGGCCGTGGGGCAGAATCGTCGCTTGTGGACGAAGTTTTTTCCGGACCGGCCGACGGCGCCGACCTGGCTCGCGCCCGGGACGGGGACGACGCCGCCTTCACCCGCCTGATGACGCCGTTGCGCCCGGAGCTGCACGCGCACTGCTACCGGATGCTCGGCTCGGTCCACGACGCCGACGACGCGGTGCAGGAGGCGCTGCTGCGCGCGTGGCGGGGGCTGGCCAGGTTCGAGGGCCGCAGCTCACTGCGCACCTGGCTCTACACCGTGGCCACCCGCACCTGCCTCGACCTGCTCGACGCCCGGGGAAAGCGGGCGCTGCCGGTCGATCTGGGACCGGCCAGCGAGCGAGCGGTCCTCGACCAGCTGCCCCGCACCGACGTGGCGTGGCTCGGACCGTATCCCGACGCCGGGCTCCCCCACGGCCCGGCGGAGCCGGAAACCCGCTATCAGCAACGCGAAGCCGTCGAGCTGGCGTTCGTCGCGGCGTGCCAGCACCTGCCCGGCAACCAGCGGGCGGCGCTGCTGCTGTTCGACGTCCTGGGCTTCTCGGCGGCCGACATCGCCGGGATGATGGCCACCTCGACCACCTCGGTGAACTCCGCGCTGGCCCGCGCACGCCGGATCGTCGCGCAGAAGGTCCCCGCCCGCACCCAGCAGCAGACGCTGCGCACGCTCGGCGACACCCGCCTGCGCGGCCTGGTGACGGGATTCGCCGACGCGCTGGACCGCGGCGACGCCGACGCACTGGTCACGCTGCTCACCGAGGACGTCACCTGGTCGATGCCGCCGCTGCCGCACTGGTACCGCGGCCGCACGGCGGTCACCGAGTTCGCCGTGGCCGTGCCCATGACGCTCTGCCCGAGCTGGCGCTACCGGCTGACCACCGCGAACGGCCAGCCGGCCATCGCCTTCTACGTCGGGGCGGACGCGGCAGGCCCGCACGAGGCGTGGTCGATCACGGTCCTGACCGTGCGCGACGAGCGGATCGCCGAAATCACGTCGTTCCTCGGCGCCGAGCACTTCGCGGCGTTCGGGCTGCCTGGTTCGCTCAGATGAGGTAGAGCCACCACTTCTGGCTCGCGGGGCAGCTTCCGCCAGCCGGTGGTCCCCATGGGAATGGGCGCAGAACCCGGCGGCCATCTGCTTCAGCATCGGCTCACTGTGCCAGGCAACGCGGCCGCAGAAAATGCTCCGTCAGGTAGGTGCCGACCGCCGTGCCGAGGGTGGTGCCGTCGATGTCCGCGGAGCGGAAGTGGATGCCTGCCCAAATCCGGGCGCCGACCACTTCCGCGGTCGCCTGCGAGAACCTCGCGAAGTGGCGCGTCGTGCCGCTGTCGACGCTGTAGGCGCTGAACGGGACGTCGTCGCGGCCGAAGAACGACCGGTACGCCGTCATCTGCGCCGCCGTGCGGCATGTGTGGCCGGACGGGTAGTCCGGGTTCGGCGGCGTGACCACCAGTGGCGTCCAGGCGGGGTCGGCCGTGGTGGCCGGGTTGCCGTCGGTGGCGGCCGACCGGATGGCCGTGACCGGCCGCCAGAAGTGCCAGAACTCCTTGTCGTTGGCGCAGGCGATCGCGCCGTCCGTGCCGGCGAAGTCCGCCAGTGCGTAGAGCCTGGCCGTTTCCAGCACGCCGAGCCGCTGGGTGAGCGCCAGGTCGCGCTTCATGCCCCAGCTGACCGAACGCCGGTCGTGCCACCACAGCGCCGCGTCGGTCTGGTCGGCCGTGCGGGCCGTGCTCGTCGCCGAGCCGAGCCGCTTGACCTCGGCGAAATCGCGGGCGTACGCGCGGCTCGTGACCGGCGGCGGCCCGGGCGTGCGGAACATCGCCGCGTCCGGGATCGTGAACGGCTTCAGGAAACCGACCCAGGCACCCGAGTTCTCGAAGTCCGGCGGGGTCGGGCGGTACTGACCCGGCTCGGTGCCGACGGTCCACGGCCGCGGGTCGAAGGCGCCGTCGTGCTCGCGCGCCGTGATCATGGCGGCGGCCGCCTCGCCGCCGACCCGGATGCCGCCGCGCTTCGCCGGTCCGTCCGGGATGCCGGCAAGCCACTCGTCGTACTGCTTGCGCAGTCTTTCCTGCTGGGCCGGGAAGATCGCGGCCAGCACCCGGTAGGCGGCCGTGCCGACGGCGCTGCCGGCCGACTCGCGGCCGTCGGCTCGCGGCGCGACGAGGTAGGGCTGGTACGGCGTGCCGGCGATGGCGTTCACCGCGTCGTAGACCGCGCCGCTGACCATCGCGAACCCGCGCCCGGCGACCTGCGGCGGTGCCTGGTGCGCGACGTCCCAGATCGCGGTCTGCGCGTTGAGATCCCAGACGACGACCGCGTTCGGCGCCGTGGCCGCGGCGGATGCCGGGGTGAGCGGCGCGGCGAGAACGAGAGCGCCGAAGACGGCGAGAGTGCGTGTCCTGATCATCGTCAACCCCAAGGCTTGCCGGATCGTGTCGACACCGCCACGCACCGTATCGCAGCCCGAGTCGCCGGGGCAACACGCCGCCGGGTCCGCGGACCCGGCGGCGCGCGGCGCTAGGTCCGGTACCGGAACAGGATCCGGCCCCGCCCGAGGTCGTACGGGCTCAGTTCGACCAGCACCCGGTCGAACGGCACGATCCTGATGAAGTTCTTCCGGATCTTGCCGCTGACGTGCGCGAGCACCTTGTGCCCGTTTTCCAGCTCGACCCGGAACATCGCGTTGCGGAGGCACTCGACGACGGTGCCCTCGACTTCGATTCCGCCCGATGGCATCAGCGCATCACCAGCTCGACGCTGCTGCCCGTCCGCCGGGCGCCGGCGCCTTCGAACAGCGCGATCGCGGCGACGTTGCCGTCGGTCACCTCGGCCGAAGCCGCAGGAATTCCCTTGTCGTGCAACGTCTTCAGCACGTGCGCGAGCAACGCGCGGCCGATTCCGCGACGCCGTGCCGACGTCCGCACCGCCAGCAGCCCGATCCGGGGCTGCCGGGTCACCGCCGCCAGCCGGAGCAGGGCCGCGTACTGACCGTCCACAATGGCCACTGTGCAGTTCGCCGGGTCCGGCGGTCCGGGCAGGATTTCCGCCGGACGGCCGAGCACCGGGTCGGTTTCCGTGCGCAGCAGCCGATCCAGTGCCCGCAGCGGCGCTTCGGACGGCGTTTCGAGCGTCACGCCGGGTGGGAGCGGCGCCGGATCGGGCCGCGCGGGAACGAGGTACTCCCATTCGCGGCGGCCGGTCGTGAAACCGGCCCGCTGCCAGCGGTCCACGAGATCGGTGTCCGCTTCGTCGACCACGGTGTGGAGCGGTTTCGGCAGCGCGGGCAGCATGGCCGCGGCCAGCTGGCCGAAAACCGCGCTCTGCCAGGCATCGACACTGAGGAACAGCCGCCCGTCGGGCCGGCGTGTCACCTCGCCGCGGCCGACGACGCGGTCGTCGTCCACAGCATGCCACTGCTGCTGCGCGACCCGCGTCACCACCGCGGTGGTTTGTCCAGGATTCAAGGATGTCGCCTTCCGGATTGCCTCAACGGCGCTCCCGGCGACCCTCCGTCAGCCGCCCGACCGTGACGACGAGGGGAGCACCCACATCGAAACAGCGTTCATGGGGCTCACCTCCTCGGGCCGGGTCACAGTCTCGCGGAAGGCTAGCAGGCCGCTGCCGGTCCGGCCCAGCCGTTTTCCGAAGCCGCCGCGAGCGGACCGGTCAGGAATCGAGAAGCGCCGCCCGGCACCCCGAACCTAGCGTTACCGGCATGACGAACATCGAAGCCATCACCCTGGAAGTCCCCGACCCCGCCGCCGCCGAGCGCTTCTACGCCGAGGCCTTCGGGCTCACCACCCAGCTGCGGTTCCGGGCCGCACAGGAGCCGTCCACCGGCTTCCGCGGGTTCACCCTCTCCCTCACCGTGGCGCAGCCCGCCGACGTCGACTCCCTGATCGCGACCGCGCTGGCCGCCGGGGCGACGACGATCAAGCCCGCCACGAAGTCCCTGTGGGGCTACGGCGGTGTCGTGCAGGCGCCGGACGGGACGATCTGGAAGCTCGCGACGTCCGCGAAGAAGAACACCGGCCCGGCCACCCGCGAAATCGGCGCGATCGTGCTGCTGCTCGGCGCCGCCGACGTGGCCGCGAGCAGGAAGTTCTACCTCGACCGCGGGATGGCCGTGGCGAAGAGCTTCGGCCGCATGTACGTCGAGTTCGACGCCGGGACGAGCCCGGTCAAGCTCGCGCTGTACCGGCGCAAGGCACTGGCCAAGGACGCCGGCGTCGCCCCCGAAGGCTCGGGCTCGCACCGGATCGCGGTCGGCGGCAGCGGTGCGCCGTTCACCGACCCCGACGGGTTCGCCTGGGAGACGGCCGCCGCGGCGGCGCACTCCTGATCAGCCACGCAGCAGGTCGGCGACGGCGGCGATACCCGGTTCGATCGCGTGGTCGGGGGTGTCGCCGAAGCCGAGGACCAGCCGCGGCGGCCGGGGTCCCGGTGCGCTGTGCATCGGGGCCACGCCGTACAGCCCGACGCCCCGCTCCCGCGCGCGTTCGATCACCTGCTCCTCGTCGCTGCCCGGTGGCAGGTGCACGATCGCGTGGAAGCCGGCGGCCAGCCCGGTGACGCGGAGGCCGGGCGCGTGCGCGGCCAGGGCGGCGACGAGCGTCCGGCGCCGGGCGGCGTACACCGCGCGGACCCGGCGCAGGTGCCGGTCGTAGCGCCCGGATTCGACGAGCAGGGCGAGCGCCAGCTGGTCGAGGCCGGGGCTGCCGCGGTCGGCGACGAGCTTTTCCCGCGCCAGCACGGGAACCAGCCGTTCGGGCGCGACCAGCCAGCCCAGGCGCAGGGCGGGCGCGAGTGACTTGCTGACGGTGCCGAGGGAGACGACACGGCCGGGGTCGAGGCCCTGCAGCGAGCCGACCGGCGCGCGGTCGTACCGGAATTCGGCGTCGTAGTCGTCCTCGATGAGGATGCCGTCGCGCTCCCGGGCCCAGGCGATCAGCTCGCGGCGGCGGTGCCCGGCCAGCACCACGCCCGTCGGCCACTGGTGGGCCGGGGTCACCAGCACGGCCCGCGCCCCGGTGCGGTCGAGCGCGGCGACGTCCAGGCCGTCCTCGTCGACCGGGACGGGCACGACGGCCAGGCCTGCCGCGGTCGCCTGATCGGTCGTCGACCGGATGCCGCCGGGATCCTCGACGGCCAGCGTGCCGACGCCTTCGGCGGCCAGTGCCCGCAGCACCAGCCCGAGTGCCTGTGCCATGCCGGTGCACACGACGACGTGGGCGTCGGTGGCCGCGATCGCGCGCACCCGGCGCAGGTAGGCGGCGATGACCTCGCGCACCCGCCGGTCGCCCGCCGGGTCGCCGTAGCCGAACGCGGTGTTCGGCGCGGTGCGGCAGACCTCGCGCACGGCCCACGCCCAGTCTTCGCGCGGTGCCAGGCGGAGATCGGGGACGCCGTGGCGGAAGTCGGCGATCGCGGGGCGCGCCGGCGCGAGCGCGGGCACCCGCGGCGGGCCGGCCGGGCGGGCGACCGCCGCCACCCGGGTCGCCGAGCCGGGACGGCTGGTCAGGTAGCCCTCGGCCTGCAGCTGGGCGTAGCAGTCCTGGACCAGGCCACGCGACAGGCCGAGCGCGCGGGCGAGTTCCCGGGACGAGGGCAGCCGCTCGCCACCCGCCAGCCTGCCGCCGCAGATCGCGTCGCGCAGCTGGTTCTCCAGCTGCGCCCGCAGCCCGGTCCCGCTGTCCCGGTCGATCGTCAGCAGCACCTCCGGCCCCGAACCGGCCCACTCCACCGCCACGGAACCGGACCTTACCGGTGGGCCGGCCGGCTCCTAGCGTCCTGGGACATGACCTCCGGCCTGCGGGTCCGCCCCGCACTCGTGTCCCGCGCGCTGCTCGTGCGGTTCGTCTCGATCATCGGCTCGTCGATCGGCTTCTTCCTGCCGCTGTCGGTGGTTCCGTTGTTCGCGAAGCAGGCGGGCTCGGAGACCGGCGCCGGGCTGACGACGGTCGCGCTGCTGCTGGCCACGGTGGCCGCCGAGCTGGTGACACCGCGGCTCGTCGGCCGGATCGGGTACCGGTGGGCACTGGCCACCGGGCTCGTCCTGCTCGGTGTGCCGACCCTGGTGCTCACGGTGAGCGACGACCTGGCGGTGATCGTCGCGGTGAGTGTGGTGCGCGGCATCGGCTACGCGATCGCCGTCGTGGCCGGCGGGGCCGTCACCGCCCTGCTGATCCCGGCGGAGCGGCGCGGGGAAGGGCTCGCGCTCGTCGGGATCGTGGGCGGGGTCCCCAGCCTGCTCGCCCTGCCTGCCGGGGTGTGGGCGGCCGCGCACTGGGGTTACGCGCCGGTGTTCGTGGTGACGGCCGTGGCCACGCTCGCGGCGCTGCTGTCCGTGCCGGGCCTGCCGCGGCACGCGGAAACCGCCGCGGGCGGGGACGGCGTCGTCGCCGGCCTGCGCGACCCCGTGCTGGCCCGGCCCGCGGCGCTGTTCGCGGTGGCGGCCGCGGCAATCGGGGTCCTGGTCACCTTCCTGCCGCTCGCCACGGCGGACCGGCCTGCCTGGATCGCCGCGAGCGCGTTGCTCGCCCAGCCGGCGGCGGCCACCGCGACCCGCTGGTTCGCCGGACGGCTCGGCGACCGCCACGGCCCGGCCACGCTCCTGGTGCCCGGGCTGCTGCTGACCGCCGCGGGCACGGCGGCCATCGCCCTCACCGGCACCCCGGCCGCGGTGATCGGCGGCGCGCTGGTGTCCGGAGCCGGGTTCGGCGTCCTCCAGAACGCGACCCTGACCCTGATGTACGCCCGCGCGGCGGCCGGCGGCGAGGGCGCGGTGAGCGCCATCTGGAACGCCGCCTACGACCTCGGGATGGCGGCGGGCGCGCTCGCCGCGGGACTGGTCGTCGTCCCGGCCGGGTATCCCGCGACGTTCGTCCTGACGGCCGTGGCGCTCCTGCCCGCGCTGGTGCTGGCCCGCCGTTCGTGAGCGGCTGCGCACGCAGGCGGGCGGTTTTTGTCGGTGGTGCCCGGTACCGTCGCGGACATGGCAACACTGGTCACCTTCCACGCCCACCCGGACGACGAGTGCCTCCGCACCGCGGGCGTCATGCGCAAGGCCGTCGAAGAGGGGCACCGGGTCGTGCTCGTCGTCGCCACCAAGGGCGAGGTCGGCGAAGTCCCCGAAGGCTTCCTCGCCGAAGGCGAAAAACTGGAGGACCGGCGCGTCCAGGAGTCCTACGCGGCGGCCGAGGTGCTCGGCGTCGCCCGCGTCGAGTTCCTGGGCTACCGCGACTCCGGGATGATGGGCGAACCGACGAACGACGACCCGGCATGCTTCTGGCGCGCCGACGTCGAAAAGGCGGCCGAGCAGCTGGCGGCGATCCTGCGCGAGGAGTCGGCGGCGGTGCTGACGGTCTACGACGACAACGGCGACTACGGCCACCCGGACCACATCCAGGTCCACCGCGTCGGCATGCGCGCGGCCGAGCTGGCCGGAACCCCCCGCGTCTACCAGGCAACGTTCAACCGCGAGTTCATGCAACGCGGCTTCGAAGCGGCGGTCGAGCAGGGCCTGATCCCCCCGGAGGCGGCCCCGAAACCCCCGGAGAACGTCGAGTTCGGCAAGCCGGAAGCCGAGATCACGGCGGCGGTCGACGTGTCGAAGTACGCGCCGGTCAAGCGCGCGGCCATGCGGTGTCACCCGAGCCAGATCAGCGAGGACATGTTCATGCTGGCCATGCCGGACGACGCGTTCACGTTCGCCTTCGGCACCGAGTGGTTCATCCGCGCGGGCCAGGGCCCGGGAATCACGGAGACAGACCTGATGGCCGGCCTCTGAACCCCGATACCCCGCCAATCACACGTGATGCCCCTCCAGTCACGCGAGATTCCCCTCCAATCACACGTGATGCCCCTCCAGTCACGCGAGATCCGGCTCCAATCACGTGAGATCCGCCTTCAGTCACACGAGTTCCGGCTCCAATCACGCCAGTCCCGGCTCCGATCACGCGAGTCGGTCATCCGAGTACGCGAGTCGGCCGGCTGGGTACACGAGGTCGCCGGTCGGGGTACACCTGCGCTCGGTGACCAGGCCCGGAACTCGCGTGACCAGCCACGGAACTCGCGTGATCGGGGACGTAACTCACGTGATCAGGGACGTAACTCACGTGATCGGGGACGTAACTCGCGTGATCGGGGACGTAACTCGCGTGACTGGGCGGGCATCTCGCGTGACTGGGCGGGCATCTTGCGTGATTGGTGGGGTATCACGGGCCGGGTGTCAGGCGAGGGCGGCTGTTACGTCCAGCTCGACCAGCTGGTCCGGGAAGCCGAGCCGAGCCACCCCCAGCAACGTGCTTGCCGACGTGAAGGCCGCGCCGATTTCCGAGGCCGTCAGGCGGTTCCAGACCGCCGAGAGCGTCTCGCGGTCGTCCGTTGCCACGTAGATCACCGTGCGGACCACGTCCGACGGCGTTGCGCCCGCGGCCGCCAAAGCCGTTGCCGTGTTGGCCACCACCTGGTCCGTCTGGGTGAGGACGTCGCCGGGGACGATCGTGCCGTCGGGGCGTAGCGGGCACTGGCCTGCCAGGTAGACCGTGCGGCCCGGGGCGGTGATCGTCACGTGGTGGTAGCCCGGTGGCGTGTGCATTCCGGGCGGGTTCTGCCGTTCAATGGTCACGTGCCCATCTTCACCGGCCGGGCAAGCGGAAAACCCAGGGAGGACACGTGCGCAGGACCATCGACTGGGCCGACGGCGCGATCGTCATCATCGACCAGACCGCGCTGCCTGCCGAGTTCCGGCTGCTCGAGCTGCGGACCGTCGACGAACTCGTCGACGCCGTCAAGCGGCTCGCCGTGCGGGGTGCGCCCGCGCTCGGCGCCGCCGGGGCACTCGGGGTCGCGCTGGCCGCGCGGATGGGCGGGGACGTCCGCGCGGACGCCGAGGTGATCGCCCACGCCCGGCCGACCGCCGTCAACCTCGCCTGGGGTGTCGAACGCGCGCTCGCCAAGCTCGACGAGGGCGCCGACGCCGTGCTCGCCGAAGCGCTGGCCGTGCTGACCGAAGACGAAGAACTCAACAAGACCGCCTCCCGGCACGCCGCCGACGTCGTGCTGGCCGAGTGCCCACGCCGTCCGCTGCGGCTGCTCAGCCACTGCAACGCCGGGCAGCTCGCGACCGTCGGCTGGGGCAGTGCCCTCGGGGTCGTCTGGCACCTGCACGAACGCGGTCTCGTCGAGGAAGTGCTCGTCGACGAGACGCGTCCGCTCCTGCAGGGTGCCCGGCTGACGGCCTGGGAACTCGCGCAGGCGAACGTCCCCTACCGCGTCCAGCCGGACAGCGCGGCCGCCGCCGCGATGGCGCGCGGGATGGTCGACTGCGTGCTCGTCGGCGCCGACCGGATCGCCGCGAACGGCGACGTCGCCAACAAGATCGGCACCTACGGGCTGGCCATCGCGGCCCGGCACCACGGCGTGCCGTTCGTCGTCGTCGCGCCTTCGTCCACAGTGGACACCAAGCTCGCGGACGGCGCGGGGATCGCCATCGAGGAACGCGACGCCCGCGAACTCACCGAATACGCCGGCGTCCCGGTCACGCCGCCGGGCGCGCACGCCTTCAACCCCGCGTTCGACGTCACGCCGTACGACCTGGTCACGGCCGTGGTCACCGAGCAGGGCCGGTGGACACCCGGGGAGAACCGATGAAGCGCCTGGTCGGGTTCTGGTCGCGGCGGAGAACCGCCACCCTGCCGGATGGCACCTACCGGCTCCGGAAAAGCGGGGAGGGGAAGTTCGAGCTGGGTCCCCTTTCGGCGGCCGAGGAGGCAGAAGCAGACGGCACGTTCCACTACTGGGCCATCGTGGACCGGAACTACCCGGTGACGGCGCCGTGGACCCTGGTGCGCCAGCAGGGGTACCGCGACGAACGGGAGTGCTTCAACGGCCACGTGTGGAGCCGGACCGACATCATGAACCGGATCAGGTGGGGCCGCGAAGACCGCGAGGCCGTGCTCGTCTCGGCCGAGCAGGCCGAACAGATCACGAGGTTCCTGGTCGAACGCTGGGAGTCCGTCCAGGAACCCCGGACCCACCCCTAGGGACGCGGGCCGATCTCGCGGCCGCCGTCGGTCACCGTGATCGCCATCGCCGGGCACGAGTCCGCCGCGTCGAGGACCGTTTCGTCCGCCTCGACCGTCGGTGTTGCCGGGTGTGCCACCGCGCCGTCGAGCACGAACACCTCCGGCAGCAGCGCCGCGCACATGCCCGAACCGATGCAGGTGTGCTCGTCGATCTCCACTTGCCAGCTCATGGTCACCATCCGATCGGCACCGACCGCGGTCCGCGGACGATCATCTGCGTCTTCCACACGATATCGCCGGCCAGGTGCAGCCCGGGCAGCTCGGTGACCAGCGCGCGCAGCGCCTCCTGCAGCTCCAGCCGGGCCAGCGGCGCGCCGAGGCAGTGGTGGACGCCGTGGCCGAAGCCGAGGTGGTGGTTTTCCGGGCGGTCGAAGCGCAGCTTGTCGGCGTCGTCGAACTGCAGCCCGTCGCGGTTGGCCGCGCCGACCGCCACCAGCACCGGCTCGCCCGCCCGCACCAGCACGTCGCCGACCTGGACGTCTTCGGTGGCGTAGCGCGGGAACGCGGCCCCGGCGCCCAGCGGCACGAAGCGCATCAGCTCCTCGACCGCGGCAGGCACCAGGTCCGGGTCGGCGCACAGCCGCTCCCAGTGCTCGTGCTGCTCCAGCAGGGCGTAGACGAAGTTCGGGATCTGGCTGGCGGTCGTCTCGTGCCCGGCGACGAGGATGCCGACGCACAGGTCGACCAGCTCCAGCTCGGTCAGCCGGTCCCGGACGTCGCGGGCCTCGATGAGCGCCGTCATCAGGTCGTCCCGCGGCTGCGCCCGGTGCTGGGCGATCAGCCCGCGCATGTAGTCCCGCAGCTCTTCGCGATTGCGCTCGAACTCTTCCATGGTCAGCCCGCTGGTCGACAGCGCCGCGTCGCTCCACGCGCGGAACTTCGGCCGGTCGGCGACCGGGACGCCGAGCAGCTCGCAGATCACCGCGACCGGGATCGGCAGCGCGTAGGCGTCGACGAGGTCGGCGGGCGGGCCTGCCGCCTTCATGTCCGCGATCAGCTCCGCCGCGAGCGTGGCGACGCGTGGCCGCAGCTGCTCGACGCGGCGCATGGTGAACGCCTTCGCGACCAGCGTGCGCAGCCGCGTGTGGTCCGGCGGGTCCATCTGCAGGATGCCGCCCTCCTGCACGGCAGGCGAGGTGCGCGGCGCGTCCTTCTCCTTCTCCATCGCGCGGGAGAACCGGCGGTCGCCCAGCACCAGCCGGGCGTCGGCGTAGCGGGTGGCCAGCCACGCCGGCTCCCCGTAGGGCATCTTCACCCGGACCATGCCCTCGGCTTCCCGGGCGGCGGCATAGGCCTCGTTGAGATCGAGTCCCGCGTCTTCGTTGAAGGGGTAGGTCAGCGGTGCGGTCATGTGAGAACCCCCGGCAGTTGTAAGCAGCTGCTTACAACGCTACACACCTTTCCGCCTGGATGTCACCCTGCGCCATTGCCCTGTCACGAAGACCTAGGTTACGGTGACCTAGGTGTGGATCGAGATCCTCTTGCTGTCGAAGCTGGCCGCCGAGCCGATGCACGGGTACGAACTGCGCAAGGCGGTGGAGGCGTCGACGGGCCACACCCTGTCGAACAACTCGCTGTACCCGACGCTGCGGCGCTTCGTCGACGCGGGCGCGGTGAGCCGCAGCGCCGAGGAACAGGAGGCCAAGCCGCCGCGGCACGTCTACACGATCACCGACGTCGGGCGGGAGCTGCTCCACGATCTGCTCGCCGACTTCCCGGCCGACCTGGCGCTCAACGAACCCGAGTTCCTGGCGCGCGTCGGGAACTTCGCGTGGCTGCGCGAGGAGGAACGCGCGCGGGTGCTCGAAACCCGCGAGCGGGCGCTCACCGACGAGCACGCCCGCCTCACCGCGCTCGCCGCCGGGCAGGCCGATCCCTGGAGCCGCGCCGCACTGCGGCACGTCCTGGGCAAGTTCGACGCCGAACTCCGCTGGCTCGCCGAGCTGAAAACCGATCCGAGGGAAGGCGCATGACCACCACCGAAGAGACCCCACGGCTGCCCTTCGCCCGCGCCAACGCGCTGGCGATCGCCCCGGAGTACGCAGAGCTGCGGCGGCAGGCGCCGGTGACCCGCGTGCTCACCCCCGCCGGCGATCCGGCGTGGCTGGTCACCTCCTACGAGGAGGCCAAGGAAGTCTTCCGTGACCGCCGCTTCGGGCGTTCCCACCCCGAGCCGGAACGGGCGTCGCGGATCTCCTACGCCGCGGTGCAGGACGGCCCGAGCGGCGACTTCGAGAACGAAGAGCGCGAGCACAAGCGGATGCGGCGGATGCTCGCGCCCGCGTTCTCCGCGCCACGCATGCGTGCCCTGGGCGACCGCATCGCGGAGCTGACCGACCGCTGCCTCGACGACATGCAGGCCGCGCGCGAGGCGAACCCCGGCGAGCCGGTCGACCTGACCGACTTCCTCGCGTTTCCGCTGCCGGTGCTGGTGATCTGCGAACTGCTCGGCGTGCCCTACGCCGACCGCGCGCACTTCCGCGGGCTGTCCGAGCGGATCGCGGTGATGGACGGCGGCGACGACGCGCAGGCGGCGATGGCGGAGTTCATGGCCTACATGACGAAGCTGGCCGACGCCAAGCGCGCCGACCCGCAGCCCGACGTCATCTCCGACATGGTCGCGGTCCAGGCCGACGACCCGACGTTCACCGACGAGGACCTCGCCCGGATGGGGGCGGGCCTGCTGTTCGCCGGCCACGAGACGACGTCGACGCGGATCGCGATGGGCACGTTGTTCCTGCTCAGCGACACCGCGCGCCGCGACCGCTTCGCCGCCGACCCCGAGGGCCAGGTCGACCGGACCGTCGAGGAGATCCTGCGGCTGACCGCCACCAGCGGCACCGGCCTGCTGCGCTACGCCCACGAGGACGTCGAGGTCGCCGGGACGCGGATCCGGCGCGGCGACGCGGTGCTCATCTCCAGCGACGCGGCCAACCGCGACGCGTCGGTGTTCGCCGACCCCGACGAGTTCGACCCGGACCGGACGCCGAACGTGCACCTGGCCTTCGGCACCGGCGCGCACGTCTGCATCGGCGCCAACCTGGCCCGCACCGAGCTGCGGACGGTGTTCCCGAAGCTGTTCCGCCGCTTCCCCGGCCTGCGGCTGGCCGTCGGGATCGACGAGGTCCCGGTGCGCGTCAACCGCGTGGCAGGCGGCGTCGAGCGCGTCCCGGTGGAGTGGTGAGCGTGAAGATCAGCGTCGACACCGGAAGCTGCGTCTCGTCCGGGCAGTGCGTGCTGCTCGCGCCCGGGACGTTCGACCAGGACGAGGAGGACGGCACGGTCGTCCTGCTCGCCGAAGAGCCGTCCGACGGGGAGGAGGCGGTCCGGCAGGCCGAGCTGACCTGCCCGGCCGCCGCGATCCGCCTGTCCGGCACGTAGGCCGCCGCGCCCGCGTCCCGCACCCCGGTTAACCTGCTCCGATGACGGAACAGCCCGGCCGGAAGCGGGACGCGGCCGCGACGCGGCAGGCGTTGCTGGACGCCGGCGCGAAGCTGTTCGCCGAGCGCGGCTTCGACCGGACGACCGTGCGGGACATCGCCGAGCTGGCCGGGGTCAACCAGGCACTGCTGTTCCGCTACTTCGGCAGCAAGGAAGCGCTGTTCGAGCAGGTCATCGCCCGGTCGAGCCGCGAGCACCTCGACCGCCACCCGCCGGAGCGGCTGCTCAGCGCGTCCCTGCGCAGCATGCTCGAACCCGGCGGCGACCGGAACCGTGCGCTGGAGACGTACCTGCGCTCCTCGGGCAGCGGCGACGTCGGCGCCGTGCTGCGTGAGGAGGTCGGCGCGGAGTACGCCCGGATGCTGGCCACGCTCACCGACGCCCCGGACGCCGAGCTGCGCGCGGACCTCGCGCTGGCCTGGCTGATGGGCATCGGCGTGGTCCGCGAGATCACCGGCAAGCAACCCCTGGCCGGCGCCGACCCGGACGCCATCGTGAGCCTCGTGCTCACCGCGATCCGGACGCTCCTGGAGCGCGCCGAATAGCGGTCACGGCAGGGCACGCCGCAGGAGTTCGGCCAGGTGGACCGCCTCGCGTCCCGACTCCTGGGCGATCTGCGTCCGGCAGCTGAAGCCGTCGGACACCACCACCGTTTCCGGGGCCGCCGCGCGGATCGCCGGGAGCAGCCGGTCCTCCGCCACCGCCTTCGAAACGGCGTAGTGGCCGCGCTCGAAGCCGAAGTTCCCGGCCAGGCCGCAACATCCGGCGTCCAGCGTCGTGTTCCGGACGCCCGCCGCCGCCAGCGCGGACTCGTCCGCGGCGAAGCCCAGCACCGCGTGCTGGTGGCAGTGCACCTGCGTGATCGCGTCGACGTCCAGCGCCGCGAACGGGATCGGGGCCCTGGCCAGGAGTTCGGCGAAGGTGAACGTCCGGGACGCCAGCAGCTCGGCCCGCGCGTCGCCCGGCATCAGCGCGGGCAGGTCGCCGCGGAACAACGCCGTGCAGCTCGGCTCCAGCCCGGCGACCTCGCAGCCGTCCGCCAGGTACGGCGCCAGCACGTCCAGGGTCCGGTCCAGGACGCGGCGCGCCACGCCGAGCTGGCCGGTCGACACCCACGTCAGTCCACAACAGACTCCGCGGTCCGGCAGCACGACGTCGTACCCCGCGGCCGTCAGGACCTCGTAGGCCGCGTCGAGCACCGAAGGCGTCAGGTAGTTGTTGAACGAATCCGGCCACAGCACCACCCGGCGCTCCCCCGTCGCCCGGCGCCGCAGATCCTTCCGCGACTTCGTGAACGGCTTAGGCGCGAACGACGGCAGCGAACGTTCGGCAGCGATCCCGCCGAGGCGTTTCACCAGGCGGGCCAGGGAAGACTGCCCGACGGCGTTGGCCAGGCGCGGCAGCCGGGCGCTGAGCCGCAGCCACAGCGGCAGCCAGCCCATCGAGTAGTGCGACGCCGGGCGCAGCCGCCGCCGGTAGTGCTGGTGCAGGAACTCCGCCTTGTACGTCGCCATGTCGACGTCGACCGGGCAGTCGGACAGGCAGCCCTTGCAGGACAGGCACAGGTCGAGCGCGTCGCGCACCTCTTCCGAGCGCCAGCCGTCCGTGACGACCTCGCCGTTGATCATCTCGGCCAGCAGGTGCGCCCGGCCCCGCGTCGAGTGCCGCTCCTCGCGCGTGGCCCGGTAGCTCGGGCACATCACGCCGCCGCCGCTGGTGTTGCGGCACTTGCCGACGCCGACGCAGCGGCGCATCGCCTGGCCGAAACTCCCGCGGTCTTCGGGATAGCCGAGGAACACAGCGTCCTCAATGGACGGAGGCGCCGTCCGGACACGCAGGTTCGCGTCGATCGGCCGCGGTGCCACGAGGATGCCCGGGTTCATCCGCCCGGCCGGGTCGAAGATCGCCTTGAACCGCGCGAAGACGTCCAGCATCTCCGGGCTGTACATCCGGGACAGCAGCTCCGAGCGTGCCTGGCCGTCGCCGTGCTCGCCGGACAGCGACCCGCCGTGCGCCGCGACCAGGTCCGCGGCCTCCTCCAGGAACCGCCGGAAGTCCGCGATCCCCGACGGCGACAGCAGGTCGAAGTCCAGCCGCAGGTGCAGGCAGCCTTCGCCGTAGTGGCCGTAGACGACGCTGCGGCGGCCGTGCGCGCGCATGAGGTCCTTGAACTCGCGCAGGTACGCGCCGAGCCGCTCGGGCGGGACCGCCGCGTCCTCCCAGCCGGGCCAGGCTTCCGAGCCGTCGGCCAGGCGCGTCGCCAGCCCGGCGCCCTCCTCGCGGATGCGCCACAGCCGCCGTTGCGCCGCCGGGTCGTCCAGGATCGTGAAGCCGGTGAGGTCGAGCGACGCGGCCAGCTCGCGGGCCCGCCCGGCGGGGTCGTCGCCGGCCAGCTCGACGAACAGCCACGCGCCGCCGGGCGGCAGGTCGCCCGCGCGGCCGGGCAGCATCGCGACCAGCTCGGCGTCCACGCCTTCGACGGTCAGCGGCGACCACGGCAGGATCGACGGCACCGCGTCGGCGGCCGCGATGTCGGACGGGAAACCCAGCACCGCCAGCACCCGCCGCCGCGGCAGCTCGGCCAGCTCGACGGTCGCTTCGAGCACCGTGACGCAGGTGCCTTCCGAGCCGACGAGTGCCTTGGCCACGTCGAACCCGTTCTCCGGCAGCAGGTGTTCCAGGCCGTAACCGGAAACGCGGCGCGGCCACGTCGAAAGTTCCTTGCGCAGCAACGCCAGGTTGTCCCGGACCAGCGCACGCAGCTCGTCGAAGATCCGGCCTTCGGCAGGCTCGTCGCGCCCGACGCGCAGCCGGGTGCCGTCGTAGAGCAGCACGTCCAGCGAGCGGACGACGTCGGCCGTGCGTCCCCACGCCACCGAGTGCGAGCCGCACGCGTTGTTGCCGATCATGCCGCCGAGCGTGCACCGGCTGTGCGTCGACGGGTCGGGCCCGAACCGCAGCCCGTGCGGGGCGGCGACCGCCTGCAGGTCGTCCAGCACCGTGCCGGGCAGCACCCGCGCGAGCCGCGCCTTTGGGTCGAGCGAGAGCACCCCGCCGAGGTGGCGCGAGGTGTCGATCACCAGGCCGGGCCCGCACGCGTTGCCCGCGACGCTCGTGCCGCCGCCGCGCGCGATCACCGGCAGGTCGCGGGCGCGGGCCTCGGCGACCGCGGCCACGACGTCGTCGGCGGTCCGCGGCAGCACCACGCCGCGGGGCACGTGGCGGTAGTTGGACGCGTCGGTGGTGTACAGCGCGAGCGTGGCGGCGTCGGTGAGGATCTCCACGCCGCCCATTGTGGCGTGCGACGATCCGCGGCATGACGATCGACCTGCACACGCACAGCACGGCTTCGGACGGCACGACCCCGCCAGCGCGGCTGCCGGAGCTGGCCGCCGAGGCGGGGCTGACCGTGATCGCGCTGACCGACCACGACACCTTCGCCGGGCTGGCGGCGGCGTCCCAGGCTGCTTCGGACGTGGAAGTCGTCCCCGGCGTCGAGATCTCCTGCCGCCTCGACGATGCCGAGGTGCACCTGCTCGGCTACTTCGCCGATCCCGCGAACGCGCCGCTGACGACCGAGCTGGAGCTGATCAGGACCGACCGGGACCGCCGCGGGGTGCGGATGGTCGAGCGGTGCCGTGAGCTGGGCGCGCCGATCACGCTGGAGCAGGTCCGCTCGATCGCCGCCGGCGCGGCACTGGCCCGCCCGCACATCGCGGCGGCGCTGGTGGCCGCGGGCGTGGTCGCCGACCCGGCCGCGGCGTTCACCCACGACTGGCTCGCCGACGGCGGCCGCGCCGACGTCCCGAAGCACGTGTTGTCCACTGTGGACGCCATCGCGCTGCTGCGCGCGGCAGGCGGGGTGGCGGTGCTGGCCCACCCACGTTCGGTGAAGCGCCGCGCGGCCGTCTCCGACGTGCAGCTGGCCCGGCTCGCCGAAGCCGGGCTCACCGGGGTCGAAGCGGATCACCCGGAGCACCCGCCGGAGGTCCGGGCCGAGCTGCGCGCGGTGGCCGCGGAGCTGGGCCTGGTGACCACGGGGTCCAGCGACTTCCACGGCGACCGCAAGCCGGTCCGCCTCGGCGAGTTCACCACCTCCCCCGAGGCGTTCGCTGCCCTGCGTGCGGCCGCCGGAAGTCCGTGAGGGCCGGCTACGCCAGCCGCGCGCGCACCAGCGCGTCCGCCTCCCGCAGCGGCGTGGTCCCGTTGGCCTCCGCCGCGCGGAGGAGGTCCGTGACGGTCTGCTCGATCGCCTCGACGCGGGCCAGCGCGGCGTCGTGGTCCAGGCCCTCCGCTTCCCGCGACAGCGTGTACAGAATGCCGCCCGCACTGGCGACGTAGTCCGGGATCCACCGGATGCCGCGGGCGGCCAGGTCGTCGGCGACCGTCTCGTCGGTGAGCTGGTTGTTCGCCGGGCCGACGACGAGCGGTACCTCCAGGCGGGCGGCCGTCTCCGGGTCGAGCACGCCGCCGACCGCCGCCGGGATCAGCACGTCGGCAGGCAGGACCAGGGCTTTCTCCGGCTCGGCCCAGCCCAGCCCCGCCGCCTCGGCGGCCGCCCGTTTGGCCGGGTCGACGTCGGAGACGACCACCTCGGCCCCGGCCGTCCGCAGGTGCGCCGCGAGGTGCGCGCCGACCGCGCCGTACCCGCTGATCATCACGCGGCGCCCCGCCAGGTCCGCCGGGTCCGCCGCCCGGAGCGCGGCCAGCACGCCGAGTGCCGTCGGGCCGCTGGAGGAACCGGTTCCGCCCGCGGATTCCGGGACGCAGAACGCGTACGGCGAGGCCTCGCGGAGCACCAGCATGTCCGCCGGGCCGGTGCCGACGTCCGGGCCTGCCCGGTACCGGCCGTCCAGCTCGGCGACGAGGTCGGCGTGGTCGAGCAGGACGGCCCGGCGCTCCTCCGGCGTGAGCACCTGCCCCGGCGCCAGTGCGATGACGCTCTTGCCGCCGCCGAACGCCAGCCCGGCGGCGGCGCACTTCGCCGTCATGGCGGCCGACAGGCGCAGGACGTCGCCGACGGCCTGCTCCAGGTTCGCGTAGGCCTTCATCCGGCAGCCGCCGACGGCCGGGCCGAGGCGGGTCGAGTGGACGGCGACCATCGTGGTGACGCCGGATCGACGGCCACGGCGGGCGATGAGTTCCTCATGTGCGGTCATGACGACCGAAGCTAGGGTGATCGACGGCGGACAACGTCGTCTGCCGAACGAAATTCGGCACAAGCGAGGAGACCGGGATGCTGGACGAACTTGATTCGGCGATCGTGCGGCAGCTGCAGGAGGACGCGCGGCAGACCAACCGGGACATCGCGCGCAAGGTCGGCATCGCGCCGTCGACGTGCCTGGAACGCATCCGGCTGCTGCGCGACCGCGGCGTCATCCGCGGCTACCACGCCGACATCGACCTGGCGAGCCTCAACCGCGGCGTCCGTGCGCTCGTCACGGCGCAGGTGCGGCCGCTGAGCCGGGCGGTGATCGACACGTTCCAGCGCTCGATCGCGCAGCTGCCGGAGGTGCTGTCGGTGTACGTGACCGCGGGCAGCGACGATTTCCTGATCGAAGTGACCACACCGGACATCGACGCACTGCACGCATTCCTCACCGACCGGCTGGCGTTGCGCCGGGAGATCGTCGGCTTCCGGACGTCGATCGTTTTCCGTCACCTGCGCAAGACCACGCTTGAACCGCTGGTTTAGGGGTATCCCGTAAAGGCAGGAGACTTCACCCCTAGGTGTACCCCCGAAATACCCGGGTTCGCATCCTCGGAGGCGGAAACTGTCGGTGGTGAGGCGTCTAATGAGCTCGACGGGAAGGAGGCGCCGCCATGATCACCGAACTGAACCACCGTGAGCGGGCCACGTTGAGAGCCGTGGCCGGGGGTCACGCCGAGATCAGCTGCAGCTGCGAGCCGGACCTGTTCATCGACGGCCTGGCCTGCTGCGACCAGACGACTGCACACCGGCTGGCCCGGCTCGGCCTGATCGCCCCGGCCTGCCCGGGCAAGTGCGGCGAGCGCGTGCCCGCGGTCCTCACCGAGGCCGGCTCGGCTGCACTGGATTCGGCTGCACTGGGTGAGGTCCTCGCCGTCGCCGCGTAATCACGTTGCCACGACCGAGGGACACTGCCAGCATCACCGGATGCACGTATTCCTCGAAACCGAGCGGATGATCCTCCGCCGGTTCGCCGAGAACGACGCCGACGCACTGTTCGCTCTCTACGACGACCCGGCCGTGATGAAGTACCTCAATGGGGGACAGCCGGCGGACCGCACGGAGATCGTGGAGAAGGATCTCCCCGCGTTCCTCGGTTACTACGAGCGTTTCCCCGGTTACGGGTTCTGGGCGGCGATCGAGAAGCGGACCGGCGATTTCCTGGGGTGGTTCCATTTCCGGCCGCGGCCGGAGGATCCGGTCGACGAACCGGAACTGGGGTACCGGCTGCACCAGTCCGCGTGGGGCAAGGGCTACGGCACCGAAGGCTCGGCGGCGCTGCTGGAGAAGGGCTTCACCGAACTGGGGGTCAAGCGCGTCACGGCGGCCACCATGGCGGTGAACCGGCGCTCGCGCCGCGTGATGGAGAAACTGGGGATGACGTTCGTCCGCTCGTACTTCGAGGAGTTCCCCGAGCACGAGCGGGCCCCGGGCAGCGAGCACGGCGAAGTCGAGTACGCCATCACCCGCGAGGAGTGGGCCGCGGCCCGGGGCTCCTGAGCCCTCCGCTCAGCGGTGGACCTCGAACTCGTAGATCCGGGCCGCGCCGTTGCCGTCGTTCGCCGGGGTGGTCACGTTCAGCTTCACGTACCGGGCCGACCGGGTCGCGATCGGGTGATACGTGCGGCTGGCCCGGGAACCGGTCACCGAGACGACCGTCGTCCACGTCGAGCCGTCGGGCGACGTCTGGATCGTGAACGCGCCGGTGTTCCAGCCCGTGGTCTCACCGCCGAGCCCGGCGTGCTCGACGACGAACGAGGACACGTTCTGCGCGGACCCGAGGTCCACCTGGAGGTACTTCGTGGTGGCCAGGGTGCAGAACTTGCTGTTGTTCGCCAGGCTCCCGTCGACCGCGCCGGCCGGACCCTCGGCGGAGTTGCACGGCGCCGAGCCGGTTGCCGCCTTGCCCTGGGCGAGGTTCGGGCCGAGGTCCGGCGCGGCCGGCGGTGGCGTGAACCCGTCGTTGTACGACGGCGGGACGTCCGACGCGCTCGTGCCCCACGACCCCGGTGCCGAGCCCATCGTGTAGTCCAGGGCCGACGCGCCCGCGATGTCGCCGTAGCGGATCCACGACTTCGTCGTCGCCACGCCGTTGACGCTCACGCTCTGCACGTACTGCGCGCCCTGTCCGGCGCCCGTGCCGGTGATCCGGATCGTCCCGCCCGGGCGGACGATCGACGCCGCCGGGAAGAGCGGGCCGTGCAGGGCCAGCACGTCCGCGCCCGGCGTCGCCGGGTACATCCCCAGCGCGGCGAAGACGTACCACGCCGACGTCGCGCCGAGGTCGTCGTTGCCGGGCAGGCCGCCCGGGCCGGTGGTGAACGACTCGTTCATCACGCGCCGCACCGCGGAACTGGTGCCCTGCGGGTGGGCGGCGTAGTTGTATGCCCACGGCACGCCGTGCTCCGGCTCGTTGCCGATGTAGAAGTACGGCTGGGTCAGCCCACCGTTGAGCTGCGTGAAGTGGTGGTCCAGCCGCTGGATCGCGGCCTGCGCACCGCCCATCAGGTTGATCACGCCCTGGTAGTTGTAGGGCACCATCCACGTGTACTGCGACGGGTTGCCTTCGGTGTAGCCGCTGTTGCTCGACGGCACGACCGGCCACGCCCAGCTGCCGTCGCTGCCGCGCGGCTGGACGTAGCCGGAGTCGGTGCCGAACACGTTGCGCCACCACTGGGCGCGCTGCATGTACGTGCCGTACTTCGTGGTGTCCCCGAGCGCCTTCGCGAACTGCGCCACCGCGAAGTCCGACGCGGAGTACTCGAGCGAGTCCGACGGGTCCTCGTAGATGTAGTGACGGCTGAGGTAGCCGCTTTCCCGGCCGCGGATGGCCTGGCCCTGCGTGGTGCCGCCGTTCGAACTCTTGTCCATCAGCGTCAGCGCCGCCGCGGTGTCGAAGCCGCGGACGCCGAAGGCGTACATGCTCGCCACGATGATCGGGCCGGGATCGCCGGTCATGACGAAGTGCTCGTTGCTGTTGTGCGACCACTTCGGCAGCAGCCCGCCCTGCTGCCCGTCCAGCACCATGGACTTCGCGATGTCACTCGCCTCGTCCGGGGCGAGCAGGCCGATCAGCGCGGCCCACGACCGGTAGATGTCCCAGCCCGAGTAGTTCTGGTACACGGTGTGCGACGCGGTGTGGACCGCCTGGTCGAACCCGCGGTACTGGCCGTTCGTGTCGCTGGCGATGTTCGGGTTCTGGAAGACGTGGTACAGCGCCGTGTAGAACTTCTGCAGGTCCGCCGTCGCCCCGCCGGTCACCTGGACGCGGTTGAGGACGCTGTTCCAGCTCGTGTCGGCCGCGGCGCGGACGCCCGCGAAGTCGAAGCCGGGGTTCTCGGCGGCGAGGTTCGCCTGCGCGTTGGCCAGGCTGACGAAGGAGATCCCGATCTTCGCCTGCACCACGGCGTTGCTCGAAGTGTCGAAGGTGACGTACCCGCCGGAGTTGGTGCCGCTGGTGCTCGCCGATCCGGCGTTGACGGTGCCGCCGAGCCAGGTGCCGAACCCGCTGGGCGCGCGGTCGAACTGGATGACGTAGAAGATCTGGTAGGTCTTCGACGAGCCGCAGAAGCCGCCACCGGTCACCGAACCGGTGAGCTGGCTGCCGTTGATGCTGATGCTGCCGCTGCGGTTGCCGGTGGCGCTGCGGCTGGTGTTGACCAGCAGCCGCGCGGACGTCGTGTTCGGGTAGGTCAGCTTCATGAAGCCGGACCGCTTCGTGGCCGACAGCTCGACGGTCGTGTTGTAGGTGTCGAGCCGGTTCCTGTAGTAACCGGGCGCGGCGGATTCGTTCGCCTTGGTGTAGCGGCCGGCGTACCCGGTCCAGCCGGTGCCCGGCGACGTGCCGATCGCGCCGGTGATCGGCAGCAGGCCGAGGTCCTCGTTGTTGGCGCAGCCGGCGCCGTTGAAGTGGGTGAGGCTGAATTCCTCGATGCTGCTGTCGCTGTAGCGGTAACCGGACGGCGACGCGGTCGGGGTGTCCGGGCTGAACTGCACCATCCCGAACGGCACGACGGCACCGGGATACGTGCTGCCGCCGGCACCGCCGGGCACCGGGTTGGGCGAGTTGCTGTTGTCCGTGCCGATGAAGGGATTCACGTACTGCGTGAGGGCGAGCGCCGCGGCGCCGGCGGGCGGCGGCGCGGTGAGCCCGGCGCCGAGGAAGACCGCGGCGAGCGCGGCCGCGCGAAGCCTGGACAGTGGTCTGGACATGACCATTCCTCTCCGTGCCGCGTGTTCCGCCGGGCGACAACGTTGTCAGCCGAGATGACAACGTTGTCAACTCGGCGCGAGCCGCGCGGGCAACGTTGGTGGCCGGAACTCGGTGGCACGCATGCTCCCACGCCCGCCCCGTCCCCAACACCACCGAAAGTTCCTTACGTCCCAACCGAATCCGGCACCGGACCACGCACCCCCCGTGGACCACCCACCGGAACGAAACCCGTAACTCGCGTGACGGAACCCGTAACCCGCGTGATCAGAGCCGGATCTCGCGAGTTCCGCCCTCAGTCACGCGAGTTACGGCTCCAGTCACGCGAGTTACGGGTTCCGTCACGCGAGTTACGGCTTGGGTCAGGGGACCTGGATCCAGGTTTCGCCGAGTTCCGTTGTCGCCGCTTCGCCGTTGGTCAGGTCGGCAAGCCAGCCAGCGAACGTCTCGGCCTGGCCCGGGGCCAGGCCGATCTCGAAGCGGGCCTGCTCGTCGAAACGGGTGGCGTGGAGCAAGTACGGAGACGACCGCAGGTCGTTCTCCAGCCGTCCCGCGCGGTCGTAGCTCACCGCCACCTCGACCAGGCTGAGACGCCGGTGTTCTAGTACACCAACAACTTCCAGAGCGTCCGAAACGGACTGACCGTACGCGCGGATCAGCCCGCCCGCGCCCAGCAGCACCCCGCCGAAGTAGCGGGTCACCACCGCGACCGTGTCGGTCACTTCCCGGCGGCGCAGTACTTCCAGCATCGGCGTGCCCGCGGTGCCCGCCGGTTCGCCGTCGTCGCTGGACCGTTGCGTTCGCCCGTCCGGCCCCAGAACGAAGGCGTGACAGTGGTGGCGTGCACCCGGATCCGCGCGGCGGCGGGCCGCGATGAACTCGCGCGCGGCCTCTTCCGACGTCACCGGAGCGAGCGCGCAGAGGAAGCGGGAGCGCTTCACCTCGATCTCGTGGACACCGGATCGAGCCACGGAGAGATAACGATCAGTCATCGGACGAGTCCGCCATGCACTCAGCTTCTCACCCCCGCGCCGCGCGGCGACACGCGCCCCGGACCACTTGGGACAGACGTTTCCGCAGGTCATCAGGGCTGCATACCGACGAGCGGGAGACCCAGCCCGGCATATGGGACTACCCTGGAAGCCGTCAACGTAAGCGTGGCGTTTCCCACCCGGACGCAACGACGTATGTCGATTACAGCGAATTCACACTATCGTCATAAGACCCGGCGAACCCGGGAGTAACACCGCGCGCTCCGGCCGGCCCCCCACCACAGTGGCCGTTCCGTGCGCCTGCAGGACCCGACATGTTCGGCTGCCCAGCGTTGTGCGGCCTCCCAGATGACCGCGTTCCGGACGCCATGCCCGGAGCGGCATCAACTGTTCTCGACTGACCATCGCGGTACCGGACCACTTCGTTAACCGGTTCAGCTTCGAACCACTCGATGGAGTGAGTACCGGTCGCGCCAACGCCTTGGGAGGCGGCCAGCCGTGACCCACCGTGCCAGTTCCCTTCCCCGTCGCGGGGAGCAGCTCAGCAACGCCGAGGCCGAGGGCCTCTACCGGAGCGAATACGAACACGACGCCTGCGGTGTCGCCTTCGTCGCCGACCTGACCGGACGACGCGATCATGCGATCGTCGCCAAGGCACTGGTCGCGTTGCGCAACCTGGAACATCGCGGGGCGCGGGGTGCCGAACCGGACACCGGCGACGGCGCCGGCCTGCTGATCCAGATCCCGGACGAGTTCTACCGCGAGGTCGTGGACTTCACCCTCCCCGAGCCCGGGACGTACGCCGTCGGCACGGCTTTCCTGCCCCAGGACGAAAAGCGCCGCGGGCGGGCCATGACGACCATCGAGCGCATCGCCGCCGAGGAGGACATGCGGGTCCTCGGCTGGCGCGAGCTGCCGGTGCACACCGAGCACTGCGGGCCGACCGCGGCCGAGACCATGCCGCACTTCACGCAGCTGTTCCTCACCGCGCGCCGCCCGAAGCCGGAACATTCGGACCCGCTGCACATCGAGCGCAGCGCCTTCTGCGTCCGCAAGCGCGCCGAGCACGAACTGGCCGAGGACGACGTGTACTTCCCGTCGCTGTCCTCGCGCACGATCGTCTACAAAGGAATGCTCACCGAGGGCCAGGTCGAGCGGTTCTTCGCCGACCTGACCGACGAGCGCGTCACCAGCGCCATCGGCCTGGTGCACTCCCGCTTCTCCACCAACACGTTCCCGTCGTGGCCGCTGGCGCACCCGTACCGGTACGTCGCGCACAACGGCGAGATCAACACCCTGCGCGGCAACCGCAACTGGATGGACGCCCGCGAGGCGCTGCTGGAGACCGACCTGATCCCGGGCGACCTCAAGCGGATCTACCCGGTGATCACCCGCGGCGCCAGCGACTCGGCGTCCTTCGACGAGGTGCTGGAGCTGCTCCACCTCGGCGGCCGCTCGCTGCCCCACGCCGTCCTGATGATGATCCCGGAGGCCTGGGAGAACCACCAGGAGATGGACCCGGCGCGGCGGGCGTTCTACGAGTTCCACTCGACGCTGATGGAGCCGTGGGACGGCCCGGCGCTCGTCGCCTTCACCGACGGCACGCAGATCGGCGCGGTGCTGGACCGCAACGGCCTGCGTCCCGGCCGGTACTGGGTGACCGACGACGGCCTCGTGGTGCTCGCCTCCGAGGTCGGCGTGCTGGACATCGACCCGGCGACGATCGTCCGGAAGGGACGCCTCGAACCCGGACGGATGTTCCTCGTGGACACCGCCGAGGGCCGGATCGTCGAGGACGACGAGGTCAAGAACGAGCTGGCGACCGCGCACCCGTACGACGAATGGGTCGAGGCCGGGCTCGTGCACCTCGAAGACCTGCCCGAGCGCGACCGCGAGGTCCCGCTGCACGCCGCGCTCGTCCGCCGCCAGCAGGCGTTCGGCTACACCGAGGAAGAGCTCGAAGCCATCCTCGAGCCGATGGCCCGCACCGGCGCGGAGCCGATCGGCTCGATGGGCAACGACTCGCCGCTCGCCCCGCTGTCGAGCCGGCCGCGGCTGCTGTTCGACTACTTCATCCAGCTGTTCGCCCAGGTCACCAACCCGCCGCTGGACGCCATCCGCGAGGAGCTGGTGACGGCGCTGGGCACGCAGATCGGCGCCGAGCCGAACCTGCTGGAGGGCAACGCGGCCAGCTGCCGCCGGATCGTGCTGCCGTTCCCGGTGCTCGACAACGACCAGTTCGCCAAGCTGGTGCACGTCAACGACGACGGCGACCTGCCGGAGTTCCAGGCGGTCACGGTGCTCGGGCGCTACAACGTCCACGGCGGCGGCGACGCGCTCGTCAAGCGGCTCGACGAGATCCGCGCCGAGGTCTCCGAAGCGATCGAGGACGGCGCGCGGCTGATCGTGCTGTCCGACCGCGGCGTCGACGAGAACCACGCGCCGATCCCCTCGCTGCTGCTGACCGGCGCGGTGCACCACCACCTCGTCCGCGAGAAGACGCGCACGCAGGTCGGCCTCATCGTCGAGGCGGGCGACGCGCGCGAGGTGCACCACATCGCGCTGCTGATCGGCTACGGCGTCGCCGCGGTGAACCCGTACCTGGCGATGGCGACCGTCGAGGAAATGGCGCACCAGGGCCTGATCCCGGGCGTGACGCCGAAGCAGGCGACGCAGAACCTGATCAAGGCGCTCGGCAAGGGCGTCCGCAAGACGATGTCCAAGATGGGCGTTTCGACGGTCGCGTCCTACACCGGCGCGCAGATCTTCGAGGCGATCGGGCTCGGCGAAGAGGTCATCGAGAACTGCTTCACCGGCACGACGTCCCGCCTCGGCGGCGTCGGCTTCGACACGCTCGCCGACGAAGTCGCGAAGCGGCACAAGTACGCGTTCCCGGCCGACGGCGTCCGGGCCGCCCACCGCGAGCTGGAGACCGGCGCGGACTACCAGTGGCGCCGCGAAGGCGAGCCGCACCTGTTCAACCCGCAGACGGTGTTCAAGCTCCAGCACTCCACGCGGTCGGGCAAGTACGAGATCTTCAAGGAGTACACGAAGGCCGTCGACGACCAGGCCGAGAAGCTGCTGACGCTGCGCGGGCTGTTCGACTTCAAGTACGGCAAGCGTGCGCCGGTGCCGATCGAGGAGGTCGAGCCGGTCTCGGAGATCGTCAAGCGGTTCGCCACCGGCGCCATCTCCTACGGCTCGATCTCCATGGAGATGCACCAGACGCTGGCCATCGCGATGAACCGCCTCGGCGGCAAGTCCAACACCGGTGAGGGCGGCGAAGACCCCGAGCGGCTGTACGACCCCGAGCGGCGGTCCGCGGTGAAGCAGGTCGCGTCCGGCCGGTTCGGCGTCACGAGCGAGTACCTCGTCAACGCCGACGACATCCAGATCAAGATGGCGCAGGGCGCGAAGCCCGGCGAAGGCGGGCAGCTGCCCGGCGCGAAGGTGTACCCGTGGATCGCGAAGACGCGGTTCTCCACACCGGGTGTCGGCCTGATTTCGCCGCCGCCGCACCACGACATCTACTCGATCGAGGACCTGGCGCAGCTGATCCACGACCTCAAGAACGCCAACCCGAACGCGCGCATCCACGTGAAGCTCGTGTCCGAGGTCGGCGTCGGGACGGTCGCCGCGGGCGTGTCCAAGGCGCACGCCGACGTCGTGCTCATCTCCGGCCACGACGGCGGGACCGGCGCGTCGCCGCTGTCGTCGATCAAGCACGCGGGCGGCCCGTGGGAGCTGGGCCTGGCCGAGACGCAGCAGACGCTGCTGGCCAACCGGCTGCGCGACCGGATCGTGGTGCAGACCGACGGCCAGCTCAAGACCGGCCGCGACGTCGTCATCGCGGCGCTGCTCGGTGCCGAGGAGTTCGGCTTCGCGACCGCGCCGCTGGTGGTGTCCGGCTGCATCATGATGCGCGTCTGTCACCTCGACACGTGTCCCGTCGGCGTCGCGACGCAGAACCCGAAGCTGCGCGAGAAGTTCAGCGGCAAGGCCGAATACGTCGTCAACTTCTTCGAGTTCATCGCCCAGGAGGTCCGGGAGTACCTGGCGGAGCTGGGTTTCCGGTCCATCGCCGAGGCCGTCGGCCACGCCGAGTTCCTCGACAAGCGCCGGGCGATCGAGCACTGGAAGGCCTCGGGGCTGGACCTGTCGCCGATCTTCCACGTGCCCGAGACGGCGCCTGCCGGGCTGCGGCTGCAGCAGACGAAGCAGGACCACGGCCTGGAGAAGGCCCTGGACAACACGCTGATCCAGCTGGCCGAAGGCGCGCTGAACTCCGGGGACAAGGTGCGGCTGGAACTGCCCGTCCGCAACGTGAACCGGACCGTCGGCACCATGCTCGGCTCGGAGCTGACCAAGCGGTGGGGCGGCGAAGGCCTGCCGGACGACACCATCGACGTCACCTTCACCGGCACCGCGGGCCAGTCCTTCGGCGCGTTCGTGCCCAAGGGCATCACGCTGCGGCTGTTCGGCGACGGCAACGACTACGTCGGCAAGGGCCTCTCCGGCGGGCGGCTGATCGTGCGGCCGCCGCGCGAGGCGACCTACGTCGCGGAAGAGCAGATCATCGCGGGCAACGTCATCGCCTACGGCGCGACGAGCGGCGAGATCTTCATCCGCGGCAAGGTCGGCGAGCGGTTCTGCGTGCGCAACTCCGGCGCGCTGGCCGTCGTCGAAGGCGTCGGCGACCACGGCGGCGAGTACATGACCGGCGGCCGGATGGTCGTGCTCGGCCCGATCGGGCGCAACTTCGCGGCAGGCATGTCCGGCGGCATCGCCTACGTGCTGGACCTGCCCGCGCACCGCGTCAACCCGGAGATGGTCGACCTCGACCCGCTCGACGCCGACGACGTCGACTTCCTCCGGGAAACGCTGGAAAAGCACTACAACGAAACGGAATCCGCGGTCGCGCGGGAACTGCTGGCCGACTGGGACGCGGGCGTCGACCGCTTCGGGAAGGTCATGCCGAAGGACTACAAGCGCGTGCTCGCCGCCCAGGTGCAGGCCGAGCGCGACGGGCGCGACGTGAACGAGGCGATCATGGAGGCCGCACATGGCTGACCCCAAGGGCTTTCTGACCACCACCCGCGAAGAGCCGAAGCGGCGTCCGGTCGACCTGCGGCTGCTGGACTGGCGCGAGGTCTACGAGGACTTCGCCACCACGAAGCTGGAGAAGCAGGCCGGCCGCTGCATGGACTGCGGCATCCCGTTCTGTCACCAGGGCTGCCCGCTCGGGAACCTCATCCCCGAGTGGAACACCCTGGTGTGGCGCGACGACTGGCGCGACGCGATCGAGCGGCTGCACGCGACCAACAACTTCCCGGAGTTCACCGGCACGCTGTGCCCGGCGCCCTGCGAAACCGCGTGCGTGCTCGGGATCAACGACGACCCGGTGACGATCAAGCGCGTCGAGATCTCCATCGTCGACCGCGCCTTCGCGGAAGGCTGGGTAACCCCGCAGCCCCCGGTGGCGAAGACCGGCAAGAAGGTCGCGGTCGTGGGCTCCGGCCCGTCGGGACTCGCCGCGGCGCAGCAGCTCACGCGCGCGGGCCACAGCGTCGTGGTCCTCGAACGGGCCGACAAGATCGGCGGGCTGCTGCGCTACGGCATCCCCGAGTTCAAGATGGAGAAGTTCCGCCTCGACCGCCGTCTCGCGCAGATGGAGGCCGAAGGCACGGAGTTCCGGACGTCGGTGAACGTCGGCGTGGACATCTCCGCGGCGGAACTGACTTCTTCGTACGACGCGGTCGTTCTGGCCGGTGGCGCCACCGACTGGCGCGACCTGCCGATCCCCGGCCGCGAGCTGGACGGCATCCACCAGGCCATGGAGTTCCTCCCGCCTGCCAACCGGGTCGCCGCGGGCGAGCTGGAGAAGTCGCCGTTCGACGCTTCCGGTCTGGACGTCGTCGTCATCGGCGGCGGCGACACGGGCGCGGACTGCGTCGGGACGTCGCACCGCCAGGGCGCGCGGTCGGTGACGCAGCTGGAGATCATGCCGAAGCCGCCGCAGGCGCGCTCGGACGCCCACCCGTGGCCGACGTACCCGATGATCTACCGGGTGTCCTCGGCGCACGAAGAGGGCGGCGAGCGGCTGTACTCGGTGAACACGCAGGAGTTCCTGGGCGACGACAACGGCCGGGTGCGCGCGCTGAAGCTGGTCGAGGTCCGCAACGAGGGCGGCAAGTTCGTGCCGGTCCCGGGCACCGAACGCGAGCTGCCCGCGCAGCTGGTGCTGCTGGCGATGGGCTTCCTCGGCCCACAGAAGCAGGGCCTGCTGGAGGACCTCGGCGTCGAGCTGGACGCGCGTGGCAACGTCGCGCGCGACAAGACGTTCAAGACGAGCCTGGACAACGTGTTCGTGGCGGGCGACATGGGCCGCGGCCAGTCCCTGATCGTGTGGGCGATCGCGGAGGGCCGCAGCGCCGCGGCCGGCGTCGACGCCTACCTGACCGGCCGCGACATCCTGCCGTCCCCGATCGCGCCGACGGACCGGCCGATCGCGTGAGACCCGGCGACGGCGGAGGTGTCATCGTCGCCACCTCCGCCGTCGCTGTCCCCGCCGCTCAGTCGTAGTAGCCCTTTTCGAGGTCGTCCAGCAGGCTCGGGCCGGTCGGCCGCCAGCCGAGTGCCGCCTGCGTCTCCGCGCTGGACGCCGGCTGGTCGAGCGCCACCAGGCCGCCGAGGAAGCCGAGTTCCGCCGCGGTCACGGACTCGACCGGGAGGCCGAGCCGCCGTCCGAGCACCTCGGCGACGTCGCGGATCCGCACGCCTTCGTCGCCCACCGCGTGCAGCACCGACCCCGCCGGGGCCTGCTCCAGCGCCAGCCGGAACAGGTGGGCGGCGTCCACGACGTGCACGGCGGGCCAGCGCTGGCTGCCGTCGCCGACGTACGCCGCGACGCCCTTTTCCCGTCCGAGTGCGGCCAGCCGGGCGATGAGCCCGTGGGCGTCGCCCTCGCCGTGGACCGAGCGCGGCAGCCGGACGAGGGACGCGCGCACCCCGCGTCCGGCGGATTGCAGGACGGCCCTGGCGATGTCTCCCCGGCCGGCGACCGGGCCCGCGAAGACCGAGTCGTCCCGTTCGGTCGCCGGGCGTCCGGGCACCATCGGCGTGCCCGAGGCGGCGACGAAGGGCTTGCCGTCCAGGACCGAAGTCAGGGCCTCGACGGCGGCCGCGTCGGTCCGGATCGCCGCCTCGATCCGGTCGAAGTCGTGCCCGAAGGCGAGGTGGACGACGCCGTCGGCGCTTTCGGCGCCGTGTTTCAGGACCGCGACGTCGCTGACGTCGCCGCGGAGGACTTCGGCCCCCATCGCCGCGACGACGCCTGCCGCGTCGTCCGACCTGGCGAGCCCGACGACCTCGTGGCCCGCGTCGACGAGTTCGGGTACGAGGGCGCGGCCGATCCAGCCGGACGCGCCGGTGACGAACACCCGCATGAGCTTCTCCGTTCGTGATGACACCTGGTGTCATCACCATAGCACCGTGATGACACCAGGTGTCATCGCCTAGGCTGGGGAGCATGAGCCGCTGGGAGCCGAACACGCGCGAGCGTCTGCTCGACGCCGCGCTCGACCTGTTCGGCGAGCGCGGGTACGACGACGTCACGGTCGCCGAGATCGCGGAGCGGGCCGGGCTGACGAAGCGGACGTTCTTCCGGCACTTCAGCGACAAGCGCGAAGTGCTCTTCGCGGGACAGGAGCCGCTCAGCCGGATCCTGGCCGAGACGATCGCGGGTGCCCCCGCGGCCGCGACCCCGATCGAGGCGATCGCGGCCGCGCTGACGGCCGCCGCGGAGGCCTTCGGGCCGGAACGGCGGGAGCGCGGGCGACAGGTCCAGTCCGTCGTCTCCGGGCACAGCGACCTGCGGGAACGCGAGCTGCTCAAGCACGCGACGCTCACCGGCGCGATGGCCGGAGCCCTGCGCGAGCGCGGCGTCGCGGACCCGGCGGCGAGCCTCGCGGCCGAGATCGGCGGCCTCGCCTTCTCGACCGGCTTCCACCGGTGGATCGCGCCGGGCAGCGACCGGGCCTTCGCCGAGCTGGTCCGCGAGGCCCTGGACGAACTGGTGGCGGCGACCGCCACCCTCGGCTGAGGCCCTACTTCGAAGCGAGCACCTCGATCAGGCTCGCGAAGCTGTCCGAGCCGTGCCCGGCGGCGCTTGCTTGCTCCATTGTGGACTTCAGCAGTTCCGGCAGCGCGTTGTCCACGCCACGGGCCGCGGCCGCGTCGATCAGGTGCCCGATGACCGAGATCTGCACGTCGACGGTGGCGTCGTCGCCCGGATACCGCCCCTCGTCGACCTGCGCCGCGTACCGCGTCAGGAACCGGTTCACCGTGGCCAGCCAGCGGATCGCCACCGGGGTGAACTCGGCCGCCGTCGCCTTCTCGGCCCCGACGAGCGCGGTGGCGTGCAGCCAGCCCGCCATCGCCGACCACATCAGGCCCAGCAGTGCCGCGTCGTACAGCGACGCCCGGCCGGGCTCGGTGCCGAGGTACACCGGGTCGCCCAGGGTCGCCAGCGTGGCTTCCTGCGCGTCGAAGACCGGACGCGGGCCGCTGTACAGGAACATCACGCCGGGATCGCCGACGCCCTCGGGCGTGGTCATGATCGCGCCGTCGAGGTAGTCGGCGCCCCGCGCGCCGAACCACTCCGCCGCGTCCTGCGCCTGCTCCGGGGAACCGGACGTCAGGTTGACGAACGCCTTGCCCCGCACCGCTTCCGCGTCCGGCTCCAGCAGGGCGCGCAGCACGTCGTAGTCGAGGACGCACGCGACGACCAGCGGGCTCGCCGCGATCGCCTCGGCCGGCGTGGCCGCGAGCCGGGCGCCTCGCCCGGCCAGGGGTGCGGCCTTCTCCGCCGTGCGGTTCCAGACGGTCACCGGGTGACCGCGGTCCAGCAGGGCACCGGCCAGCGCGGAACCCATGTTCCCCAGGCCGAGAACGGTCACAGACTGCTTCATTTTTTTCCTTGCTCCTTGCGGGTTTCCGATCGGCTGCCGCAAGGTTCGCAGCGCGGGCGGCCCCCGGCCAGTGACACCACTGCCGGGTACCACCAAGTTCCTGCCATACGATCGGCGCATGAGTGCCGGCTCCGTCGCCCTGGTCGTGCCCGCGGTGATCGGGCTGCAGTCGTGGGACCTCTACGAGGTGAGCATCGCGGCCACGGTGTTCGGGATGCCGCAGCCCGACCTCGCCGATCCGTGGTACGACCTGCGGCTGTGCAGTGCCGGTCCGGCGGAACCGGGCGCGCCCGGCCTGGCCTTCCGGACGACCTGCGGGCTGGACGGCCTCGCCGGCGCGGACACGGTGATCGTGCCTTCGGTCCCGGACGCGTGCGTGGAGGACGGCGCGCCGGTGTCCCCCGACCTGGTCGAGGCCCTGCGCAGCGCGTACGAGGGCGGCGCGCGGATGGTGTCCCTGTGCAGCGGCGCCTTCGCGCTCGCCGCGGCCGGGCTGCTCGACGGCCGCCGCGCGACCGCGCACTGGATGCACACCGCGCAGCTCGCCGAGCGGCACCCGCAGGTGCAGGTGGACGACTCAGTGCTCTACGTCGACGACGGCGACGTGCTGACCAGCGCCGGGATGACCGCCGGGCTCGACCTCTGCCTGCACCTGGTCCGCCGTGACCTCGGCGCGCACGTCGCCAACCAGCTGGCGCGCCGGATGGTGGTCCCCGCCCACCGGCCCGGCGGCCAGGCGCAGTTCGTCGACCTGTCGGTGCCCGAGACCGACGCCGACGGCCTGGCGCCGGTGCTGGACTGGGCGCGCGCCCACCTCGACCGCCCCCTGACGATCGACGACCTGGCCCGCCGCGCGGCGATGAGCCCGCGCACCTTCTACCGGCAGCTGCGGCGCGCCACCGGGACGACCCCGCTGCAGTGGCTGCTCACCCAGCGCCTGGGCCGGGCGCAGGCGCTCCTGGAGTCGACGGACATCCCGGTGGAGAAGGTCGCGGCGCTGAGCGGCCTCGGCACGGCGAACAACCTGCGCCACCACTTCCTCAAGCAGGTCGGGGTGTCCCCCGGCGACTACCGGCGGGCGTTCCCCCGCGCCGGGAGCTAGCGGACGCGGAGCAGCTCCCCGACCGACATCCCGCACGTCCCGGCCGGGCCACCCTCGGGCGCCGGCGTGGCGAAGTGGAAGCCGTGCGTGATGATGCGCGCGTAGACGTGGTCGACGGCGGCACGGACGTTGAACCAGAAGCCGAGGTCGTCCGAGCTGCCGCCGGCGAGCGGCTCCAGCTCGGCGGACTTCGCGTTGGCGGCGGACTCGATGGGGCTCATGCACGCTCCCGGGTGGGCTTCGATCGGGCAGGCCACGCTAACAGCGACCCTCCGGTGTGGACATCCACCGAAATGAGGAGGCCTGCGCTCTAGCTGTCGAGCAGGGCGCTGCCGAGCGGGGTGAGCGAGTGCAGCACCGTGTTGCGTTCCCGGTGCGTGATGATCAGCCCGGCCCGCCGGAGCACCGTCGTGTGCTTGCTGACCGCCGAGGGCGTGACGCCCAGCCGTGCCGCCAGCTCGGACGTCGAACAGCCGACCGCGAGGATCGTCAGCGCCGCCGCGCGGGTCGGGCCCAGCAGGTCCGCCAGTGCGTTGGCCGGCGTCTTGCGCGCTCCGCGGTCGAAGCCCGCCGGGTGCGCGGCGTGGCGGACGCACGGGTAGTGCAGCCGGGGCACGCCGCCCGGCGACGGCGGGACCAGTGCCGGGTCCACCGAGAAGTACGTCGGGACCAGCAGCAGGCCCGTGCCTTCCGAGGAGAGCGTCCCGCACACCCGGTCGTCGGTCTCCAGGACCGGGGCCGTCCAGCGCACCTTCGGGCGCAGGCCGGTCAGCAGCGCGTCGACCCCGCCGTGGAGCAGCACCTGCGTGCGCATCCCGAGGTCGGCGTCCACCTGCGCGCTGACGACGTCCCAGCCCGGCGCGAGCGCCAGGTCGTGGTAGTCCTGCAGCGCCTGGACCAGCCGCGGCAGGCCGGCGGTGTCGCCGTCGGCGAGCGCGGCCGCCCAGCCGGGCAGATCACGGTCGGCAGGCGCGGTCCGCAGTGCCGTCTTGAGGGTCACCGGACCGGTCTTCAGCACCGCCGCGAGCCCGGACTCCAGGTCGTAGCGGCCTGCCGCGGGCAGCAGGAACTCCGGGATCGGCGCGTCCGGGCGGCACAGCCACATCAGCACCGCCGCCGAGTCGCCGAGGCCCTGCCAGACCCGGTGGCGCCACCGGTTGAACGCCGCCGACGCCGCGTTCCGGCCGCCGTCGCGCCGCTGCAGCACCTGCAGGCTCGCGGCGAGCTCGCCCATCGGGTCGGCCGCGGCCGCGAGCCCGACGCGGACGAGGTCCGGCAACGTCAGCTCGATACGCACGGTTCCCCCGGGGTCGTCTGCCCCTCCATCGGGTGAAGATCTCGTTCCGTTACACACCTGACCTGCGTCTTTGCCTCTCCCGGAAATCTTCTCGACGGGGACCGGGCGGCACTGAATGATGGCTGCAGAGACCGCTTTCGGGGGTTTGACGGTCTCGGCGAGGGGGAACCGCCGGCACGACCACGCGCCGGGTCCGCTGAGGCCCGGGGACGGTTGGCGCCTGCCCGCTCCCTTCGTCGTCACGGGTGGACCGAAGATAAGGGGAACGATGACGAAGATGAAGCGCCTCATGGTGACCGTCGCCGCCACGGCGGGCCTGCTCGGCCTGATCGCCGTGCCGCAGGCAGGCGCGGCTCCCGCCGACGGCAAGGGCGTCAGCGTCTCGACGCTGTCCGGCGGGATCAAGCTGCGGCCGGCGAAGGTCGGGGCCGCGCACCGCTCGACCGCCGGGGTCGCCGGCGCGCAGGTCGCCGAGGCCGACGCGTACCTGATCGAGTCGGCCGCCTTCGGGCGCTGCTGGGACGCCGACCTGAACACGATCGGCGCCAACGGCACGAAGATGCAGCTGTGGGACTGTGACGTGTACGCCGCGAACCAGGCGTTCTACGTGACCCGGAACCCGGAGGGCTTCCTCCGCTTCCAGAACGTGCAGAGCGGCCGGTACCTCGACGCCGACCTGAACTCGATCGGCAAGAACGGCACCAAGGTCCAGCTGTGGGACTACATCGCCGGTGGCAAGAACCAGTGGTGGGCCGACACCGTCAACGCCGAGGGCTACCTGCGCCTGCAGAGCGGCGCGAGCACCCGTTACCTGACCGCCGAGGGCTCGGTGGGCGGCAACGGCACGCGCCTGCAGCTGTGGGACTTCATCGCGGGCGGCAAGACCCAGTGGTGGTCCTGACCCGGTGAACCGGTGAAAGGCGGGCCCCGGCCGGGGCCCGCCTTTTCGTTTTCCGGAGAGATTTCGCGCTCAACTTAATCTTTCGTGTGAATCCGCCGGACGGGTGGCATCTGCGGCCCTACCCACTGCACTCTGTATTCAGGGGACACGACCGGCCGAGGGGGATTCGTCCGGTCGTGCGTACCGCCGCCACGGCGGTTTCACACGGGAGGGGACCCGGATGAGTGTCGATCTGTCCACCACGCTGTCCTGGACCACGGCGGCCGGCGACGCCGCCACGATGCTCGGCGAACTGCAGCCGAACATCCTCAAGGCCCATGTCCGCGACCATCTTTCCGCGCTGTTCCTCGGTTTCGGGGACGCGGGCGAGGCGCGGGCGTTCCTCGTCGCGGTCACCGGGAAGATGAAGTCCGCCAAGGCTCACCTGGACGAGGTGGGTGCGTTCAAGACCGCGGGCACCGGGGGAACGCCGTACGTCGGCGTCGGGCTCACCGCGGCCGGGTACCGCGCCCTCGGCGTCGAGAACTTCCCGCAGGACGAGGCCTTCCTGCGCGGGATGACGGCGGCGGCGACGCGGCGGAAGCTGAACGACCCGCCGCGGTCGACGTTCGATCCGGGCTACCGCGGCGAAATCCACGCCGTCGTCCTCGTCGGCGACGCGACCGACAAGGCGATGACCGCGCGGCGCAACGAAATCCTCGGCCTGCTGCCGGACTCGGTGACGGTGCTGGCGGAGGAAACCGGGCTCGGCCGGGTCAACGCGCGCGGCGAGGGCATCGAGCACTTCGGGTACGTCGACGGCCGCAGCCAGCCGTTGTTCCTCACCGAAGACGTCGACGCGGAAAAGAACAACACCGACGGCATCAACGTGTGGAACCCGGCGGCACCGCTCGCGCAGGTGCTGGTGCCGGACACCGCGGCGCCGGATCCGGGCGTGCACTTCGGCAGTTATTTCGTTTTCCGCAAACTGGAACAGAACGTGCGGCGGTTCAAGCAGGCCGAAGCGGATCTGGCCGACACGCTCGGCCTGACCGGCGAGGACCGCGAGCGCGCCGGGGCGATGATCATCGGCCGGTTCGAGGACGGCACGCCGCTGACCACGCAGCGCGAGGACGGCGCGGAAAGCCCGGTGTCGAACAACTTCACCTACGACAGCGACCGCGCGGCGCTGAAGTGCCCGTTCCAGGCCCACATCCGCAAGACGAACCCGCGGGGCTCGGGCGGCGCCGAGGACCCGGCGGCCGAGCGGCTGCACCTGATGGCCCGCCGCGGCGTCACCTACGGTGAGCGCCCGGACGACCCGAACGCCGACCTGCCGCCCGCGGCCAGGCCGAGCGGCGGCGTCGGGCTGCTGTTCATGGCGTTCAACTCGGTGCTGGACAACCAGTTCGAGTTCACGCAGGCGCTGTGGGCGGACAACCCGGGCTTTCCGATCGTCGACGGCGTCACGCCGGGCCTGGACCCGGTGATCGGCCAGGGCGAGCGCGGGACGTCGGACTACACGGTGGAATGGGGCGGCCCGTCGCAGCGGACGGCCGAGCCGGTGCCGCAGTCGGTGACGCTGCGGGGTGGCGAGTACTTCTTCATGCCGTCACTGGCTTTCCTGCGTTCGCTCTGACCACCGGTGGCCCGGTCGAGCCGACCGGGCCACCCACCGTCACAGCTGTGCCAGCCGGTCCAGTGCCAGCAGCCCAGCTCCCAGCCGCCCTGCTTCGTCGCCCAGCTTCGCCACCCTCAGCTCCGGCATCCGCTGGAACGTCAGGTGCGCCGCCAGCCACTCCCGCACCGGCTCCAGCACGTAGTCGGCCGCGGTGAACAGGCCGCCGCCCAGGACGATCACCTCCGGGCCCAGCAGCGTCAGCAGCGTGCGGATGCCGTGGCCGAGGCCGTCGAGCGCGTCCTGCACCACCGCCACCGCCACCTCGTCGCCGCGGCGGGCCAGCTCCACCACCTCGCGCGCGCCGTCGGCCGGGCGGCCGGTGCGCTCGGTGTAGCGGCGGGCGATCGCCGCCGCCGACGAGATCGCCTCCAGGCAGCCCGTCGCGCCGCAGCCGCACTTGCCGGGGTGGCCCACGTCGATGTGCCCGACCTCGCCCGCCAGCCCGTGCGCGCGGTGGATCCGCCCGTCGAGCAGCAGCGCGGCGGCGATCCCGGTGCCGACCGGGATGAACGCCGCGTTCGTCGCGCCCTGCCCGGCGCCGACGCGGAACTCGGCGATGCCGCCCGCGGTGACGTCGTGGCCGAACGCCACCGGCAGCCCGAGCCGGTCCTCCAGCAGCTCGCCGAACGGGACGTCGCGCCAGTCGAGGTTGGCCGAGAAGTGGCAGATCCGGGTCTGCTCGTCGACGATCCCCGGCACCACGACCCCGGCCGCCGCCGGCGCGCCGGTGCCCGCCTGCTCCGCCAGCGCGGCCACGATGTCCACGACCTGCGCGGCCAGCGCCGTGCCGTCCGCGCTGCGTGCCGTCTCCGCGCGCAGCGCCGCCTGGGGCCGCAGCCGCTCATCGAGCAACGCCGCCTTGATCGTCGTCCCGCCCACGTCGAGGGCGGCCACCATTCGAGTCACCGCGGCATTGTCACATTGACGCGGCCGGAACGGCGGACCTACGCTCAACCGGCCAGACGAGGAGATTCCGGAACGCGGTGCAAGTCCGCGCGGTCGCGCCACTGTGACCCCCGCCAGGGGGAAGCCAGACCCGGACCCTCGTGACCGACCCCGATGAGGCCGCGAAAGCCCGAGGAGGCCACACCATGACCCAGACGGCAGCTCCCGCCGTTCCGCTCCCGATCCGGATCCCGGTCCGCGAGATCCTCCCCTGGGCAGGGTTCGTGGTGCTGCTCGCCCTGATCGCGCTGTACTTCGTCAGCGCCGAGCAGGGCGCCACCGCGGTGTTCGCGAACATGTACGTCCACGAGTTCGTGCACGACGGCCGGCACCTGCTGGCCTTCCCCTGCCACTGATCGGCGGGCACGCGCTCCCATGATGAAGACCCTGCTGGTCCGCGGCATGCTCGCGGGCCTGATCGCCGGCGTGCTCGCGTTCGGGTTCGCCTACGCCTTCGGCGAGCCGTCGGTGAACACCGCCATCGGGCTCGAGGAGTCCGGCGGTCACACCCATTCCCACGACGCTCCGGCGGCCGAGCACCACGAAGAAGAGGAACTGGTCCCCCGGGACATCCAGAGCACCCTCGGCCTGCTCACCGGCGTGCTGGTCTACGGCGTCGCGATCGGCGGGCTGCTCTCGCTCGCGTTCGCGTTCGCCCAGGGCCGCCTCGGTGCGCTGCGCCCGCGCGTGACGGCGTTGCTGCTCACCGGCGGCGCGTTCGCCGTGGTGTTCCTGGTGCCGTTCCTCAAGTATCCGGCCAACCCGCCCGCAGTGGGCCAGCCGGGGACGATCGGTTCCCGGACCGAGCTGTACTTCGGGTTCGTCGCGGTTTCGCTCCTCGCGGGCATCCTCGCGACGGTCTTCGGCCGCAAGCTCGCCGACCGCTTCGGGGCGTGGACCGGCTTCCTGCTCGCCGCGGCGGGCTACCTCGTCGTGATCGGCGTGGTGGCGTGGCTGATGCCGGTGGTCGACGAGGTCCCGGCGACGTTCCCGGCGTCGACGCTGTGGAGCTTCCGCACGGCGTCGGTCGGCACCCAGGTGACGTTGTGGCTGGCGCTGGGCCTGACGTTCGGCGCGTTCGCGGAGAAGGCACTGAACCGCCGGACGGCCGTCGCCGCCTGACGGTCAGGGTGCCCCGGGCGGAACGAACGGAAGCCCGCCGGGGGCGCCTGCCTCCACCAGCCCGAGCAACGCCGTCGTGTCGAGGTGTTCGCCGACGGCGTCCGCGAGCTTGTCGAGCATTTCTTCCCGCAGGTCGCCGAACCCCGGCGCGTCCGGAGCCGGGGCCCACCGGGTCCCGGCCTGGGCGGCCGCTTCGGTGAGCCACGCGCGGCGGAAGGCGTCGTTCTCGAAGGCGCCGTGCCACATCGTGCCCCACAGCGCCCCGGCCCGCACACCGTCCAGAAAGGACTCGTGCGGCCCGTCCACCGTCACCGAGCCGTGGTGGATCTCGTAGGCGCCGACCCGGGTGCCGCGCCATTCACCAACAGGGCGAGCCAGCACCTTCTCCGCGGCGAACGTCACCCGGGCAGGCAGCAACCCGAGCCCTGGCACCGTCCCCACCCCGGATTCGACGTCGTCCACAATGGACTCGGCAAGCATCTGGTAGCCCCCGCAGATGCCAAGCACCGGCCGCCCAGCGGCGGCCCGGGCCACCACAGCGACGTCGAGGCCACGTTCCCGCAGCCAGGCAAGATCCCCGACGGTGGCCCGCGACCCGGGAAGCACGACAATATCGGCCGCGGCAACCACATCGGGATCGGCGGTGAGCGTCACGGTGACGCCGGGTTCGGCGGCAAGGGCGTCGACATCGGTGGCGTTGGAGGCCCGCGGAAACCGCACAACGGCCACCCGCAGCCCAGCGCCATGGGCCTCCCGCCGCCAGCCCGCGGCGGCAAGAGCGTCCTCGGAGTCGATCCACACACGGTCGAGCCAGGGCAGAACACCGAGCACGGGCCGCCCGGTGACCTTCTCGAGACTGTCGAGGCCAGGCCGCAGCAGCCCGACGTCGCCACGGAACTTGTTGACAATCCAGCCGGCAACAAGCGCCTGGTCCTCGGCGGAAAGCAGCGCAAGGGTGCCGAACATGGCGGCCAGCACCCCACCGCGGTCGATATCGCCGACGACCACGACGGGCAGCCCGAACCGCCGCGCAAGCCCCATGTTGACATAGTCGCCACCACGAAGGTTGATCTCGGCAGGACTGCCGGCGCCTTCACAGACGACAACGTCATATCGAGCACTGAGGTCCTCTAAGGCACCAAAGGCAATCTCGGCAAGCCCGGCCCGCCCGGTGGCGTACTCCCCGGCTTCGAGGGTGCCAAAGGGTTTCCCGAGCGCAACAACATGACTGCGCCGATCACTGCCGGGCTTGAGCAAAACGGGATTCATGGCAGCCTCGGGCTCAACCCCGGCAGCCCGAGCCTGCACCCACTGAGCCCGCCCAATCTCGGCACCATCGCGGCAGACCATGGAGTTGTTGGACATGTTCTGAGCCTTGAAGGGAGCAACACGAACCCCCCGCCGAGCAAGCCACCGGCAAATCCCAGCGGTAACAAGACTCTTCCCGGCATCGGAAGTCGTCCCGGCAACCAGCAGGCCCCTCATCGGACACCCCGCAGGTTGTCCACAACCACCTCGGGAAAGGCGGAGTTGTCCACAGATCGCCGAACGGCGGTTTTCGCTGGTGGGGAGCCGGTAGACTGGGCTGGGGACGCCCCCCAGGGAGTGGCGGGGGCTGCTTTGGGGGCTGGGGCTTTCGTGGCGAGGGTTGCAGCGGGGAAGGTTTCGGCCGCTGTGGCTGCGGGAATCGCTGACCTGACGGAAGCCGCTGACCTGGCCGAAGTCGCTACAGCCGGAGCCGCAGCCGCCGCTGCAGCGGGCGCCGCAGCAGCTGCGCCCGCAGGAACCACCGACCCGGCCGAAGCCGCTACAGCAGGAGTCGCAGCGGCTATGGCGGCAGCGAAGGCGACTGCCGCCGCGCCGACCAGGCGGGACAGCCGGACCGCTCGCCTCAGGTCGGTTGGCTGCGGGTCGCGTCCTTCGCCCAGGCGGGCTCGGCTTTCGAGTTCGCCGCCGTAGCTGTTCGTTCCGCCGAGGCGGATGTGCAGTGCTCCCGCGAAGGCCGCCTCCACCTGGCCCGCGTTCGGGCTCGGGTGGCGTCCGCCGTCGCGGCGCCAGATCCGCCATGCCTCTCGCGTCCGGCCGCCCGCCAGTGGGGCGCACGCCGCTGCGAGCACTCCGCCGATCCGCGACGGCACCAGGTTCGCCACGTCGTCCGCCCGTGCCGCCGCCCAGCCGAAGTTGCGGTAGCGCGGTGAGCGGTAGCCCACCATGGCGTCCAGCGTGTTGAGCGCCCGGTAGCCGAGCAGGCCCGGCAGTCCGGCGACCGCGCCCCAGAACAGCGGGGCGACCACGGCGTCCGACGTGTTCTCGGCGATCGACTCGGTCGCCGCGCGGGTCAGCTCGGCCGAGCCGAGCGTCGTCGCGTCGCGCGCGCAGAGGTGCGAGAGCCGCGTACGCGCCGAAGGCACGTCGCCCGCTTCGAGCAGCCGGGCCATCTCGGTGCCTTCGGCGGCGAGGCCGCGTCCGCCGAGCACTACCCACGTACAGACGGCCGTCGCGCCGAAGCGCGCGAAGGGGCGTCGCCGCGTCGCCGCCTGAAGCGCGACGCCGAGTCCTACGGCCGCGCCGGCGCACAACGCCGCGTACGCGGCTCCGCGCGGCTTCGAATCGGCCCAGAGGCGGCGTTCGAGGCGGGCTGCGGCTGTCCCGAACACGGCCACCGGATGCCCCTGTCGGGGGTCACCGAACAGGGCGTCGGCGACATATCCGGTCACGAGTCCGGCCGTGGTTGTCCCTAGACGGAGTGGCACGTGGCGAACCGTAGCGCGTGCACCAGAATGCCGGGTATGACCAAGCTGACGCACCGGCTCGCCGGGTATCTCGAGACCCTGGCGCGGGCACTACGCCGGTACGGACGCGACGAAGGCAAGGTGCTGGTCCTCGGCGGGGTCCGCTCGGGGAAGTCACGGCACGCCGAGCGGCTCGTCGCCCGCCACCCGCACCTTCTCTACGTCGCGCCCGGCCTGCCCGCGGGCGAGGACGATCCCGAATGGGCCGCGCGGGTGGCCGCGCACCAGGCGCGGCGGCCGGCGCACTGGAAGACCGTCGAGACCACCGACCTGTCCGGCATCCTGCGCACGGCCACCGAGCCGCTGCTGATCGACTGCCTCGGCACCTGGCTCTCGCGCGTGCTCGACGACGTCGGCGCGTGGCGGCAGAAGCCGGGCTGGGAGCACCGGCTGGACGACCGCCTGGAGGACTTCCTGGCCGCGTGGGCCGCGGCGCGGGTGCCGGTGGTCGCGGTCAGCAACGAGGTCGGCAGCGGTGTGGTGCCCGCAACGTCGTCCGGGCGGCTGTTCCGTGATGTGCTGGGCGCACTCAACAACCGGGTGTCCGCCGACGCCGACCGGGTCGTGCTGGTCGTCGCGGGCCGGGCGCTCGACCTGTAGCTGGAGGCGCCCGTGTTCGACGTACCCGTGCCCGATCCTGCCGCCCGCGCCGCCGCGCTGGAGCGGCTCGACGGCCTGGTCAAGCCGCTCGGCGCGCTGGGCAGGCTGGAGGAGATCGCCGCCTGGCTGGCCGCGGCGCACGGCAGCGTGCCGCCGCGCCCGCTCGACGACGTCCGCGTCGTCGTCTTCGCGGGCGACCACGGCGTGTCGGCGCTCTCGGCGTATCCGCGCGAGGTGACCGCGGCGATGGTGCGGGTGTTCCTGGCCGGGAAGAGCGGCGTGAACGTGCTGGCCGCGCAGGTCGGCGCGAAGGTGCGGGTGGCCGACATCGGCGTCGACTGGGACGGCGCCGACGTGCCTGCGGCGGTCACGGCCCACAAGATCCGCCGCGGGTCGGGCTCGATCGACGTCGAGGACGCGCTCCTGCCGGGCGAGGCGCAGGCGGCCTTTGAGGCGGGCCGCGCGATCGCGCTCGAGGAAGCCGGCGCGGACGTGCTGATCCCGGGCGACATGGGCATCGGCAACACGGCGGTGTGCGCGGCGGTGGTCGCGGCCTCGCTGAACCTGCCGGCGGCCGAGGTGGTCGGCACAGGGACGGGTGTCGACGCGGCGGGCCTGGAGCGCAAGACGGCGGCGGTGTCGGCGGCCCTGGCGAGGGCGGCGGGCCGCACGGAGGACCCGTTCGAGCGGCTGACGGCCCTGGGCAGCACGTGCCTGGCGGCCACGGCGGGCTTCCTGGTCCAGGCGGCGGTCAGCGGAACCCCGGTGGTCCTCGACGGCGTGTTCTCTGGAGCGGCGGCCCTGGTGGCGCGCGACATCGCCCCCGGGGCGGAGCGGTGGTGGCTGGCCGGGCACCGCTCGACGGAGCCCTCACAGGCGTACGCGTTGAAGGCGCTCGGCCTGGAGCCGATCCTCGACTTCGGTCTCCGGCTGGGCGAAGGCAGCGGCGCGGTGCAGGCGATCCCGACCCTGCGGGCGGCGCGGGCGATCCTCGCGGAAATGGGCCTGCTGGCCGACCTGACATGACCGGCGCAGCCCCCGCCACTCCCTGGGGGGCGTCCCCTGGTCCAGTCTATCGGGACTCCGGGCCGGGAAACCGCCGTTCGGCGATCTGTGGACAACTCGGGCTTCGCCGGGCTGTCTGTGGACAACTGGCTTGGAGTGCTCAGCGGGAGCGCTCCAAGGTGGCTTTTGGTGCGCTCAACGCGACCAAGGCCGCCTTCGGTGCGTTGGGCGCGACCGCCTTGGGGTGGCTGTGAACCGCTGGGTAGATGGCGTGCGGCTGGCCGTCGGGACGCTGACCACCGTTCCAGTTCCGGCGCCGCGGGTTATCGACCGGCGGGTTGCGGGATGGGCCATGGTGCTCGGGCCCCTTGCCGCCTTTCCGCTTGCGGTCGCCGCCGGGCTTGTCGTTGGCGGTGGGCAGGCTTTGCAGCTGCCCGGTCTTGCCGTCGCGGGTCTTGCTCTCGGGGTCGTTGCGCTCGGTAGCCGGGGGTTGCACCTTGACGGGCTTGCCGACACCGCCGATGGACTCGGTGCCTCCTATGACCGGGGCAAGGCCCTCGACGTCATGCGGCGTGGTGATTCCGGGCCCACCGGGGTCGCCACCCTCGTGCTTGTCCTGCTCGTGCAGGCCGGTGCGCTCACCGGTGTGCCCAATGGGTTCGCCGCCGGTGCTGCTGTCCTCATCGGACGGTGCACGCTCTCGATGTCCTGTGCCCGCGGTGTTCCGTCGGCGCGGCCGGAAGGGCTTGGGGCCACCGTCGCGGGGTCGGTTCCTCGCGCCGCCGCGGTTGCCGTTGGAGTGGGCGCCGCCGGGCTTGCCGTTCTGCTGCCCGGGTTGCCTTGGTGGCGTGGGCCGCTAGCGGTTGTCCTTGCCTATGCTGCCGCCGCGGTGTTGCTGGGACGGTGCGTCAAGCGGCTCGGTGGCGTCACCGGCGACACCCTCGGGGCCGGGGTCGAGGTCGCCGTCGCAGCTGCTCTGCTCGTGTTGTCAACCTAGGCGCGGCGCCGGGCGTGTACCAGGAAAAGGGGGTCATCCTGGGCACCGACCTGGCGGAACTGTTCCGCACCCACCGGCCCGGCCTGGTCCGGCTGGCCGTCCTGCTGCTCGGCGACCGCGGGCTCGCCGAGGACGTCGTACAGGACGCCTTCGTCGCGCTCTTCCGGCGCTGGCCGCTCGACGACCCGGCGGGCGCCGGCGGCTACCTGCGCGTCTCGGTCGTCAACGGGGCCCGCTCCGCGCACCGGCGCGCGGCACTGCGGCTGCGGCACCGGACCGGCGACCGCGACGACGCGCCACCCGCCGACACCGGCGCCCTGCTCGGCGAAGAACACCGGGAGGTACTGGCCGCCGTGCAACGGCTGCCGCGGCGGCAACGCGAAGTGCTCGTGCTCCGCTACTGGTCCGGTCTGTCCGAAGCCGAGATCGCCGAAACGCTCGGCGTCTCGCGGGGCACCGTCAAGACCTGCGCGTCCCGCGCACTGGCGAAACTGGAAGGAGAACTCCGGTGACCGACCTCGAGAACCGCCTGCGACGCGCCTTCCATGCCCTGGCCGACACCGTCGACGTCGAGCCCGCCCCGCTCCCGGTCCCCCGGCGCCGCCTGGCCGTGCCGCTGGCAGCCGCGGCCGCGACGGTACTCGTGGCGGGCACGATCGCCGTCCTCGCCAGCCGGTCCGAACCGGCGCCTGCGCCGCCTGCCACGCCGCCCACACCCACCGCCACCCCGGTGACCCTGCCGGGCTTCGCGCTCCTGACGCACTGCGGCGTCGACGAAGCGAGGATCGGCACGAGGTACTACGAGGCCGTCACACCGCTGATCGGCCCGGCGCACAGCGCGCCGCCGGGCTGGGACAACCCATACCAGCACGGCACCATGACGCTCGATTCGCCGGACTCCGCGGTGTTCCGCGACGACCGCGGTCACGAGGTCCGCTTCCGCGTCCGCGACGGCGCGACCGCGTTCAAGCAGCTCTGCGAATAGCCGGAACTGTCGTACCCCCTTCCTAGAGTGATCCGCGTGAACCGGACCGACCGTCTTTACGCCCTCGTCGAAGAACTCCGAGCCGTCGCGCCGCGACCGCGCAGTGCGCGGTGGCTGGCCGACCGGTTCGAGGTCAGCGTGCGCACCGTCGAACGGGACATCAGTGCCCTGCAGCAGTCTGGCGTGCCGATCTACGCCGAATCCGGCCGCACCGGCGGGTACTGCCTCGACCCGGCTCACACCATGCCGCCGGTCAACCTGACGCCCGGGGAAGCCGTCGCGATGACGCTCGCGCTGCGCCGGATGCGGGGCACGCCGTTCCGTGCGGAAGCGGCTTCGGCGGCGCGCAAGCTCGTCGCGGCGATGCGCCCGGAGGACGCCGCCGCGGCCCAGGACCTCGCTGCCCGCATCCACCTGCTCGACGAAGGCACCGTCCCGCCCACGCCGCGACTGCTCGGCATCCGCCGTGTCCTGCGCATCGGGTACGCCGACCGCAACGGCGCCGTCACCCGGCGGGACGTCGAGCCGCTCGGCTACGTCGGCAAGCCCGACCACTGGTACCTCGTGGCGTGGTGCCGGCTGCGCCAGGGCGTCCGCGTCTTCCGCACCGACCGGATCACCTCCGTCACGGTGACCGCCGAGCTGCCCGCGCCCCGCCCGCTGCGCCGCGAGGACCTCGAGATCCCGTACGGCCTCGTCGAGCAGCTCAACTTGGCGGGGTGAACACGGAGAAGTGGTTGCCCGCCGGGTCGCGCAGGTGCGCGAAGGTGACACCGACGGGATTCACCACCGGCCCGCGGTGCACCCGGCCCCCAGCGGCTTCGGCGCGCCGGCACGCGGCCTCGACGTCGTCGACCAGCACGCTGAAGATCGCATAGTCCTCCGTGCCCGCGAAGAGCCCGCCGCGCGAGCCGCCGGTGTTGATCACCCGGTAGGCCGGGTCGGTGCTCGCCGCCTCGTCCTGGACGGTCTTCCAGCCGAAGACGTCGCCGTAGAAGCGTTCCGCGGCCGCCGGGTCGGCGGCGCCGATCTCGAACCACGCGACGTCGTTGATTCCGGGCATGAGCGGGCTCCTTTCGCTGTCACACCGGGCGTTTCCCGGCTGCCGCCCAGTCTCGGCGGTCACCGCGACAACCCCCTGTCGGTGTTTAGCGAACTTTCCGGAACGCGGTGAGGAACGCGTCCGTCGTGGCCCGGTCCCGGACCGCCAGCCGCAGGTGATCCGGGCCGAGGCCCGGGAACGTGTCCCCCCGGCGCACCGCGAAACCGGCTTCCCGCAGGCGGGAACGCAGCGCCGCGCCGCCCGGCACCCGGATCAGCACGAACGGCCCGCGGGGCTCACCCAGCACGGTGACGCCCTCGGCGGCCAGGCCGGACACGAGATACTCGCGGTCGGCTTCGGCCGCGACCGCCAGCTTCTCCGCCTCCTCCAAAGCGGACGGACGGCAGCACGCCACCGTCGCGACTCCGGCCAAAGTGGACACCGACCACGGCACCTGGACCGCCCGCAGCCGCGCGACGACATCCGGATCGGCGAGCACATATCCCGCCCGAAGCCCGGCCAGTCCCCACGTCTTCGTCAGGCTGCGCAGCACCACGACACCGGGATGCCCGGACGCCAGGCTCTCGGCTTCGCCGGGGACCGCGTCCAGGAACGCCTCATCGACGACCAGCAGCCGCCCGGGCCGGGCCAGCGCCAGCACCGACGCGGCCGGGTGCAGCACCGACGTCGGATTGGTCGGATTGCCGACGAACACCAGGTCGGCGCCGGACGGCACCCGCGCGGGGTCGAGCACGAAACCGTCCTCTTCGGACAGGATCACCCGCTCGACCGCATGCCCGGCGGACCGCAGCGCGGCCTCCGGTTCGGTGAACTGCGGATGCACGACCACCGCGTGACGCGGCCGGAAAGCCGACGCCAGCAAGGTGAACGCCTCCGCCGCACCCGCCGTGACCAGCACTTCCGCCGGCGACCGCCCATGCCGTGCCGCCACTGCCCCGGTCGCCTCGGCCGACGACGGATACGCGGCCAGAGAGTCCAAAGAGGACGCCAGCTCGTCGCGCAACCACGCGGGCGGCCGCGGCAGCCGGACGTTCACCGCGAGGTCCACCAGTCCCGGCCCGACCTCACGGTCACCGTGATGGTGCAGGTCGTAGTCACCCACGGGCGCGGACCCGCGCGGCGAACCGGTGAGCCAGCTCCGGATATCCGGCCCAGTGGACGTGCAGGTAGGACGCGTGCAGCGTCGGCGACGCGAAGCCGTCCAGCTGCCGTTCCCAGCCCCACGCGGCCGAAGTGCCGTGCGACGGCGTCACCTCGGTCCGGTGGAACTCGTGCCCGGTGACGCGCTGACCTGCCGTGGCCAGCAGGTTGTCCTCGACGGCGACCGCACGCCGGTAGCCGAGCTTGCCGCGGGCGGTCATCTTCGCGTCCGCCGGCACCGCGCCGACCATCGGCACGCCGTCGAGCGACTGGCACAGGTACAGCAGGCCCGCGCATTCCGCGCTGACCGGCATCCCGTCCGCGATCGCCGAGGCGACGGCCGTCCGCAACGCCGTGTTCGCCGACAGCTCGGCCGCGTGCACCTCGGGGAATCCGCCGCCGAAGTACAACCCGGCACACCCCTCGGGCAATGCCTCGTCGCGCAACGGGTCGACGTCCACAACCTCGACCCCGCAGGCGGCCAGCAGTTCAATGTTCTCAGTATAGCGGAAGGTGAAGGCCGGGCCACCGGCCGCCGCGACGGTCACCGGCGGACCGTCCACACCGGACGGTTCCCAGACCGGAACGGACAACGGCGGCGCCGCCGACGCGATCCGGACGATCGCGTCGAGATCGACGCCTTCCCCTACCCACGACGCCAGCTCGGGCAGCACGCGACGCGCGTCCGACGCCCGTTCCGCCGCCGGGACGAGCCCGAGATGACGGCTGGGAGCGTGGATCTCTTCGTTGCGGTACAACGCACCCAGCAACGGGACGCCGGTGGCTTCCAGCGCCGAGGCGATCTCGTCGAGGTGCCGCTGCGAGCCGAGCTTGTTGAGGATGACCCCGGCCAGCCGCACGCGGTTGTCGTAGTGGGCGAAGCCGAGCACGGTCGCGGCGACGCTGCGCGAGGCGGCCGAAGCGTCCACCACCAGCACCACCGGCGCGTCGAGCAGCCGCGCCACGTGCGCGGTCGAGGCGTAGCCTTCGGTGCCCAGCGCGCCGTCGAACAGGCCCATCACGCCTTCGATGACGGCGACGTCGGCGCCGCGGGAACCGTGCCGCAGCAAGGGAACCAGCCGCTCTTCGCCCTGCAGGAAGGGGTCCAGGTTGCGGGCCGGGCGGCCGGTCGCCAGCGCGTGATAACTTGGGTCGATGAAGTCGGGGCCGACCTTGTGCCCGGACACCCGGTGCCCGGCCGCGCGTAGGGCCGCCATCAGCCCGGCGGCAATCGTGGTCTTGCCGTGCCCGGACCCGGGCGCGGCGATCACCACGCGCGCTACCACTCGATCCCCCGCTGGCCCTTCTGGCCGCTGTCCATCGGGTGCTTGACCTTGGTCATCTCGGCGACCAGGTCGGCGGCCTCGACCAGCTCCGGCGGCGCGTACCGGCCGGTGATGACGACGTGCTGGTGCCCGGGCCGGGAGACCAAAGTGGACACGACGTCGCCGACGTCGAGCCAGCCCCACTTGAGCAGGTAGGAGAACTCGTCGAGGACGTAGAAGTCGTGCGTCTCGGCGGCGAGACGGCGCTTGATCTCCGCCCAGCCCTCGCGGGCGTTCTCCGCGTGGTCGTCCTCGGTGCCGGACTTGCGCGCCCAGCTCCAGCCCTCGCCCATCTTGTGCCATTCGACCGGTCCGCCCTGGCCGGTGTCCTCGTGCAGCTTGCCGAGCGCGCGGAACGCGGCTTCCTCGCCGACGCGCCACTTCGCCGACTTGACGAACTGGAACACGCCGATCGACCAGCCCTGGTTCCACGCGCGCAGTGCCATGCCGAACGCGGCCGTCGACTTGCCCTTCATCTCACCGGTGTGCACGGCGAGCAGCGGCCGGTTGCGGCGCTGGCGCGTGGTGAGGCCGTCCTGCGGCACCACCGAAGGTTTTCCCTGCGGCATCAGGCAGCCCTCCCCGTGCGCGTGCGGACGGCGTTCGCCAGCGACTCGGCGGCGACCTCGCCCAGCGGCACGTGCTCGGCGCCGAGGTGGGCGGCCAGGTCGGCGGCCAGGCCGAGCCGCATCTTGCCGCTTTCGCAGTCCATCACGATCGTCGTGACGCCGTTGAGCAGCCCGGCCGCGGCCTGGGCGCGCGCGACGGCGTCCGGGCCGCTGGTGGCGCGGCCGTCGGTGACCACGACCAGCAGCGGGCGGCGCCGCGGGTCGCGAATCTCCTCGACGCGCAGCACACGCGCGGCCTCTAGCAGTCCTTCGGCGAGCGGGGTCCGGCCGCCGGTCGGGAGGCCTTCGAGCCGGGACGCGGCCGCGTCGACACTGATCGTCGGCGGCAGCGCGAGTTCGGCGGCGTTGCCGCGGAAGGTGACCAGGCCCACCTTGTCGCGGCGCTGGTAGGCGTCGAGCAGCAGCGACAGGACCGCGGACTTGACCTCGCGCATCCGCGCCTTGGCACCCATCGAGCCGGACGCGTCGACGCAGAACAGCACCAGGTTGCCTTCACGGCCTTCGCGTAGAGCGAACCGCAGGTCTTCGGGCCGCAGCTTCAGCCCGGCACCGGCGCGGCCGCGGGCTTTCTGGTGCGGCGCAGCGGCTTTGACGGTCGCGACCAGGTGCGGCCGCCCTTCGCGGACGCTCGCGGGCTGGACGCCGACGGTGCGTCCGCTGTCGGTGATCGCCCGCGACCGGCGGCCGCGCTCACCCTCGCCCATGCCCTTGACGCGGAAGACGCGGGCCTTGAACGTCTCCCCGGCGCCGACGGTCTTCTGCTGCCCGCCGTTCTGGCTCTGCTGCGGCGCGCCTTCGCTTCCCTGAGGGACGTCCGGAGGGATGTCCTGGGGAGCTTCTTGCGGCGCCGAGCCCGAGCCGGGGCCGTCGTCCTCGGGACCGGGCTCCGGCGGCTGGGCGTCCTGTAGGGCCTGTTCCAGCTGCTCTTCGGAGATTCCCGGCGCGTCGAAGGGATTCCGGCGGCGCCGGTGCGGCAGGGCGAGCCGTGCGGCGACGCGGACGTCGTCGGTGGTCACCTCGTCGCGGCCGGCCCAGGCGGCGTGCGCGACCGCGGTGCGGGCGGTGACGATGTCCGCGCGCATGCCGTCGACCTCGAACGACGCGCAGACTTCGGCGATCTGGCGCAGTGCTTCGTCGGGGAGCTTGACCGCGGGCAGAAGCCGTTGCGCCGCTTCGATGTCCGCGGCCAGCCGGGCGTCCTCGTCGGCGTACTGCGCGGCGAAACCGTCGGGGTCGGCCTCGTAGGCGAGCCGTCGGCGGACGACCTCGACGCGCTGGTCCGGGTCGCGGCTGGAGGCGACCTCGACGGTCAGCCCGAACCGGTCCAGCAGCTGTGGCCGCAGCTCGCCCTCTTCCGGGTTCATGGTGCCGATCAGCACGAACCGGGCCGCGTGCGACACCGAGACGCCTTCGCGTTCGACGGTCGCGCGGCCCATCGCGGCGGCGTCGAGCAGGGTGTCGACGAGGTGGTCGTGCAGCAGGTTGACCTCGTCGACGTAGAGCAGCCCGCGGTGCGCGGCGGCCAGCAGGCCCGGCTGGAAGTCCGTGACGCCCTCGGCGAGCGCGCGTTCCAGGTGCAGGCTGCCGATGACGCGGTCTTCGGCGGCACCAACGGGAAGTTCGACGAGCTTGGCGGGCCGGCGGTGGCTCTTCGCGCCGTCGTGCGGGCCGTCCGGGCAGAGCGGGTCGGGAGCCGCGGGATCACAGGAGAAACGGCAGCCGTCCACGACGTCGACGCCCGGCAGCAGGCCCGCCAGCGCGCGCACCATGGTCGACTTAGCCGTGCCCTTCTCGCCGCGCACCAGCACTCCGCCGACGGCGGGCGAGATCGCGGACAGGACCAGCGCCAGGCGCAGGTCCGGCAGTCCGACGACGGCGGTGAACGGGTACGGCTTCAACAGCACTCCTCCGGTCGGCGACCGGCCGATCATCGCACAGCGCGCGCCTCGCTTAGGGTGGGAAATCGTGCGCGAAAAATCACCTCTGACCGTCGTCGGGATCGGCGCCGACGGCTGGTCCGGGCTGTCGGAGCAGGCCAGGGCCGCGGTGCTCGCCGCCGACGTCGTGCTGGGTGCGCCGCGGCAGCTGGGCTACCTGCCGGAGGGCGTCCGCGGCGAGCCGTGGCCGACGCCGCTGCTGCCCGCGCTGGACGCCGTCATCGCCGAGCACGACGGGGCCCGGATCTGTGTCCTGGCCAGCGGAGATCCGTTTTTGTCGGGGGTCGGCAGTACGCTCGTGGCACATGGATATGAGGTCGAGGCGCTGCCCGCCCTCTCTTCGGTGACACTGGCCCGGGCACGGCTGGGGTGGTCCGCCGAGGAGACCGAGGTGGTCACTCTCGTCGGCCGGTCGTCGGCCCGCGTCGCCCGGGTCCTGGCGCCACGCCGGCGAGTGCTCGTCCTGGGTGCCGACGCGACGGCTCTGCGCTCCCTGCTCACCGTGCGGGGTTATGGCGAGAGCGAGCTGATCGCGCTGGAAAACCTGGGCGGGCCCGACGAGCGCGTCTCCGACGGCTGGACCGGCGATCCCGGTCCGCTGACGGTCTTCGCGCTGGAGTGCGCGGGCCCGGCGATGCCCCTGATCGGCATCCCGGACGACGTGTACGCCCACGACGGGCAGCTGACCAAACGCGACCTTCGAGTGTCGGCGCTGGCCCGCCTCGCGCCGAGTCCCGGCGAACTGTTGTGGGACGTCGGCGCGGGCGCGGGCAGCGTCGGCATCGAATGGTCGCGGATGCACGAACTGAACCGCGCGATCGCGATCGAGCGCTCCGCGGAGCGGGCCGAACGGATCGGGCGGAATGCCCTGGACCTGGGAGTACCGGAACTGGAGGTGGTGACCGGGGAAGCACCGGATGCGCTGAGCGCGCTGCCTGCGCCGGACGCGATCTTCGTCGGAGGAGGCGTCACGGCGCCGGGCGTACTGGACGCGTGCCTGGCGACGGGCGCGCGGGTGGTGGCGCACGGCGTGACGCTGGAGGCCGAGCAGGTCCTGGCGCGCGCGTACGAGTCGCACGGCGGTGAGCTGGTGCGGATCGGCGTCGAGCGGGCGGCCCCGCTGGGCGGGTTCACCGGCTGGACGCCGGCGCGGGTCGTGACGCAGTGGAGCAGCCGATGACCGCGGTGGCGGGCGCCCACCCCGGGTGCGCTGTGCACCACACGCACGCCGTGGCTGCGGTGGCGGGCACCCGTCCCGGGCGCGGTGTGCACCACAGGCACGCCGTGGCTGCGGTGGCAAGCGCCCGCGCCGGGCGCGATGTGCACCACACACGCGCCGTGGCTGCAGTGGCGGACGCCCGCCCCGGGCACGGTCTGGGCCACACACGCGCCGTGACCGCGGTGGCGGACGCCCGCCCCGGGCACGGTGTGCACCACACACACGCCGTAACCGCGGTGGCGGGCACCCGCCGCGGGCACGGTCTGCGCCACACACGCGCCACGGCTGCGGTGGCAGGCGCCCGCCCCGGGCGCGGTGTACGCCACACGCACGCCGCGACCGCAGTGGCGGGCACCCGCCCCGGCTGCGGCGTGCGCCACACGCGCGCCGTGGCTGTCGTGGGTGTGGCCTGTGGCGTGGTTGGCTTGCGCCGCTTGGGTGCCGTGGTGCGGCCCGGCTTTGCCGGGGCGGCCGCGGGCCTGGGCGCCGCCGACCGCAGCCGTTCCGGGAGTAGCCGATGACCGTGCACTTCGTCGGCGCCGGGCCCGGCGCCGCGGACCTCATCACCGTGCGCGGCCGGGACCTGTTGGCCCGTTGCGGCGTCTGTCTCTACCCGGGCAGCATGACGCCCACGGACCTGCTCGCCTACTGCGCGCCCGACGCCGAGCTGGTCGACACCGCGAACCTCAGCCTCGAGCAGATCGTGGCCAAGCTCGTGGCGGCGCACGAAGGCGGGCACGACGTCGCGCGGCTGTGCTCCGGCGATCCGTCGCTCTACAGCGCCGTCGCCGAGCAGATGCGGCGGCTCGACGCCGCCGGCGTGCCGTACGAGGTCGTGCCCGGTGTGCCCGCCTTCGCCGCGTCGGCCGCTGTGCTGCAGCGGGAACTCACCGTGCCCGAAATCGGGCAGAGCCTGGTGATCACCCGGGTCCAGGCGCGCTCGACGAAGATGCCGTCCGGGGAAACCCTCGCCGCCTTCGCCTCGACCGGGGCCACTCTCGCGCTGCACCTGGCGATCAACCACGTCGAGCGGGTCGCCGAGGAGCTGATGCCTTACTACGGCGGCGACTGTCCCGTCGCCGTCGTCGCGCTGGCCAGCCAGCCCGGGGAAACCGTCGTGCGGGGCGTGCTCGGCGAACTGCCCGCGCTCGTGCGCGACGCCGGCATGACGCGGGCGGCCACCATCTTCGTCGGCCGGGTGCTCGCCGCCACGAACTTTCCCGACAGCTTCCTCTACTCGAGTGCCCGTGACCGGGCGAACCAGCCGGAGTCGTTGTGACCGAACTGCGCTGGGGCCTGCTGGCCGCCGGGACCATCGCCGCCCACTTCGCCGCGGGGGTCGAGGAAAGCAAGCACGGTGTGCTGGCCGCCGTCGGGGCCAGGGACGCCGGGCGGGCGCGGGACTTCGCCGCGCGCTTCGGCATCCCGAAGGCCTACGGCAGCTACGAAGACCTCCTTGCCGACCAGGACGTCGACGCCGTGTACGTCTCGACGCCGCACGCGATGCACAAGGAATGGGCCATCGCCGCGGCCGAAGCGGGCAAGCACGTCCTGTGCGAGAAGCCGCTGACGATCAACGCCACCGAAGCCGAGGAAGTCATCGAGGCCGCGCGGCGGAACGACGTCTTCCTGATGGAGGCGTTCATGTACCGGCTGCACCCGCAGACGCGGCGGCTGGCCGAGCTGATCGCCTCCGGGGCGATCGGCGAGGTGGGCGCGGTCGACACCACGTTCTCCTTCGCCGGCAACCCCGAGGAGACCGGGCGGCTGGCCGATCCGGCGCTCGGCGGCGGCGGGATTCTCGACGTGGGCTGCTACTGCACGTCGCTGGCGCGGCTGGTCGCGCAGGCCGCGACCGGCGCGGACGTCGTCGAGCCGACCGAGGTCAGCGGGATGGCCCGGCTCTCCGCCGACGGCGTCGACGAGTACGCGACCGGGCTGCTGCGGCTGCCCGGCGACATCCTCGCAACGATCTCGTGCGGGATCCGACTGGCCCGGGAGGACGGCATCCGGGTGTTCGGCTCGCGGGGCCAGATCCACGTCCCGCGTCCGGCGTGGATTCACCCGCTGCGCACCCCGGGCACGTCGGAGATCATCCTGACGCCCGCCGGCGGGCTGCCCGAAGTCATCGAGGTCGAGGCGACGCAGGGCGTCTTCGCGCGCGAGGCCGACCACGTCGCCGTGCACGTCGGCGACCGGCAGGCACCCGAGCTGAGCTGGGCCGAAACCCTCGCCAACATGCGCACGCTCGACCGGTGGCGGGAAGCCGTCGGCTACGGGCGCCGTTCGTGATCCTCGTTCTCGGGGGTACCGGCGAAGCGCGGGAACTCGCCGAAGCGCTCGTCGCCCGGGGCGTCCGCGTTGTCTCTTCGCTGGCGGGGCGCGTCGCACGGCCACGGCTTCCGGCCGGCGAAGTGCGCGTCGGCGGCTTCGGCGGCCCGGAAGGGCTCGCGGCCTGGCTGCGCGAGAACCGGGTGCGCGCGGTCGTCGACGCCACGCATCCGTTCGCCGAGCGGATCGGCACGAACGCGGCGAGAGCAGCCGAAGCGACCGGGACGCCGCTGCTGCGGCTGGCCCGGCCGGGCTGGCAGGCGGGCCCGGACGACGTCTGGCACTGGGCCGACGACCTCGCCGAGGCCGCGCGCCTGCTGCCCGGGCTGGGGAACCGCGTGTTCCTCACCAGCGGCCGCCAGGGCCTGTCCGCCTTCGCGCACCTCGACGACCTGTGGTTCCTGATCCGCTGCGTCGACCCGCCCGGGCCGCCGCTGCCGCGGCACCACGAGCTGGTCCTCGACCGCGGGCCGTACGAAGTGGCCGGGGAACGCGCGCTGCTCGGCCGGGCCGACGTCCTGGTCACCAAGGACTCGGGCGGGTCCCTGACCAGCGCGAAGCTGACCGCCGCGCGGGAGCTGGGCAAGCCCGTCCTGCTGGTCCGGCGCCCGCCGCGGCCGGACACCGAGACCGCCGAAACCGTCCCCGAAGCCGTCGAATGGGTCCTGCACCGATGAACGAACAGTTCTACGAAGTCCTGCGCAGGCGGCGTGACGTCCGCGGCGAGTTCACCGGCGCGCCGGTCCCGGAAGCCACGCTGACCAGGATTCTCGAAGCCGCGCACGCCGCGCCGAGCGTCGGGCTCACCCAGCCGTGGGACTTCGTGCTGGTCGACGACCACGCCACGCGGGAGAAGTTCGCCAAGCACGTCCACGAGGAGCGGGAGGTCTTCGCCGGGCAGCTCAGCGAAGACCGGGCGAGCACCTTCGCGAACATCAAGATCGAGGGCATCCTCGAGTCGAGCCTCGGCATCGTCGTCACCTACGACCCGGCACGCGGCGCGCCCGACGTGCTCGGCAGGCACGCCATCGCCGATGCCGGCCTGTACTCGGTGTGCCTGGCGATCCAGAACCTGTGGCTGGCCGCGACCGCCGAAGGCCTGGGCGTGGGCTGGGTGAGCTTCTACCGCGAGCCGTTCCTGAGCGAGCTGCTCGGCATCCCCGGCGGCATCCGCCCGGTCGCGTGGCTCTGTGTGGGCCCGGTCACGCGGCTGGAGACCGTCCCGGACCTGGAACGCCACGGATGGCGCAGCCGCCGTCCCCTCACCGCGGCGATACACCACGGGCGGTTCACGCCGCGTGACCCGGGGGCTGCGTCAGCGGCCGACTTCTGACCCGTTAGCGTTGCGCCGATGCGTCTGATTGCCGTAGCGCTGGGGTTGCTCTCGGCCTTGTGCGCGCTGGCTTTCCCCTTCCTGCCCGTGGTGCAGGACACGGCGGAGGTCGTCTGGCCGACCGGCAGCGACACCCGCTCCGTCAACGCGCCCTTGACCGGGTACTGGGCCCAGGAACTGCGGGCCGAGCTGCCCTGCGCGACCATCCGCTCGGTCGACGCCCGGACCAGCGGGCCGGGCCTGCTGTTCGCCACCGTGCCGGACGGGCGCACCGACCCGAAGGCCGGCAACGGCGTCGGCATGCAGCTGCGCGTCGACAACGGCGTGCTGCTGGCGTCCAGCCAGGGCCAGCAGATCGCCCAGCAGCCGCTGCCCGCCGAGAAGTGCGACGTCGAGCTGGACGTCGACGCGACGCAGATGACCCTCGCCGTCGCCGGGACGCCGATCTTCCACACCGGCGGCGACGTCCGGCCGCGCGTCGTCGGGATCTACTCCTCGATCAACTCGAGCAAGGACCCGATCGCCGGCCTGCACGTCTCGGTCGTGCCGGACACGCGATACCAGACGTCGCCGACCGCGCTGAAGATCGGCGTCGGCGTGCTCGCCGTGCTGTCGCTGATCGGCTGCCTGATCGCCACCTGGCGCCGCGACTCCGGCTTCGCGCGCCGCGCCCCGCGCTGGGCGCCGGTCGGCTGGTGGCGGCTGACGCTGCGGGACGTCACGGTGATCGTGGCGCTCGGCGCGTGGGTCTTCATCGGGCCGGTGACCTCCGACGACGGCTACATCCTCACGATGGCCCGGGTCACCGAGGCGACCGGCTACCTGACCAACTACCACCGCTGGTTCGGCGTCGCCGAGGCGCCGTTCGGCTGGTTCTACCACGTCTACGAGCTGATGACGCACGTCAGCACGGTGCCGCCGTGGATCCGGCTGCCGTCGTTCCTGCTCGGCGTGCTCAGCTGGCTGCTGATCAGCCGCGAGGTGATGCCGCGGCTGGGCACCCAGATCCGCACCAGCCGCCCGGCCAGCTGGGCCGCCGCGACCGTGTTCCTGATCTGGTGGATGCCCTACAACAACGGCGTCCGGCCGGAACCGGTGGCCGCGCTCGGCTCGCTGCTGGCGATCTGCGCGGTCGAGCGCGCGCTGGTGACGCGGCGGCTGCTGCCGCTGTGCCTCGGCCTGACCGCGGCCGGGTTCACCCTGGCCGCGACGCCGACCGGGCTGATCGCGGTGGCGCCGTTCCTGGTCGCCGCGCGCCCGCTGTTCAAGCTGGTGCGCCAGCGCGCGAACGAGAGCGGCTGGCTGCCGGTGCTCGCGCCGGTCGCCGCGGCCGGGCTGCTGGTGCTGGTCGTCGTGTTCGCCGACCAGACGTTCGCGACGGTCCAGGAAGCGACCCGGATCCGCACCCAGGTCGGCCCGAACCTGTCGTGGTTCCAGGAACTCGCGCGCTACCAGCTGCTGTTCGAAAGCCTCCCGGACGGTTCGGCGCCGCGCCGGTTCCCGGTGCTGCTGGTCGTGCTCTGCACGGCCACCTGCCTGGTCGTGCTGCTGCGCCGCGGCCGCATCCCCGGCGCGTCGCTCGGCCCGGCGCGGCGGCTGATCGGCACGACGGCCCTGTTCTTCCTGCTGCTGGCCCTGACGCCGACGAAGTGGACCCACCACTTCGGCGCGTTCGCCGCGGTCGGCGCGTCGATGGCGGCGCTGGCCGCGCTCGCGACCAGCTCGACCGTGCTGCGGTCCCAGCGCAACCGCGCGGCCTTCCTCGCCGCGCTGCTGGTCGTCGCCGCGCTCGCCGCGACCGGGCCGAACACCTACTGGTTCGTCTCCCGCCTCGGCGTCCAGTGGACGAACGTGGCGCCGTCGGTCGGCGGCATCCCGCTGTCGACGATCCTGCTGGTCGCGGCCGCGATCGCGGGGATATACGCGTTCGTGGAGAACGTCCGGGCGCACCGGCCGGGCCTGTCGCCGCAACCGCAGGAAGGCCGGCTGCGCGCGCTGCGGCTGGGGTCGTTGTCGCTGGTGGTGGTCTGCGGCCTGGTGGCGGCGGGCGAGTTCGTCACGATGGCGTGGGCGATCCACAACCAGTCCGGCAGCTACAGCCTGGGCGCGGCGAACATCGGGCACCTGTTCGGCAAGAGCTGCAACCTCTCCGACCACGTGATGGTCGAGCGCGACGCGGCGACGAGCATCCTGCACCCGCAGGCCGAGCAGCGGACGGTCAAGGAGAAGCCGCAGGAGAACTCGCCGCTGCCCAACCCCGACCAGGACAACGGCCGCGTCCAGACCGGCTTCCACACCCGCCCGGTCGACGACAAGGACCCGCTGGCCGAGCCGCCGCACGGGTTCACCCCGGACAAGGTGCCGATGTGGTCGAGCTTCCTCGACCCGGAGACGCGCGCGGGCCGGCTGCGCAGCGACTGGTACGCGCTGACGGAGAAGCCGGCGGACGGCCAGATCGTGGTGGCGACCGCGGGTGCGGCGCGACGCCCGACGTCGGTCAGCCTCGACTACGGCGTCAACACCCCCGACGGCGTGAAGATCCTCCGCAGCCAGTTCGCGCTCCCGCCGGGCGCGGGCACGGGTGGCTGGAACGACACCCGCATCAACCTGCGTGACCTCCCGCCGGAGACGAACGCGGTCCGCATCAACATCGTCGACAACGACCTCACCGAGGACGGCTGGATCGCGGCGTCCGCCCCGCGCGTCCCGACGTTCACGACGCTGACCGACCGCATCGGCTCGAAGCCGGTGTACCTGGACTGGCCCGCTTCGTTCGTGTACCCGTGCGTCCAGCCGGTGACGTCCCACGACGGGATCTCGCAGGTCCCGGCGTACCGGATCACCGCGGGCGGCCTGGCGGACGAAGCCCAGTGGGCGTCCTCGGCGAACGGCGGGCCGATCGGCTGGCTGGAGGAGCTGGCCGAGGAGCCGGAGGTGCCGAGCTACCTGATCGGCCAGCCGAGCCAGTCGTGGGGCCAGCTGCTGCAGATCGAGCCGTTCACCGAAGGCATCGCCCCGACGATCGTCCACGGCGAGAAGACGGTGCCGGGCTGGTGGTCACCCGGACCGGGCCCGCGCCAGCCGAACGGCAAGGACCCGACGCGCTAGGCCGGGCCTCAAACGCCCCAAGGTGGCGCTCGGGTCAGGGGCAGGGCGCGGTGTACGGCAGCTCCGGGAAGTACCGTTCCCACTCCGCCGCGGTGATCTTCGGGGCCGCGAGACGGCAGATCTCGGCCGCCGCGAGGTCCGGGCGGGTTTCCCACAGCTGGATTCCCGGCAGCACCGCCGTGTGGCCGTCCGGGGCGAACAGCCCTGTGGTGCCCGGCGTCGCCGGGGCCAGCTGGGCGGTCTGGACCGGGTTCTTCGGATCCGTCACGTCCCACAGCCGGGCCGTGCGGTCCGAGCCCGCCGTCACCATCCGGGTGCCCGACGGGTCGAACACGACCAGCCCGACGTCGTCGGTGTGGCCGGTCAGCGGCGGCAGCGCCACCGCGTGCGCCGGGTCGGTCACGTCCCAGCGGTGCACCGTGCGGTCGGACGTGCCCGCCGCCAGTGTCCGCCCGTCCGGGCTGAGCGCGAGCGTGCCCGCCGACCCCGTGCCCACGTCCAGGGTGGCGATGCGGTCCGGGCGGGCGCGGTCGGTCACGTCCCACAGGAAGACCGCCGACGGCACCGACCGCTGGCTGTACGCCAAAGTCCGGCCGTCCGGGGTGAAGCGGATCGACCACACCGTCCCGACGTACGGGCTCGGCAACGTGACCGGCGCCGTGAGCCGGACGGCGTCCCACAGCGCCATCGGCCCGTCGTCGTAGCCGGTCGCCAGGACCCGCCCGTCGGGGCTGAACGCCAGCGAGTACGTCTTCCGCGCCGCGGCCGAGGCCACCTGACGCGGGTGCTGCGGGTCGCTGATGTCCCACCGCTGCAGCAGTCCCTCCGCCACCGCCGTCGACGTCCCGGTGAGCACGGCGACCGCGAGCGAACGGCCGTCGCGGCTCAGTGCCGTCGCCGTCACCTGGCCGGGCAGCCCGGCGATCCGGCCGAGCAGCCGGGGCGCGGCGCCGAACGACCACAGCTGCACGTCGTCGGCGCCCTGGGCGACGAACGTCCGGCCGTCCGGGGTGAAGCCGACCGGGGTCACCGTGCGGGTCGTCAGCTCCAGCGCCGGGGCGTCGTACAGCCGGGCCGACCCGTCGCCGGACGCGGTGACCAGCGTGCGCCCGTCCGCGGTGTACCCGGCCCAGACCCCCGCGTTCGTGTGCCCGCCGAGCTGGGTGAGCTGCCGCGCCGCCGCGGGCACCGAGACGTCCCAGACACGCGCGCCCGGCTCGTCGCCGACGACGACGAGCGTGCGCCCGTCCGGGCTGAACACCGCCGTCCAGACGATGCCGTTGTCCGGCAGCACCGCCAGCGGCCGCGGGGTGCGCGGATCGGTGATGTCCCACAGCCCGACCCGGTGGTCCCAGCCGGTGGTGGCCAGCGTCCGGCCGTCGGGGCTGAACGCGGCCGCGTTGACCAGGTCGGTGTGCCCGCCGACCACCGAAAGGCGGGCCGGGTGCACCGGGTCGCGGACGTCCCACAGCTGCGTGTCGCGGTCGTTGCTCACCGCGAGCGTGCCGCCGTCCGGGCTGAGGGTGGCCTTCTCGTACTGCAGCGGCCCGGACCCGGTGAACCGGGCGAGGAGCTTCGGGGCGGCGGGGTCGGAGATGTCGGTGAGCCGGGTCGTGTCGTCCTTTCCGGCGGTGACCAGCAGCCTGCCGTCCCGGCTGACCTGGGCGCTGAAGACGGCGTCGGTGTGGCCGCGCACCAGCCCGCGCGGCACCGGCCGCCGCGGATCACGCACGTCCCAGAGCCGGAACGTGTAGCCGTCGACGGCCGTCGCGAGGACGCCGCCGCCGAGCGCCATGGGAAAGTGCGCCTTCGCGCTCTCGGGCAGCGTCGCCAGCAGCTGCGGGTGCCGCGCATCGGCGATGTCGAAGAGCTGGACGGTGCTGCTGCCGGACGGCGCGACCAGGAGGTTCCCGGCGAGCACCACCGAACCGTCGTACCCCGGCGGCCCGGCGGTCGCGATCCGCGTCGCGAACGGCGTGGCCAGCGCGCCCAGCACGCTGTCGCGCGTTTCCGGCAGCGGCGCCAGCCGGTAGGCCGCGAGGCTGAGCTGGACCGACAGCGCCGGGTTGGTCTGCCGCAGGTCGGCGGCGTCCCCGACGGCTTTGCGCGCCAGGGCGACGTTGCGCTGCTCGGTGGCGGTCCGCGTCGCGTGCACGGCGTAGCCGGTCGCGACACCTGCCAGGACGAGCAGCACCCCCAGCAGCGCGGCGAGCTGCCGCAGCCGCCGGGTCCGGCGCCGGCCGGCCTCCGCTTCGGCGGCCTCCTGCGCCCGGCCCGCGTCGAGAAAAGCCTGTTCCCGCGCGGTGAGCGCGCCCGGCGACCGGGCCGCCCACTCGGTGGCGAGCCCGAGCCGGGTGCCGCGGTAGAGGCTGCCCGGGTCTCGGTCCAGTGCCTCCCACAGGTCGGTCGCCTCGGCGAGCCGCCGGTGCAGGCGGTGGCCTTCGCGGTCCTCGGCCAGCCAGTCCTGCAGCCGCGGCCAGCTGCGGATCAGTGCCTCGTGGGCGATCTCGGCGCCGTCGTGGTCGAGCGAGAGCAGCCGCGCGGCGGCGAGCCGTTCGAGCACCTCGGCCGTGGCCGGGTCGTCGTCGAGCTCGCGGCGGGGCAGCCGGCGTTTCGTGTCTTCGGTGCCTTCGCCGGGCGCGGTGAGCCGCAGGAAGATCTGCCGGACCTTCGCCTGCTGCTCCGGCCCGAGGCTGCCGTAGACGGACTCGGCGGTGTGCGCGATGGCGTTGCGGATCCCGCCCGCGGCCTCGTACCCGGCGAGGGTGAGCGTGATGCCCTGGCGCCGCCGCCAGGTCTCCAGCAGCGCGTGGGAAACCAGCGGCAGCGCCGCCGGACGGCCTGCCGCGTCCGCCACCAGCGTCGTGACCAGCGCGGACTCCACCTGGCAGCCGTGCCGGACGGCCGGTTCGACGATGGCCGCCCGCAGTTCGTCCGCGGTCATCGGGCCGACCAGGACCTGGGCGTCCCGCAGCGCGTCGACGAGCCCGGCGTGCTGCCCGCAGTGCCCGTAGAAGTCGGCGCGGACGCCGATGACGACCTGGCTGCCGTGCGCGTCGGCGGCCCGGTCCAGCAGCGCCCCGATGAAGGAGGCACGCTCGGCGTCGTCGGTGCAGAGGGTGAAGACCTCCTCGAACTGGTCGACGATCAGCAGCCGTCCGGTGCCGGCGAGCGCGTCCGCGCACTGGGTCAGCGGATGCTCCCCCGGCGTGCGGACGACCGCCGGGCCCGGCCCGGCCAGCCCGGCGCGCAGCAGCGACGACTTCCCGGAGCCCGAGGCGCCGAAGACGCCGACGAACCGGCGTTCACGCAGTTTCGCGGTCAGCTCGGCGACCAGCTTCTCCCGTCCGAAGAACCGCTCGGCGTCACTGCGCTGGAACGCGGCCAGCCCGAGGTAGGGCGTCTCGGCTTCCGGCCCGGGCGTGCTGTCGGCGGCGAGCTGCGCGGAGACTTCGCGCCACCGCGTCTCCCACTTCTCCGTGTCTCCCCCGCACGCCCGGACGTACGCCGTGGTGAGCGCGAGGCCGGGCAGCTTGCGCCCGCCCGCGGCCTCGGACAGCGCGGCCGCCGAGTAGCCGGCGCGCGCGGCGAGAGTCCGGTAGGTCGGGCCGCCCGCCTCCGCCCGCAGCTGCCGCAGCCCGGCGGCGAACTCGACGACGCGCTCGTCCCCCGGCCCCAGCGGGCCCTCCCGTCTGGCCACCCCTGCCCCCGATCGTGTCATGGTCATTGTTCACCGGATCCGGCCCGACACTGGACAGGGATTCTGCGCTAGACACCGCTGTGTGCTGACACGCAGCCTGGGGAAACTGCTCAAGGTCGTCGCCGCCGGCGTGCCGGTGGTGCCCGCCGACGGGATCGAGGTGATCGGCTCGGTGCCGCCGGAGCCGGACGCGGTCGCCGGTGCCCTCGCCGCCGCCCGGCCGGACGTGCTCCTGCTGCGGCCCGCCGGCCGGGCCGGGCTCGCGGTGATCCGCCGGGCCGGCCACACGCCGGTGCTCGTGCTGACCCCGCCGGACGCGGGCGAGCTGGTGCTCGCCGCGATGCGGGCCGGCGCCCGCGGGTTCCTGCACGACGGCGCCGACCCGGCCGACGTCGTCCGCGCGCTGCGCGTGGTCGCGGGCGGGGCCGCGGTGTTCGGGCAGGACGCCGCCGACCGGCTGTACGCCCGGCTGACCGGGACGGCGCCGTCGCTGCCCGCCCTGACCGCCCGCGAGCGCGAGGTCCTCGGCCTGCTCGCCGACGACCTGGGCAACCTGGCGATCGCCGCGCGGCTGAACCTCGCGCCGAAGACCGTCCGCAACGTCGTGTGCGGCATCCTGGCGAAGTTCGGTACCACCGATCGGGCGGTCGTGAGCGCCCGTGCGCGTGAAGCCGGTCTACCCTGAGTGGCCCAGGGAAATTGTCGTCCTGTCAACGCAATTAATGCGCAAAAAAGGCACCGCCCGAAATATTCGATACCGGCATCGGCTCGATCACGGGACTGGTCAATCCGCATTCACGGAACTAGTTTTTCTCCGCGCCCCTCCACCGTCGCAGGGGCGACTTCCGCGAGGAGGACCAAGCCATGCGCACACCCGCGTTCCGGCTGCTCGTGCTGGCCACCACGGCCGTGACGACCGCCGGGCTCCTGTTCGGGGCCCCGGCCTCGGCGAGCGACCGCACCCCCTTGCCGGGCAGTGTCCCGGGCTGGGCGAAATCGGCCACCCGCGCCGGGGCGGCGAATGCCGCCGACAATGTCGCGTTCCGCGTCTATCTCGGCTGGGCCGGGGATGCCGCCGCGGTGGCGAGCCGCGTTTCCACGCCGGGTTCGGCGGACTACGGCCGGTTCCTGACCGCGGCGCAGTTCCGGCAGCGGTTCGCGCCGTCGCAGAACGACGTGACCGCGGTGCAGCAGTGGCTGCGCCAGGCCGGTTTCGACGTCGGCTACACCCCGGGCAACCGCCGGTACGTGCAGGCCGAAGGCACGGTCGCGCAGGCGGCGGCCGCGTTCGGCACCAGCTTCGGCGAGTTCAAGGTGGGCGGCAAGACGCTCCGCGCGCCCGAGAAGGAGCTGTCGCTGCCTGCCGGGCTGCCCGCGGGGATCAGCGCCGTTGTCGGGCTCGACGAGTCGTTCGCCCTGGTCCAGCCGTCGGCGGGACCGGCGGCGAGCCCGTCGCCCGCGTTCGTCAACGCCCCGCCGTGCTCGGCGTACTACGGCGAGAAGTCCACCGCGACCACGCCGACGCCGGACGGCATCCACGTGCCCGACGCCTACGGCCACCCGAACCCGTGGGCGCCCTGCGGCTACACGCCTTCGCAGCTGCGGAGCGCGTACGGCGTCCAGCAGGCCATCGCCGGCGGGAACGACGGCACGGGACAGACGGTGGCGATCATCGACGCCTACGCGTCGCCGACGATCCTGGCCGACGTCAACACCTACTCGAGCCGGCACGGCCTGCCGCAGCTGTCGGGCAACCAGCTCACCCAGGTGACGCCGCCGGGCGTGTACCGGCGGCCGCAGAACCCGAAGCAGGACCCGCAGGGCTGGTACGGCGAGGAGACCCTCGACGTCGAGGCGGTGCACAGCATCGCGCCGGGCGCGAACATCGTGTACGTCGGTTCGCCGAACAACTACCAGGACCTCGACGCGGCGATGAACCACGTCGTCGACCAGCACCTGGCCTCGATCGTGACGAACTCCTACGGGTTCTCGACCGAGCTGCTGCCCACTGGCTACGTCAAGCCGTTCAACGACACGCTGATCGAGGCGGCCGCGACCGGCATCGGCGTCTACTTCTCCAGCGGGGACAACGCCGACGAGACCGACGGCATCGCGGCCAACTACCCGAACGCGACGCCGGACTGGCCCGCGTCGAGCCCGTGGGTGACCGCGGTCGGCGGGACGTCACTGGGCGTCGGCGCGGGCGGCGAGTACCTGTTCGAGACCGGGTGGGAGACCGGCCGGTCGGTGCTGACGAACGGCACGTGGGTGCCGGCACCGCCGGGTGAGTTCTTCGGCGGCGCGGGCGGCGGCACGAGCCGGCTGTTCCCGCAGCCCGCGTACCAGGCCGGGGTGGTCCCGAACGCCATCGCGACGGCGAACGGCGCCCGCCCGCAGCCGATGCGCGCGGTGCCCGACGTGGCCGCGCTGGCCGACCCGAACACCGGGTTCCTGGTCGGCCAGACGCAGGCTTTCCCGGACGGCTCGGTCAGGTACAGCGAGTACCGCATCGGCGGCACGAGCCTGGCGTCCCCGCTGTTCGCCGCGTTCGTCGCGCTGGCGCAGCAGCGGGCGGGCAGCACGTTCGGCTTCGCGAACCCGCGGCTGTACGCGAAGGCGGGCACCTCGGCGTTCCACGACGTCAGGCAGCCACCGGCACCGATGGCCGTCGCCCGGGTCAACTACAACAACTCGGTCGACGCGTCGGCAGGCTACTCGGCGCCGAGCCTGCGGTCGCTGGACGCGGACGCCGTGCTGACGATCCACGTCCGCGACGGCTACGACGACGTCACGGGCATCGGAACGCCGAACGGGACGGCGTTCCTGACCGCGCTCGGCTAGTAGCTGCGTGGGGTCCAGACGACACCGCCGTCCACGCGGGTGCGGCTGGACCCCACGATCAGCAGGCAGCGCATGTCCACAGTGGACGGATCGAGGCCGCCGAGCGTGGTGACCCGGATGTCCTCCTCCTGGCCGCCGACGTCCCGCGCGACCACGACCGGCGTCGACGGCGCGCGGTGGCGCAGCAGCACCTCGATCGCCGCGACGAGCTGGGTCGTCCGTGACCGCGAAGCCGGGTTGTACAGCGCCAGCACCAGATCCGCCGCGCCCGCCGCGTCGAGCCGCTTCTCGATGATCTCCCACGGCTTGAGGCGATCGGACAGCGAGAGGACGCAGTAGTCGTGCCCGAGCGGCGCGCCGACCCGCGACGCCGCCGCCTGGGCCGCCGTCACGCCAGGGACGATCCGCACCCGCACGCCCGCGCCGTGCCCGGCGGCCAGCTGTTCCAGGACCGCCGACGCCATCGCGAACACCCCCGGGTCACCCGAGGACACGACAGCGACGCGTGCGCCGGAAGCGGCCAGCGACAAGGCTTCGACGGCCCGGTCGGCCTCGACGCGGTTGCCGGACGCGTGCCGCTGCTGCCCGGCCTTCTGCGGGACGCGGGCGACGTACGGGCCGTACCCGACGATGTGCTCGGCCGCGTCCAGTTCGGCCGCGGCTTCCGGCGTCAGCCACTCGGGCCCCGCGGGTCCGAGGCCGACGACGACCACTTCGCCGCCTTCAGCGGCAGCCGCGGGTGCCGGTGCAGGCGACTGCCGCGACGCATACGCGGGACTGGGCAGCAACGCCAGCGAGAAGTACGGAACCGTCGACGGGTCCACGTCGGCGAAGGGCTCGATCCGCTGCTGTCCCCAGGTCGCGCGTTCGACGTAGACGGCGTCGTCGAGCTTGCCCGCCTCGGCCAGTGCGTCGCGGACCGACGAGAACGTGCGGCCGAGTTTCAGCACGGCTGCGGCGTCGGTGTCGGCGAGCCGCCGGGCCAGCTCGGGCGCGGGCAGCGTGCCCGGCAGCACCGTCAGGACCTCGTCGCGCTGGACCAGCGGGCGGCCGAGCACCGACGACGCCGCGCTCACCGACGTCACCCCGGGCACGACGATGGCTTCGAACCGCCCGGCCAGCCGTTCGTGCATGTACATGTACGAGCCGTAGAAGAAGGGGTCGCCTTCGCAGAGCAGGACGACGTCGCGGCCCGCGTCGAGGTGCTCGGCGAGCCGCTTCGCGCTCAGCTCGTAGAAGTCGGCGATCGCGCCCTCGTAGCCGCCGGGGTGGTCGGTCGTCTCGGTGGTGACCGGGTAGACGAGCTTCTCCTCGATCTGCCCTTCGCGCAGGTACGGCTCGGCGACCGACCGCGCGATGCTCCGGCCGTGCCGCGCGCTGTGATAGGCGATGACGTGCGCTTCGGAGATGATCCGCGCCGCCTTGACCGTCATGAGTTCCGGGTCGCCGGGGCCGAGCCCGACGCCGTACAGCTTTCCGAGGCTCATTCTTCGGCGCTCGCCAACGCGTTGATGGCGGCGACGGCCATGGCACTGCCGCCGCGCCGCCCGTGCACCACGAGGTACGGCGCCGGAGCCCGCTTCGCCAGCTCCACTTTGGACTCCACCGCACCGACGAACCCGACCGGGACACCGATGATCGCCGCGGGCGCGCCGACGCCTTCGTCGAGGATCTCCAGCAGGCGGAACAGCGCGGTCGGCGCGTTGCCGATCGCCACGACCGAGCCGGGCAGCTTGTCGCGCCACAGCTCCAGCGCGGCGGCCGAGCGCGTCGTGCCCATCCGCTCGGCGAGCGACGGCACGCTCGGGTCCGACAGGGTGCAGAGCACTTCGTTGCCCGCGGGCAGACGGCGGCGGGTGACGCCGCTGGCGATCATCTGCGCGTCGCACAGGATCGGCGCGCCTGCTTCGAGCGCCGCGCGGCCGGACTCGACGACGTCGAGCGTGTAGCGCAGGTCGTCGACCAGATCGACCATGCCGCAGGCGTGGATCATCCGGACCGCCAGCCCGGCCACGTCGTCGGGCAGGATCGCCAGGTCCGCCTCCTCGCGGATCGTGGCGAACGAGTGCCGGTAGATCTCGGCACCGTCCCGCAGGTAGTCGATCACAGACATCCCTTCAGCTCGTCGATCGGCACCCACCGGCCGTCGATGCGATAACCGCCGTCCTCGGCGACGACGTCCACATGGGACTGCGACGGCCTGCCGCACCGCCGTTCGCAGCCGGAGAAGTGCGCACGCAGCCCGGGCCGGAACACCGCGTCGGCCCGCACGTCGGCACGCGACTTCGCGCAGCCGGGCCGTCCGATGCAGGCGGTGGTCCCCAGCGCGGTCCCGCCGAACCCCAGCCGGTCGAAGACGTCGGCGGGCACGTCCGGCAGGACCACGGACTTCCACGGGGTGACCAGGGCGGTCCCGAACTGCGCCAGCGCACGGGCCTGCCCGGCGCTCAGCTGCCCGAAGCGCGGGACGACACCCGCCGCGAAGCCGCCGTCGCGCTCGATGAGCCCGGCCGGGACTTCGGCCTCGGTTCGCGGCACCGGTGTCCCGCGCCAGGCGGGGTCGTCGAGTTCGGCGACCCGCCAGGCGGTTCCCCGGATCCGGCAGAACTCCAGCGCGACCGCCACCAGCGTGGACACGGCGTCCGCGCGCGTCACCCGGCGGCCGGTGTCGCCGCCGGCGAGCAGGAGCGTCCCGCTGCCAGGGCCGGTCGCGCGCCAGCAGACGTCGGCGCCTTCCCCGGCGACGTCGCCGCGGCCGTCGTCGAAGGCGAAGAGGAAGCGTCCGGGCAGCGCGGCGAGTTCCGGCGTCGCGCACAGCAGGTCGTCGAGCGCGGCGGCCAGGCCGCGGACGTCGGCGAGGCCGCCGCGCAGCCCGCTCAACGGCGACGCGAGGACGTTGCGGACCCGCTCGTGCGACGGCGACGGCAGCAGGCCGGCGTCGGCCAGCCGCCCGGCGAGCCCGGGCCGGGTGACGCCGCGCAGCTGGACGTTGCCGCGCGAAGTGAGGTGGAGGTCGCCGTCCCCGCACGCCTCGGCGGCGTCGGCCAGCGCCCGCAGCTGCGCTGCGGAAATCGTGCCGCCCGGCAGGCGGACCCGGGCCAATGGGCCGTCGGCGGCGTCGTGGGTGGCGAAAACGCCGGGGCACGCGTCGGCTCGCACGCGTGCTGGGGTCGGCATGAGGTCACTGTAGCTGGCGGCTTTCCGGCTCCGGCGGGTCCGAGCGGGGGCGGATCCTGGCCGTTCCGCGGTCCAGGTCCACGTCACGCCAGGGTGGCGCCCCTTCGGCGTCCTGCTCGACGAGCATCGACATCGTTTCCCGGTGTTCCAGCTCACGCCGCTTGGTGCCGTAGAGGAAGGCGGTGGTCTCTTCGAGGTAGGTCGCGGACAGCCGCGCCTTGAAGCGCGAGCCGTTCTTGCGCGGCCGCAGTTCGATCGCGGCCATGACCAGCAGGATCACCACGCCGCCCGGAAGGGCGAAGTCCCAGCCAAGTACCCATGCCCGGCGAACCGGATGACCGTGGGTCAAGTTCCCCGGGGAGTACAAGTTCGACGAGATGTAGCAGGTGTGCTACATTCGATCGCACCAGTCAGATGGGGGGAGGCACCATCATGAGAGACCCGGCGGTCCCCGCGGTCCGGGTGCGCGGGCTGCGGATGCGCTACGGCAGCAGCGACGTGCTGCACGGCGTCGACTTCGAGGCGTACCGCGGCGAGGTCGTCTGCCTGCTCGGGCCGAACGGCGCGGGCAAGACGACCACGATCGAGATCCTCGAGGGCTTCCGGATGCGGTCGGCGGGCGAGGTGAGCGTGCTGGGCACCGACCCGGCACACGGCGGCGAGGCCTGGCGGGCGCGACTGGGGGTCGTGCTCCAGTCGTGGCGCGACCACGGGAAGTGGCGGGTCCGCGAGCTGCTGGCGCACCTCGGCCGGTACTACGCGCCGTACTCGACGGACGCGCGTCCCCGGCCGTGGCCTGCCGACGAGCTCATCGCGGCGGTCGGGCTCACCGAGCACGCGGGCAAGAAGCTCAAGCACCTCTCCGGCGGGCAACGGCGGCGGCTCGACGTCGCGATCGGCATCGTCGGCCGTCCCGAGGTGCTGTTCCTCGACGAGCCGACGGCGGGGTTCGACCCGGAGGCGCGGCGGGAGTTCCACGACCTGGTGCACCGGCTGTCCGACGAGCTGGACACCACGATCCTGCTCACCACGCACGACCTCGACGAGGCCGAGAAGCTGGCCGACCGGATCCTCATCCTCAACGGCGGCCGGATCATCGCCGACGGCTCGGCCGACGAGCTCAGCCGGCAGATCTCCGGCGAGGCCGAGGTCCGCTGGAGCGTCGACGGCCACCGCTTCGTCCACTCGACGACCGAAGCGACGAAGTACGTGTACGACCTGTTCAAGCAGTACGGCGAGGCGGTCGCGGACCTCGAGGTCCGGCGCGCGTCGCTGGAGGACACCTACATGGCGCTGGTCCACCGCGCGGAGGCCGGCGGCGAGACGGAGCTCGGCCTCCAGGAAGCGGGTGCGCGATGAACGCCAGGACCGCGGCACTCCGCTCCGGGCTGGCCCGTGGCTGGATCGAGTTCAAGCAGACGTGGACCAACCTCGACGACGTGGTCGGCCAGCTCGTCTTCGTGGTGCTCTTCCTCGGCACGCTGTTCTTCATGCGCAACGCGACCCTGCCGGGCACGGCCCTGTCGCTGGGCGCGGCGACCGTGCCCAGCGTGCTCGGCGCGGGCATCGTGTTCAACGGCCTGACCGGCGCGGCGGGCTACCTGGCGGTCGACCGCGAGGACGGCACGCTGCTGCGGGCGAAGGCAACCCCGAACGGCATGCTGGGGTACCTGGTGGGGCGGACCACCGCGCTCTCGCTCCAGCAGCTCACCTCGCTGGCGGCGGTCCTGGTCCCGTCCCTGTTCGTCTTCTCCTCGCTGGCACCGGACGGCGCCTGGTCGTACCTGCACCTGCTGGGGGTGCTGCTCCTCGGGTTCTTCGCGACGATGCCGATCGGCGCGGCGCTGGGGTCGCTGACCAAGAACGCGCGGTCGACGGGCCTGATCGTGCTGCCGGTGATGGGCCTGGGCGCGATCTCGGGAATCTTCTACCCGATCATCGCCCTGCCAGGGTGGGTGCAGACGGTCGCGCAGGTGTTCCCGATGTACTGGCTGGGCCTGGGAATGCGCTCGGCCCTGCTCCCGGACAGCGCGGTCATCGTCGAGATCGGCCACTCGTGGCGGCCACTGCCGACCCTGGCGGTGCTGCTCGCCTGGTCCGTGATCGGATTGACGCTGGCGCCGATCCTGCTCCGCCGCATGGCACGGCGCGAAGCGGGTTCGTCGGTGGCCGAACGGCGGGAGAAGGCCATGCAGCGTGTGGGGTAGTGATGAGTGAGGTCGTCTACAACCGGATCGCGATGCTGCGCGCGGAGCGGTCGATCTCCCGGCGCCAGCTGGCCGAGGCCCTCGGCGTGCACTACCAGACGATCGGCTACCTGGAGCGCGGCGAGTACAGCCCGTCGCTGTACCTGGCGCTGCGGATCGCGGAGTTCTTCGAGGTGTCGGTGGAGGTGCTGTTCTCGACGAAACCATTCCCGCGGCTCGGGGACTCCGAACGCTCAGCCTGACCTGCGCACGTCGCGGCCGGGTCAGATCCGAGGGGCCGGTCAAGGTGCCGTTCTCGACCAACCCGCTCCGCCGCCCGAGCGACGCCGAGCGCTCAGCCTGACCTGCCCACCTCACGGCCGAACCACATCCGAGGGGCCGGTCAAGGTGCCGTTCTCCACCAAACCGCTCCGCCGCCCGGGCGACGCCGAGCGCTCAGCCTGACCTGCCCACCTCAGCCTCCACCGGCGCCCGGACCACGTCCGAGGGGCTGTTCTCCGTTCCCCCACCTCAGAGCCTCCGAACGCTCAGCCCCCGCACCTCACGGCCGGGCCAGCTCAGCCTCCACCAGCGCCCGCACCACGTCCGCCCGCCGGTCCGGTGACTCGCGCACCGTCCGGCTCATCTCCACGTGCAGGAACACCGTGCCCTCGGCGGCGGCCATGCGGCCCTGGACGTTCGTTGTGCCCTCCAGGCCCTTGCACCGCTCTTCCCAGGCCCGGCACACCGCCAGCCCGTCCGCGGTCAGCCGGTCCGCCGCGCGGCGGGCCGCGTCGCCCGCCAGCGTCGCTCCGGATGACAGCACGATGTCCGTCGACGGCAGGTTCTGGTCGTGGAAGCCGTGCAGCTGCACCTGCGGCAGCCGGCGTCCCGCCAGCACCGTCGCGACGACGTGGAACACCGAGTCCTCTTCGTGCGCGACGTCGGCCTTGCCGTCGTCCGCCTTCCGGTGGGCGCCCGCCACGAGCAGCACCGCGCCCGGCACCCGCCGAAACAGGTCGACGCCGAACAGCTCCGTCCGCAGGTCGAACGCCGGGTGCGGGACCTCGACCACCAGCGACGGCGGCGCCGACCGGTCGATCACGTACATCCCCCAGGCCCGTTCGGTGCCGGGGTCGGCGGTCGCGATCGTGTACGGCCGCCGGGTCGCCGGATCGACGCCGTCGCGCACCGTGAAACCGAGCTTTTCGAAATCCGCCGCCCCTTGATGATCAAGAATCGCCGCGAAACCGGCCGCCGCCGTACGACGTTCGTCGGTTTTCGGCGGGCGGTACTCCTGGTCCGCGGACAGGCCGGAGATGAACGTCGTCACCAGGGAATCCAAACCGGCCTCCGGCGCGGGCGACGCGGATTTCGGTGACTCCGCGTCATCGAGAACCAGGACGAGGGTGAGGACCAGCGCCAGGGCAACGGCCACGCCGGCCACTCCGAGCAACGTCCGCGGTCGGCTGATCACCACCCGGAGTCTACTGACGGCGGTGCACTGGACCATTGGCCGCTCTTTGTCCTCCGATGGAGGTACTTGTAACGTCACCAAAGGCAGCATTGATACTTGCACGTGACCCGAACGGGTGCATGTTCCGCTATCGGCCGTGGTGGCCGGCGATCCTCCGGGATCGCATGACTGAAAGGGCCTGGGGGGACCAGGTTGAATCGGCCGAGACAACAGGAAGATCGAGTGGCGCGGCTGCGTGCGCAGATTCCGGAAGCGGGTTTCCCGCGTGGTGCCGGGGTCGCGTCCGCCGTCGCGTTCGTTCTGCTGCTCCTGATCGCCGCCTTCACCGCGCTTTACCTCTCCACCGCCGGTCCCCTCGCCCTGATCAGGGCCAACGACGCCGGCGGCCGGGTGCCCGACGAGCTGACCGCGGGCCAGCAGCGGACGACCGCCGGGCTCGCGCAGAGCGTCGCCACTTCCGCGACGGCCGCCGCGGGCGACCTCCAGGTCGCGGCAGGCTCCAGCGTGTTCGACACCCCGGACGACACCGCACTCCTCACCCGTCTGGGTGAAACCTACGAGGACTGGCGCGGGGTCGTCGTCTACGACCCGGTCGCGCAGAAGGTGGTGGCCACCCGCGGTGAACCGGTGCCGGTGGAGACCCTGCGCGGAGTTGCCGTCGCGAACCTCACCGTCCGCCCGGTCGCCCGCCCGGGCGACACCCCGCTGGTGCTCACCGCGCTGCCGCTGACCGGGGCTCGCGCCGGCAAGCTCCTCGTCGTCTCGACGGCCCTGCGCAACACCGCCGGCACCCTGGACGAGGACACCCAGCAGCAGGTCCGGCTGGTCACCGCGGACGGCGTGGTGCTGCACACGCACGGTTCCGCCGTGGCCGCGACCGACCGGCCGGCCCAGGACCTGCTCGCCCGCGCCGCCACGGCGGCCGCCGCCGGGCAGTCCGGCGTGCTCACCGGCGCGGCCGTGACGGAGAAGGGCAAGGAGCGCGCTCCGGTCGTCTCCTACGCGCCGGTCTCCCCCGCCGGGATCGGCGGCAGCCTCGGCCTTTCGGTCGTCACGTTCAGCCGTTTCCCGGTCGAGGCGGTGCCGGTCCGCTGGCCCGGCCTCGTCCCCGCCGCGGCGCTGCTCGCGCTGGCCGTCGGCGGGTTCGTGCTGCTGCGGCGCACGGTCGTCGCGCCGATCCGCCGCCTGCGCGACGACGCGCTCGCCGTCGCGGCCGGTGAACTCGGCCACCCGGTCCGGCAGTCGCGGATCCGCGAGGTCAACCGGGTGACGGCCGCGCTGGAGCACACCCGGTCGAAGCTGCGCCGCCGCAAGCCGGAACCGGAGGTCCGCCCGCTGCTGTCGGCCCAGCTGGCCGTCGTGCTGGTCGCGCTGGCGCTGCTCGGCTGGTCGGGCGCGGTCGCCGCGACGCTCGGGCGGCAGCACGCCGAGGTCTCCCCGACGATGCTCAGCGAGCACGGCGTCCGCGTGACGCGCTCGGCCGACACGTTGCGTCGCAGTCTCACCGAAGGCCTCAACGACCTGCAGACCCTGGCGCGCCTCGGCAAGGGGAAGCAGCCGGACCAGCTGCGCGACATGCTCGGCCGGCTCGCCGGCACCGAAAGCCGGTTCCGCAGTGTCTACGTGACCGACGCCGAGGGCGCGGTGCTGGTGCAGGCCGGGCGCGAAGCACTGCGCGACCCCGGCAAGCTGCCGGGCGGCGAAGGGCTGCGCCAGCACAACACCAGCGGCCGGGTGCCGGTGGTGTACGCGTTCACGCCGCTGCCGGACTCGCCGAACGTGCTGGTCGGCGAGTACGACGTGCCGCGCATGGCGGAGCTGCTGGGCTCGGCGGGTGGCCGCGTCCGCGTCGTCGACGAGGGCAAGCGCACGATCGCCGACACCGAGGGCTACCTCGCCTTCGCGGCGCTTTCGGATCCGGCGCTGGTCAAGAACGTCGACGCGGCCCAGTCCGGCAAAGACGCCCGGGAGGCGACCCCGTCGGCCCTCCTCGCGGCGCAGCGGCTGGCCGACAAGGGCCAGGCGGCGACGTTGAAGTGGGTGGTGGTCGCGGAGCAGCCGATCGGCTCGCTCGGCCTCGCGGACAACACGGTCCGTTCGGGCGCCCGCGTCGCGGCGCTGCTGACGGCGGTGGTGGCGCTGCTGCTGTTCGCCTGGCACCTGCTGGTGGTGGTCCGGCCGCTGCGCCGCATCGGCACCGAGGCAGGCCGCATAGCGGACGGCAACACGGCCGCGGTGGTCTACCCGCAGCGCCAGGACGAGATCGGCACGGTGGCATCCTGCGTGGAGATCTGCCGCCAGGCTCTGACCGAAGGCCACAACCGCCTCGGCGAGACCCGCCGCCCCACCGGCGCGGCCACCGACGAGACGGAGCTGTTGCAGAAGATCGTCGACGAGCCGGAGCCCGAAGCCCCCGCCAAGCGGCCGAGCCCCACCGCCGAGACACCCGACCCGGCCGGACAGCGGCGCAAGACCGAAGCCCCGATCCGAGCCGAGCGCAAGGCACCGGCCAAGCGGCCAAGCCCCACCGCCGAGACACCCGAACCGGCCGGACAGCGGCACAAGAGCGCACCCCGGGCCCACGCCGAGCGCGGAACTTCGGCTGAATCCGCCGCACCCGCGCGCGCCGAGCGACCCGCAGCACCGCCATGGCGGCCAGCCGAGCCGCGACGCGACTCCCAAACCCCGCGGGCCCAACGGCCGAGCGCCCGCGTGGCAGAACCCCACCGCCCAGCCGAGCCGCAGCGCGAACCCGCAGCCGACCGGCGACGGGAGTCCCCGGCCCCCGCGCGAACCGAGCGCCGGACTCCGGCCGACCGGCGCCCCATCGACAACGCGGCCCGCGCTGACCGGCGACCCGCCGAACCCGCCGCCGACCGGCGCCAGGAGCCCCCGGCCCCGGCCCCGGCCCGAGCCGAACGCAAGACCCCGGTCGACCGGCGACCCAGCGACAACCCGGCCCGCGCCGACCGCAAACCCCTGGCCGACCGGTCCGGCGAAACTCCGGCCCGCCGTCCCGCCGAGTACCGGAAACGGCCGCAGACCCCACCCCGGATTCCCGTGCGCACCCCCGATGACAAGGCCAAGAGCGACTACCTCAGCTGGCTGGACGGGGCCGGGGTCTGACGTGACCTTCCTCTACGTCGTGCTGGTTCTGGCGTCGGCGGCGATGCTCGGGGCCGGGGTCGTCGAACAGCGGCAGCACTACAAGCACCTGCACAGCATTCCCACGCGCGTGCTCGTCAACGGCATCCGCGGGAAGTCCTCCATCACCCGGCTCTGCGCGGGCGCCCTGCGTGGGGGCGGGCTCGTCACCACCGCGAAGACCACCGGGACCGCCGCGCGGTTCATCCATCCGGACGGGAGCGAAGAACCCGTCTACCGGAAGTTCGGCATCGCCAATGTCGTCGAGCAGATCGGGATCGTGCGCCGGGCCGCTGCCTACCGGCCGGACGCTCTCGTCATCGAATGCATGGCCGTGCTGCCGGAGCTGCAGGAAATCAACCAGAGCAAGCTCATCCAGTCGACCATCGGCGTGCTGTGCAACGTGCGGGAAGACCACCTCGCCGAGATGGGCCCGACCCTCGACGACGTCGCCCGGTCGCTGTCGCGGTCGATGCCCGTCGGCGGGATCTGCCTCACCGCCGAAAAGGACCGGCTGCACATCCTCCAGGAGGAGGCCGCCAAGCGGAACTGCGAACTCATCGCAGTCGATCCCGAATCTGTCAGCGACGAGGAGATGCGCGGCTTCGGCTGGATCACCTTCAAGGAGAACGTCGCGATCGCGCTGGCCGTCGCCGAGCTGCTCGGTGTCAACCGGCGGCTGGCGCTGGAAGGCATGTGGGCCGCGCCGCCGGATCCCGGGGTGCTGCAGGTGCACCGGTACCGGGCCGGGCGGCGGCAGCTGCGGTTCGCCAACGTCTTCGCCGCCAACGATCCCGAGTCGACGTTGCTGAACATCGACCAGCTGCGCCGCCAGGGCGCGATCACCGACCCGCTGCACGTGATCATCAACTGCCGCCCGGACCGTGTCGAGCGCAACGGCCAGATGGGGGCGCTCATCCCCGAAATCGCGCCGGAGCGGGTGGTGCTGATCGGCGAGCCGACGCGCAGCGCCCGCGTCGCGATTCCCGCCGAATGGCACGACCGGGTCGTCGACCTCGGTGGGGCGCGCTCGCCGCGGGAACTGCTGCGCGGGATCGTCGGCGGCATCGAGCGGCACGCCTCGCTCGTCGCCATCGGCAACATCCACGGCCAGGGGGAACTGCTCATCGAGGAACTCGCCAAACTGGAACCGGTCGCCTGATGCTCACCACCGCACTCGCCCCCGAGGTCGCCACCGTCGGGCTCGCCATCGGCCTGCTGCTGTCGCTGGTCTGCTACCTGACGACGAACCTCTCCCCCGGCGGCATGATCACGCCCGGCTGGATCGCGCTGACCATGGTCGAGGACTACCGGCGCGCGGCGATCATCGTGCTCATGACCGCACTGACCTTCGGCGGCACCAAGCTGCTGCAGCGCATGGTGATCCTCTACGGCAAGCGGCTGTTCGCCGCGGTCGTGCTGCTCGGTGTCGTGCTGCAGACGACGTTGCTGCTGTTCCTGCAGGCCGACTTCCCGCTGCTGTTCGTGCACCAGACGCTCGGGTTCGTCGTCCCCGGCCTGGTCGCCTACCAGCTGGTGCGGCAGAAGCCGGTGGCCACGGTCCTGGCGACCGGCGGGGTGAGCCTTGCCAGTTACGCGATCCTGATCAGCGGCGTGCTGGTCGGCCTGGTTCCCACGGTGTGAGGTGAAGATGCGCAAGGCGATCCGGGCCGGTGTCCTGGCCGCGGTCATCGGCGTGTCCGGCACGGCCGCGGTGTACGTCGCCCGGCAGGACGCGGCCGAGATCACCGCGATCGCGGCGTCGGCCGCTCCCACCGGTGCCGCGGTCACCGGGGCCTACACCTACGAACGCCTGGAGAACCCGGCCCGCACGGTCGTCCGCGACTCGGCGGGCGCACAGCTGGCGTCGTTCACCGACGGCTCCCGCACGGTGCTGCTGACCGGCCGGTCGCGGACGTTCACCGAGCCGCGGTTCACCAAGGTCAGCGTCACGTCGAACGCCTGGATCCGGCTGGCGCCGCAGCCGTGGCGGGCCGGCGCGGAGAAGGAACGCTGGTTCGGCGACTGGCTGCCGAAGGCGATCGGCGACACCGACCCCGACATCCTCGCCATCGCCCTGCAGTACACCGACGGCGCGCCCGACCTGATGGCGAAGAAGCTGCGTGTCGGCGGGGACGCCAGCTTCGGCCCGGACAGCGCGGAGGGCCGCCTCGAGAAGTCCGACTTCTACGACTACCTGGGCATCGACTGGGACTTCCCGGGCGGCGTCCACGAGAAGCCCGAGCCTGCCCGCGCCCGCTCGCTCGACTGCTCGGGTTTCGTGCGGATGGTGTACGGCTACCGGGCGGGCTTCCCGCTGCTCGGCACCAACACGAAGGGCCCCGGCCTGCCCCGGCGCGCGTGGGCGCTGTCGGAGCTGGGCCCCGGCACCGAGGTGATCCGCGACGAGAAGAAGCAGGCGACGGACTTCAGCGCGCTGCAGCCGGGTGACGTGCTGTTCTTCAACCTGGAGCCGCAGCTGGGCCCGCAGGTCTCGCACACGGGCATTTACCTGGGCATCGACAGCGACGGCCACCACCGGGTGCTCTCCAGCCGCAAGGTCGCGAACGGGCCGACCTTCGGCGACGCGGGCGGGGTGTCGCTGATCGACGGCTCCGGGACCTACGCGAAGGCGTTCCGCGCGGCCAAGCGCCTCTGACCGGGGTCCGGCAACGTCACCTTGACGCCGGGTCGGCCGCACCGGAGAGTGGGAGCGATACCCACGCGTCGGCAGGTGGAGGAACCCGGTGGAAGTCCGGGGCGGTCCCGCCACTGTGACCGGAGACGCCGTCTCCGGGAGCCAGGAACTCCGGCCGGCGCGCCCGTCTACCCGGGGCGCGGACCCCGAGGAGGAACCTCGTGATCCTGCTTCTGTCCACTTCGGACACCGACCTGCTCAGCGCCCGCGCCGCCGACGGCGAGTACCGGCTCGGCAACCCCGCCCGGCTCGACGTCGCCGAGCTGCCCGCGCTGCTCGACGGCGTGAAGATCGTCGTCGCGCGGATTCTCGGCACCCCGCGGACCTGGCAGGACGGCCTGGACGCGCTGCGGGCCTCCGGCGCGCACGTCGTCGTCCTGGGCGGGGAGCAGACGCCGGACGCCGAGCTGATGAAGCTCTCGACCGTCCCGGCGGGCATCGCCGCCGAGGCCCACGCGTACCTCGCGCAGGGCGGGCCGGCGAACCTCACCCAGCTGCACCGGTTCCTCTCCGACACTCTCCTGCTCACCGGCGACGGCTTCGAGCCGCCCGCGCCGCAGCCCGCGTGGGGGGTGCTGGAACGCTCTTCGCAGGCCGAGGGCCCGGTGATCGGGATCCTGTACTACCGCGCCCATCACCTGTCCGGGAACACCGCGTTCGTGCACGCCCTCGCCGACGCGATCGAGGCCGCGGGCGGGCGCGCGTTGCCGATCTACTGTGCTTCGCTGCGTACGCGCGAGCCCGAAATGATGGCGGAGCTGGGCAAGGTCGACGCGCTGCTGGTCACGGTGCTGGCGGCGGGCGGCACGCGGCCGTCCGAGGTCGGCGCCGGCGGGGACGACGAGGCGTGGGACGTCGCCGAGATGGCCGCGCTCGACGTCCCGATCCTGCAGGCGCTGTGCCTGACCAGCGACCGCGAGACGTGGGCGGCGAACGACGACGGCCTCTCGCCGCTCGACGCGGGCAACCAGATGGCCGTGCCGGAGTTCGACGGGCGGCTGATCACCGTGCCGTTCTCCTTCAAGGAACTCGACGCCGACGGCCTGCCGCGGTACGTGCCGGACGCCGAGCGCGCGTCCCGCGTCGCGAAGATCGCCCTCGCGCATGCCCGGCTGCGGCACACGCCGACGTCGCAACGCCGGATCGCGCTGATGCTGTCCGCGTACCCGACGAAGCATTCGCGCGTCGGCAACGCGGTCGGGCTGGACACGCCCGCGTCGGCGATCGAGCTGCTGCGGCGGATGCGCGACCTCGGCTACGACCTGGGGCCGGAGGCGTTCCCCGGCGTCGAGCCGACCGGCACCGAGCAGCCCGACGGCGATGCCCTCATCCACGCGCTGATCGCCGCCGGTGGCCAAGACCCCGAGTGGCTGACCGAGGAACAACTGGCCGGGAACCCGATCCGCGTTCCCGCGGCGCGCTACCAGGAGTGGTTCGACGCGCTCCCGGCCGAACTGCGCGAAGCCATGGAGGAGCACTGGGGCCCGGCGCCGGGCGAGCTGTACGTCGACAACGGCGACATCGTGCTGGCGTCGCTGCAGAGCGGCAACGTCATCATCATGATCCAGCCGCCGCGCGGGTTCGGCGAGAACCCCGTGGCGATCTACCACAACCCCGACCTGCCGCCGAGCCACCACTACCTGGCCGCCTACCGCTGGCTGGAGGAGGAGTTCGGCGCGCACGCCGTCGTCCACCTCGGCAAGCACGGCTCGCTGGAATGGCTGCCGGGCAAGACGGCGGGGCTCTCGGCGTCGTGCGCGCCGGACGCCGTGCTCGGGAACCTGCCGCTGGTCTACCCCTTCCTGATCAACGACCCGGGTGAGGGCGCGCAGGCGAAGCGGCGGGCGCACGCGACGATCGTCGACCACCTGATCCCGCCGATGGCACGCGCGGAGTCCTACGGCGACATGGCGCGGCTGGAGCAGCTGCTCGACGAGCACGCGAACATCGCGGCCATGGACCCGGCGAAGCTGCCGGCGATCCGGCAGCAGATCTGGACGCTGATCCAGGCCGCGAAGCTGGACCACGACCTCGGCGTCGAGGAACGCCCGCACGACGCGGAGTTCGACGACTTCCTGCTGCACATCGACGGCTGGCTCTGCGAGGTCAAGGACGCCCAGATCCGCGACGGCCTGCACGTCCTCGGCGCGGCGCCGATCGGCCCGGCCCGGGTGAACCTGGTGCTGGCGATGCTGCGGGCGGCGCAGATGTGGGGCGGCAGGCAGGGCGCGGTCCCCGGCCTGCGGTCGGCGCTCGGCCTGAAGGACAACGCGCCGATGTCCGAAGTGGACGCCGTGGAGAAGACGGCGCGCGAGCTGGTCGAGGCCATGGAAATGCGGGCGTGGGACGCCACCGCCGTCGCGTCGGTGGCGCCGGATGCCGAGGTCGCGCGCGTCCTTTCGTTTGCTGCGGAGGAAATCGTCCCGAGGCTGGCGGGCACGTCCGGCGAACTCGACGCCGTGCTGCACGCCCTGGACGGCGGCTACATCCCGGCCGGGCCGAGCGGATCGCCGTTGCGCGGGCTGGTCAACGTGCTGCCGACCGGCCGGAACTTCTACACCGTCGACCCGAAGGCCATCCCGAGCCGGCTCGCCTGGGAAACCGGGCAGGCACTGGCGGATTCCCTGCTGCGCCGCTACCGCGAGGACACTGGCGGCTGGCCGCGGTCGGTCGGGTTGTCGGTGTGGGGCACCTCGGCGATGCGGACCTCCGGCGACGACGCCGCGGAAGTCCTGGCGCTGCTGGGTGTCCAGCCGGTGTGGGACGAAGCTTCGCGGCGCGTCACCGGCATCGAGGCGATCCCGCTGGCCGAGCTGGGCCGTCCGCGCATCGACGTCACCGTCCGGATCAGCGGCTTCTTCCGCGACGCGTTCCCGCACGTCATCACGCTGCTGGACGACGCGGTGCGGCTGGTGGCCGGGCTGGACGAACCGCACGACCAGAACTTCGTGCGGGCCCACGTCTCGGCGGATCTGGCGACCCACGGCGACGCCCGCCGCGCGACGACCCGCATCTTCGGTTCGAAGCCGGGCGCGTACGGCGCGGGACTGCTGCCGCTGATGGACTCCGGGAACTGGCGCGACGACAAGGACCTCGCGGAGGTGTACGCGGTCTGGGGCGGCTTCGCCTACGGCCGCGACCTGGACGGCCGCCCGGCGCGCGAGGACATGGAGAACTCCTACAAGCGCATCGTGGTCGCGGCGAAGAACACCGACACGCGCGAGCACGACATCGCCGACTCCGACGACTACTTCCAGTACCACGGCGGGATGATCGCCACGGTCCGCGCGCTGACGGGCGCGGCCCCGGCGTCCTACGTGGGCGACAGCACGTCGCCGGACGCGGTCCGCACCCGGACGCTGGGCGAGGAGACGGCCCGGGTGTTCCGCGCCCGGGTGGTCAATCCCCGCTGGCTGGCGGCGATGCGCCGGCACGGCTACAAGGGCGCCTTCGAGCTGGCGGCCACAGTGGACTACCTGTTCGGCTTCGACGCCACGGCCGGCGTGGTCGGCGACTGGATGTACGAGAAGCTGACCGAGTCCTACGTGCTCGACGAGGTGAACCAGGAGTTCCTGCGGCAGGCGAACCCGTGGGCGCTGCGCGGCATCGTGGAACGGCTGAACGAGGCCGCGGACCGCGGGCTGTGGGCGGAACCGGACCCGGAGCTGCTGGCGAAGATGCGCGAGGTGTACCTGTCGCTGGAAGGTGATCTCGAAGCCGAGTAGGCCGGAAACGCCCGGGAAACGCGGGCTTCGGTTGGGTGGCGGGCATGATCACCGCCGCTCCCCCGAAGACCCGCTCCTGGGCGCTTCCGCTCGTCTGCCTCGGCGCCGCCGTCCTCTACGCCTGGAAGATCGGCGACGGCCAGGTCGGCAACACCTACTACGCCGCCGCCGTGAAGTCGATGACGAGCGGCTTCACGAACTTCCTCTTCGGCTCCTTCGACCCCTACGGCGTCGTCACGGTCGACAAACCGCCATTGGCGCTGTGGCCGCAGGCGCTCTCCGTGCTCGTCTTCGGCTACCACGGCTGGGCGCTGCTGCTGCCCCAAGTGCTCGAAGGCGTCGCGACGGTCTTCCTGCTGCACCGGACCGTCCGGCGGTGGGCCGGGGAGAACGTCGCCCTGCTGGCCGCGGTGATCCTGGCGCTGACGCCGGTGACCGTGATCATCAACCGTGACAACAATCCCGACACGCTGCTCGTGCTGTTCCTCGTCGCCGCGGCGTACGCGCTCACCCGCGCGCTCGACGGCGGCCGGAAATGGCTGTTCTGGTGCGCTTTCTTCGTCGGATGCGGTTTCCTGACGAAGATGCTGCAGGCCTGGATCGTCGTGCCCGCCCTCGCGCTGGCGTACTTCGCCGGGACGGCCGCGCCGGTCCGGCGGCGTCTGCTCGACCTCCTCGCCGCCGGGGCCGTGCTCGCCGTCTCGTCGTTTTGGTGGATCGCCCTGTACGACTGGTGGCCCGGCGCGAAGCCGTACATGGGTGGCAGCAAGGACGGCAGCGCGTGGGACCTCGTCTTCGGCTACAACGGCTTCGGCCGCATCTCCGGACAGGGCGAGACCGGCGGCATGATGATCATGCGGAACGGGCAGCCGGAGATGTCGTCGTTCGGCGGCGATCCGGGGCCGGGCCGGATGTTCAACGACCTCGTCGGCGGGCAGATCTCGTGGCTGCTCCCGCTGGCGTTCGTCGTCCTCGCGGTGGTCGCGATCCGGCGTCCCGGGCACCACGCCGGGTGGCTGCTGTGGGGTGGCTGGCTGCTGGTGACGACCGTGGTGTTCAGCTTCGCGGGCGGCATCTGGCACCCGTACTACACGACGGCGATGGCGCCGGCGGTCGCTGCCGTCTGCGCCGCCGGGCTGGCGCTGCTGTGGCGTGACCACCGGCGGACCGTGCTCCCGGCGGCGATCGCGGTCAGCGCGGCCTGGGCGTTCGTCCTGACGTCGCGGGACACGTCGTTCCACGGCTGGACGCGCTGGGCAGTACTCGCCACGGCGGTGGCCGCGATCGCCTGGCTGGTGGTGGCGCCGGGACGGCGTGCGCTCGCCGCCGGGCTCGTGCCGCTGCTGCTGACCCCCGCGGTGTGGTCGTACGCGGCCGCGCAGAGCACGTCCGCGGGGACGCTGCCCGCCGCCGGTCCCGCCAAGGGCCCCGGGGCGATGCCGCCGCCTCCGGGGCCGGGCGGACCTCGGTTGATGCTCGCCGGAGGCAGCGACGGCACCGCGAAGCTGTCCGACGAGCAACGGCGGATCCTCGGCTACGCCCGCGCGCACGGCACCGAGATCACTCTCGCCGTGAACGCCGACGCGAGTACGGTCGCGCCGTTCCTCATCGACTCCGACGAGCTGGTGATCGGCATGGGCGGCTTCGGCGGCCGCGACGACGCGCCGTCGCTCGCGCAGCTCGACCGCTGGCTCGCCGAAGGGAAGCTGAAGTTCGTGCTGAGCGGCGCCGGCCTGCCCGGCGGGCCGCCGCGAGGTCCCGTGCAGGAAGAACGGCGGCGGTGGATCGAGCGGCACTGCACGGTCGTCGACCCGGCCGCGTACGGCGGCCGGTCCGGGCCCGGCTCCGGCCCGGTGCGGCTCGGCGGCGCGAACACGCTCTACCAGTGCCGCTAACGGCGAGGAAACACCGCCGCGGCGATCATGGCGCCATGCGGGTCCTGGTGGTGGAGGACGAGCCGATGCTGGCGGACGCGATCGCGGAATGGCTGCGCGAGGACTCCCACGCGGTCGACATCGCCCACGACGGCGGCACGGCGCTCGACCGGATCGCCGTGCACGGCTACGACGTCGTCGTGCTCGACCGGGACCTGCCGGTCGTGCACGGCGACGAGGTCTGCCGCCGGGTGGTCGCCTCCGGCGCGGCGACGCGGGTGCTGATGCTGACCGCGGCCGTGGAGATCACCGACCGCGTCGACGGGCTGTCCCTCGGCGCCGACGACTACCTGACCAAGCCGTTCGCCTTCCCGGAGCTGGCCGCGCGCATCCAGTCGCTGGGCCGCCGCTGCCGCCCGGCCGCCCCGCCGGTGCTGCGCCGGTCCGGTGTCACGCTCGATCCGGCGCGGCACGAGGTGTTCCGCGACGGGCGGTATCTCCCACTGTCCAAAAAGGAGTTCGCGGTGCTCACCGAGCTGCTGCTCGCCGACGGCGCGACGGTGTCGGCCGAGCACCTGCTGGAGAAGGCGTGGGACGAGCACGCGGACCCGTTCACCGGCGCCGTCCGGCTGACCATCCTCAAGCTGCGCCGCAAGCTCGGTGACCCGCCGCTGGTGGAGACGGTAACCGGCGTCGGCTACCGGCTCCGATGAGCCTCCGGCTGCGCCTGACGGTCCTGTACGGCGGCTTGTTCCTGCTGGCGGGCGTGGTCCTGCTGGCCGTGACGTACCTGCTGTTCACCCGGCAGGTCGGGCAGCGCGTGGCGGTGATCTCGGGCAACCCGCCGCCGGGCGCGCCCCCGCTGCCGTCGCTCGACGCCCTCGACGAGCAGGCCCGGCAGCTGCGCGCGGCGGCGGCGACGTCCCTGCTCACCCAGGGCGCGATCGCGCTGGCACTGGTGGCACTGCTGGCGGCCGCGACGGGCTGGCTGGTGGCCGGGCGCGCGCTGGCGCCGTTGCGCCGGGTCACGGACACGGCCCGCCACATCGCCGCGGCGGCGGACCCGGGCGGGCAGGAGCGCATCGCCCTGCGCGGCCCCGCCGACGAGGTGAAGGACCTCGCCGACGCGTTCGACGTCATGGTCGAGCGGCTCGACCGGTCGTTCGACGCGCAGCGCCGCTTCGTCGCGAACGCGTCGCACGAGCTGCGCACGCCGCTGACGCTGAACCGCTCGCTGGTCGAGGTGGCCATGCACCGCCGCACGGCGTCCGAGGACGTCCGGCAGCTCGGCACCAAGCTGCTGCACATCAACGCCCGGCACGAGCGGCTGATCAGCGGGTTGCTGCTGCTGGCCCGCTCGGAAAGCGCGCTGACCGAGCGCTGCCCGGTGGATCTGGCGGCGGTCGTCGCGCACGTGGTGCCCGCGGGCGTCGAGACGGACCTGGCGGAGGCCACGGCCTTGGGTGACGCGCTGCTGCTGGAGCGGCTGGCACACAACCTTGTGGAGAACGCGCTCCGGCACAACGTCGAGGACGGCTGGGTGCGGGTGGCGACCCGGACGCGAGGGGGCGCGGCCGAGCTGACGGTCGCCAACAGCGGACCGGTGATCCCGCCGGAGGAGGTGCCGGCGCTGTTCGACCCGTTCCACCGCCGGGCCCGGGTGGCCGACGAGGGCGCGGGGCTGGGGTTGTCGATCGTGCGGTCGGTGGCCCACGCGCACGGCGGAGCGGTCGTGGCGCAGGCCCGGCCGGAGGGTGGCCTGACGGTCGTCGTGTCGCTGCCGGGGGCGTGAGACCCCGGCCGTCCGTGGACCGGTTTCGGATATTCCGGCGCTTTTCGCCCACCGGCTCGCCGGACCCGACCTTCGCGTCTTGACTTCGGCAATGGTCTAGTCCAATGATCCGTCCACCTCGATTCCTCCGGGAGGACAGCTCATGCGCAGGAGCAGACTGGCCGCCATCGGGCTCGCCGCCGCCACTTTCGCCGCCACCGCCGTCAGCCTCGTGCTCGGCGCGTCCTCGGCGACCGCGGCGTTGAGCCGCAACTGGTACGCCGCGGCGCCGTACCTGATGCCCCAGAGCAACAATCCGCCCGACCCCGTGACGGTGATGAACGCGACCGGCCTCAAGGCCTTCCAGCTCGCCTTCATCCTCGCGCCCAACGGCGGCGGCTGCAGCCCCACCTGGGACGGCACCGACCCGATCACCACCGACACCACCGTCGCGGCCGCCATCGCCAGGATCCGCGGCGCGGGCGGCGACATCTCGGTGTCCGTCGGCGGCTACGGCGGGACGAAGCTCGGGCAGACCTGCGGCACCGTCGCCGCCACGGCGGCCGCCTACCAGCAGGTCGTCACCAAGTACCAGCTCAAGGCGATCGACTTCGACCTCGAAGAGCCCGAGTACGAGAACTCCGCCGCGATCGCGAACGAGCTGGGCGCCGCGAAGACGTTGCAGGCCAGCAATCCCGGCCTGTTCGTGTCGGTGACCATGCCGGGCACCGCGGCCGGCACCGGCTGGTTCGGCACGCAGCTGCTCGACCAGGCCAAGGCCATCGGGTTCACGCCGGACAACTTCTCGATCATGCCCTTCGACGGCGGTTTCAACGGCGGCTCGTCGCAGGTGTCGGCGCTGGAAGCCTTCCACGGCCTGCTCATGTCGCACCTGGGCTGGGACAGCGCGACGGCGTACGCGCACGAAGGCTTCTCCGGCATGAACGGCAAGTCCGACGCGGCGGAGATGTTCTACACCGCCGACTTCCAGACCGTGTACGACTACGCAACCGGCCACGGCCTGGGCCGCTTCACGTTCTGGTCGGTCAACCGCGACCGCGCCTGCGTCGGGACGACCGACAACGGCGTCTGCAGCAACGTCCCGCAAAACGACTGGGACTTCACGAGGTTCAGCGTCCGCTTCGCGGGCGCGACGCCGCCGCAGACAACGCCCCCGGTCACCACCACCACCTCACCGGGCGGCGGTTCGTGCACCGCGCCCGAGTGGGACCGGACCAAGGTCTACGTCAAGGACGACGTCGTCGCGCACCACGGTCACCAGTGGACGGCCAAGTGGTGGACGCAGGGCGAAGAGCCCGGCACGACCGGCGAATGGGGTGTCTGGCAGGACAACGGCGCCTGTTAGGCGTTTCGGAAGTCAGAAGTCGAGGTGGGTGTTTTCGCGCTGGACCTCCGGGGTCAGCGCGGGCACCTCGACGACGTGCCGCCCGGCCTGCCGCAGCAGCTCGGTGCCCTGCGCGTCGACGAAGACCGGCGGCTCGCGCCAGGCGAACACGACCCGCGGGATGCCGGCGTCGAGGATCAGCCGGGTGCAGCTCAACGGGTGCGAGCTGCGGTTGCTGCACGGCTCCAGCGAGCTGTAAATCGTCGCCCCGGCCAGGCGCGGATCACCGGCGCACTTGGCGAGTGCGGCCTCTTCGGCGTGGTTGAGGGGGTCGCCCTCGCCGGAGTACCCGGTCGCGATGACCTCGCCATCGGCGTCGGTGATCACCGCACCGACCCGGAAAGTGTGGCTGGGCGGGCACTTCGCGGCGAGCGCGATGGCTTCCCGCAGCCGCCGCACGTCCAGGCCGGTCGGCTCGTCGGCGGCCCGGTATTCGAGGATCGCCATGCCCTGCAGTTCGTGCGCGCTGACCAGGACGAGCGGCCGCGGGTACAGGCCGGGTCCGAGGAACCGCGGCGCGTCCGGCTGCCCGACGAACAGGGGCGCGATCGCAAGCCGCAGTTCGTCGGCGAGGCCTTCGGTGAGGAACCGGGTGTGGATGCCGCCACCGCCCTCGACCAGCAGGTTCCCGATGCCGCGGGCGCCGAGGTCGTCGAGGACGCGGCCGAAGTCGGGCGGATTCCCGGCCTCGACGACGGTCGCGACACCCTTCAGGTCCTTGGCCACTCCCGGCGGCGCGTAGACGATCTTTTCGCAGTCCCCGACGGTGAAGAACTGCGCGTCCGGGTCGAGCCCGCGGGTGGTCACGGTGACCTTGACGGGTTGTTCGGGTTTCCCCTGCGCCAGCCGCTGCCGCCGCAGCTGCGGCGACCGGACGAGCAGCCGCGGGTTGTCGGCCCGCACGGTCCCGGCCCCGACGAAGATCGCGTCCGCCTCGGCCCGCAGCCGGTCGACGACGGCGAAGTCGTCCTCAGTGGACAGCACGAGCCGCTCGGGCGAGGTGTCGTCGAGGTAGCCGTCGAGCGACTGCGCGGCGGACAGCAGGACGTGCGGCCGGGTGATCACCCCGACCAGTATGCCGTAACGCCCGCGGCCGTCCCGGCGTCCTACGACGTATCCCTGTCGAGCCCCCATCCCCCGAAAGCTGTGGATCATGACGACGCGAGGCTGGTACAAGGAACGGACGCTGACCACGGTCGACACGGTCGGCCGCGAGGTGTCGGTGACGACCGGGCTCACCCGCGACCCCGAAGGCCGCCTGGTGGCGGCCATCGCCATCAGCGACGGACCGACGGCGATCTACCGCTACTCCGGTGACCAGGGTGACCGCACCGAGCTGGTGACCAACGCCTCGGACACGGTCGCCGAGCTGCGCCGCCTCGCGAGCACCCCGCCGGCGAGCTGAAGCCGCACGTCAGACGCCGGCGGACGCGGCCCGGCTCGATCCGGGCCGGTCAGCCGGTCGTAACTCAGGCGGGCAGGACGGCGTACTGGCGGACGTAGAGGTCGGTGTAGGTCACCGGCCCGCGCGGGCCGGGAACCTTGTCCAGGTTGATGCCGGTTTCCGGGACGGCGAGGAGCTTGAAGCCGTCGAGGAGGCGGGTCGGCGCGTTCCAGAAGACCCCGGTGCCGGTGTAGCCGTCGAAGAAGGCGTCGGCCGCGGCGCGGTCCTCGGTGGCGATGCCCGCCGCCAGGCCGGACGTCCGCTCGTTGGCGATCTCGACGGCGTCGGCGAGCGCACCGACCTTGGCGACCGTGACGGTCGCCTCCCGCTCGGAGTCCAGCGCCCACTCGTACCCGATCGGGTGCTCGTGCGGCGCCAGCGACGGCGTGACGCCCCGCTCGGTGAGCGCCTCGGAGAGCGCCGGCCAGGCCTCGTCGTGGATGTCCTCGTGGATGAGCAGCAGGTTCAGCCGGTTGCAGACACCCAGCCGGTCGAGGCTGGCGTAGACCAGGTCACGCGCCTTGGTGACGTCCGCCCCGCGGTCGACGTACAGCACCCCGCCGCCGTCGGCGTGGGCGAGCGTGCGCACGCCGTGGACGGCCGCCTCGGTGGCCAGCGCCCGGGTGCTGTCACCGCTGCCGCGCAGGATGACCAGCGGCACCAGCTCCGGCAGCCGCACCAGCGCGGACGCGGCCTCCCGCTCGACCCGCGGCACGAGCTGGACGCAGTCGGCGTCGATGCCCGCCTCCGCCAGCGCCGGCGCGATGACGACCTCACGCAGCCGCTGCGCCGAGCCGAGCGCGGCCGACCCGGTGCGCAGGACCCCGGCGTTGCGCGACTTGACCAGCTGCGACGCCACGTCGACGGTCACGTTCGGCCGGGCCTCGTAGTTCGCGCCGATGACCCCGACCGGACGCCGACGCTCCACCAGCCGCAGCCCGCCGTCCAGGGTGGACACCTCGACCTCGCGCTCCTGGTGCGGGGCGCCGGCGAGCAGCCGCAGCTGCTCGGCCATGCCGGTAAGCCGGTCCGGGGTGATGGTCAGCCGGTCGAGCAGGCCGGCGCTCATCCCGTCGGCCTTCGCGCGTTCGACGTCGGCCCGGTTCGCCTCGAGGATCTCCTCACGGTGGGCAAGCAGCCGCTCGGCCATCCCGCTCAGCGCACCGTCGACGGCCTCCACACTCGCGGCGGCAAGCGACGGCGCGGCGAGTTTCGCCGCCCGTGCGCACTCCGCCACGGCCTTGGCGACCTCGTCCATCGTTCGTCTCCCTCCGCGCGACCAGCGAGAGACCAGTTTGCCGCATGGGCTCGCTCAGGTGGCCAGGGGCTCCAGCAGCCACAGGCCACCGGCAACGAGGCAGCTGATGGTCGCCACGGCGAAGACCAGCACCCACAGCACGGGCGGCACGGCCGTCAGCCGGCCCAGCTGGTCGGCGTCGGAGTCCCTGGCCTGCCCGCGCCGCCGCTTGATTTGCAGCTCGGCAACCGGACGCACCCCGCCGAACAGCAGAAACCAGGTGACGAGGTAGCTGAACGGAGCCTGCACCTCGACCGGCGCAACGAACGCAACCAGGGCAAGCACCACAGCACTGGCGACGACGGTGAACACCCCGTAGGCGTTGCGCACCATCACCAGCACGCCGAGCAGCAGCAGCGCGATCAGGACCAGGACGGTGCCGACCAGGTGAGCACCCAGCAGGCTGGCGAACACCAGCCCCAGCACCGACGGAGCCAGGTACCCGGCCATGGCGGTGAACGCCATGCCCGGCCCCTCGGGCTTCCCGCGCGAGACGGTGACGCCCGAGGTGTCCGAGTGCAGCTTGATGCCCTGCAGCCGCCGCCCGACGAGCACGGCGGCCAGGGCATGCCCGGCCTCGTGCACGATGGTGACGACGTTCCGCCCGAGCCGCCAAGGAGTCCCCCCGGCGAGCACGACCAGCAGCGCCACGCCACCGGCAACCAGGGTGATCACCGCGGGCGTCTGGGCCTCCTCGAGCAGCGACCCGGCAGGCGAAGTACCGGAGGCTGCTGCGTGGAGTGCGATCTGGAGTGCTGACAGGGCGTCACCGGACGGGCCGCTGAGCGGGGGCTGAACGGGCAAGCTCACCCGGATACCTCACCACAGGCGATATCTGGCTACTGTGAGTCCCCACCTTGGGCGCTTCGCGGGTTGTGGGATGGGGTCGTGGCGGTCTCCTTTCTGTCGGAGTTTGTCGGGGGTCGGATCGGGGCGGTGGTCGACCAAGCCGGGGTAGCGGTCGGCTCGCCCAGGCATGGTCGGGCGCCTCGGGCGTGGTCGGCGCATCCAGGGGCGGTCGGCCCGCCCAGGCATGGTCGGGCGCCTCGGGCGAGACAACTTCACCCCTGCAGCGGGCCGGGATGCCGAGGTGACCCGCCTGGAGGCTGGCCCCGAACCGCGTTAGGGGTCGGCGCGGGGGTCTCCCACCTGGAGACTGCAGCCCCAACCGCCTTAGCGGCGATGCCGGGTGGCCCGCCTGGAAGCTGGCACCCCAACCGCGGTGCGGAGGCAAGCCCGCCTGGGCGTCACGTCATCGGGACTCCCGCATCCGGGCCTCGCCCTCCACTCGGAACAGGAACGACACCCAGCTCCGGAACGGTGCCCAGGCTTCCGCGAACTCCGCCAGACCCGCCACTTCCGCGTTCGGGACGTGGTAGGCGTCCCGGAGGATCTCGTGCAGGCGGCTCTCCGCCCGGGGGAACACGTCCGGATGACCCGCGCCGCGGATCAGGATCAGTTCCGCGCTGAAGCGGCCTACTCCCGGCAGCAGCTGCAGCTCCCGCAGCGCCTCCTCCGCCGGCATCGCCCGCAGTGCTGCCCCGTCCAGGAGGCCCGCGGACGCCGCCTCGGCGACTCCGCGCAGGCGTTGCAGCTTCGGGCCGGACAAGCCCGGTAGGTACTCCACCTCCGCCAGGACCGCCGGTGGCGGGAACGAGGCCAGCGTTCTGCCGCCGACGTCCAGCTCCGTTCCGTGCCGCTCCGTCAGGCGGCGGCGCAGGCGTACTGCCTGGGGCATCCAGATCCGGTGGCTCAGCACCGCCCAGCACGCCGCCTCGTACGGCGAAGCGAACAGCACCGGGCGCAGGCCCGGGTGCAGGTCCTGCAGCAGCGCCACCACCGGATCGCGGCGCGCGACCTCCGGGAACGCCGAGCCGTCGATGTCCAGCGAGCACATCCGCCGTACCTGCTCCACCACCGCCTCCGCGCGCTCGGGCGGGCCGTGGACCTCGACCGACACCTCGCCGGGCGATCTCTGCCGCAGCAGCGCTCCCACCGGTGTCCACGTGCGCTCCAGCGGGAACGCGACCCGGAGTGCGCCGGAATCCGCTTCCGGACGGCCGGCCGGGGCGAAGCCGGTCAGGAAGCGGGCCGCCGCGGCCAGGTCGAACGCGCCGTGCACCGCGATTTCGCCGTGGGAAACGGAAATCTCCGTTGTCGTCATCTCTCCTCCTCGGATCGGGACCTTGGCTGCGACGGTAGGGAGGGGCACCGACAATTCCGGGCCGTCGAACGCCTGGTCCCGCGTTTCTTCACCCGATCGAGTGGCTCAGAACTGGCATACTGCCGGTATCCGAACTTCGGGAGAGCCCGTGCCGACCAGCCGAACCACCGCCCTCGAGCGCCTGAACGCCCTGCTCGAAACGACTGCGGAGACCCACGACGGCTACCTCGACCTGCTGGGCGCCGCACCCCAGGCCGGGCCGCCGACCGGGCTCACGCAGCGCCTGATGCGCACGACGCTGCTCCCGCAGGTCTACGAGCGGTACTGGCGCCCCGCGCTCGGCCGTGCGCTGAAGGGCCCGCTCGGGCCGAGCATGGCGGGGGAAGTCCGGCTCGCCACGAAACTCCTCCGGCTCCGCCCCGGCGACACCGTGCTCGACGTCGCGTGCGGCACCGGCCGGTTCACCCGGGCGTTCGGCGCGGCCGTCGCGCCGGACGGGCTGGCGGCCGGGCTCGACGGCGCACGCTCGATGCTCGCCAAGGCCGTCGCCGAGGGCGGCCCGGACACCGTCGCGTACGTTCGCGCGGACGCGGTGCGCCTGCCGCTGAAAACGTCCACAGTGGACGGGCTCTGCTGCTTTGCCGCGCTCCACATGTTCGCCGAACCGGAGACCGCTTTGGACTCCTTCGCGCGCGTGCTGAAACCAGGCGGCCGGATCGTGTTGCTGACCAGCGCCCGCCGTGGCTGGCAGCCCGCGCGCCTGATCGAGTCGGCCGGCGGGATCGTGAGCGGCCAGAAGATGTTCGACCGCGGCGAAATCGCGGCGGCCCTGCGGGCGCGCGGCTTCACGGAGATCACCGAAAAGTACGCCGGCGTCACGCAGATCGTCGCGGGCCGGCTGGACTGAGCACCGCGAATTGTCGGACCCCCCGGTTAGCATCGCCCCATGACCCACGCCGAACCCGTCCCGCCCGACGACAGCTACCTGCGTTCCCTGGTCGAGGCCACCGCCGACGCCGTCGCGGCAGCCGAACCGTTGTCCTCGCCCCACGACGGCGCGGACGAGGCGGCGCGCGCCGAAGTGACCGCCGCGGTCGAGCGAAGCTCACCCGATCTGGTGGCGTTGAGCCAAGATCTGCACGCCCATCCGGAGGAGGGCTTCGCCGAGCACCGCTCGGTCCGCGCGCTGGCGGACCTGCTGCATCGCCACGGCCACGAAGCGACCGTCGGCGTCGGCGGGCTCGACACCGCCTTGCGCGTCAGCACCTCCGGCAGCGGCCCGCACATCGCCGTCCTCGCCGAATACGACGCGCTGCCCGGGCTCGGCCACGCGTGCGGGCACAACATCATCTGCGCCACCGCCGCGGGCGGCTTCCTCGGCGCCGCCACCGTCGCGGACCGGCTCGGCGGCCGCGTCAGCCTGATCGGCACGCCGGCCGAGGAAGGCGGGGGCGGCAAGGAGATCCTCGCCCGCGCAGGGGTGTTCGACGACGTCGACGCGGTGATCATGCTGCACCCGTTCAGCCACGACATCGCCCTGCATCCGTTCCTCGGGCGCCGTCAGCTGGAGATGGTCTTCCACGGCATCGGCGCGCACGCATCGGCGCAGCCGTTCATGGGCCGCAACGCCCTCGACGCGGCGGTTGCCGCGTACCAGGGTGTTTCGGCGCTGCGCCAGCAGCTCCCGCAGAGCGACCGCGTGCACGGCGTGTTCACCGACGGCGGCGCCCGGCCGAACGTCATCCCGGCGCGCGCCGCGCTGCTGTTCTACCTGCGGTCGCAGACCCCGGAGACGCTGCGCGACCTCGCCGCCCGCGTGACGGCGATCGCCGAAGGCGCGGCGGCGATGACCGGCTGCGGTGTCGAGCTGATCTGGGACGCCCAGGCCGCCTACCTGCCGATCCGATTCAACACCGCGCTCGCCGGCCGCTGGTCGGCGAACCAGCTGATCACCGGCCGCAAGCCGCTGCCACCGGGCATCGTGCCGGAGTCGCTCACCGGGTCCACTGACCTGGGCAATCTCTCGTACCGGATGCCTGCGCTGCACCCGATGCTCGCCGTGTCGGGACCGACGGTCGCCTTGCACACCAAGGAGTTCGCGGCCGCGGCCGGATCGTCCACCGGGGACACCGCGGTCCGCGACGGCGCGCTGGGCCTGGCGCTGACCGCCGCGGACTACCTCGGCGACGCCGCACTGCGGCAGGCGGTGCACGACGAGTTCGAGGCGGCGGGAGGTGCGCTGGACGTCCCGTCGTTCTTCGGCTGACACCTGAGGACCGGCTGAGATTTCTCAGCTGATTCTTCTCAGCAAAGCCTGAGGGTTTTCCACAGGCTCTTCACAAGCACGGGCGCGAATCTTGTCCCATGACCGAGAACGCGAGTCGGCCCGGCCCCGCCTCAGCCGGTGGGCACCAGCCGCACCAGAGCACCCCGCAGTACGGGCCGTACGGTCAGCACGGCCACCAGCAGCAGGCCGCGCCGAACCCGCTGTTCACGCCACGGCCCGAGACGGCCCAGCCCGAAATGCCACGGCCAGGGATGGCCCAGTCCGGGATGGCGCAGCCGGGGGCGGCCCAGCCCGAGACACCCCAGCCCGGAATGGCCCAGTCCGAGACGCCACGGCCAGGGATGGCCCAGCCCGAGACGCCCTGGCCCGGAATGGAGCAGACCGGGATGGCCCAGTCCGGGATGACGCAGCCTGGGATGACGCAGCCCCGGGTGGCTCAGCCCGAGACACCCCAGCCCGGAATGGCCCAGTCCGAGATGCCACGGCCCGGGGCGGCCCAAGCCGGGATGGCCCAGGCCGGGACGACGCAACCTGACATGCCACAGCCCGGAATGGCGCAGGCGTCGGCCTTCCCGGCGCCCCAGGCGGTGAAGACCAAGCCGCGCAAGGGAAGTCGTGTTGCGCTGGTTGTCGGTGCCACCGCGCTCGGGGCCGCGCTGGTCGGGGGCGTCGGGGGTGCCGCCATCGTCGGGCTCACCACCGACTCGGCCAGTGGCGCGACGACGTCGGTGAGCACGCCTGCGGCGACCGGGCAGCAGGTCTCGAACTCGACCGCGACGGGGGATGTCAGCGCGGTCGCGGCGAAGGTGACGCCGAGCGTCGTCCAGATCAACGTCACCACCGGCCAGGGCGAGGCCATCGGCTCCGGGGTCATCCTCACCTCGGACGGCCGGATCCTCACCAACGCCCACGTCGTCGACGGCGCGCAGAACGTCGTCGTCGTCACCTCCGACGGCAAGAAGTACCAGGCCAGCGTGGTCGGGGCGGACAGCAAAGCAGACATCGCCGTGGTGCAGGCCCAGAACGCCAGCGGCCTGACCGCCGCGACCCTCGGGGACTCCAGCAAGCTGGTCGTCGGCCAGGAGGTCGTCGCGATCGGGTCGCCGGGCGGCCTGCAGAACACCGTCACCACCGGCATCGTCAGCGCGCTCAACCGGAAGCTGTCCGACATCGGGCAGGGCGAGCAGCAGCGTTCGCCGTTCAGCCGGACGGCGAACGAGAGCAGCGACGCGCCCAGCTACACCGCGATCCAGACCGACGCCGCGATCAACCAGGGCAACTCCGGCGGCGCGCTGGTCGACGCCCAGGGCAACGTGATCGGCATCAACTCGGCGCTCTACAGCCCGGCGGCGTCGGCCAACGGCGCGGCGGGCAGCGTCGGGATCGGCTTCGCCATCCCGATCAACGACGCCAAGAAGATCGTCGACCAGATCGTCAACTCCTGAACCGTGGACGGGCCGTGGTCGGGGCGGCCCGTCCCCCGCTTCGGGGAGCGGGAAGAGGCGCGAAGGCCGTTTCGAGAGTCAATCGGGGGCTCTCGAAACGGCCTTTGCGCTGCTCAGAGCGTGTACGTGAGAGTCAGGCGGTGGTCGTCCCCTTCGATCTCGATCTCGGCCGTCCCGGTGATCCCGGTCAGCTCACCCGCGCCGGAGCCGGTGAGGATCTTCACGGTCATCCCGGACTCGTCGTCGGCCGTGTGGTGCAGGACGAAGCTGCCCTTGCGGCCGTCGACCGAGACCTCGAGCCGCTCGAAGCCGACATACGCGCGCGAGGTCGCGTTGGTCGCCGTCAGGAGCTCGACCTTGCTGGTCCCCTCGACCGCTCCGGTGAACGTCTTGGCGATCGCCACCCGGGACAGGTCGTTGCCCGCGAACTCGTCGGTGGCCTGCGGCTCCCACTGGTCGACGGTGAACGACGCGGTGGCGGTGCTGGTCATGGCTGGTTCCCTCTCTTCGGTGTGGAACCACCATCGCAGCGAATCCTGACAGGTTGCGTCAGGTATTTGTCACCGCCTCCGGTTGCCGAACAGCCCGCGCGTGATCTCCCGGCCGAGCGCGCTCGCCGCGGACCGCATGAACGACTTCACGGCCGGGTTCTTCATCGCCGACTCCAGGAATCCCGGCTCGTCCTTCTCCTCAGGAGCGGGCGCGACTTCGGGAGAGGGAGAGGCAGAGGGAGAGGGAGAGGGAGCAGGAGCGGCGGCCACCTTCGCGGCGAGCTTCTCGTAGGCCGACTCCCGGTCGATCGTCTCGGCGTACTTCGCGTGCAGGTCGGACGAGGCGACGGCCGCCGACACAGCCTCGTCGCCGATCGACCCCATCTTCGACCGCGGCGCCCGCAGCCGCGTCCACGCCACCGGCGTCGGCGCACCCCGCTCCGACAGCACCGTGACGATCGCCTCACCGATGCCCAGCGACGTCAACGCCGTGTCGAGCTCGTAGAACTTCGTCTTCGGGTAGGTCTTGACCGTCTTGGCCAGCGCCGCCTGGTCGTCCGGGGTGAACGCCCGCAGCGCGTGCTGGATCCGGGCGCCGAGCTGCGAAAGCACCGCGTTCGGGATGTCCGTGGGCAGCTGCGTGCAGAAGAACACGCCGACACCCTTCGACCGGATCAGCTTGACGGTCTGCTCGATGCGTTCGAGGAACGCCTTCGACGCGTCGTTGAACAGCAGGTGCGCCTCGTCGAAGAAGAACACCAGCTTCGGCTGGTCGAGGTCGCCCTCCTCCGGCAGCTCCTCGAACAGCTCGGCCAGCAGCCACATCAGGAACGTCGAGAACAGCGCCGGCTTCGCCTGCAGGTTGTCCAGCTCCAGCAGCGTCACGACGCCCTTGCCGTCGCGAGCGCGCATCAGGTCGTGCACGTCCAGCTCGGGCTCGCCGAAGAAGTCCTCACCGCCCTGTGCCTCCAGATTGGACAGCGCCCGCAGGATCACCCCGGCCGTCGCCGCCGAGACCCCGCCGATGCCCTTGAGGTCCTCCTTGCCCTCGTCGCTGGTCAGATGCGTGATCACCGACCGCAGGTCCTTCGTGTCCAGCAGCGCCAGGCCCCGCTGGTCCGCCCAGTGGAAGATCAGCCCGAGCGTCGACTCCTGCGTCTCGTTCAGCCCCAGCACCTTCGCCAGCAGCACCGGCCCGAAACTCGTGATCGTCGCCCGGATCGGCGAGCCCTTCCCGCCGGTGCCCAGCGACAGGAACTGCACCGGGAACGCCGACCCCGCCCAGTCGTCCCCCAGCTCCTGCGCCCGCTTCGCGACCTTGTCGTTCGCCTCCCCGGGCGCGGCCAGCCCGGACAGGTCACCCTTCACGTCCGCGAGCACCACCGGCACCCCGGCCGCCGACAGCTGCTCCGCGATCAGCTGCAACGTCTTCGTCTTGCCGGTCCCGGTCGCCCCCGCCACCAGGCCGTGCCGGTTCAGCGTCGCCAACGGCAGCCGCACGGCCGCCGCCGCGTCCACCTGCCCGTCCACCACCACCGCACCCAGCTCCAGCGCGGCGCCCTCACTCACATAACCAGCGGCGATCTCGCTCGCCGGCGACTCCTGCACGGTCACTGTCCCGCTCCCCGATCTGTGTCCTGCACCACACCGAACCCGGCTCCGCGAGCGTAACGCGCCGTACGCGCAGGTAACGCCCCTCATATCCCCGTGTCGGGTTAGGGTCACCAGGTGACCGACCGCCTAGTCTGGATCGACTGCGAAATGACGGGGCTCGACCTCGGCAAGGACGCGTTGATCGAAATCGCCGCCCTCGTGACCGACGCGGAACTCAACGTCCTCGGCGAAGGCATCGACATCGTCATCCACGCCGACGAGGAAAAACTCGACGGCATGCCCGAGGTCGTCCGCGAGATGCACGCCCACTCCGGGCTCACCGAAGAAGTCCGCGCCTCCACCGTCACCCTCGAAGAAGCCGAGCGCCGCGTCCTCGCCTACATCCGCGAGCACGTCCCCGAATCGGGCACCGCCCCCCTCGCCGGCAACTCCATCGCCACCGACCGCGGCTTCATCGCCCGCGACATGCCCGCCCTCGACGCCCACCTGCACTACCGCATGGTCGACGTCTCCTCCGTCAAGGAACTCGTCCGCCGCTGGTACCCGCGCATCTACTACGCCAAGCCGGAGAAAGGCCTCGCCCACCGCGCACTGGCCGACATCCGCGAATCGATCGGCGAGCTCGACTACTACCGGCGCGTCGCCTTCGTCCCCCAGCCCGGCCCGACCAGCGAAGAAGCCAAGGCCGCGGCCGCTGAAGTGCAGGAACACCACCAGAGGTAACCCCCTGCAAACCCCGCGAGGGCACCCGCTACGATTACAGCCAACGAGGTGATCGCAAGCGGTTCCCTCGCAGATGGTGGGCGTAGCTCAGCTGGTAGAGCACCTGGTTGTGGTCCAGGAGGTCGCGGGTTCGAAACCCGTCGCTCACCCCAGAGCCCCAGTATGGTCGGAGGCCGTTGCCTCCTCCCCCATGCTGGGGTTTCGCCTTTTTGTGGGGGTCGAACCCCCACACCCCCGCCGGGGGCGCGCCCCCGGACCCCCATCCCGCTGGGTTGCGTGGGGGGTGATCCAGGCTTGTCGTTGCTCCGTTGGTGGTAGTTGTCACGGCTGGGTGGCTCAGCGTGCGGTTCTTCTTTGTTCGTTGCAGCTTGGGTGGGTGGAACCTTCAACTTCTCGGGTCAGGGGTCGGAAGAAGAAGCTGCGGTATGAGGACATCACCGTGGTTGATGGGGCGCTGCTCAAGCGGGCCGTGGGGGCCGCTGCGCTCGGTAATGCCATGGAGTGGTTCGACTTCGGGGTTTATGCGTATATTGCCGATACCATTGCCGAGGTCTTCTTTCCGGCCAGTGTGTCGCCTGGGGTTCGGCTGATCGGGACCTTTGGGGCCTTTACCGCCGCCTTCCTCATGCGGCCGCTCGGTGGACTGGTGTTCGGGCCGCTGGGGGACCGGATCGGGCGGCAGAAGGTGCTGGCCGTCACCATGATCATGATGGCCGTCGGGACGCTGTGTATCGGGCTGATTCCGTCGTACAGCTCCATTGGCGTCTGGTCGCCGATCCTGCTCGTCCTTGCACGGATGGTTCAGGGGTTCTCCACCGGTGGGGAGTACGGGGGCGCCACCACCTTCATCGCCGAGTACTCGCCCGACAAGCGGCGGGGGTTCATGGGGTCCTGGCTCGAGTTCGGGACACTTTCGGGGTACGTGCTCGGCGCGTCCGTCGTCACCGGGATGAAGGCCTGGGTGCCGCACGAGACGCTGCTCGACTGGGGCTGGCGCGTGCCCTTCCTGGTCGCCGGGCCGCTCGGGATCATCGGCCTCTACATGCGACTGAAGCTGGAGGAGACCCCGGCGTTCCAGAAGCACGCCGAGGAAGCCGAGAAACGCGGCCGCTCCGGCGAGCCGTTCTGGAAGATGTTCACCCAGTACTGGCCCGCGCTGCTCATCTGCGTCGGCCTCGTGCTCGTGTTCAACGTCACCGACTACATGCTGCTGTCGTACATGCCGACGTACCTGTCCGAGCAGCTGCACCTCGACGCCACCCACGGCCTGCTGCTGATCATCGTCGTCATGGTCGTGATGATGCTCATCATCCTGGCCGGCGGCCGGATCACCGACCACGTCGGCCGCAAGCCGGTCATGATGGCAGGCTGCCTCGGCTTCCTCGTGCTGTCCTGGCCGCTGATGCTGCTCGTCCACGACGGCGGCCTCGTCGTCACGTTCCTCGGGCTGATGGGGCTCGGCCTGCTGCTGCTCTGCTTCGAGGTGTCGATGCCCGCGGCGCTGCCCGCGCTGTTCCCGACGGCGATCCGCTACGGCGCGCTGTCCATCGCGTTCAACGTCTCGGTGTCCCTCTTCGGCGGCACGACACCGCTGGTCATGCAGTCGCTGATCGCCACCACCGGCCACGACTACTGGCCGGCCTGGTACCTGATGGCGGCGGGCGCGATCGGCGCCGTCGCGGTGTTCTTCAGCCGCGAGACGGCGAACAAGCCGCTGTGGGGTTCGGGGCCTGCCGTGTCGAGCGAGGCCGAGGCGCGGGAGCTGGTCCGCAGCTCGGGCTAGTTCGCCGCCGTCCGCCACTCGTCCCAGGACAGCTGCCAGACACTCCAGCCGTCGGTCGGCTCCAGCTTCGGGCCGCCGCTGTTCTGCACGACGACGATGTCGCCCTTCTTGGACGTGTCCATCAGCCACTTCGCGTTCTCGGTGGACAGGTTGAGGCAGCCGTGGCTGACGTTGCTGTGGCCCTGCTGCCGCACCGACCACGGCGCGGAGTGGTAGAAGATGCCGCTGTAGGACAGGCGGACGGCGTACTGGATGAAGGTGCGGTAGCCGCCGGGGCTGTCGGCCGGGACGCCGTAGGTGCCGGAGTCCATCGTGTAGCCGGTGTGCTCGCTCATGACGGTGTAGGTGCCCTGCGGCGTGTTGTGCCCGGGCTTGCCCATGGAGGTCGGCAGGGTCCTGACCTCCTTGTCGTTGACCGTGACGGTCATCTGGTGGGTCCCGCCGTCGGCGACGGCGACGAGCTTGTCGCCGACGGTGGCGCGGAAGCTCTTGTCCTCCCGGCCGTAGCTGCCACCCCCGAGCGGCTTGCCGTAGACGGCGGCGTCGACCTTGATCTTCGTGCCGCTCTTCCAGTACTCCTTCGGCCGCCAGGTGACCTGCTTGTCCCCGGACCAGCGGAAAGCGCCCTCGGTGGCCGGCTCCGCGGTGACCTTCAGCGCCTTCTCGGCCGCGGCCTTGTCGGTGACGTTGCCGGTGAAGGTGAAGACCAGCGGCAGCCCGACCCCGACGGTCTCGCCGTCGACGAGGTTGACCGAGACGCCGAGCTGCCGGGCGGGCTTCACGGTGCTGAACGACGACTCGGCGGTGACCGGCTTGCCGTCGGAGCCGACCGCGGTCGCCGTGAGCTTGTAGGTCTTGTTGTAACCGAGCGGCTCGGCGGAGTCCCACCCGCTGCCGTCCGGCCGCGCCTTCCCGGCGACGACCTTGCCGTCGGCCCCGGTCAGCTGCACGTCCCCGACCTTCCCGTCGGCAACGCTGACACTCACCGGCTCCCCGGGAGCGACGTCCTTGGCATCCTTCGCAGGACTGAGGGTGAGCACGGCAGGCTTCGGCGCGGGCTGCACGGCACTGCTCGTCTCCCGCGGAGGTTCACCCGAAGGACTGCTGCTGCACCCCGCCACGGTGAGGCCGATCACCCCCGCGGCCACCAGCAGCCGCACCGTCATGCCGGTCGAACCCCTCATGCCCACCCGCCTGTTTCGCCGTCGATGTCCGACTACAGTGTGCCCGACCAGGCCGGACACCGGGGCGGGAACGTCCGAACCCGCTTAAGGGGACCCCCCTGAAACGGGCCCGGAGAGGGGTGCTAATCTTTTCCACGTCGCCGAGGGAAGCCTCCGGCAGACACCGGCGCCATTAGCTCAATTGGCAGAGCAGCTGGCTCTTAACCAGCGGGTTCGGGGTTCGAGTCCCTGATGGCGCACTACCACTCCCCAGGTCGAAGATCTCTTCGACCTGGGGTTTTGTGTTATCCGGAATCCTTGCTTCCGCTTCCCCTCTGTCCACTGTGGTCTCCTGCGAGCCCGAGGGGAGCCCGAGAGCGCAGGCTGGGTGCAACGCCTTCCGCGGGATCGCCCCGGCCAGCTTCCTCGCAGCGTCGGCGGCGACTTCTTCGGCGACGTTGGTGTAGAGATCCATCGTGACCTTGATCGACTAGTGCCGGAGCATGTGCTGGATCACCTTCATATCCCCCCGCACCGAGAGCCAGGGTGGCGGCACCGTGGCGTAGGCCATGCAGGGTGATCGGGGCAAGCCAGCCAGCTTGATCAAGCGGGCGAACTCGTCGGCGACGTCAGCTGGATGCCGCGGGCTGCCATTCGGCTCGGTGAAGAGCAAGTCGTGGTCGCCCCAGTCGTCGCCGAGGCTGGCCTTCGCTTCGTCCTGACGGGCGAGGTGGGCTCGCAGCACCAGGACAGTATTCGGGTCGAGCGAGACGATGCCCTCTGAGGACGGGGTCTTGGGCTTGCTCTGGCCCGTCTCTCCCCCCGTACTGCACGCTCTGGTTCGCCACCTCGAGCGACGCCGCGTCCAGGTAGGTGTCCGAGCGCCGCTGACCGCAGCCCTCGCCCCGCCGCAGGCCGGTGTGGGCAATGAGGTGGAACAGCGGGTACAGCCGGTGGTTCACCGTGAAGTCCAGGAACTGTCCGGTCAGGTCACCGGTCCACACCATCACCGGATACGGCACCTCACCGGTCCGCCGCTACTTGGCGATGCGTTCCGGGTCCACAGCTTCGGCTTCGGCTGCACCGCCGGTGGCAACTCCACCAGCTTGGCGACGTTGTGGGTCAGCAGGCCCTGGTCCGCTGCCGGCCGCAGGATCGCCCGCAGCGTCTCCTTGATCCGGTGCAGCGACGTCGGCCGACCGGGCGCTGCCACTTCATTGCCGCGATCTTCCGGGGATCGCCACTGGCCGATACTCGGCGATCAGTTCGTTGCGCTCGACGATCGCCTCGAACATGGCATCCAGGTGGCCGACCCGCAGCCGGTCACGGCGGATTTTCGCCAGGTGCGGGCAGAGGTACAGCCGGACGTGGGACTCGTAGGAGCGGTACATGTTCCGGCTCACCGTGCGCTTCTTCCGCGCCAGGAACTCGTCGAACACCGCATCCATCAACGGCTGCTCCAGAACCGCCGATCCCGCCCGGACGAGACGCCGCACGGTCTCGGGCAACGGCTCCTTCTGCGAGATCAGTCCCGCGAGCCAAGTCTCCGATCTTCCGCAGCGTCTCGGTGTCACCCTCCTCGGCGATTCCGAGCAGGTCTCGCACCCGCTGCAGGCCCTTCTCGGCCTCGCTCGCGCTCTCGATCCACCGCGACGCCGTGGACGACGGTTGTCCCGTGTGTCCTTCGGCAACTCGATCTGGAAGTACCGCTGCCCATGCCGCTTGTTCGCCAGCTTCGGACACGCCTCGCCGAGCGACTTCCTGTTGTCGTCCCGGCACGAACACCGCCGGTACACCGACCCATCGGCCCCCGCGAACCTCTCCCCTCGTTCGTCAAGCACCCACCAGAGGCTTTCTCCGGGCTCGATACTCGCGCTGCGGCCACCACTCGGGGAAGCCCGAGCCCGGCAAAGATCACCGGATCAGGTGGCCAGCCCCAGCAATCGCAACAGTCCTGACGTCGGCACCCGATACCCCACACCAACCCGGAATACCGGGCAAGGAAAGAGCCACCGCGGGCCAATGCATACGCCGTTGTGCGCCGAGTCCCCAACGCTCGCGCCGCCGTCATCAGATCCACTGCCGCCGGCAGCGCGGCCACCTCCGCCAGCGTCATCGCCTGCCCCAGCTCAGCCGTCATGTCGCCGGCCTCAGGCGCCGCAACGCCACGGCGTGACACTCCGGGTTGAGGTCGATCCCGATGAACCGGCACTGATGCTCCAGTGCCGCGATACCGGTCGTCCCGCTCCCAGAGAACGGATCGAGAACGGTCCCGCCCGGACGACACCCCAGCCGCACACACCGCCGCGCGATCTCAAGGGTGCCCACAGCCGGATGATCTACTCGCCTCCGGTCAGCCGAGACCGTCCACACCGCCGTCTCGCTGCTGGTCTCATCGCGGTCTCGTCGGTCTCGAGCCAATGCGGAGATGGTCTCGTATCGGTGCGCGAACCGATCTCGGACACTCTCGGGCCGGGCATTCGGTTTATGCCATACGATCTCGCGCCACACCAGCCAACCTCGGTCCAACAGGGCAAGCGCGACCCGCCAGGGCACACCGACGAGATCCTTCGCCCGATACGACGCCCGCGGCGGCCGATGTGTCCCGTACGGAGTCCGAGACCGCTCCGCCGCTGTACGCGCAGTGGAGCAGGCCGCCACGTAATGACACCATGAACCGCCGTAGCTGTCCCCGAGGTTGAGCCACACCGTGCCTCGTGGAGTCAGCACCGGAGCGAGCTCATCGAAAAGCTCGACAAGACGGCAAACGTACTGGTCCACAGTCGATTCGACACCCAGTTGGCGGCCGATCCGATAATCACGCAGCCCCCAGTACGGCGGCGAAGTCACCACGCAGTCCACCGACTCGGCCGGCAGCTGGCGCACCACGTCGGCTGCATTTCCACTGTAGAGCGCGACTTGAGCGTCTTCATATGCCGTCTTCATGCCACCGTCCCTGCTCGGCCCAGGACCGGGACTAACTCCGGACTGTGGAAAGGATCCAGAACAACTCCCGTCGAAGGGCAGTGGGCTGCGATGCAGCGGGTCACGAAGCTGTCCCGTTCAGTGCAACGTCACCAGGGTTGTTCCCGTGGAGGAGCTTGAAAAATACGTCGGCTGCTTCACGAGCAAGAAACCCATCTCGCAGCGAGACGGGTCAGCCGCTGCGCTTGCGACGAGCGCGTTCCGCAGCAACCACCCCTCTCGTTGCAAGGCGAACACGACTCGCCATGGCAAGCCCAACAGGGAACCAGAGGAGCCCCGTCGGTCGGCGAGGATCAGCCATGTCGTACCACTGGGTCGGAGAACACGACGAACGTCTGTCCACACGTGTCGGATGCCGGCCACGACGTCGTCAACGCAAGCCTGTGACAGAACCGGCCGAGCCAGCACGCAATCCACGGAAACATCAGGCAACAGTGCGACGTATCGGGCGGCCGCTGCCACGGATTCACCAAAGACATTTGACAACAAAAATACCTCCGCGTCACTCGCTGACACGAGACACGGACACGAGAAGACGAATTAATGCACGGACTCGTCAAAGACACGATTTGGTTCGGATCGACTGTCGATGTTGCGCGACGTCCGGTCCCGGCGACTACCCCGTATGTCTCCGAACTCGGACACCGACCGCGTACGCGACGTGCTCAAAGCCGTGCGACGCGGAACCGAGATGGTGTGCAGCAACCTAAGTGTCGACGCACTGGCCGTCACCCAGGAACCCGCGCACCAAATGCCTGCAAGGGTCATCCGGCGCGCTCTCCTGGCCGCGACCGCAGGGCAGGCCGACCCCCGCGGGCTCCGCATCCGGGGCGCAAGGATCACTGGTCAGCTCGACCTGACTCACGCTTACCCGGCGATCGGCTTGGGGCTGATTAACTGCGCTTTTGACCAGGGAATCGAGCTCCAAGACGCTCACCTGCCGTGGCTGTCGCTGACCGGTAGCCATGTCCCCCAGCTCATTGCCGACCGGATGCAGACGGATGGTGTGCTCAAGCTCGACACCGGCTTCCACGTGGTCGGCAGCCACTCCCGGGGCGCCGTGTGCCTGGTCGCGGCACACATCCGAGGCCAGCTGGACATGTCGGGCGCCCATTTGGTCAACCAGTCCGGCCTCGCGCTCGGCGACCCGCACACCTACGGCACCGGCACCCAGGGGAGCTCGATGAACGCCGCCGGTGATCGGCTCCAGGAAACCGCGCGCGCCACCGCCCTCGCGTTGCCCGGAACCGACCACGGTTACCCGTTCACCGAACACCTGGACGTGTACAAGGTGCCGGCAAGATCTTCCTCATCGTCACCGACGACCCGGAGGACCAGATCATCACGGTCAAGTGCGAACCCGAACACGCTCGCGCGCAAGAGCGCCGCTATGCCACCATCACACCAGGCCGCTACCTCGACAAACGGCACTGGATCTCGCTGGGGCCCGGTCCCGGCATCACCCAGCGCCTGGTCACCGACGCGGTGCAGAACTCCTACGACCTGGTTGTCGAACGGCTGCCGCGACGCGACCGCCCCCGTGCCCAGTGAGCGCCCTCCCAGGAGAACGATGGAACCGACCCTGCCGCTCTTCGACGAGGAGCCCGCGCGGCCCCTCGCCAACCGCCTGCGCCCACGCAGCTGGAAGACGTCGTCGGGCAAGACCACCTCCTGGCCCCGGACGCCCCGCTCGGCCGCATAGTCGCCCAGCGACGCCTCGGCTCCGCCATCCCGTGGGGCCCGCCCGGCGTCGGGAAAACCACCATCGCCCGGCTCCTCGCCGACGGCAGCAACCTCGCCTTCGAACCGGTGTCGGCCACCTTTTCCGGGGTGGCCGAGCTGCGGAAGGTCTTTGCCGCCGCGGGGAAACGGCGGGGCGTCGGCCAGGGGACGCTGCTGTTCGTCGACGAGATCCACCGCTTCAACCGCGCGCAGCAGGACAGCTTCCTGCCCTACGTCGAGGACGGCACGATCGTCCTCATCGGCGCCACCACCGAGAACCCGAGCTTCGAACTCAACGGCGCCCTCCTCTCCCGCACCCAGGTCCTTGTCCTCAAACGCCTCGACGAAGCCGCACTGTCCACTTTGCTCGACCGCGCCGAGCAGCTGACCGGACGGCGGCTGCCCCTGGACGACGACGCGCGCCGCGCCCTGATCGCGATGGCCGACGGTGACGGCCGCTACCTGCTCAACATGGCCGAACAGCTGCAGGCCCTCCCCGACACCCAGCCGGTCCTGGACACCGCCGGGCTCGCCCACCACATCCAGCAGCGCGCCCCGCTGTACGACAAGGCGCAGGAAGGCCACTACAACCTGATCTCCGCGCTGCACAAGTCGATGCGCGGCTCCGACCCGGACGCCGCCCTGTACTGGCTCGCCCGCATGCTCGACGGCGGCGAGGACCCGCTGTACGTGGCCCGACGGCTGGTCCGCTTCGCCACCGAAGACATCGGCATGGCCGACCCCCACGCCGTGCAGCAGGCGCTCGCGGCGTGGGACGTGTACGAACGGCTCGGCTCCCCCGAGGGCGAGCTGGCGATCGCGCAGGCCGTCGTCTACCCGGGTGGCCTTGCGGTTCTAGTCCAGCGGCTGGTTAGCCCGCTCAAGGGCGGTCACCGGCGCCAGCAGCACCACTCACAACCTCCCTCGATCACTCGTTATGGCGCAGCACTAACCCTCGTTTGCATCACAATACATCAAACCGCACGACAGTTTTCAATTTCCTCCCAAACGACCAAGGTACGATGCCCTCATGCTGGAGGCGTCCGACAACGACACTCGGCGCGACGCCTACTTCGTGCGCGAACGCCCTGATCGTTTGCTCTGTGACCGCAGCAGAGGAGTCAAGGAATTTTTGCAGCTTTTGTTCAGGGATCAACGAATTTTGAGCAAACTTGTCAGCTTCCCTTTCCGAATCGGTCGAAGCACCTGGGACTTTGGAGTCTCCATGCAGAAACATGGGCGACAAGTCGATCTCGCCACTTTCGCCAGGCTCTATCCCGTGGTCCAGGAAGGTCAATCTCTTACCATGCAACAGGACATGCGCCAACTCGTGGAAGAACGAGAACCAGAACGTATCGTCGGTCTTGAATCGATCACTGAGCCCAATCATGACTTTGTCAGGCGCAAGCCAGCGCGTTACACCCGACAGGTGAGTATTCTTTAGTGCCGGAATGAACACGAGCGCTATACCAAGAGTCGAACACAGTCGCGGAAGCTCGACTTGCCAGGATGCGGGCTCCTGAAGTGTCAGCTTCCGCATCTGAGGTATCGACGCAATGAGTCGTTCTCGACTAAAGGGTTCGCATTCGATTCCGCGCGCTCTAACTTCACACACCCTGAGCCAGGCAGCGATCGAGTAACCGTCGCCTTCGACGAGTTCAGAACGCCGGAAGGCGAGTCGATACTCCCGCCAAGCCCGTTCCGCAACATCAGGCGACGCAACCCCAAAGAAACTCAGTATCAGCTGCAGATTGGCCAAAGACTGGCTAGTATCGCGGAGCACTCCCATTCGCTTGAGGAATGCCAATGGAAACTTGCCCACCCAACTGATTTCGCCCGCCAGTTTCCGCTGGTCTTCGACAACACTTTGATGCGTCTGCCAGATCGCTTCCAGCCTGTTCCAGGTTTCGGCAGAAATTCCGGTCGCGCGTTCGAGCCGCACCGCGATGTCGGGACTTAGGGCCACAACACCCTGGACTATCTGGTTGACATGCTTCGTAGACAGGCCGGCGCGGCGCGCAAGATCAGCTTGACTTACCCGCTGCCCATCGAGTTGCTCTTTCAGGATCTCACCCGGATGCGGCGGCGTCTCCGGACGATAGGGGTACGTGCCCGCAGGTGTTGTCATCGAAGGCTCCCCTTGGACTCGAGGGATGAAGCATCGGGGTGCTGACCGGGGGGCTCCAGCCCGACAGGCAGGACGTCGACAACGATCACCGACGTCACGGTTGTCTCGTCGGCGAGTTTCACACTTTCGTCAGCACCCTGCACAACGAGCTCGAACTTGCGACCGGCCGAAATGAACACGACCGCCCGCTGGGCGATCAACCCCGAACGCAGTCGCACTGCCGCGAACTCCCGCATCTTGGCGAGATTGGCAACTCCGCACAGTTGCCCAAGCCGGACCCAGATCAGCCGAGCTGACTCCATACCGTAAGCGGCCACTCTCGCACAGTCACTATTGCAGGTGTGCGCCAGCTCCTGCGAGCCGAACCAGACGTTCATTCGCCACCTGGACCCCGTTTTGGTTTACCTGATCAGTGCATGCTACCTTCGTCCGCCATCGGGTCGATCTTGTTTACCGATCTGGTGCATACAACTTCAGCTACGCAAGTGAGAGCCACTGCGCGGAGGGGCGCCGACGGAGTGGAACGTGAGGGAGATTCAGATGTCCGACGAGACACATGTGACCCACGCCGTCCTACGGCGGTTCGCCGAGAACTGGGTCAACGTCGCCAAGGAACAGGCAAAGCGGCGCCGCGAGCAGGTCAACCACCTGAAGGCACGCCTCGAGGTCCACGTCGCCGCAAACCCGGGCTACGACCTGGTCAAGCTGCGCGCGTCGGGCAGCACCGCCAAGCACACGTCGATCAGCAGGCGGCGTGGTGAGGGATCGGACGCGGACGTCGCCGCATACCTGCGCTGCGCGGATCCGGACATCGACGAGGCGAAGCTGCTCGAGTGGCTTTGGGAGCGCTGCCAGGAGGTCTACGGCAAGACGAAGGTCGCCGATGACTTCGTGATCTCGCAGCACGCGGTCGGGATCACGCTGCGCGGCTCGGGGTTGAAGATCGACGTCGCGCCGGTCCTCTACACCGGAGAGGAGGACGACAAGGGCTTCCTGGTCACCCGCCAAGGACAGCGCGTCCTCACCTCCGTCACCTTGCACCTGCGCTTCATCCGCGACCGGCGGAAGCTCGCCGGGCCGGGCTACCCCGAGCTCATCCGCCTGCTCAAGGCCTGGATCCGCGAGGCGAAGTCCCGGGATCCGCAGCTGCGGTGCAAGAGCTTCCTGCTCGAGCTCGTCGTCGCACACCTCTGGGACACCGGGTGGCACGGTGCCGGACTGCAGGTCGCGGACTACCCCGTCGCGTTCGAACAGGTGCTGGCCTACATCACGACCACCGGCCTGCAGACGCCGATCGTCTTCGGCGACTTCTACGCCACCGACGAGATCAGCGCGACCAGCGACCCGATTCAGATCTGGGACCCGGTGAACCCGGAAAACAACATCGCCTCCAGCTACACCGACGCCAACCGGAAGCGCCTCGTCGAGGCCGCGGCCTCAGCTCTCGATTCGGTGAGCTGGGCCGCCACGGCCCCCACCCAGGGCGCCGCATACGACGCCTGGCGCGAGCTGTTCGGCCCGTCCTTCCCGGGGGAATGACCATGACCCTCTCCATGACCCAATCCGCTTCCTTCACCATCACCGACGCCCGATACGTTGGCGCGAAGATCGGCGCCGACCTGCGCCAGCTGCGCGCGCTGTACGGGCAACCCGAGAACGCCACGAAGATCACCGACTACGTCGAGGAAGTCGCCCAGCTGCTTAACCATGGCTACCTCGACTCCGTGTCCTACGGGTTCCGCGACCCCGACACCAACCTCTGGAAGCTCCGGCTCCGCTACCGCGCCACCCTAGGCGGCCACCTTCTCGATGACGGTCCCGGCCGCCTGCCGAGGACGGCGCCTGTCACCGGCCTGCCGTTCTACTCCTTCCTCAACTACTCGACCAAGTTCCACAACCTGCCGCAGGCCAAGCGCACCGCCTTCACGACGGCACTTCCCGTCAACCGGACCACCGGCACCGAACCCGCAACCGGCACCGGCGCCACCACGCCCGGCCACGGCTACGGCCAAAAGGGCATCGGGGTCACCCGCGACGTGTTCGTCGCCCTCGACGACTAACCACAGGAGATCACCATGAGCACTCAAGACGACCTCTTCCACCCCGTCGTCGAACTCCCCGAACCGGTTCGGCAAGCGCGCTACGACCGGCTCGTCGGCCTCGACGACGTCAAACTCCGTCTCCGCAAGGAGGCGATGCTGCTCGCGACGCCAGATCGCCTGCAGGCCTGGGCCGCCACACACCACCCCGGCAGCGAGCTCGCCGCCCTGGACCTGTTCACCGACCGCGCCCCGCTGTTCGTCTTCGCCGGCGACGTCGGCTCGGGCAAGTCCGCGCTCGCCGAGTCCTTCGGCTGTGACCTCGCCGACCAGCTCGACCTCCCCGTGCTCCTGTACCGGCTCAAGCTGTCCACCCGCGGAAGTGGGCTCGTCGGGGAGATGACAACGCTCATCGGCGACGCCTTTACCCACCTCAAGGCACAGGCCGCCGCCCGGACCGGCGACCGGGCCCGGCGGGTGCTCGTGTTCGTCGTCGACGAAGCCGACGCGCTGGTCCAATCTCGAGAAGCACAGCAGATGCACCACGAGGATCGCGCCGGCGTCGATGCCTTCCTCGCCGGAGTCGACAGCCTCGCCGGAGCGGGCCTGCCGGTCCTGGTGGTCTTGTGCACCAACCGCCCCGGCACCCTCGACCCGGCCGTCATGCGCCGAGCGGCCACGACATTCACCTTCACCCGGCCGGCCACCGAGCAGCGCCGAGCCCTCCTCACCGGCGCACTGCAAGGACTGGGCCTCCGCCCGGACACCATAGAGAAACTCGTAGAGCTGACCGGCCCGAACGGTTCCCGTGCCGGCTTCACCAGCTCCGACATCACACAGCGCCTGGTGCCGGCCGCCGTCCTCGATGCCTTCCCCGACCGCTCGGTCCGCGACGAACGTCTCCTCACCATCGCCGCCGAACTCACCCCGAGCCCGGTCTTCGCCGAGCAGAACTAAGACGCCCGCCCGGCGATTGCCGCCGGGCGGTTGCGCCTCGACCCGTCCCAGCCCTGCACCGGGAGGTAGCAGATGCCCCAGATACACGACCTGGACCCGATCTTCCTCAGCTACCGACACTCGGACGGAGATGATCTGGCCGAACGCGCCGCATGGGTGTTCCGCGCCCACGGCATCCCCGTATGGCACGACCAGACCCACTTGCCACCGGGCCGCTTCCAGCGGCGGCTGCAAGAGGCCCTCGATTCGGGACTGTCCGGAGCCGTGCTCCTCGTCACCGAAGAGATGGCGCGCTCGAGCTACGTCCGGGAGTTGGAGCTACCGGCACTTCTTCGCCTGGAGGGGGATCCGGCATTCACCTTCGCCATCGGCAACACCATCACCGGCCCGGACGGCCGGCTGGACTACGGCGCCCCTGACCGTCTGCTTCCCCAGGAACTCGCCACGCTGAGCGACTTCGACCAGTTCGCAGTCCTCGACCGCACTGGGCTCGCTCGGCTGGCCGGCCAGATGGCGATCCGCCGCGTCCGCCGCGCAGCCGTCGATGACCGGCTGCATCTCGACATCCAAACCCGGACCCCCGCCTTAGGTACTCCGAAGGCGCCGCTCGCGACCCGGACCCGCCCACCTCTGCCCGGTACCAGCGTCCCGCCTGCCGAAGCCTGGGAAGACTTCGCGACGTTCCTCGGGGACCTTCCCCGCATCGTGCAGTCAGCCGGCGTTCACCACCTGCACATCACCGGCGGCGCACACCTGAGCATGGCCTTCGCGCTCGGGGCCGCGTTGCCGACCACGACCGGGCTGGCCGTCACGGTCACCGACCAGAGCGGAAACGAGTGGACGGAAAGCGGAACCCGGACCGTACCGGTCGTGCCGACCGCGATTCCCCTCGACGGTCCTCCCGAGGGTCCCGTCGCCGTGTACCTCGATCTCGTACCTGCACCGCCCAACAAGGGCTTCCGCCACTACGTCGCGAGCCGCCCCTACGCCCACGCAGTCGAGATCGCCGTGGCGCAACGCGAACCCATCCCCGCCGACGCCGGCCCCGCACTGGTGACCGAACTGCGCCGACGCATCGGCGAGATCGCCGGCAGCCGGCCCGTGCACCTGTTCATGCGCGTCCCTTTCCCGCTCGCCGTGATGCTGGGCCGCGCCTGCAACACGTTGCGGGTCACCCTCTACGAGTGGGAACGGGAAGCCGAGCCGCCGACGTACCTCGAGATGGCCACGGTCTCCGCAGGCCGCAGCGGTGGGCCCGTGGTGCCGCAGGACCGTCGCCCCGTGTCAGTGGCTAGCCAGAGTGCCCACGACTGACGGTCGGCGTGGTGAGGACAGCCGCCGGCAGCGACCGGTAGGGCTGGGTCGTGACTTTGACCTTGCCGATCCGTCCACTGTGGTCACGCACGAGGAACTCGCCTGCACGAGCACGGCGCTCCTCCTCGCCGCCGGCTGGGTTCAGCGGTGAAAAGGTCTTTGGTGACGATCTCGTGGTAGCGGGCGTCGGCAGGGTCGGCGCCGAGCCAGGCAAGTCCGTTGCGGGCGAGGCCGTCGTCGCGATGGCGGCCAAGGAACCGGACGGCGATCAGGCCGTGCAGGACATCGTCGCCGAGGTCTTGCGGGGCGTGGGAGCCGAAGGCGGCGTCGGCGCCGTGCTTGCGGCCGTCACGCACGAACTCCAGCGCGATCTGCTGGCCTTCGGGGGTGCCGGTGACGTTGTAGGCCTCGTCGCAGATGAACTCGCCCCCACCGGCCCGGTGTGAAGCAGATCTCCTTGGCGATCCCGGCGATGAGCAGGTGGAAGGCGCGGCCGAAGAACTTGCGCGGCGGGATCCGAGCCGCCATCCGCTCGTTGCTCATCTCCAACGCACTCGGCAGCGCGATCTCGTTGGTGCAGAACACCACTATGTCCGCGCCGAACAGGTCGACCGGCGCGAGGTCGGGGTCGAAGATCGGGCGGGTGATCGGGTCGCGGCGCAGCCGCTCGAGTCGGTCGGCTAGGGCGCGGGCCGCTGGGTCGCGTCCACCGTGCTTGCGCAGTGTGTCGACAAGTCGGTTGCTGGATGCGTCGGGCTGGCCGCTGACGTCGTCGAGGCCGCGTCCGAGGGCGTCCCGCTCGGCGGAGTTGGACTCCAGGTCGAGCCAGGAGGCGAAGAAGGTTTCGCGATGCCGGTACTGGACTTGCCGGCGGTGCGGAAGACCCGCAGCGGGTCGCAGGAGTGCCGCAGCTCGGCCGCGGCAAGGCGGTCGTCGAGGCTGGGGTCGATGATGTCGACGATCTGCGCATTACCGGGCAGCGCGGTGGCGACGGGTGCCCATTCGCGGCTGCGGGTCCGGTCGATGACGATTACCCGCCCGTCGAGCATCAGCCGCACGACCGCGGCGACGTTCAGGATGACCGACTTGCCGGCGCCGAGCTCGCCGATGACCGCGATGCCGCCGGAGGAGTCTTGGGTTGGCCCGTAGGTCGGGCGGCGGTGCCGGGTGATCGTGGGCTGGCTCAGCCCGATCAGCGCGCCGATCTGCCGGTCTGTGGCGATGCCGTCCCGACCGAGCGGGTCATCGAAGTAACGGGTGGTCAGGATGGTGGCGGAGTGCTCGTCGAGCCGCTCCTCCTCCACCGCCCAGGCCCACAGTTCGAGCAGTTCTTCCGACGCATCGGGCTCGGCCGGGACGGCCGCCGCCCTGCTGCGCGCCGAGGCCGGGCGCGAGCCCCGCGACCGGGCACTGCGCGAACTCGTCGGCGAACTGTCCACCCTCAGCGCCGAGTTCCGCGACCGCTGGGCCGCACACGACGTCCTGACCCACCACGACGGCGTCAAACGGCTCCAGCACCCCGACGTCGGGCACCTGGAACTGACCTTCCAGTCCCTCGACCTACCCCTGTCCGGCCGAGCCGTGCACAACCTGATCACCTACACCGCCGAACCCGGCACCGCATCCGAAGACCGGCTCAAACTCCTCGCCAGCTGGGCAGCTACTCCCCAGCCCGGGCCGCTCTGATCCGCGTTCGGCCGGGTCCGCCGCACCGGCGGGACCCTGCACGAGCTACCCCTCCTACGGCCGCAGGACGAGCTTTCCGGCCGCGTGACCGCTAGCGCTCAGCTCCTGCGCCTTCGCGGCGTCCTCCAGTGGGAGGCTCTGCGCGATGCGCACCGTGAGCTTTCCGTCGGCGGCGAGGCGGGCGTACTCGCCGAGGCGGGAACCGAACGGGGCGCCGCCGGGGGCGGAGAAAGTGACGCCCAGCTCGACGGCCTTCGGGTCGGCGATGGTGATGAGCCGGTCGGTGCCGCCGAGCAGGGCGATCGACAGCTCCAGGTCGCCTGCTCCCGCCGCGTCGTACACGGCGTCGATGCCCTGCGGTGCGGCCTCGCGGACCCGGTCGGCGAGGCCCGCGCCGTAGGCGACCGGGATTGCGCCCAGTGAACGCAGGTAGTCGTGGTTGCCGGGAGAGGCGGTGCCGATGACCGTCGCGCCGCGGGTGAGCGCGAGCTGGACACCGACGGCGCCGGTCACGCCCGCGGCTCCGTGCAGCAGGAGCGTGTCGCCTTTCCCGACGCCGAGGGCGTCGAGCACGCGGACCGACGTCTCGACCGCGACGGGCAGTGCCGCGGCGAGGTCCCAGTCGACGTCCGGGGGCTTCGGGCCGAAGTCGACGGCCAGCGCGTGCTCGGCGTACGCGCCGGTGACGGTCCAGCCCAGGACCTCGTCGCCCACCGCGACGCCGGTCACGCCTTCGCCGACCTCGTCGACGATGCCGGCCGCCTCCACGCCGGGGATCACCGGGAACGGCGGCGTCACCTGCGGCCGCCACCCGTTGCGGATCTTGGAGTCGAGCGGGTTGACCCCGGCCGCCACGACCTTCAGCCGCACCTGCCCGGGTCCCGCGTGCGGCTCGTCGACGTCGTCGAGGCGGAGGACTTCCGGGCCGCCGAACTCGGTGTAGATGATCGCCTTCATGCCCGGCTCCCGGCCACGTTCGCGGGCGCGGTCCAGCCGGTGGCGCGGATCCATCCGGGCAGGTCGAGGGTGGACGGCACCGCCGCAGGATCCGACGGGTGTTCCGCCGCCTTCGCGAACTCGCGGAACATCGCCCGGTCGAGGTCGCTGGGCAGCACGCTCAACGAGAGGGCCTCGTACCGTGCCGGGAGCCCGGCGCGCGCGCCGAACGCCGCGGCGATCCGCGGGCCCGTCAGCTCGTCGCCGACCAGCTCGACGGCTCCGCCGGGTGCCTCCGCCGTGCCGAGCAGCAGCGCGGCGGCGACCCGGCCGACGTCCCGGACCGAGATCATCTTCAGGGCGGCGTCCTCCGGCAGCGGCAGCCTCAGCACGATCTCTCCGTGCTCCAGGCTCGGTGCCACCTCCTCCATGAAGGGGGCCGGGCGAATCATCGTGGCCCGGAGGCCGGACTTCCTCAGGTACTCCTCGATCGCGTGCTTCGAGTCGTGGTGCGGCACACCCCGCTCCCGGTCCGCGCCGAAGACCGAGTGGAACACCACGTGCGGAACGCCTGCCGCGACCGCCGCGTCGACGAGCGCGGTGCCGATGCGGATCTCCGTCTCGACCTCTTCGAGGGTGTTCGCCTCCGGGGTCATGAAGCAGAACGCCTCGACCGCCATCAGCGCGGCGGCCAGTGACGCCGGGGCGTCGGTCCGGATGGCCGCCAGCTCGACGCCGCGGGCGGCCAGCGCCCGAGCCCGGCCGGAGTGCGGGTTGCGGACCAGGGCCCGCACCGTGGCCTTGCGGTCCAGCAGCGCGTCGACCACCGCGCCGCCCTGCCGTCCCGTCGCGCCGAAGACCGCGATCGTGCCGGTCGTTTTTGTGCTCTGTTGTGCCATGTCTCCACGATGGGTCCGCGGCGTCCGGGCTCACCACCGGTATCGCGCCAGGTTTTCCCGATAACCCGCCAGTGCCGGGTAGCCTCGATCACGTGTCCGACCCCAGCTTCTGCACCGTCGACGCGCCGTTGTCGGCGTCGCTGGCCCATGGCACCGGCGTGGCCGCGCACTTCCACGACCACGGTCAGCTCCGCTACGCCGCGCGTGGGGCCCTGGTCACCGCGACCCAGGTGGGCACCTGGGTGGCGCCGGCCAGCCGGATCATGTGGGTGCCGCCCTTCGCGGTGCACAGCAGCACGGCGTACGGCGAGACGGACGTCCGGGTGCTGTCGCTGCCCGTGACGCTGACCGGACAGCTGCCGTCCGAGCCGTCGGTCTTCGTCGCGAGCGCGTTGCTGCGCGAGGCCTATCTGGCGCTGATGAGCGAAGGCGAACCGCTGGAGAGTCCCCGTGCGCGGCTGCTGCTCGACGTCGTCCTCGACGAACTCGCCCGCGCCGCACCGGAGCCGCTGCGCCTCCCGGAGCCGAGCGACCGGCGTCTCAAGGCGGTCACCGACCTGCTGCACGCGGACCCGGCGAGCCCGGCGACCCTGGCCGAGCTCGGCCGCCGCACCGGTGCCGGCGAACGCACCCTGAGCAGGCTGTTCGGCAGCGAGCTGTCGATGAGCTTCCACCAGTGGCGCACCCTGCTGCGCATCCAGCGGGCACTGATCGAGCTGGGCGACGGCGCCTCGGTCACCGACACGGCGATCCGGCTGGGCTGGTCGAACCCCAGCAGCTTCATCGACGCCTTCACCGAGCTGGTGGGCCAGACGCCCGGGGGCTATCGCTCGTCGGCCCGGTCCTCCCGCAGCTCCCACGGCTGAGAGGTTGGCGGAGTAGCCGTAGTTCCTGGAAGGTGACTCCTTCCGCCACCACCCAGAGCTTCTCGCCAGCATCGGCGGCCTCGGCCGGTGCGACATTGAGCGACTTCATCGTCCACTCGCTGACGCGGCACAGCTCGTCGGAGGCGTTCGTCGCGGGCGCGGTGCGCCTCCTGCTCCCCAGCCGTGGCAAATACGGTTATTTGAGGGGTAGGCCAAAGGTGGCGCGACGGCGTCACGACCCTCGTTCGAAGGCGCGCAAAGTTCTCTAAGCGGAAATTTCATCCGGACTGTTCGTCCTATGTAGACGGACGAAAGACGGCGGGACGATTTACGCGCTCGACCTGCCGCCAACTCGACACGACACGTTTGCCTTACCTCGCCCTGACGGAGCAGCATCTGCTCAGATGCCACCCACCCGGATCGCCACAGCGCCCAGTGCGACCGTGCCGCACACGACGAGCCCGGTGTACCCGGCCAAAAATATGAGACCTTGGCGAGCGACCGCGGGCTGGGCCACACCCGGTCCAGCTGGTAGGCGGCGCCAGCAAGGGTGTCCTGGCGCGTGAATCGTCGGTGACAGGGTCCGGGACCGGCCGATGGGACGGGCTGTAGTCCCACCGGCCGGGTCGGCGTTGCGGTCAGGAGGTGGCGAAAGTGATGCCGGAGACGTAGTTGTTGATGTTCCAGCTCGCGTCCGGGTCGGTCCGGCTGGTGACGGGGTTGCCTTGGACGGTGAAGTTGGTGAAGTGAACGCCATTGATGTTGATGGTGGCGTTGCGGCCGTGCAGGTTGACCACCTTCTTCACGTCCGAGGCGATGTTGGTGAAGTAGGCGTCGCGGATCGTTGCGGTGTTCTTCGCCGGGCGCCAGGACGGCGGATTGTCCTCCTGCAGGTCGATCAGGCTGCCGGTTTGCTCGACCCGGACGTTCTCCCAGCGGATGTTGGACACGACGGCGGTGTCGACGGCGTCGATCACCATGGAGCGCCCCGCTTTGACCACGTCGAGGTTGCGGAACGTGATGCCGTCCATGGACGTGCCCTCGGTCTTGGTGCCGATCTTGGCGCACCCGGAGTTGCTGTAGCAGACGATGTTCTCGTGGGTGACGTTCTTGGTGTTGACCGTGCCGGTGGCGTTCTCGTTCTTGGTCGCCATGTTGTCGTCGCCGGTGTAGAGCAGCGCGTTGGACAACAGGCCGTTCGTCGACTCGTCGAAGTCCACACCGTCGGTTTGGTTGTACCCGGTGTTCGGCCGGTGGTTGATCACCTTGTAGTTCTTGATGGTGACCTGGTTGCTGCGGTAGACGAGCGTGTTCCAGTAGCTGGAGTCGCGGGCGATGATGCCGTCGATCGTGATGTTCGAGCTGTTGTCCATTTTGACCAGAGCCAGGTTCAGTCCCTGTGCCCGCAGTGATTTGCCGTTGCCGTCGATGACGCCGCGGCCCAGCACCTTCGCGTTGCTCACCTGGTACACCCGTAGCGCGGCGTGCTGCATGCCCTCGATGCTGACCCCGCCGCTTCCGGTGTTGAAGTCGGCCTTGTTGTTCGAGCCGTACAGGACCGCACCCGCGGCCAGGTACAGCGTCATGTTGCTTTTCAGCCAGAGCTCACCGACCAGGTACTTGCCGGCCGGAACGTACAGGACGTTGCGGGTCGCTCCGGAAGCGGCGTTGATCGCACTCTGGACCTTGGAGGTGACCAGCGTCGCCCCGGTGTTGTCGACGCCGTAGTCGGCCAGGCTCTTGACGTTGGCGTCCCCGACCTTGGGTGCGTTCGACTCGGGAGCGTCGATGAGGATGAACAGGAGGTCCTTGGTGTCGAACTGGACGATCAGGTAGTTCGGGCCGCTGTCGAAGGTGATCGTGTTGCCGCTTCGGGTGACCGCCAGTTTCCGGCTCTTGGGGCTGACGGTGTACGAGGTGAAGCTCTGGGAGACGGTGACCGAGAACCTGGCGGTGCCCGTGCCCGCCAGGGAGCAGTGCGCGTAGTTCACCTGGTTGTCGGGGGCGTACTTGGTCATCGCCTCGACGAACAGCGGTGCGCTGTCCGCGGTGACGGTGTAGAGCGAGCTTTTCGTGGCGCCGGGCAGGGCCGGCTCGGCGACGCAGCCGCCGGCCGAGGCTGTCGGTGTAGTGGCGCCGTACGCCGGTGCGGCGAGGGCGTTCGTACCGATGCCGCCGCCGACGGCGAGCAATGCGATGGCCAGCCACTTTGCCGGCAACTTCACTGTCATGAGAATTCCTTGGGGTTGGGAGCGGTGGTTTTCCGGACGACCAGTTGCATGGGCGCGGCCCTGCGCGAGCTGCCGGGGCGTTCGCGGTCGCCGAGCACGTCGACCAGGAGATCGACGGCGGTCCGGCCGAATCGCTCCTTCGGTTGACTGACGGTGGTCAGCGGCGGGTTGACGAGGTCGGCCGTGGGAATGTCGTCGAAGCCCACGACGCTGATGTCCTGTGGTACGCGGACACCACGCGCCGTGATCTGGCTGATCAGGCCGAGGGCGATCATGTCGTTGTACGCGATCACCGCGGTGACGGAAGCGGCGAGCAGGACGTCGGCGACGGCGACGCCACCCACGTAGGTGGGCGACACGTTGCCGGCCTCGACCAGTTCCAGGCCCATCGACGCGGTCAGCGTACGGAGGGCACGGGCGCGCTCGTGGTTGACCCACGAGGTCTTGGGTCCGGCGACGTAGGCGATGCGCCGGTGCCTCAGCGCGACGAGGTGGGTGATCACCTGCCGGACACCGTCGGCGTTGTCGAAGATGACCGACGGGATCCGGCCCACGCGGCGGTTGAGCATGACGACGGGAATGTCGCCGCTGACCGAGCGCAGATCTTCGTCGCCGGCCCGGGGTGCGCACAGCAGGAAGCCGTCCACCTGCTTGGTCAGGGTGTGGATCAGCTCGATCTCGGTGGCGACGTCCTCGTCGGTGTCGGCCGGCAGGACCGAGAAGTCGCACTCGTGTGCGCGGTTCTGGACCGCCTTGACCACGCCGGAGAAGAACGGGTTGGCGATGTCCGGGACGACGAGACCCAGATTGCCGGTACGGCCGGTGCTGAGCCCCCGGGCGACCCGGTTGGGGTGATAGCCGAGCTGTGCCGCGGCTTGCTGCACCCGGTCCCTGGTCGCCGCACGCACCTTGTCCGGTGTGGCGAGCGCCCGGCACACCGATGACGCGGAAACGCCGGCCAGCCGGGCCACGTCTCTGATGGTCACCGTCATGCGGCTCTCCCAACGTCACGGGGTGTGCAGCTTCACCGGCACACCAGCCGGCCGGCCGCGCGTGATCATTCTGGAACCGTTTCCGGCAGATGTCCAATGTGGGGTGGCGATGCGGAACGTACCGCGACAGTCGTCGATGAAAATTTCAATAATTTGCGGATACGATCGATCAATTCGATGAAGGGCGCGCTGGAACCGATTCCAGGAACCGCGCAACCCGAACTTGGCGGGTGGAGCTGATGAAGCGTCTCGGCTACTCGAAATGGGCAGCGCAGGGCGGCGACTGGGGTGCCGTCGTCACCACCGCGCTCGGCGCCAGGCACCCCGAGGGGCCTTGGAACAGCCCGAAATCCTGATCCGCGAAATCCGCACCGGCCTGCGCAGCCTGCGTTACTGACCACGGAAGGCGGGTCACGTCGACGGGCTGGTCCTGGCGCACGGCATCGAAATGTAGCAGCAGGGCCCGCAGGGCCGGCTCAGTGCTCGACGCCCGCGCACCAGACGCGGCTGATCGCGCGGGTGGCGCGGATGTCGGCGACCGGGTCGCCGTCGAGCAGGATCAGGTCCGCGCGCATCCCCGGCCGGACTGCGCCGCGATCGGTCAGCCCGAAGTGGTTCGCCGGCAACACGGTCGCGGCACGCAGCGCCTCCACTGTGGACAGTCCGGCGGCGACGAGCAGTTCCAGCTCGTCGTGCAGGCTCACGCCGTGCGGGACGGGGGAAGGGGAGCCCGGCGCGGTGTTCGCGTCGGTGCCGGCCAGGACGGCCGCGCCCGCGCGGTGGAGCCGGGTCACCGACGTCGCCGCGCCCTCGTAGAGCTCCGGCCGGCCGGTCGCCGTCGCGATGCCCTTCATCATCGTCAGCGTCGGCACGACGACCTTCGCCCGCGCGAGGTCCCCGTCCGCGATCGGTGGCCCGAGCGGTGCGTGCGTGACGACGTCCACGCCCGCGTCCAGCGCCATCGTGTACGCCCCGGTGTTCGCCGCGTGCGCGACGACCAGCAGCCCGGCCGCGTGCGCGGCTTCGGTCAGGGCGCGGGCCACCGGCAGCTCGGGGCCGCCGCCACCGGGTGCTTCGAGCACGATCTTGAGGTAGTCCGACCCGGCCGCGGTGCGGGCCGCGACGAAACCCGCCGCCTGCGCGGGATCGGTGACGACCGCTTCGGCAGGCATGCCGGGCATCCGGGCGTGCATCCCGCCGGGCCCGATCGCGGGCACGCCGGCGCTGCGGATGTCGGTGAGCCCCGGCTGGTCCCGCAGGCCGGCCAGCAGTGCGGCCGACGTCGTCGCCATGTCCAGGGCGGTGGTGACGCCGTACCGGGCGAACTGCTCGAGGTTCTCCCGGCCGTACAGGTGGACATGGGCGTCGATGAGGCCGGGGAGCAGGACCTGCCCGGCTCCGTCGAGCACCGGGCCGCCGGTGGCTTGGCCGGACAGGCGGGCGCCGTCGACGAAGACGGTCCGCGGTTCCGTGAGCCCGGTGCCGTCGAAGACCCGGACGTTCGTGATGGCCGTCATCGCTCACCCCTCCTTCACTTGACCGAGGCGGGGAGAGCGATGATCTCGAGTGCCGCCGCCCGGGCGGCGGCGAGGGCACGGATGCCGTCCGCGGCCGCGGCCCGGATCTGGGCGGGGGTGGCGTCCTCGGGGCCGAGCAGCGCGGTCACCGACTTGGCGATCACCGGTCCCGCCTCGGCCGGGACCGGCCGGGGCCTGCTCCGGCCGGTGATCGCGCGGAAGCCGGTGAACAGGGCGTGCAGAGCGAGTGCCTGCTCGTCGAGCGGCCAGTCGGTCCGCGCGAGGCCGTGGCCGCGCCAGATCGGGAGCACGCCGTACATCATCGCGTCCGGGCTCAACGTCTCGAGCAGCTTCGCCGCGCGCGGGTTGTCGGTGAGGGCACCGAGGAACCCGTCGTCGTCATTGTGCAGGGCGTCGACGAACGGGTGCCGGGCCGCCGTGGCCAGCATGTCCGGGACGAGCCGGGAGGGCCGGGCGAGGTCGGGGTCGGCGGTCACGGCCTCGGTGACGTCGTCGGCCAGGGCGAGGAAGTCGCGGCAGACCAGGCCGAGCAGCAGGTCTTCCTTCGTCTTCCAGTACAGGTAGACGGTGCCCTTGCCGATGTGGGCCCGGGCGGCGACCTCGGCGATGGTGACGCCCTTGCTGCCGCGGGCGAGCAGCAGCTCACCCGCGGCCGCGAGGATGCGCGCGGCCTTGGGCGAGTGGTGTTCAGGCAGGTCCGGCAACGCTGGTCCTTTCCGGAGGTCGGAGCACTTCGCCGACGATATCGGCATTCTTGTACGTGGTGATGTCGTCCACGCGCATCACGCGTTCGACGAGGCGGTTGCCGATCCGGGTCCTGGCCAGTTTCGGCAGGGCGCGGCGGAGGAGGATCTCCGGGCGGCTGTCGGCCATGAAGATCTTGCGGTCGGTGAATGCGCCGTCCTGGTAGTGGTCGATGAAGGGGCGCAGGGCGCGTTCCCATGCGGTGAGCGCGGTGCCGATGTCGGTGTGGCGTTCGAGCATGGTGCCGAGCAGGTCGGCGCCGGTGAGGCCGGCCGAGACGCCCATGCCGGCGTAGAGGGTGACGCACCAGGCGGAGTCGCCGACCAGGACGACGCGTCCGCGGTGCCACTGCGGCATGCGGACCTGCTCGACGGAGTCGAAGAGCGGGGCGTCGGCCGTTTCGAGGTGGTCGATCACGGCGCCGAGGATGGGGCCCAGCGGCCGCGGGCCGAAGGCGGCGCGGACGCGCTGCGCGGGCGGGGCGGTGAACTCGGCGTCGGCGTCGTCGGTGCGGTAGGTCAGCATGATCGTGGGGTCGTGGTCGGCGAAGGCGAAGACCCACATGGACCGGCCTGGTTCCAGCAGGATCGCGCCTTCCCCGGGGGCGAGGCCGGGCGGGGTTCCCTCGTACCGGAACGCCACGACCATGTAGCCGAGGCGGCGCAGGTGGTCTTCGTGCGGGCCGAAGACCAGTGACCGCACCGTGGACCGGAGCCCGTCGGCGCCGACGACGAGGTCGAACCGCTCGGTGACCTCGGCGCCGGTCTCGGTGTTCCGCAGGGTGACGTCGACGCCGCCGTCGTCCTGCTCGATGGCCGACGGCACGGTGGAGTAGCGGATTTCGACGTCTTCCGGCAGCACCTCGAAGGCGGCCTGTTCCGCGTCACTGCGCACCATCAGCCACGGCTGGCCGGGCAGGTCGCCGAAGCCCGTGCCCGGCCACCGCCGCCCGTTCCGGTCGAGGCTCACCGGCGGCCGCGAGGAGCCGCGGTCGTGGAGGTGCGGGGTCATCCCCAGCCGGGCGGCAGCTGCCTTGCCTGTCCCGAACAGGGCGACGAAGTAGCCGCCCGTCCGGCGCGCGGGAGCGCGTTCGACCAGCACCGGCGTCCAGCCTGCGGCGTGCAACCGGGCGGCGGTCGCGAGCCCGCTGACGCCCATTCCGACAACGAGTACACGGCGTGTGAAGGTGGCTTCCATGCCGTCAACCATACTGACCGGATTGGTCAGTTAGTCAGTCTGTGGTCCAGGTCACGTCTGCTGGCGTGAAGGCCCCTCGCCCGAGGGTCACCTTTTTGTCTGCCCTTCGGTCCGCGATGACCGGCCGTCCGCGCCGATAGCCTGAATTCTCTTTCACCGGGAGGGATAATTGTGGGAAGACGTTTTCTGCCGACAGTAGCGGCGGCGCTCGGCGGCATGGCATTGCTTACCGGTGCCGCGGCACCCGCTTCGGCGTCGGCGCTGTGCTGCGTGTTTTGGGATGACCCGTTCGCCGGGTACAGCGTGTTCAATTCGAGCGGTGTCCGGCAGGTGACCGGGACCTGGACGCAACCGGCGGCAAACTGCGCCGGCGGCCGCGCGGTCGACTTCGAGGTGACCGTCTCCAGCTTCGATCCACACGGGCCCAGCCTGTACGCCGGGGTCGGCACCAACGTCGACTGCGCTTCCGGCAGCCCGGTCTACTCGGCGTGGTACGAGGTGACCGGCTACGACAGCCGGATCCGATGGGCCGACCAGGTGACCCCTGGTGACGTTCTTCGCGGCACCGTGGACCATCTCGGCGACAAGCAGTTCCGCTTCACCCTCGAGAACCTGACCCGCGGGTGGCGCAAGGAAATCCAGGCCGCCGGACCGCGGACGCCACAAGGCACGCAGGCCGGCGTGGAGCGGCCGGCCGGCGGGTTCCCCGATTTCGGTTCGGTCCCGTTCACGAACGTGCTCCAGGACGGCCACCCGATCGGCGAATATTCACCGACTGCCGAGACGGCCGATTTCGGGATCATCGATCCGGTCGAGGTCATTCCCGGCCCGCTTTCGGACAACAAGAACTTCACCCCCAAGTTCGTGCACGCCTAGACCGCGTGTGGCCTCGCCGTCCAGGCGGGGCCACACCCGTCACTTGACCGTGCGGATCACCACGTGTTGCGGCAGGTGGACGGCCAGCCCCAGCCGTACCGAGGCCCACAGCAGGTCCTGCCCGCCGGGGCCTGCTCCCCGGCGCAGCCCGATCACCGAGTCCAAAGTGTCCAGCAAGGTGAACGCCGCGCGGAAGTCGGCGAAGATCGCCTCGTCCGCCGCCAGCATCCTGGTGCGCGACACCCGGACACCCGCCTCGGCCAGCCTGGTGAGCAGGCCGAGCCGCACCAGTTCCCAGTACAGCCGGGGATGCGTCACGATGCCGTCGCACGAACCGCCGGTTTCCTCGACCAGAGCACAGGTTTCGGTGGCCACGCGGTCGACGTCGATCGGCTCCTCGATGCGGCGGAGGCCCGGCAACGCCCGGATTCCCGTCAGCACGCCGTCGGAGCTGCCGTTGAGCAGCGCGTCGTTCTCCCGCGTGCACAGGCGGACGACCAGCCGGTGGTCGATCACCGTCGCGAGCATTGCGGGGTGCTCGGTGAGTTCGGCGGGTATCGGCAGCGACGCGGTCACCGTCGTGATCGCCGCGGTCGCGAGTGACGTCGTGAACCGCGCCTCGGGGGTCGAGCCGTAGGACGTGCCCGAGGTGTCCGGGCCGTGGTGTTCCTCGCGCAGGTAGGCCGTCGGGCCCGCCACCTCGCGCGTTTTGAGCAGATGCCGCACGGTGTATCTCGGCCGGGTCGCCGCCAGCGGGAAGGTTGCGGGAAGCGCGACGCGCAGCGGCACTTCCACGTCGCCCTCCCCGGTCAGCGCGGACGCCAGGGTTTCGCCGGGAGTGGGGGTCATCGGGGCAGCCCCGCGATCACCTTGCGGACGGCGCGCACGACGTCGGCGCAGTCGGCGTGGGTCAGGTTGGCCGACAGCGGAATGTCCACTGCCTGCTCGAGGAACCTCGCGGACCTGGGCAGCGCCCGCTTGGCCGCGGCCGGGTCGGGGAAGCAGAACCGCCAGTTCCAGAACGCGCGGACGTTGTGGTCGACGGGGTCGCCGATGTTGCGTGCGGAGATGCCCTCGGCGCACAGGGCGCGCGCGAACCGGGCGCCCGCCGCCGGGGCGGGGTCGAGGACGCGGAACATCAGCGACTCGCCGAGCAGCGCGCCGGGGGCGACGGGCTTCCGGACCGCGATGCGGGACTCCCCCGCCAGGCCGTCGGCGACCACCCGGTGGTTGCGCTGGTGCCGGGCGACGCGTTCGTCCAGCCGGGTGAGCATCGAGGTGGCCAGTGCGGCGCGGATCTCGTCGAGCCGCCAGCCGAAGATCGGGTAGTCGAGGTCGCAGACGTCGCCCGGTGGCGCGCCGGGGGTGTCGAAGTGCCGGTCCATCCTGCCCTCATATGCTCCACAGTGGACAGTCGCGCGGGCGAACAGCCGGGCGTCGTCGGTGATCAGGAACCCGCCTTCCCCGGTGTTGATCGACTTGTCCGACTGGGTGGAGAACGCGCCCGCCGCGCCGAGCGTGCCGAGCAGCCTGCCGCGCAACCGGGCGCCGAGTGCCGGCACGGCGTCCTCGACGACCGGGACGCCCAGCGGGTCGGTCAGCGCGCGCACCGCGTCGACGTCGCAGGCGAAGCCACGCATGTGGACCACGACGACGGCGCCGACGTCCCCGGTCAGCTTGCCCGCCAGGTCCGCGACGTCCAGGTTGAGGTTCGCGTCGCACTCGACGAGCACCGGTTCGTGCCCGGCGAGCCGGATCGCGGACGGTGTCGCGGCGAAGGTGAACGCGGGGCACAGCACCTTCGAACCCGGCGGCAGGCCGAGGCCCAGCAGCGCGAGCGTGATCGCGGTGGTGCCGCTGGTGCAGCCGAGCGCATGCTTCGTGCCGAAGTACGCGCACAGCGCGGCCTCGAACCGGCCCGTCTCGGTCTCCCGATGCGGCCGATGGTCGTACCGGAAGTACAGCCGCCGCCGGATGGCGTCGATGCCTGCCTGCTCGTCGGCGCCGCTGATGAAGACGTCGCCGCGGTCGTACGTCGGCCAGACGGCCGTCCGCACGGGGACGCCGCCGTCGATCGCGAGCGTCTCCACGGCGGGAAGCGAAGCTTCCAGAGGATCAATCGAGACCACGGTAGGAACCCCCATCGACGAGTAGTACTTCACCGGTGACGAAACCGGCCTGGTCACCGGCGAGAAAGGCCGCCACCGCACCGAAGTCGGCCGCGTCACCGAGCCTGCCGAGCGGAATGCCGGACACGAAACCGGCGAGCGTGGCGTCCGGGTCGGCGCCGAGCTGCCGCTCCACCGCCGGGGTGCGGTGGTATCCGGGCGCGAGGACGTTCACCGTGACGCCCGCGGCGCCGAGTTCGTGCACGAGCGACTTGGCGAACCCGAGGAGTCCCACTCGCACCACATTGGACAGTCCATAACGGGGAATGGGCTGTTTCACGGTCTCCGAAGCGATCATCAGCAGCCGTCCCCAGCCTGCCGCACGCAGGTGTGGCAGTGCCGTCAGCGCGAGCCCGATGTGCGGCAGCAGGCTGGTCTCCAGCGCGGACCGGTAGTCCGACGGCCCGAACGCCGTCACCGGCCCGGGCGGCGGGCCCGCGCCGTTCGTCACGACCACCTGCACGCCACCCAGTTCGGCCGACGTCGTGCCGACCCAGGCCGCGACGGCCGCTTCGTCGGTGACGTCGACCACCGACGCGAGCACCCGGCCCGGACCCGCGGCGTCGACCTTCGCGGCGGCGCCTGCCAGGCGATCCGGGTCGCGGCCGCAGAGTGACACGTGCGCGCCTTCAGCGGCGAGCGCCAGCGCGGTGCCGAGCCCGAGCCCGCTGGTGCCCGCGGCCACCAGCGCGACCTTGCCGCGCAACCCCAGGTCCATCACGCCACCGGATAGCCATAGCGGCCGAGCAGGGGCAACGCGAACGCCGTAGCCGTCGCCCTCGCGCGCCGGGGCAGGTCGCGGCGCCACCGGTCGTCGGGACGGACCCGGATCCGGCCCTGCGCGAACCGGTCGGGATTGCCCGTGACCGTGTGGTTCACCCCGAGGGTGGCCAGCCCGTCCGCACCGATCGGGGGTTCGGCGCGCAGGCCGAGCAGCCCGAGGACGTCCGCGAGGCTGCCACGGGGGTCGCGGACGAAGTCCTCGTACCGCAGCCGCATCGAGGCCGCCGGATTTCGCAGGCAGACGAGTTCCGACGCCGCGTTGAAGCCCGTCCAGTGCACCGTGCTGCGGGCCGGGCTCATCGCGGGGAGGTAGTCCTTGGGTCGCAGCCAGGAGCAGGCGACCGCGCGGGGGTCGCGGACCACGTGCAGGACCCGGAGATCGGGACCGGCCAGCAAGGCCGCTTCGGCGGGGAACTTCGAACTGTCCACAATGGTGTGTGCGCCGGAGACCTCCGCGATGGCGGCGTACAACCCGGTCATCCGGGCCGCCAGTTCGCGCGCGGCGGGTGACTGCCCCGCACGCAGCCTGCGCACGGTATGCCTGGTGCGCACCAGCAAGTCCTGCGCCTCGGCCCAGCGCCGGGCCGAGGCGAGCACGTCGGCGCCGCCGATCAGGCCGAGCACCTTGCTCCACAACGGACAGTCCAGGACCCGCTCGGCGCAGCCGCACAGCGTGTTCGTGCCGTCGCCGATCACGCCGTTGCGCCACAGGTAATGCAGCTCGCCGACATGGACGACGCCGTCGAGTTCGTTGAGCAGGTTGCCGATCACGGTGGTCCCGCTGCGGCACCAGCCCGTCACGTACAGCACCCGTGGCCCGGCCATGGTCAGTGCCCCGCCGGTGCGGGCAGGCCGGCGACCTTGCCGAGCCGTCCCTTCGCGTAGAGGTGATCGAGGATGGCGGCGTCCACGATGTCGCCCTGCAGCCGCGCGGCCGCCTCGTCGACACCCTCGGTCTCGTACCCGCAGTTCACCCAGCGCGAGGCGACCTTGCCGGGCTCGTACCCGGCGGTGACCGTGCCCAGGTCGTAGCCGGGCTGACCGGCGGAGTGATAGCAGCTGTAGAGGCTTCCGTCGGAGTTGACCACGGCGCCGGTCGTGCCACCGGTCTCCGCACAGAACTGGCAGTCGACGATCCGCGGCGCGCCCACGGTGAAGCCCGCGTCGATCGCCTGGCGGTGCAGGTCGGCGAGCCGGTGCCCGAGATCCGCGGAGTGCTGCATCGTCTTCTCGTAGCCGAGACCCACGTCGTAGACGAGGCTGAAGGTCATCATGAACCTGTCCGGCTCGAGCCGGTCGGCGAGCCGGCCGACGAGCCCGTCGACGCTCTTGATCGAATCTTCGTTGAGAATGACGCGCAGATGCCACTTCAGCGTGGTCTTCGCCGAGGCTTCCTCGACGTTGCGCAGGATCTGCTCGAACGTTCCCCGGCCGCCGATGGTGATCCGCGACCGGTCGTGTTCGGCCTTGTCGCCGTCGAGGGTGATCTGCACCCATTGCAGGCCGGCGTTCTCCAGCGTGGCCGCGGCCGGTGCGGTGAGCAACGTGCCGTTCGAGATCATCGCGGCGCCGGCGAGCCCGATGTCACGGCATCCGTCCAGCAGCCGCACGCACGAGTCGAGGTACATCGTCGGCTCGCCGCCGAAGAGCACGAGGTTGACCGAGGTCTTGCCCAGTTCGGCCATGCGCTTCCGGGTGAACGCCATGATGTCGGCGACCTTGGTGTCGTCGAGGTTCGAACCGGGAATCCGAAGTGGACTGCCGCCGCCCGGTTTCGGCAGCTCGGCGTTCTGGAAGCAGTACGAGCACGCGAGGTTACACTTCGTCGTCACCAGCACGGTCAGCCCGAAGACCTCGGAAGCCGGTGTCATGGCGCGGTCGCGGGCCTCGAGTGACTCGGCGGTTTCGGGCGTCGGGCGCCCGTCCGCCCCGAGCCGGTCCGGCGGCACGCGCGCCACGAAGTTCCTGCCGACCGCCCAGTACTGGGATTCTCCTTGGATCAAGCGCATATCAGGACCGCCAGCTTTCCGTACGAGGTGATGGTCGTGCCCGGTCCGGGCGGGAGAGACGAGCCGTCTCCCCCGCCCGGCGGTGTGGCCGTCCGGCTTCCTGGTGCCGTCCGGCGCGTGCTCAGCCCACGATCCGGTCGCAGGAGCAAGCTTCCTGCGATTCGAACTCGAAGACCTCGATTTCGTTCTCCATGGTCAGTCCTCCTCTCGGATTCCGTTGCCGCGTCCAGGGTCGGACCCGCTTTGTCGCGCGGCTTTTCCGCCGCGCCGCATTGTCAACACCACCAGCAGCAGGGCAAGCACCATCAGTCCACAAGCGACGGCGATTCCGCGACCGACTCCCGTGGCCAGCGCCTGACGCGCGGTCGCGCCGGTGCTGCTCGCGGTCGTCGCCCAGATGACCGTGCCCAGCACGGCCAGGCCGGTCGCGCCGCCGACCTGTTTCGCGGCGCCCAAGATTCCCGAAACCAGCCCGGACTCCCCCGGAGCCACCCCGCGCAACGCCAGTACCGTCATCGGGACGCTGCTGAAACCGAGCCCCGCGTGGATCAGCAGCGCGGGCACGAGCAACCCCGTCAGATCGGCTGTCGCGCCGCCGAGCCAGGACAGCCAGCACATTCCGGCCGCGGCGACCGCCAGCCCGGCGACGACCAGCCGGAACGGTTCGCTCCGGGTCAGCGACCACGAACCGAGCCGGATCCCGGCCACCACCACACCGGTCAGCGGGAGGTAGACCAGGGCGGTCTGGAACGGGCTGAAGCGCCAGACGTCCTGCATGAAAATGGTCAGGAAGAAATAGAGACCGAACGTCGCCGTCGTGGTCAGCGCCGACACGACGAGAATACCGGACCGAAGCCGGTCGGCAAAGATCCTCAACGGCACCAAGGCATTCCGGGTGCGCTTCTCGATCACGACGAAAGCAGCGAGAAACACGACCGCGCATGCCAACGCGGCGACGACCGTTCCGTCCTGCCAATGCGACACTCCCGAGTGGTCCGTGGCGCCCGTGATCAGGCCGTGGACCAGCAAAGTGATGCCGAGCGTGCCGGTGAGCGCCCCTGGCAGGTCCAGCCGGCCGCCGACGCCCTCGGTCCCGGCGAGCACCCGCCTGCCGATCAGCAGGACGAACACGCCGACCGGCACGTTCACCCACATCACCCAGTGCCACGAGAGGTAGGTGCCGACCAGGCCCCCTGCGAGCAGCCCGAGCGCGCCGCCCGCGGTGACGACCGCCGAGTAGATGCCGAGCGCGCGGGCCCGTGGCGGGCCTTCCGGAAAGGTCACCGCGATCAGCGACAGCGCCGTGGGCACCGCTGCCGCGCCACCGATTCCCTGCAGCGCACGGCAGACGACGAGCCACCACGGTGCGGTCGCGAATCCGCCTGCGGCGGACGCCACCGTGAAGACGAGGATGCCGGACAGGAAGACCCGCCGGTGACCGAGCAGGTCCCCGGCCCGGCCGCCGAGCAGCAGGAACCCGCCGAACGTCAGGGAGTACGCCGTGACGACCCATTCGAGCCCCGAGCCGGAGAACCCCAGCGAGCGCTGGATGCCGGGCAGCGCGACGTTCACGATCGTCGTGTCCACTTGGGACATCAGCGTCGCGGCGGAGATGACCGCCAGCGCGATGCCGGGTTTCACCGCCTGGCCCGGTTCGAGCGTCCTGGTCATGGGCGTGGCGCCGCCGCGAGTTCGAGGCGTTCGCGCAGTGGCCCGCGGAGCACCTTCCCCAGTGAGTTCTTCGGCAGCACGGCGACGAACTGCACCCGGTCCGGCCAGAACGCCTTCGCAACACCTTCGCTCGCGAGGTGGGCATGCAGCTCGGCCAGGGAGATCGCCGGGAACACCGGAACGACCACCGCGCAGACCTTGCTTCCGCCGGGGATGTCGGGATGCGGGTAGCCGACCAGCACGACCTCGGCGATGCGGGGATGGCGCTGCAGCAGGGTTTCCACCTCGAGGGTCGACACCTGCATGCCGTCCGGCCTGTTGATGATGTCGGCGCGGCGGCCGGCGATCCGGATGCCGCCGCGGCCGTCGGGCCGGGCGAGGTCGCCGGTGTCGAACCAGCCGTCAGCGTCCACACAGGAGTCGTAGTCCTCCTGCCCGCCGAGGTAGCCGAGGCACTGCGACGCGCCGCGAACCAGCAGCCGTCCCGCTTCCGCGCCGGGCTCGGTGTCGATGCGGACGTCCATCCACGGCGTCGGGCTGCCATCGCTGTGTGCGGCCCAGCCGGGCGGATCGTCCGGCCTGGTGATCGTGACCGCGCCGTTCTCGGTCATCCCCCAGAGTGCGTGCAGCTCGACGTCGAAGACCTCGCGCACGTCCGTGCTCAGCTGCGGATGGACCGGCGCCGAGCCCGTGACGATCTGCTTCAGGCTGGACGTGTCCCGTGCTTCTTTTCGTTGTGCTGCAAGAAGGTTGACGAGGAAGATCGGTGGGGTGTAGAGCCAGGTGACGTGGTGCGCCTCGATCAGGTCGCGCAGCAGGTCCATGTCGTCGGTCTGTTTCTGGACGACGCCGGTGGCGCCGAGGAACAGCGGCAGGTAGAGGCCGTAGGTCAGCCCCGCCATGGCGGTCCCGATGCCGGGCAGCGAAATGACGTCGTCCCGGGTCAGCCGGTGCGGCTCGGCCACCGCCCGCACCGCGGCGTAGAGGGTGTTCTGGCTGTGCACGACCAGTTTCATCCGCCCGGTCGTGCCGGAGGTGTGCAGCAGCTGCGCCGGTTCGTCCGGCCCGAGCCGGTCGGCCTCGGGAACCGGCGTGCGTTCTTCCCACGGTGTGTGGACGAAGAACTCGTCGAAGCCGAGCGCACCCGTCGCCGCCGCGTCGCCCACCACGACCCGGTGCGCCAACGTCTCCGGAGCGGCCTCGGCGAGCAGGGCGGCACACTCGTGTCCGCCGTATTTGTCGACTGTCACGCAAACCTTGGCACGGGTGACTTCGAGGACGTGACCGAGTTCGCGGCGGCCGACCACGGGGAAAACGGGTGCGCTGACCGCGCCGACCCGGTGACAGGCCAGGTAGAGCGGCGCCAGCAGCCACAGGTTCGGCAGGTAGCAGGCGACCACGTCACCGCGCCCGACGCCGAGTTCGCGCAGCGCCGAGGCGAAGCGCGCGACGGTGCTCGCGAGTTCGGCGTAGCTCAACGCCGTCGCCTGTCCCGCCTCGTCGTGGGCGATCAACGCGGGATGATCACCGCGGTCGCGGGCCGCGTCGGCGAGATCGTCCAGAAACGTCGAATCCCGCCACCAGCCCGCCTCCCGGAATCGAGCCGGTCCGGCCATTGTGTCCACAATGGTCACAGTCAACTCCCCCCGCGTCACGTTTCTTCCGGCGAACTTTAAGCACCACGCGCCGGATTCCGGTAGCCCGATTCGCGGAGAGTCCCCCTTCGCGACCCTTTGGGGCAGCCGAAGTCGGCCCTTTCGTCCGGTGACAGCCGGTCGCCGACCGGGGAAAGTCAGCTGATGTCCGCGGCGCCGAGACGAGGAGGCCATGATGAAGATCGGAATTCTCGGCTGGGACGACGGCGTGCTGGGCCCTGACACCCCGGGTGGCGAATACGATCCGGACGGCCCGGTGCTCGTCGAGCACGGCAGGCGCCGGGGCCACGAGACGGCCTTGTTCACCCTCGAAGACGTCACGTACGTCCCGGGCGACGAGGGCACGGAAGTCATGTTGGGTAAGCATTCCAGCCGTTCCTTCGACGCGATCATCTCGCGCGCCAAGCTCTTCGGGGACGACTGGCGTGACCGCGGGTTCGACTGGCGCGACCGGGTCGAGCGGCTGACCATGGTCAGCGAAACCCCCGGCCTGCACATGTTCGACCCGGCCGAGGTGTGGCAGTGCTCCTACAGCAAGTTCCTGACCATGCGAAAGCTCGCACTGGCCGGGTTGCCCGTGCCGCCGTGCCGGTCGGCCACCACGCCGTCCGACGTCGAAATCGCCTGCCAGGAATGGGAGGACGTCATCCTCAAGCCGTCCTATGGATATCGTGGCAAGGGCGTGACGCGCATTACCGATTTTTCCAGCCAGAAATCGGAAATTCAGGACCTGCTGGACGAACACGGCACGTTGGCGTGCGTCCCGTACTATTCGACCCAATGGGGCGAATATCGGGTCATCGTGGCGGGCGAGACCGTGCCCGAGGTGTCACTCAAGCTGCCCGCGGCGGGCGAGTGGCGGCCCCACGTCAAGCTGGGCGGCAGCTTCGAGCTGATCGACCCGCCACCCGGCCTGGCGGAACTCGCACTGCGCGCGGCCCGTGTGATGGGACTGACCCTGACCGGTCTCGACATCCTGCCGACCGCGGACGGTTTCGTCATCCTGGAGGCCAACCCCGTCACCGGCGGACTGAAGGTCTTCGGCGAGGAAATCCACCACGCAATCCTGGACGGCGTGTACGACTGGGTCGAGAAGCGGGCCGCCTGAGATGACCGTGCTGTTGACCGGCCTGCCGAGCGCAGGCAAGACCAGCCTGGCGACGGCCGCGCGAGCGACGTTGCTGGCGGCGGGCCACCAGGTCGAGATCCTGGACGGCGACGTCGTCCGCCGTGAGCTCTGGCCCGAACTCGGACTGTCGCCCGAAGACCGCGAGCGCAACCTGACGCGCATTGGTTCCGTCGCGCTTCTGTTGGCGCGCAACGGGATCACGACCATTGTCGCCGCCATCGCACCGTACGCCCACAGCCGGGCGGCGCTGCGTGCTGCGCACGCGGGCATCCCGTTCGCTGAGGTGCACATCGCCACGCCGCTCGAGGTGTGCCGCCGCCGCGACGTCAAGGGGTTGTATGCCCGGCAGGCCCGTGGTGAGATCACCGGAGTGACCGGGGTTGACGCTGTCTACGAGGAGCCTGTTGATCCCGACCTGCGGATCGACACCTCGCTCGAGGATGTCGGGGAGTCGGCGGACAGACTGGTGGACTTCATCCTCCACGGACCCGTCGGTTCGAGGGCCCGCATGGGGTGACGTCCGCTTGAACGACAAAGACGCCCCTGGGCGCGGCGACCCCGGAGGTCACCGCGCCCGGGACGTCACTCAGGATGCGCTGCAGCTGACGCTGGGCCAGTTCCAGTTACCGTTGTGCTGGATCGTCACGCCCCAGTTGTTGCCGTTGCCGTTTGGCTTGGCCACCAGGACCTGGCTGCTGGGCCACGTCGGGCTGATGTTCCACGTTGCGATGATGCGGGCCGGGCTGGGCACGTTCATCGTCACCGTCCAGTTGTTCGATCCGGTGACCGATACGTTCAGGTTGTACCGGTCGCTCCAGGACTGGCCGGCCGAAAGCGTTGCCGTGCAGCTGCCGCCGCCCGGTGTTGTGGATGTCGTTGTCGTCGTCGTGGTGGTGGGGTTCGTCGGCGTTGTCGTCGGGGTTCCGCCCGAGTTGAGGACGTTGAGGACCGAGTTGTACGCCGCCTTCTTGTTGCCGCCTCCGTCGAACAACAGCGGGCTTTCGCTGGAGCGCCACGAGTCGCTGTCGCGGACTCCCCACACCGTGATGCCGACGCAGCGGGCCACGTTCATGCACGCCTGGGTCAGCGCCGAGTACTGCGACGTCGACGCGTTCGTCACGTCGACCTCGGTGAGTGCCACGTCGACGCCGAGGGCCGCGAAGCTGGAGATCGTCGTCTGGAAGTTGCTCGGGACCGAGCTTCCGCCGGTGAAGTGGGCCTGGAGGCCGACGCAGTCGATCGGCACGCCGCGGGACTTGAAGTCCCGGACCATGTTGTACACGCCCTGGGTCTTGCCGTAGTTCCAGTTGTCGATGTTGTAGTCGTTGTAGCAGAGCTTGACCGAAGGGTCGGCCGCGCGGGCCGTGCGGAACGCGACCTCGATCCAGTCGTTGCCGGTGCTCTGCAGGTTCGACTGACGGCGGCTGCCGTCTTCGTTGAACGCCTCGTTCACCACGTCCCAGTACGCCAGCTTGCCCTGATAATGGGCCATCACCTTCTGGATGTGGTTGATCATCGCGTTGCGCAGCGTGCTGCCGCTCATGCTCTGCATCCAGCCCGGCTGCTGGGCGTGCCAGGCGAGCGTGTGGCCGCGGACCTTCGCGCCGTGGCCGACCGCCCAGTCGTAGATGCGGTCGCCCGCCGAGAAATTGAACTGGTTCTGGTTGGGCTCGGTCGCGTCGATCTTCATCTCGTTCTCGGCCGTCACCATGTTGAACTCGCGGGCCGCGATCGTGGTGTAGGCCGAGTCGCCGAGCCTGCCGCCGGCGATCGCGGTGCCGAAGTAGCGGCCCGACTGCGCCGCCGCGGCCCCCAGCGTGGCGGCCGCCGCGTCGGCGCCCGGGGCTGTCACCAGGACCGCCGCCGCCGCGGCAACGGTGGCCATTCCCGCCACGACCCGCGTGGCCGCGGACCGCCACCACCGCCCGCCCGACGCATTTCCTGCCATCCGTGGTCTCCTTCCGAGCCGCGCCCAGGACGGGCGCGTTGACCTACGGCTAGCAGCACAACACGGCACTTTCCGGCCAGGCAAAGAGTTTCGGCCGAGTTTCGAGGCGGGTGCCGGGACCGCTCTGGTCGGCGAAGTGACGGATCGGCGGCCTGGGCAGGCGGGGACTGGTCAGCGGGGCCGGGCGGTCGGTCCAGCCCGCCCGGCCCTGCAGGCCGGGCAAGCGGAGACGGTCAGCGGAGTGGCGGATCAGCAGGCCGGGGCAGGCGGGGACCGGTCGGCGGTGCAGGCGCCCGGTCCGGGCCACCGGCTCCGGCAGGCCGGGTGAGCGGGACCGGTCAGCGACGCCGGGCGGTCGGTCCAGCCCGCCCGGCCCCGGCAGGCCGGGCAGCCGGGACGGTCAGCGGTGCAGGCGCTCCGTCCAGTCCGCCGGAACCCGGTCCGCCGGGCCCGGCGCCGGCTGGTCGAGCGGACGGTGCGCCGGACCGGCCAGTTCCGGGCCGGACTCGTACATCGTCTCCTCCTCGTAGTCCCAGAACCACTCCTCGCCCGGCTCGAAGCTGCGGACGAACCGGTGGCCGGTTGCCGCCGCGTGGGCGCTTGCGTGCTGGCCCGGTGATGAGTCGCAGCAGCCGATGTGGCCGCATGCCGCGCAGCGGCGGAGGTGGAACCACCAGCCCTGGGGCTCTGCCGCCTCGCAGTCTGCGCAGCCCGCGCCGCTCGGTGGGGCCGAGGGATTCACTCCTTGCATGCCTGCTCCCCTGCTCGATGGCGCGGGAACCCACGCCGTCCGGGAAGAGGTTACGGCGCCGGTGCCTTGCCCCACAGCCGCCAGGTCTGGTTGAGGGGGCTGCTCTGGGTGACCGGGCGGCACGGCCACTGGATGAGCCGTGCACCGGCCGTGGTGGACGCTCCCTCCACGTCGACGCACTTGCCGCTGTGGCGGGCCACCAGCTGGTAGTCGTGCGGGTCGTTACCGCTGTAGGTGACCCTCCGGAGGGTGAACTGCTGGTTCGCCGCGCCGTCGGTGCAGGTGGCCTGCTGGATCGCCGCGCCGTCGGCCGTGGACGCCGCCGCCACCTCCAGGCACTTGCCCGACTGCTGGCTGACCAGCGTGTACGCCCCGGACACCGGGCGGAAGTTCCACAGCTGCTGGTCGCCGCCCTCGCACACGGACTGCTGGGCCGCGGTGTCCAGGCACTGCTGGGAATGCTGGACGACGGCGACCGACTGGAACCCGGCGTCCGACGGCGGCAGCAGCGTGACCGTGAACGTGTCGTCGGCGTTCGTGTGCGGCAGCGTGACCGTCGTGGCGTTGCCGGACAGGCCCACCACCGTGTCCTGGATCGTCACCGGGCCCGCCACCGCCGCGCCGCCGTTGTACGGGATGCGCTGGACGACCACCCGGACGCGGTTGTCCTGGACGATCCCGGCGGTCGCGTCGAGCCGGCGCAGGGCCACCGAGACGTTGCCCGTCGCGCTTCCGCCGCCGACCAGGACCTTGGCGGTTCCGTTCGCCGACGTCGCGAACGCGTCGTACGACGTGCTGGGCGTGGTTGCCGCGATCGTGCCCGTCTGCGCGCCGTAGTAGCGGTACACCCACCACTCGCCCTTGGGCTGGTGGCGTCCCGCGGAGTCGTGGACGAGCAGGTTGGCCAGGTCGTTGTGCAGGTTTCCGCCGCTCGCCCAGTTGGCGCGCAGGCCGTCGGCGCCTGCCCGCTCCAGGCGGGCGATGTACCACGCGCCGTCGCCCGGGTTCTGCTCGTTCGACGCCCCGTACTCGTTGATCTGGTAGGGACGCGGGTGCGGGATGCCGCGCGCGCCCAGCGAGGCGTTGGCCGCCGCGACGTTCGCCACCGGGTCGCCGGGCAGGGAGTGCCAGCTCACGATGTCCGGGACGGCGTTGGCGGACTTGACGAAGTCCAGGTACTGCGTCCACCAGCTGCCCGCGGTCGACGGGACGCCCGCCAGGCTCGGGCCGACGATGAGGTGAGCCGGGAACGCCGCGCGGATGCGCTGGTAGGCGCGCTGCCACAGGGCGAAGTACTGGCTCTGCGGCCGGTTCCAGAAAATCGAGATGTTGGGCTCGTTCCAGATGTCCCACTCCACCGGGGCGCCGGTCGCGCGGACGTCGGAGATCAGCCGCGTCAGGAAGGCGTCGAAGTCGCTCCAGTCGCCGTTGTCGCCGGGGAACCGGGAAATCGGGTAGCCGTCGGCGCCCCACAGGTCGTGCACGAGCAGGACGAACTGGCCGCCGAGCGCGCGGGTGCGCAGCAGCTGGGCGCGGGTGGCGTTCCACCGGCGGTCGTAGCGGCCCGACACCCAGCCGCCCGGGCTGTCCAGCTGGGCCCCGCCCGCCCGCATCGCCTGGAAGCGCACGTCGCGGTAGAAGTGGTCGGCCGGGCCGGAGGCGTTCTCGGTCATGCCGTAGATCCAGCCGGACGCACGGGCGGTCGGGGTGCCCGCGGCGACGGAGAAGTCGACGGCGATCGATTCGTCGGCGGCCAGGGCGGGCTCGGAGACGGCCACGGCGGACGCACCGGCGAGTGCTCCCGCGACGACGAAGGCGGCCAGGCTGCGCAAGAGGTCCACGGTGACTCCTCGGGCGGGGACGGCGAGGTCGAACCGGTTCGACAAGGTGTGAAGGTACGCCGGTACTGTTCCCGATGACAAGCGGCCAAAAGGAGTCGAACCGGTTCGGCGCCGGGTTCGCGGTCGGCAGGCAGCGAAGGGCACCTTCCTTGCGTCTGACGCAAGGAAGGTGCCCTTCAGCTCACCGTGGTCCAGGTCAGCGATAGCCCGCCGCGACCACGTTGGCCTGTACCGCGTTCTCCGTCGCGTCCGACGGGTAGCCCGCGACCATCGCGCCTTCGTAGAACGTGCCCGCGCTCAGGTTGGCGCCGCCGCCGGGCTTGCAGCAGTCGCCGCCGCTGCCCAGGACGATCGCGCCCTGCTTCTTCATCGGGCTGTAGCCGTTGGGCAGGTTGCCGTCCCACATCGTCGTGAGGCTGCCCGACTGCGCGTTGCTGCCCTTGAGCGCGAAGCGGGACGTGCCGTTGTTCTTCAGCATCGCCGTGACGAACTTGCTCGGCAGTGCCCGCTGGTTCGGGTTCCACGCCTGGCTGCCGCCCGGGTACAGGCCCCACTCGAGGTCGGCCTGCACCCACGGGCCGGAGCCCTGGCACCCGCCGAACCAGCACTCCGTGCCGAAGTTGATCGCGTCCATCGCGCCTGCCGCGTCGGCCTTCCTGGTCGTCTCGCTGTTGCCGTAGTCGAAGCAGCAGCCGCTGTTCACGTGGGTTCCGCTGGTCACCATGTACATGCCCTCCGGCGCGCTGCCGGTCGGCACGCCGGTCAGGTGCCCGTCACGCCAGTAGCTGTTACCCGGGTTGATGTACAGCGAGTACGCCTTCGCCCCGCCCACCGTCAGCGACTCCGACGTCGCCTTCGCCGGGCTGCTCTGGCTGGAGCCGGGAACGACGCTCGATCCCTGGTACCACAGGTCGTTCCCGTGACCGGACTGGTCGTAGACGACGGTGATCACGCACGACGTCCCCGCGCAGAACGAGTCCTGGGCCGCGGCGTCGGCGGTCCCGCCCGCCGCCAGGACCGCGATGTTGCGCGTCGTGTTGTCCGACGAACGCCGGACCTGGTAGAGGTTGCCGCTGTAGGACCCGTACAGGGCCCGGACCGTGCTGTGCGCGGCGATGCACGGCGTGCCACCCGACGCGTAGATGTCGCACGGCGCGGTGCCGGTCGGTGGCGGCGGGGTGGTCGCGAAGCTCCACCGCTGGTTGGCCTGGCCGTGACACGTCCAGAGGATCACCGGCGTGCCTGCCGCCGTGCCCGCGCCGTTGACGTCGAGGCACAGTCCCGAACCGACGCCGGTGATCGTGCCGTCGGCGTTCTGCCGCCACTGCTGGTTGGACTGGCCGTTGCAGGACCAGATGATCACGGCCGTCCCTGGCGAGGTCCCCGCGCCGGAGGCGTCCACGCAGCGCGTGCCGTTCAGCGTCCGCAGCTCGCCCGCCGCGGTGAACTCGTACGCCTGCCCCGGCCCGCCGGTGCAGACCTGGATCTCCAGCGCCGTCCCCGGCGCGTCGGTGCCGCCCCTGACGTTCAGGCACTGGCCGGACGCCGCGCTCACCAGCGGCGCCGGAGCCGCCCACGCCGGGGCCGCGCCGGTCAGCACGGTCACCACCATCGCGGCCACCAACAGGAACACGCGCACGGTCACCACCACTTCCACAGAGGGTTCGTCAGTCCGACTTGCGCAGGACCAGCTCGGTGTCGAGCACCGTGCAGCGGCGCGGCACCGAGCCGTCGATCAACGCCAGCAGCTCGCCGGTCATCCGGGCGCCCATCTCCTCGACCGGCTGGCGGACGGTGGTCAGCGGCGGATCGGTCCACCGGCTGATCGGCAGGTCGTCGAAGCCGATGACGGCGACGTCGCCGGGCACCTGCCTGCCCGCGCGGCGCAGCGCACGCAGCGCCCCGACCGCCATCATGTCCGAGGCGGCGAACACGGCGTCGACGTCGGGACGCCGGTCGAGCAGCCGGGCCATCGCGTGCTCGCCGGACGCCTGCCCGAAGTCGCCGAACACCACCAGGCCGGGGTCCGGGCGGCCGGCCCGCAGGACCGCCTGCCGGTAGCCGTGCAGCCGGTCCACGCCCGCGGTCATGTCCTGCGGCCCGGCGATCGTCGCGACGGTCTGGCGGCCCGAGTCGATCAGGCGCTGGGTCGCCAGCCGCGCCCCGCCGCGGTTGTCCACGTCCACGTACGAAAGCCCGCCCGGTGTCCCTTCGTGGACCGGGCGCCCGCCGAACACCACCGGGATGCCGAGCCAGTCCAGGTCGAGCGGGCGGCGGCCGTGCATGCCGACGACGAGCGCGCCGTCGACGTGCCCGCCTTCGAGGTACCGCTGCACCGGCGCCTGGTAGTTCTCGGTCGAGGGCACGGTGAGCAGCACGAGCTGGAGGTCCACCGCCGCCAGTTCCTTGCCGACCCCGGCCGCGATCCGCGGGAAGTAGGGATCGGTGAACATCCGCAGGACTTCTTCGCACACCACCAGCGCGATCGATCCGGTGCGGCCCGCGGCCGACCCGCGTGCCGCCCGCTGGCGGGCGTACCCGAGCGCCAGCATCGCCGACTCGACCTGACGGCGCCGCTGGGGGCTCACCCGGGGAAAGCCGTTGAGGACCCGGGACGCGGTCGCGGTGGACACCCCGGCCGCCCGCGCGACGTCGGCCAGGGTGGGGCGGAACTCGGATGACTCGGCGGAGGACACGGTGCTTCTCCCAAGACGGCTCTGTCCGGTGCAGCGAGGAAGGAGTGTCCGCCGGGATCACCCCGGCGGACACTCCGGTATACGGGTGAAACTCAGGCGCGCTGGAGCTGGAACCGCTGGTTGCCGTTGCCGGTGAACGTCCACTGGGAGATCCGGGCGCCGTCGGCGGTCGAAACCTCCCACACGTCCAGGGCGAGGCCGCTCATCCGGTTCACCAGGCTCACCGCGCCGCCGCCCTGGTCGACCACCCGCCACTGCTGGGCGGCGGAGGACGCCTGCGGCTGCTGGGTGATGTCGGCGCCGGTGTTCGAGTTCGCCGCCTGGAGCACCATGCCGCTGTGCCGGGCGCGGATCCAGTAGTAGCCGTCGCCGGTGTCGACGAAGTCGAACTGCTGGTTGAGCCCGCCGGTGGCCGACCACTGCCGCAGCTGGGCACCGGCCGCCGTCGACGAGTTCGCGATCTCCGCGAGCTTGCTGCTGTGCTGCGCGACCAGCTTGTAGTTGACACCGGTCTGGACCGGCGGGGTCGGCGGCGTGGTCGTGCCGAACTGCGTGATGAACTTCCACACCTCGCCGGAGGTCCAGGTCTGCCAGCCGTCACAGGTGCAGCCGTCCCGCGGGCCGGGGTCGTGGCCCGCGCCGTCGAACGCGGCCCAGACCACCGGGTAGCCGGCGCGGCAGCCGGAGTACGCGGTCACGATGTGGGTCAGGCTGCCGTTCGCGGGTTCGGGCGGGTTCTGCGGCGTGCACCCGTTGTTCCGGACGAACGTGTCGCGCAGCGAACGGCCGAGCGCGATGGGCAGCACGTTGTCGCGGATGCCGTGGAGCCCGATGTAGGCGACAGGCTGGGTGCCGCCGTCGCAGCCGCTGAGGTTGGCTCCGGAGTAGACGGCGACCGCGCGGAAGACCGTCGGCCGCGCGCAGGCGAGTGCGTAGCTCATCGCCCCGCCGTAGCTGAAGCCGCCGGCGAAGACCTGCGTGGTGTCGACGCACAGGGCGGCTTCGACCTGCCTGAGCATGTCGTCGATGAACGTGACGTCCTGGCCGCCCGGGTTGGCCCAGCCGTTGCCGTTGCCCTGTGGCGCCACGAAGATCGTGCCGTTGCCTGCGTTGTCGGCCAGCCGCCGCAGGCCGTAGTAGGACCAGTTGTAGCCGTCGGTGCCGCCCGAGTCGACGTCGTTGGCGGTGCCGCCGCGCCAGTGCAGGCCGACGAACAGCCGGTACTGGCGGCTGCTGTCGTAGTTGTTCGGCACCCGCAGGATGTAGTTGCGGTTCTGGCCGCCGCTGGAGATCGTGTGGTTGCCGCTGGACAGGCCGGGTGCCTTCCCGCAGCCCGCGGTGCCTGCCGCGGCCTGTGCCGGGGCGGCGGGAACGGCCGCCTGTGCCGGTCCGCCGGTGGTCAGTGCGAGCACGGCGCCGAGCGCGACGGAGGCGACGGACGCGAAGAGGGACCTATACCTCGCCATCGCGCGGCTCCCTCCGGGAATCGAACATCGTTGTTCTCCAGGGGTTCGTGGGGAAACGCAGGGGAATCGAAGATCGGTGTCACGATAGGAGCGGGCGGCCGACGGGGTCAACGCTCGGTGAAACTTACGTGACGGCAAGGAGTTCCGTTCGCGGACGTCTCTGTCCACAAAGGAATGTCAGTGGCCGAATACGCGGCGCTGGATCTCCCGCCGGTAGTCGTCCAGTGTGTTGTCGAGGTGGACCGCGACCGCCGCGGCCGCCGCGTCGGGATCGCCGTCGCGGATCGCCCGGTAGATCGCCGCGTGCTCCTCGACCGCGCCCGCGGCGTGCCCGCCGATCGAGCCGCACATGCCCATGATGTTCGACTGGCGCTGCAGGCGGCGGGCCTCGCGCACGGCCGAGACCAGGAACTGGTTGTGCGAAGCGGTGGCGATGCCGAGGTGGAACTCGTCGTCGCCCCGGTCGAACAACGCCGTCTGCCCGGTCAGGTGGCCCTGGCGGCAGGTTTCGGCGGCGCTTTCGATCGCCCGCAGTTCTGCCGGGGTGGCGTTGCCCGCGGCCAGCCTGCCCGCCGCGGTTTCCTGGATACGGCGGAACTCGAAGAGCTTGTAGACGTGATCGAGGTCGGTGGGGAGGAAGAACGCGCCCCAGCGCGCCGTGCCGAGCATGCCCTCGTCGTCGGAGACATACAGTCCACGTCCTTTGTGTGCCCGGATCCGCCCGATCGCCGAGAGGATCTTGACCGCTTCCCGCACCACGGTCCGGCTGGTGCCCAGCCGCGCCGCGAGCTCGTTCTCGGTCGGCATCCGGTCGCCGGGCCGCAGCCGCAGCTCGGCGATGAGGTGCAGGATCCGTTCGGCCGCCACCTCGTAACCGGGCCGGTACCGGGCCGGCGACGCGACTTCCTCGTCATGAGTCACGTGATGAGTATGACTTAGTTTCCGTTCGAGCCAGCACTTTACCTCGCCGGTGCCGCCCGCGGTCAAACCTCCGGGTGTGTGGTGTGAAAGTTACATCCTGTGGGTGGTGAAGCTGTCGAACGATCTCGATAAGCATGCTCATCTCTTGACGAGCGGCCGGGGCCGCTGCTCTCATGAGTCCCCGGCCGGACCGGCCGTGATCCAGCGGACCCGTTGCCGCGCAACGATGATCGAACCCGGAGCCGGCCGGGCGGCGGCGCCGGATGAGTCCGACACATTTCGCCCAGTGTGGCCACGACGGAGTGGAGTCGCTGATGATCGGCAGAACGCGCGCCGCACGGGTGATCCGGGCCGGGACGTGCCTGGCCGTGCTCGCCATGGCGGTCGTCACCGGGTGCCGCGGCGGTTCGGCGCAGCAGTCGCAGAACGGCTTCACCCCGGCCCCGCAGACCGGCGGAACCCTGACGGTGTGGGTGGATTCGACGCGGATGGCCGCCGCCCAGCTGTACCAGAAGCAGCATCCGGAGACGAAGCTCGACATCGTCGGCTACGACGGCGACGCCAACGGCTCCAACTACCTCCAGACCAAGGTGAGCCTGTTCAACCGGACCGGCGAGGGCTGGCCGGACGTCGTGTTCAGCTCGCAGAACAACGAGGTCACCTGGGCGAAGCAGGCGGGCTTCACGGCACCGCTGAACCAGGGGCTGATCCCGCAGTCCACTTTGGACCAGTGGGCGCCCGGCGCCAACGACCCGTGCACCGTCGAAGGCACGCTGTACTGCCTGCGCAACGACCTTTCCCAGACCGTGCTGTGGTACAACGCGGCGCTGATGAAGCAGTGGGGCTACCAGGTTCCGGCGACGTGGCCCGAATACCAGGCGCTGGGACAGCGGGTCGCCACCGAGCACCCCGGCTACCTGGTCGGCGCGGCGGGTGACACCTTCACCCCGGAGATCTACCTGTGGGCGGGCAAGTGCGGCGCCAACCGGATCACCGGGCCCAAGGCCGTGACGGTGAACGCCACCGGCCCGGAGTGCACCCGGATGGCCGCACTGCTCGACACGCTCGTCAAGGCCGGCAGCATGTCGACCAGCAGCGTGTTCAGCTCCGACTTCGCCAAGAACTCCGCCGACAAGATCCTGCTGATGCCCGGCCCGTCCTGGTACGGCGGCGCGTTGTTCCAGGGCAGTTTCAAGACCCCGGCGGGCCGGGTGTCCGCCGCCCCGATGCCGCAGTGGCCCGGCGATCCGCAGCCGTCGGTGGGCAACGTCGGCGGCGGGACCTGGCTGCTGTCCGCCCACAGCCACAACCTCAAGGCGGCGACGGACTTCCTGGTGTGGGTCACCACGGCCGACGACTACCAGGGCAAGCTCGCGCCCGGCTATCCGGCCTACCGGCCGGCGGCGAAGACCTGGCTGGCCAGCCAGGCGGCGTCCGGCTACTACGCCGGGGACGTCACCGGGCCGCTGCAGACCGCCGCCGGGCAGGTCTGGCCGGGCTGGGGCTACGGCCAGTTCAGCCAGGAGGCGATCTGGGCGGCCACGGTGACCCCCGGCCTGACCGCGGGCAAGCCGATCGTGTCGCTGCTGCCGGAGTGGCAGAAGTCGATCGAAGACCACGCGCGCGCCACCGGGTACGAGGTCAAGCAGCAATGAGCGCGCCGGTCGCGCAGCGACGGCGGGCCGGGCGCGCGGGCTACGCCTTCGTCGCCGCCTACCTGGCGCTGCTGATCGCCTTCGGGGTCGTCCCGACCGGATACGCCATCTCCTTCGCGTTCACCGACGCCGGCGGCGGCTTCACCGGCTTCACGAACTTCCTCACCGCGGCACGGGACTTCCGGTTCGCCGCGGCCGCCGGGCACGTCGCGCTGTACCTGGTGCTCTGGCTGGCCGCGCTGGTCGTGTTCGTGGTCGCGCTGGCCCTGCTGCTGCACCGGCTCGGCACGCGCGCCACCGGCCGGACCCTGCGGCTGCTGTACTACCTGCCGGGCGCGCTGGCCGGCGCGGCGAGCGTGCTGGTGTGGCTGTTCATGCTGGACCCGGCGGTCAGCCCGGCGGGCTTCCTGCTGCGCGGGCTGGGCTTCGGGACGTTCGGCGAGGTCGTCGCGCTCGACCACCTGCCGGTGCTGTTCACGCTCATCGCGTTCTGGACCGGTGCGGGCGGCTGGATCGTGGTGCTGTACGGGGCGCTGAACACCGTGTCCCCGGACGTCCTCGAAGCGGCCCGGATCGACGGCGCCGGCGCCTGGAAGACCGCGTGGCACATCCAGATCCCGTTGCTGCGCAAGTGGATCGTCTACATGGTGATCCTCGCCTTCGCCGGCGGCACCCAGCTGTTCGTCGAGCCGCAGCTGCTGGCGCAGGCCAGCGTCGGCGTGGCGGGCCGGGACTACTCGCTCAACCAGCTGTCCTACGACTTCGCCTTCCAGTACGACGACGTCGGCACCGCGGCCGCGATCTCGGTCGAGCTGCTGGTGGTCAGCGTGTGCGCGGCGGCGGTGTTCGTGACGCGGTCGAGGTTCTTCGATGCGGACTGACCGCGTGCGCAGGCACCTGCTGCCCGGCCTCGTGCTCGGGCTGTTCGCGCTGTTCTTCGTGCTGCCGGTGCTGTGGCTGGTGCTGGCCGCGACGAAGACCGACGACCAGCTCGTGCACAGTCATCCGCTGGCACTGGGCTCCTGGCAGGCGCTGGCGGCCAACTGGCACGCGCTCACCGTCTACCAGGGCGGGGCGATCTTCCGGTGGCTGGGCAATTCGGCGCTCTACGCGTTCTTCGCGCTCGTGATCACGTTGTGCGTGGCGGTCCCCGCCGGGTACGCGCTGGCCAAGACCCAGTTCCGCGGACGGCGCACGCTGCTGGTCACCACCCTGGTCGTGATGCTCATGCCGAACGCCACCCTCGTGGTGCCGTTGTTCCTCGAACTCAACGCCGTGCACCTCATCGGCACGATGTGGTCGGTGGTGCTGCCGTACGCGTTCTACCCGTTCGGCGTCTACCTGGCCTACATCTACTTCCACACCGCACTGCCGGAGGAACTGCTCGACGCCGCGCGGCTGGACGGCTGTTCGGAGTTCGGCGCGTTCCGCCGGGTGGCCCTGCCGCTGGCCGCGCCGGTGGTGGCGCTGGTCGGGTTCTTCAGCTTCGTGGCGAACTGGACCAACTACTTCCTGCCGTACGTGGTGCTGCCCGAAAGCGACCGGTTCCCGGTCCAGGTCGGGCTCGGCACGCTGCTGAACGACGTCCCGCAGTTCAACCCGACCGCGGCCGGGCTCGCCGTCGAGCGGCCCGTGCTGGCGCTGGCCACCCTGCTGGCGATCACGCCGGTGCTCGTCGTTTTCCTGTTCTCCCAACGGTTCCTGGTCACCGGAATGCTCGCCGGAGCCACCAAGCACTGACCCGCCAACGCGATCGGAGGACGCCGGGATGGACCCCGTGATCACGGCATCGGTGCCGCTGCTCGAACCACCGGGCTGGGCGCTGGCCCAGCGCGGCCTGTTCGACCTGCTCGACCGCGCCTGGCGCGCGTTCGAGGACGGCTTCACCGAACCGGACGGACGGCTGGCCTACCGCGGCGGGCTCGGCACGCGCGACGGGGTGGACGACTTCTACGAGACGTTCTTCAACTGGCCGCAGCTCTACCTGCTCGGCGGGGCCGACGACCTGCTGCCCGCGGCCGAGCGGCACTGGGAGGGCGTCACCCGGCAGCTGACCGAGCTGGGCATGCTGCACGACGAGTACGAACGCGGGTACGACTGGTTCCACCAGGGCGAAAGCCTGCTGCTGTTCTACTTCCTGTGCCTGGCCGCGCCGGACCGCTGGGCCGCGCGGGCCCGGCGGTTCGCCGACCTCTACGTCGATCCCGCGCACGGCAACTACGACCCGGTGCACCGGATCATCCGCCGTCCGCACAACGGCAGCGACCGGACGCGGGAGGGCCTGTTCGACGGCGTTTCGTATCCGTGGCTGCCCGAAGAGGCCCGGATGTACGGCTTCCCGCTGGAGTGGGTCCTGCCGCCCGGTGCCCAAGAGCCGCCGCGCGAGCACGATCCCCGGCTGGGCCGGGAGCTGCGCGAGCGCGCCGGCGTCGGCGACACCGCGGTCAACCTGGCCGCCACCGGGCTCGTGCTCAACGCGCTGCTGCTGACCGGCGAGCCGCGGTACCGGGACTGGATCGCCGAGTACGCCGGTGCCTGGTGCGCCCGGGCGGCCGCCAATGGCGGGATCGTCCCGGACAACGTCGCCCCGGACGGCACGGTCGGCGGGCTCATGGCGGGCCGCTGGTACGGCGGCCACTACGGCTGGTCGTGGCCGCACGGCTGGTACAGCGTCGGGCAGGCCGCCACGATCGCCGCCCTCGCGGGTGTCGCGGCCACCGGGGACGAGTCGTTCCTCGACCTGGTCCGCCCGGCACTGGACGAGATCATCGCCCAGGGCAAGGTGATGACGTTCGCCGAGGCGGACTCCAGCCTGCAGTCCCGGTGGACCGCCCAGCTCGGCCCGGACGTCCACACGCCGACCCTGCACGTCCCGTTCCGCTACGCCGACCGCGGCTGGTTCGACCACAACCCGATGATGATGGCCGTCCCGACCGCGCTGTGGCACCACTCGGCCGCCCCGGCCGACCGCGAACGGCTCGAACGGCTGCGCGCCGCCAGCGGGTACGACTGGCGGACCGTGCGGCCGTTCCGCACCAAGGAGGAGGCCGGGCACGAAGAACCGTGGCTGGCCTTCCTCGCCGGCGACGACCCCGGTTACCCCGAGCGCATCCTCGCCGCCGCGCAGGCCCAGGTCCGCCACCGCCTCGCCCGGATGGACCGCCACCGCGGCGAGGACGTCGCCGAGGCCGACATCCACCTGTGGCAGCAGACCAACCCGGTGGTCACCGAGGCGCTGGTCCAGCTGACGTGGGGTGGCCCGCAGGTGCTGTACAACGGCGGCCTGCAACAGGCCCGCGTCCGCTACCACGACGCCGGAGCGCGGCGGCCCGGGCTGCCGCCGTCGGTCGCCGCGCTGGTCTCCCGGATCGATCCCGAGGCGACCGTCGTCGACCTGGTCAACCTCGATCCCGGCACCGACCACGCGGTGGTCGTGCAGGCAGGCGCGTTCGGCGAGCACACCATCCACACCGCGCACCACACCGCCTGCGACGACCCGTCCTGGGTCGGCGGGCTCTACGACTACGGGCACACCGAGCCGCGGATCACCTCGGTGCCGACCCGGGTCGACGGGCCGTGGCTGACCGTGCGGCTGCCCCGGTCCACCACCGTCCGGCTCACCCTCCGGCTCGGCCTGCGCACCCGCACGCCGTCCTACCGCTCCCCCTTCGACACCCCGTAACCGAGAGGTCCCCGCCATGTTGCCGCGCACCATCGCCGCGCTAGCCACCGCTCTGGTGGCGACCGCGCTCGCCGCACCACCGGCCCACGCCGCGACCGTCACCATCGCCGTCTCGCCGTCCGGCAACGACGCCAACCCGGGCACGCCGGACCAGCCGGTCGCCACCCCGGCGAAGGCCCAGCAGCTGGCCCGCGCCCAGGCGGCGGGCAACACCGTCGTCGTGCAGCTGGCAGGCGGCACCTACCGGCTGTCCGCGCCGCTGTCGTTCACCAGCGCCGACTCCGGCGTCACCTGGCAGTCCGCGCCGGGGCAGACCGCGGTCCTCTCCGGCGGCAGCCCGGTCACCGGCTGGTCCGTGCAGGACGCGGGCCAGAACATCTGGGTGGCGTCCGTGCCGGCGGGCAGCGACTCCCGGCAGCTGTTCGTCGACGGCGCGCTCGCCCCGCGCGCGGCGATCCCGTTGTCCCGCAACGACGTGCAGATCACCACGACCGGGATGACGATCCGCAACTCCGCGCTGAACTACCTGGCCACGCTGCCGCAGCAGAACCGGATCGAGGTGGAGAGCCAGAACTCGTTCACCGACCGCTACGCCCCGGTCGACCGGATCAGCGGCACCACGATCACCATGCAGCAGCCCGCGTGGAACAACAACAACTGGGGCTACGACACGCTGGCCAAGCCCTTCGGCGGCGGGCAGCTGTACCTGGAGAACTCCTACTCCTTCCTCAAGAGCACCGGCCAGTGGTACCTGGACCCGCAGGCCGGGAAGCTCTACTACAAGGCACCCGGCGGCTGGGTGCCCGGCAGCCACGAGGTCGTGCTGCCGCGGCTGACGTCGCTGGTGCAGATCAGCGGCACGTACGACAACCCGGCGCGCAACCTCACGTTCAAGGGGCTGAGCTTCGAGCACACGACGTGGCTCACACCGAGCACGTCGGTCGGCTACGCCAACCAGCAGACCGGCACGTTCCTCCCGGCCGCGGCCCCGATGCCGGGTGACTTCCTGACCTCCTGCCAGTCCGGTTGCCGTCTGTTCGAGGGCGCCCGCAACAGCTGGGCGCAGGCACCCGCCGCGGTCCAGGTCTCCGCGGCCAGCGGGATCACCTTCAGCGGCAACACCTTCACCCACCTCGGGCAGGTGGCGCTGGGCATCGGCAACGACGCGAACGCCCACGCCTCCGGTGTCGGACTCGGCGCGTCGTCGATCACCGTCGACCACAACACCTTCACCGAGAACTCGGGCGGCGGCATCGTCGCCGGCGGCGTGCGGCCCGACGCGCACCACCCGTCGAACGCGGCGATGACCAACCGGGACATCACGATCTCGAACAACACGGTCAGCCGCGTGGCACTGGACTACAAGGAGATGGCGGGCATCCTGACGACCTACGTCACGCACGCGGTCATCTCGCACAACGACGTGGCCAACCTGACCTACGACGGCATCGACGTCGGCTGGGGCTGGGGCGCCAACGACCAGGGCGGCAGCCAGGACTACCGCAACCGCGGCCTGTACGACTTCCAGCCGGTCTACACCACGCCGACCACGCTGCGCGACACCGTCGTCAGCTACAACCGCGTGCACGGCACGAAGAAGCTGATGCACGACGGCGGCAGCATCTACAACCTCTCCGCCAACCCCGGCAGCTCCATCGACCACAACTACATCTACGACAACAACCGCACGGTCGGCCTGTACCTGGACGAAGGCTCCCGGTACGTGAAGGTGTCGGCGAACGTGATCCAGGACTCCGGCGTGTGGGCGTTCACCAACGCCAACAACAGCAACAACACCAGTGACAACACCTTCAGCGGCAACTGGTACAACGGCGGCGCGACGCAGGTGGCCACCGGGCCGCCGCACAACAACGTCCTGACCGGGAACGTCCAGGTCAGCGGCACCAGCTGGCCGTCGGGCGCGCAGCAGGTGATCGCCGCCGCGGGCACCGGCGGCAGCACCCCGGCCGCGACCCCGGTGCGTGCCGTTGGCGCGGGCAAGTGCCTCGACGTCAACGGCGTCTCCACCACCCCCGGCGCCCAGGTGCAGATCTGGGACTGCAACAACGGCAGCAACCAGTCCTGGACCCGCACCGCCGCGGGCGAGCTGACCGTCTACAGCGGCAGCGACCTGCGCTGCCTGGACGCCTCCGGGCAGGGCACCACCCCCGGCACGAAGATCGTGATCTGGAACTGCAACGGCGGCGCCAACCAGCGGTGGACGGTCACCGCGGCAGGCGCCATCACCGGCGTCCAGTCCGGGCTGTGCCTCGACGTCACCGGCAGCGGCACCGCGAACGGCACCCCCGTCCAGCTCGCCACCTGCACCGGCGCGAACAACCAGAAGTGGTCATTGGGCTGAAAGGACCCGCCATGTTCCTGCGCAGAAGTTCCCTCGCCAGAGCACTGCTGACCGCCGCAACGGCGCTGACGCTCGCCGCCGGGGCCGCCGTCGCCGCGGGTTCCGCCGCCCAGGCCGCCACCCAGCAGGCGTGCGACATCTACGCCGCCGGCGGCACCCCGTGCGTCACGGCGCACAGCACCACCCGCGCGCTGTTCGGCGCGTACGCCGGGCCGCTGTACCAGATCCAGCGTGCCTCGGACCAGAAGTACCTGGACATCGGCCTGCTGACGGCGGGTGGCTACGCCGACTCGGCGCCGCAGGTCACGTTCTGTGCCGGCACCCGGTGCACGATCACGAAGATCTACGACCAGACCGCCAACCACAACGACCTGCCGATCTCGTGGGGCGGGTTCTGGAAGGGCCCGGGCCCGAACGGGTCCGACATCGGCGCGGACGCGATGGCGCTGCCGGTGATGGCAGGCGGGCACCCGGTGTACGGCGTGAAGGTCACCCAGGGCGTCGGCTACCGGATCGACAACGCGAAGAACGTCCCGGTCGGGGCCCAGCCCGAGGGGATCTACATGATCACCTCGTCGAACTACGTCAACCAGTGGTGCTGCTTCGACTACGGCAGCGGCGAGATCTCCCACAACGACACCGGCAACGCCACCATGAACGCCATCTACTGGGGCACCGCCTGCTGGTTCGGCGGCTGCACCGGCACCGGCCCGTGGGTCGAGGCCGACCTCGAGAACGGCATGTACCACACTGGAACCGGCTCCAACAAGGACCCGAACAACCCCGGCGTGCACCACCCGTTCGTCAGCGCGTGGGAGAAGAACAACGGCACCAGCAACTTCACCCTGAAGTACGGCGACGCCACCACCGGCGGCCTCACCACCCCGTACTCCGGCGGGCTGCCGCGCGGGTACTCGCCGATGAAGCTGGAGCCGTCGATCCTGCTGGGCACGGGCGGCGACAACAGCAACTCCGGCGTCGGCGAGTTCTTCGAAGGGGCCGTGACCAGCGGCTACCCGAGCGACGCCACGGAGAACGCGGTGCAGGCCAGCATCACCGCGGCCGGCTACAGCACCGGCGGCGGCACGCCGACCACCGGCACCGTGCGCGCGGCGGGCGCGAACAAGTGCCTCGACGTCAACGGCATCTCCACCACGCCCGGCACCCAGGTGCAGATCTGGGACTGCAACAACGGCAGCAACCAGACGTGGACCCGCACCCCCGCGGGCGAGCTGACCGTCTACAGCGGCGGCGACCTGCGCTGCCTCGACGCCTCCGGCCGGGGCACCACCCCGGGCACCAAGGTGATCATCTGGAACTGCAACGGGCAGAACAACCAGCAGTGGACGTTCAACACCAACGGAACCGTCACGGGTGTCCAATCCGGACTGTGCCTCGACGTCACCGGCGGCGGCACCGCGAACGGCACCCCCGTCCAGCTCGCCACCTGCACCGGCGCGAACAACCAGAAGTGGTCCCTGAACTGAAAGGCCCCGCCATGACTTCGTTCCAGTTGTCCCGGCGCAGGCTGCTCGCGGTGGCCGGCCTCGCCGTGGCGGCCGACGTCCTGCGCGTGCGCACCGTCTGGGCCACCGAAGGTCCCGGCAGCTACACGCCGAGCTGGTCGTCGGTCGACCAGCACCCGCCCGCGCCGGAGTGGTTCCAGGACGCCAAGTTCGGCATCTACTACCACTGGGGCGTGTTCAGCGTCCCGGCGTTCGGCAACGAGTGGTACCCGCGGAACATGTACATCGCCGGGTCCAACGAGAACAACCACCACAAGCAGGTCTACGGCGACCCGTCGGCGTGGCCGTACCAGAACTTCATCAACGGCGCCCGCGACAAGGCGGGCAACTGGGTGCAGTTCGCGCCGAAGCTGAAGTCGGCGGGCGGAAACTTCGACCCCGCCGAATGGGCGCAGCTGTTCGCCGACGCCGGCGCGAAGTTCGCCGGGCCGGTCGCCGAGCACCACGACGGCTACTCGATGTGGAACAGCACGGCCAACGAGTGGAACTCGGTCCGCACCGGCCCGAAGCTGGACCTGCTGCGGCTGCACGCGGACGCCATCCGCGGCAAGGGCCTCAAGCTGCTGGCCGCGCTGCACCACGCGTACCACTTCACCGGCTACTACGACCACGTGCCGACGCAGCCGACGGAGTCGCTGCGCCGTCTGTTCGGCCAGAACGGCCGGGCCGCGGAAAACCAGCTGTGGTACGACAAGCTGCGCGAGGTCGTCGACGGCTACCAGCCGGACCTGGTCTACCAGGACTTCAACCTGACCCAGGTCGACGAGGCCCAGCGGCTGAACTTCCTGGCGCACTACTACAACCAGGCCGTCGCGTGGAACAAGGACGTCGTCGCCACCTACAAGGACGGGTTCAACAACCGGGGCGAGGTGTTCGACTTCGAACGCGGCGGCCCCGGGGACCTGATGACCCCGTACTGGATGACCGACGACAGCATCTCCAGCTCCAGCTGGTGCTACACCGTCGGCATCGGCTACTACTCGATGAAGGCCATCCTGCACTCGCTGCTGGACCGGGTCAGCAAGAACGGCACGATGCTGCTGAACATCGCGCCGATGGCCGACGGCACCATCCCGGCCGGGCAGCGCACGATCCTGCTCGGCATCGGCGACTACCTCAAGCGGTTCGGCGAATCGGTCTACGCCACCCGCGCCTGGTCGGTGTACGGCGAAGGGCCGACGAAGATGGGTGGCGGCTCGTTCACCACCCCGGTGGAGGGCACCGCGACCGACATCCGGTTCACCCGCAGCAAGGACAACACCGTGCTGTACGCGACCGTGCTGGGCTGGCCGGGGAGCACGCTCCACATCACGACCCTCGGCTCGAACCGGATCAACCTGGCCGGCCTCACGTCGGTGCAGCTGCTCGGCCCGGACGGCTCGGCGACCACGCTGACCGGCCGGACCCAGGACGGCTCGGGCCTGCACATCACGATGCCGTCGTCGACGCCGCCGTTCAGCGCGCCGGCGTACGTGGTGAAGATGAGGTTCTCCGGCCAGATCCCCACGCCCGGCAGTGCTCCGCTGCCGACCGGCTGGGCCAGGATCGCCAACGTCACCACCGGGCTGGTGCTCGACAGCGGCGGCAACGTCGCTTCGGGCTCGCCGCTCAAGCAGTGGAACTGGGACGGCAGCACGAACCTGCAGTGGCAGCTGACCGACGCGGGCGGCGGCTACTACCGGATCGTCAACCGCACCAACGGGATGGTCGCCGACAGCGGCGGCAACAGCGCCAACGGGGCCATCTGCGTCCAGGCGTCGTGGAACGGCGGCGTCAACCAGCAGTGGCGGCTCACGAGCCTGGGCAACGGCCGCTACCAGATCGTCAACCGCGGCACCGGCACCGCGCTCGACGGCATGGGCAACTCGGCGTCCGGGTCCACCGTCGGCCTGTGGACCCCGAACTCCAGCACCAACAACCAGTGGACCATCACCGGTGCCTGAAGGAGTAAGCATGCGAACACGGTTCAGGTGGCTCGTCGCGGCCGCGGCGGCACTGGCCGCCGTCCTGCCTGCCACCCCGGCCGCCGCCGCCGACTCGAACGGCGGAACGCGGGTGATGCCGCTCGGCGACTCCATCACCGACGGCACGCAGGTGCCCGGCGGGTACCGGATCGGCCTGTGGCAGCGGGCGACGGCGGGCGGCTACCGGATCGACTTCGTCGGGTCGCAGTCCAACGGTCCCGCTTCCCTCGGCGACCACGACCATGAAGGCCACCCGGGGTGGCGCATCGACCAGATCGACGCGAACATCGTCTCCTGGCTGCGCGCCACCACCCCGCACACGGTCCTGCTGCACATCGGCACGAACGACATCCTGCAGAACTACGACGTCGCCCGTGCCCCGGACCGGCTGTCCGGCCTGGTCGACAAGATCACCGCGACGGCACCGGACGCCGAGGTCTTCGTCGCGACGATCATCCCGATCACCGACAGCGGCCGGGAATCGGCCGCGCGCACCTTCAACGCGGCGGTGCCGGGGATCGTGCAGCGCAACCAGAACGCCGGCAAGCACGTGCACCTGGTCGACATGCACGCGGCGCTCACCACGGCGGACCTGATCGACGGCGTCCACCCGACGGCGGGCGGCTACGACAAGATGGCCGCGACGTGGTTCGCCGCGCTGCAGACGATCCCCGGCAGCCTCGGCACGCCCGGCCAGTCCACCGCCCGGCAGATCTACGGCACGCAGTCGGGCCGCTGCGCGGGCGTCCCGTCCTCGGCCGACGGCACCCCGGTCCAGCTGCAGGACTGCGCCGGGGCACCGTGGACCCCGAACGGCAGGCAGCTGACGACGGCAGGCAACAAGTGCCTGGACGCCTCCGGCCAGGGCACGGCCGACGGCACCCCGGTGATCATCTGGACCTGCTCCGGCCAGGCCAACCAGCAGTGGACGGTCAACGCCGACGGCACGATCACCGGCGTCCAGTCCGGCCGCTGCCTCGACGCCACGGGTCAGGGCACGGCGAACGGGACACGGCTGATCCTGTGGACCTGCAACCGCCAGGCGAACCAGCAGTGGACGCTGCGGGCAGGCTGACGGGTCTGCCGCGGCTTGTCGTGAGTGGTAATTCGGGTTAGAACC